>CACGPU010000001.1 GCA_902575065.1 uncultured Alphaproteobacteria bacterium
AATTAAAAGAGTTTGTTTAGAGCTTGGTGGTAAGGGAGGTAATATTATTTTTGCTGATGCATATCCCAATGCTGTTAGAGATGGTGTAAGGAATATAATGAGTAATTCTGGTCAATCATGTGATGCACCTACACGAATGTTAGTTGAAAAATCAATTTATGAAAAAGCTGTTGAGGAAGCTGCAGATGAAGCTAAAAAGATAGGCGTAGATTTACCATCTAAATCAGGAGATCATATAGGACCTGTAATTAATAAATCTCAATTTGAGAAAATACAGTCGTTAATTCAAAGTGGTATTGACGAGGGTGCAAAACTTGTAGCTGGTGGAGCGGGTAGACCATCAAATCTTGAAAAAGGTTATTATGTAAAACCAACTGTATTTACAAATGTTAGTAATGATATGAGAATAGCTAAAGAGGAAATATTTGGTCCAGTGCTATCCATTATTCCTTTTGAGTCTGAAGAAGAGGCAATTTCGATAACTAATGATACACCATATGGATTAGGTAATTTTTTACAAACTGAGAATAAAGAAAGAGCCAGAAGAGTTTCAAAACAATTGAGGGCCGGTGTAGTTCAAATCAATGGAAATGCTCCTGACGCTGGAACACCTTTTGGAGGCTACAACCAATCTGGTAATGGACGAGAGGGTGGAACGTGGGGTCTGCATGAATATTTGGAAGTTAAAGCAATTAGTGGTTGGAAATAGATGATAGGATTTGTCATGGTTGGAACAAACGATCTTGATAAAGCTACTGGGTTTTATGATACCCTTCTTGATATTATTGATTTAAAGAGAATTGAAAAAACTGATACTTATGGCTCCTACGCCCCTAAATCAAATCCCGAGGCAGTAGAATTTTATGTTACAACTCCTTTCAATGAAGAAAAAGCAACAGTTGGTAACGGAACTCAAATTTCTTTTTATATAAATAATAAAGAAGCTGTCGACTTATTTCATTCTACTGCAATAAGTTTAGGTGCAAAAGATGAAGGCGCCCCAGGTGAGAGATATGAAGGTGAGTATTATTCTTATATCAGAGATTTAGATGGCAACAAAATTTGTGGTTACACTTACCTCAATAAATAAAGATTTATTTTATTTTTATGTCCTATTCTGATATTGAAAATAAATTGAACTCAGGAAAAATTATTATTCTTGATGGTGGGATGGGTGCTGAACTAGAAAAACTCGGAGCCTCTATGGATAATGATCTTTGGTCTGGCAGATGTTCTGTAGATAATCCTGAAATCGTATACAAAGCCCATCAAAATTTTATTCAATCAGGCTCTGATATTATTACTACTAATACTTACGCTAGTACTCCAATTTCAATGAAAGAATATGGTTATGAAAATCATATCGAAGAATGGAATAAAGCGAGTGTAAAAATAGCTAAAAAAGTTATTGATAATTCAAATTATAATGTATGTGTAGCTGGCTCAGTTTCTACATATGGTAGTTGGGATAGAATTGAACCAAAATTTTTAAAACCAGGTTTTTTAAAACAATTAAGTATTTTATCTGAAGCAGGTGTTGATTTAATTATCCTTGAAGCAATGACTTCATCAACAAGAACAATTGAGACACTATTAGATTGTTCAAATGAATTTGATATATCAGTATGGCTTTCAATATCGTGTGCATTGGACAGAGAAAGAGACAAACTTATGCTTGGTTATCAAGAAAGTATAAGTAATTCTGAGGCATTCTTTTACGATGATTTTGAAAATTCAATTAATGAATTTAAAAAAATTCATGATGGTCCTATATTAATAGCTCATTCCGATATAAAGGTCATAAATCAAGGAATTCAAATAATCAAAAGTAATTATAATGGTGTTATTGGGGCATATCCGAATAACGGTTTTTTTAAAAAACCACATTGGAATGTGGTAGAGAGTATTTCTCCACAAGAGTATTATGAAGAGGCTAAATTATGGGTTGAAAGTGGAGCACAAATTATAGGTGGTTGCTGTGGAGTTAGCCCTAGTCATATTAAAGCATTATCAGTCTTAAAGAATTAATTTTTAAGTTAATTCTGTTTCTTTGTAAGAAGATGTATCTTCCATTAACAATTTAGTATCAATATTTATACCTAAACCATCATTGTCCTCTATTTTGACAAATCCATCTTTTATTTCATAGTTTTGATTACTAAATTTTAATGAGTATGGAATATATTCAGGAAAAAATTCTGCCATTTCTGTATTTGCAAAACTCATACATACATGTACCATCGCTGAAGCTGCAATTGACATAGAATTCCAACAATGAGGAGAAACTGTAACTTTTTTTTCATGAGATAATTTGATTATTTTTTATCAAATCAATAATTCCCCCAACACCTGAAATATCTGGATTGAAAATATCAACTGCATCCAAAGCTAAAGTTTCAATAAAATGATTTAATCCACATTGCTTTTCACCTGAAACAATTCTCAAATTTGTTTTCTCTCTAATATCTTTAAGTGATCTTGTTGCTTCACCATCAACTGGTTCTTCAAACCAATGTGGTCTAAATTCCTCAACAAGTGAAGCTAGATTTAATGATATATTTGTATCTTTAGGGCAGGCTAGGTCTAACATAAGAGGTATTTTATAGCCTAAAACATCTCTTATTTTTGAAACACATGTTGCTGCTTGTTCAACAGTTCTATTTTGAAGTGGATATATTTTAATTCCTCCATAACCATCGCTTAGCGTTTCTATACATCTTGATGATAATATTTCATCATTTTTAAAATCCTCACTCCATATTGTTGCATAAACAGGAACTTTTTCTCTATAATCCTTTGATAAAATTTTATAAAGAGGTTTTTTTTCTTTCTTCCCCTCTATATCCCAAAGACTCATTTCTATAGCACTTGTTGCAGCGGAAAAGTCAATTCCACGATGTCCATCAGCAATTAAATTTGACTCTCTATAAAATCTATCTGGTGTTATGTCTTTTACATGAGATAAAGAACTCATTAAATTATGAATAATTTCTACAATTCCTTTTTCTCTTGCAGGTAATGAAAAAGCCTCACCCCAGCCCTCAAAACCATCATTGTTAGTTAATTTTAAAAATATAAATGGTTTTATTTGTGACCATCCATCTTCAGTTTGTTTTGACTTAGTTATCCATGTCTCCACTTTTCTTATGAATGTCATTATTTAAAATTTTTCAATTAATTTCTTTAAATGATTATCACTTACACCACAACATCCACCAATGATTTGTATTTGATCATCAATAAATTCTAGGCAAGAATTTGCAAATTCATCTTCATTACATGTAGCTATAGCTTCATGTGTACTTGTATCAAATTTATGTATTTCTGGATAAAACATCATAGGGCCATTCCAATGATCTTTTATAACTTTCAAGCCACCATAGCTATCTTGAAACCACGTGTGCATAATACCATAAACATCTCCACCAATATTTGTTAATTTTTTTATAATATCTTCAAATAAAATTATATCATCTTCAGGTAAAAATTTCGGTTGTTCTTGATATATCTTTTCATCATAAATTAGTGATTTTTCTTTTTCAGCTCTAAAATTTCTTCCAACTATCGTGTTATCATATTTACTTACACAACAACTTAATCCAACCCATACAGGTAAACCAGTTTGTAAAGCAGCATTCAATAATAATTGTGAATGGTCTATGTCTAATAACATTTCTAATATTAAAATATCTACACCAGAATTTTTTAATGTGTTAGCTGCCTCTATATAATTCTCTTCTTCTTGTTTAAATGACGGAATAAACCTTGGATCAGGTACAAATTCATTTTCCTTTAAAGCAAAAAAATTGGAGAGACTTCCAGCTATAGCAACCTGATTTTCTTTATTACAGTTTTCTAATGCTTTTCTTGCTAATTCGACAGATCCAGTTAAAAATTCTATAGTTTCATTTTCACGATTTAAACTTTGTAAAACGTGTCTACTGGTTGCAAAAGTGTTAGCGGTAATGATATCACATCCAGCATTGATGAAGTTTTCATGAACTTTTACAACAATATCAGGAGATGTAATTGTTGATAATGCTGCAAAAGCAGGGCTCATATCACCTCCTAATTTAGCAATCTCAGAACCATTTCCACCATCGAGGAAAATTTTTGAATTGTTATTTAATTTTTCTTTATAAATCATGATTTTTTTGTGTTTGGCGCTAGTACTACTGCTAAAATTCCACCAAGCACAATCATTGAACTTCCTATTATTTCACGCCAGCCAAAAGGTTCATCTGTCAAAATACTAGAACTTGTCACACCAACAAGTATTTCTGATAAAAAAAGAATAGAACACAAACCCGCACCTAATTTGCTAGGAGACCAGAATATTACTACACCTGTGGGTATAAAATAAAAAACAGATATAAAGAAAAGAAATGAAGACATTGCAACGAAAGAGTCCATTGTAGGCATAGGTCCTAAATAATCTTTCAAAAAGATACCAGCGACTATGTTAAATAAAGTTCCATAAAAAAAGAAAGAAAAAATTGTTGGGAATACACCATCTGTCTTTGCGATTTCTAATTTTATCATCCCGCCAGCAAATAATGCCCCTCCAGCAAAAGCTAACCAATCACCAGCATTCTCTGGTAAAGGGATTATCGTTTGCTTACTAAATACTACCCATAGCCCTCCTAAAGCTAAACCAAGTGTTATAGCTCTTTCTATCCCAGGTCTTTTTTTCAAAAATAAAATTTCAAAAATAGTAGTCCATATTGGTGTCATGTAAAAAAGTATTAATGCTCGAACTACATCAGTTAAAAGAAAACTCAACGCATAACAAATAAACCCGCCCCCACAAAGTAAGCCTGTTATCGGTAGCTCTAAACCAAAAGTTCTTCCATTAATTTTACGCCACACTGCAATTGGAGATAAAATTAAAACTCCAATAATCATTTGTGCAATGGTTCCCCAACCACCAGTAAGACCACCGTCTTCTAATATTCTTTGTGGTAACCAATATATACCCCATGATCCAGCTGATATAGCAAGGGCAGCTGCTATTTTATAATGATGAGGATGCCTCATTATTATTAATCTAGCAGAGGTTTAAACTTACTAAAGTTAAATATTTCCTCATATTTTTTTGCAAAAGCAAATAATTGTAAATCACTTTTTCTTTTTCCAATTATCTGCATACCCATTGGCATACCAAATTCATCAAATCCGACAGGGATAGTGAATGTCGGTAATTCAAGAAGACTAGACAATATAAAAATTTCTAACCAACGGTGGTAAGTATCTAACTGAAAAGAATTTATTTTTTCAGGAAACTGTTGATTTTTATCAAACGGAAATAGTTGTGCAGAGGGTAACGCTAGAAAATCAAAGTTTTTAAAAATATTTTCAATTTGTTCTTCACACCTTTTTTTTTGTTTATAAGCACTATCTAAGTCTTCATTTTTTATATTTTTTCCGTGATTGTACTCCCATATAGCTTGGTAAGTCATTGTATTAATATCTTTTATGTTCATTGCTAAAGTATCCTCGTAAATACTTTTTGATCTAAACGTTATCCAACTATTCCATAGAGCTTCATTATCAAAATCTGGTTTTAATCTTTCAATTTTTACATACAAGTTTTCTAATTTTTTAAGTTGAGACTCACACATATCTAAAATTTTTGTTTCAATTTTATAATTATTATTCATATTAGATAACCAACCTATTTTGACATTGGTTAAATCTTCATCTTTTATTTTTTGATTTTTAAAAAGTTCTTTTAAATCAAAAGAATAGTTATCCCTTGTATCACTTCCAATCATTTCATCTAATAAAAATGCCATATCACTTGGTGATTTTGCTAAACAACCAGGTGTTGTGAGTATGGGAATTTTTGATAATTGGTTCCCTCTATCAACTGAAATTAAGCCAGGTGTAGGTCTGTATCCATAAATATTTGCATATGCTGCTGGTCCTCTGCATGATCCCATTTGATCAGTGCCGTCTGCAAATGGTATTAGTCCTGCTGCTACAGCAGTACTGGCTCCTCCACTTGATCCTGCTGCAGATTTTGTATTATCATAATAATTAGAAGTTGGGCCAAACAATCTGTTTATTGTATGTCCACCAACACCTAATTCTGCTGTGTTAGTCTTTCCAATTATAATAGCTCCGCTTTTAATAAGACGTTCAACAAACAATGAATTTTTTTTGGGAAAATAATCTTTTGTTCCAGGATAGCCATATGTTGTTTTTATGCCAACTACATCACTTAAATCTTTAATAGCTATGGGGATTCCATCTAAAGTCTTCTCAGATTGAGTTGAATTATCTTTATATACAGCTTCTTTAATAAGATCCCCTCTATCCTTGAGAAGTACTATTGCATTTAAATCTGGATTAAATTTTTCAATTCTATCCAAATAGTATTCCATTACCTCTTTAATAGATATTTGTCGCTGATTTATATTGTGTATTATTTCTTCAACAGATTGATCCTCAAGCATATAGGCTTAGCGAGCTTGTTTTATACTTTGAGTAACAATGTCTTTCATTTGCAACAATGATGCTTCTTTTGGATTTGTTGCATAGGCTTGATCCTGCATAGCTTTTTTTGCAATCCTTTCAGCACAGTCTTCAGGAACATCAATTTCACTTAAACTTTTAGGGATATTTAATCTATCAAGTAACAATTCAATATTTTGAGTAAATTCATTTACTGTATGATTTTCAAATTGCATAGCTTCTGACATTCTTTGAACTTTTTCATCCATACCTGGTAAATTGAAATGAAGAACAGGTGGTAAAACAATAGCATTCGTTAAACCATGATGAGTATTAAATTCTGCTCCAACCATGTGGGATATTGAATGAACATTACCTAATCCCTTTAAAAAGGATATTCCTCCCAAATATGATCCTATGATCATTGCACCTCTTGCCAACAAATTATTTGGTTCTTCTACAGCTAAAACAAGAGATTTTGAAATTAAATTAAGACTTTCCAAAGCAGCTCCATCACAAAGTGGATGAAAACCTGGCACACAGTATCCCTCGATACTATGTACAAGAGCATCGACACCTGTCCACGCTGTTAATTTTGGAGGTAATTCTAATGTTAACTCAGGATCTACTAGTGTGAATATAGGTCTTACATCTGGATGCCAGATGCAAAATTTCATTCCTTTTTCTAAATGTGTAACCATTGCTGTTATTTCTGTTTCAGCCCCGGTTCCTGCAGTTGTTGGGACAGTTATTATTTTTGGAAATGCATTTTCTTTTGTTATTTTTGGCACTGGTTGTTCAAACTCAAAATCCCATAATGGGGTTTCACTATTAACAGTTAAACATATAGACTTACCACCATCCATAGCACTCCCACCACCAATAGCTATGATTGAGTCGTGACTTCCATTTTTAAACTGGTCACATCCTTTTGATATCTCATCATCTCGTGGGTTAGGCGATATATTATAAAATAAATCTGATTTAATATTATTTTTAGATAATAATGCTATTAACTTCTTAATAAAAGGAAGATCCTTGCTGCCACTATCTGTTACAATAAGAGGATTTTTAATATCAAATTCCTCACAAAATTTTGCAATTTCATTAAATCTTCCTGGTCCGTAATATGTGGTTGTCGGAAAAGTCCAGTCTTGGTTAGAGAGGATATCTTTTTCGTTTAGTTTAAAGTTTTTCATTTAGAATAATAAAGTTTATAACAAGTTAATAGTTATATGAAATGATTAATTTTATTTATAATCAAAAAAATACATTTCTTGCAATCTCTGCAATGGTTATTGGAGTTATATTCATAGATATACATGGATTGATTGTAAAATATTTAGGAGGTGAGTATTCTACAATTCAACTAGCTCTTTTTAGAAATACTTTTGCGATAATCCCCCTAATACTTTTACTAATTTATAATAAAGAAAGCTCAGACCTTTTTAAAAATTTAAATAAAAAATTTATTTTATTTTGTTTTATCAGAGGTTCTTGTTTTTTGGCTATTAATATCTTGTATTACATTGCAATAAATAATATGGAATTTGCTACAGCATCTACACTAACTTTTTCCTCTACATTTTTTATAGTAATTTTATCAATCTTCTTTTTAGGAGACAGAGTGGGTATATATAGATGGTCAGCTGTTATAATTGGCTTTGTTGGAGTTGTAATGATTATGAAACCTAATAGTAGTATTTTTTCTTATTATTCTATTTTACCAATACTAGTTGCTTTCTTATGGGCTGTCCAAGTGATAGTACTAAAATTTATACCAGATAATTTTTCTACAGGAAAAATTCAATTCTATTCTCTCTTTTCATCTTTTCTTGGTTCATTAATATTTATTTTTTTTACAAGTGGTCATACATATATTGAGAGCAATACTGACTTTTTAATTTTATCATTAATTGGTATTTTTGGAGGAACAGCTGCAATTCTATTTATTTACTCTTATAGGTTAATAGCAGCTAGTAAAATCGCAGTTTTTGAATATTTAGCAATACCCTCATCTTTTATTCTAGCATGGATATTTTTTGGTGAAGCACCTTTTGATCAACTTTTTCCTGGAGTTTTATTAATAGTTTTTGCAGGAATGATTATTATTTGGAGAGATAAAAATAAAAAAATTAATAAACCAAACTAAATGATAAGATCATTTAGATTTCATAGACTTCATAACAATGGTTCGATCAATTTCTCCAACTAGCTCTCCAGATTTGGAATTTATTATAGGGTAGGCCGTATCATCTTCACAAATCTGGTCAATTAATGTTTCAATTTTAGCATTTTCATCTATGCATTTTGTTTTATCTGAAAATAATTTTTTTGACTCATCAGAACATTCTTTACGCATAACTTTTCCTGCGCTTAATACTTTATATTTTGGAACATCTTCACAAAAATCTTTAACGTATTTATCAACTGGATTTGCCACAATTTCTTCAGGTGTTCCAACTTGAGAAATCTCTCCATCTTTCATAATAGCAATATGATCTCCCATTTTTATTGCCTCTAAAAAATCATGAGTAATAAAAACCATAGTTCGTTGTAATTTTTTTTGAATGTCTAAGAGTTCATCTTGCATTTCTCTTCTAATCAATGGGTCTAAAGCAGAAAATGGCTCATCAAATATTAAGATTTCTGGCTCAACTGCCATCGCACGTGCTAAACCAACTCTTTGTTGCATTCCACCTGATAGCTCTCTTGGATAATTATTATGCCAACCTTTTAAACCAACTAGATTTAAAGACTCTGTAGCCTTGTCTAATCTTTCTTGTTTTTTTTCTCCTCTAATTTCTAAACCATAAGAAATATTTTCAAGAACTGTCCGATGTGGAAAAAGTCCAAAGTGTTGAAATACCATACTCATTTTATTTCTTCTAAGATCAAGAAGGCTATTTCTACTAATTTTTGTAATGTCAATATCATCAATAATTACCGATCCAGATGTAGGTTCAATTAATCTAGTTAAACATCTAACTAAAGTTGATTTTCCACTACCTGATAATCCCATTACAACAAATGTTTCACCTTTTTGAATGGAAAAGCTGACATCTTTGACAGCTATTACATGTCCGGTTTTTTCTTGTACTTCGTCTCTACTTAAATTTGGATCTAAATTGTCTAAAATTCTTTTTTCATCATTACCAAAAATTTTCCATATATTTGAGCAAATAATTTTATCC
This sequence comes from uncultured Alphaproteobacteria bacterium, assembly GCA_902575065.1. Lineage (GTDB taxonomy): Bacteria > Pseudomonadota > Alphaproteobacteria > HIMB59 > HIMB59 > HIMB59. Next base: position 9,651 of record CACGPU010000001.1, read on the forward strand.
ATATTATCCTGGTTAAAGGCTATTATAATTGTGAATTAATACTATTAAAATAAAATTATTTTTATAAATTCTTATATAGTTGAATAAATATAATTAAATATGTCTTTAAATCAAAATATAGCTACTAAAAATAAATTAAATAAAAATATAATTTTTTACTTAAGTATTTTTATCATTGGGGCAGTAGCTTATTATCTATCGATTATTAATGAGGACCCTACTGTATTTCCTAAATCTATTACTGATGAATTTAAATTTACCGCATGGATAAATGCTGGAGAAGATTATTTAAAAGATAACTATAGATGGATAACGAGATTATTTGCCTCTTTTTTACAAGCTGGTTACATGGCATTGGAAAATTTCTTTGTTGAGTCTCCGTGGATTTTAATAATGTCTTTAATGGCTCTTCCAGCTTTAGCATATGGTGGTATTAAACTTGCTCTATTTTGTATGTTTACAGTTTATTTCTGGGGTGCAGTTGATATGTGGGAAGTCTCTATGCAAACATTAGCATTAATGGGCTTATCAGTAATTTTATCTGTAATTTTTGGAGTTATCCTAGGGATACTCAGTTCTCAAAGTGATAGATTTGAAAATTTTTTAAAACCTATCTTGGACACCATGCAAGTCATGCCTGCCTTTGTATATTTATTCCCTGCTATGTTCTTTTTTGGAATTGGCGGTGCTCCAGCAATACTTGCTACACTAATTTATGCTATGCCTCCAATTATTAGGTTAACAAATTTAGGGATAAGACAAGTATCTAAAGAAACAATAGAGTCAGCTGAGTCTTTTGGATCTAATAAATTTCAACTTTTATTTAAAATTAAAATACCGATGGCCTTACCAAGTATCATGATGGGTGTTAATCAAACAATTATGATGGCTTTAGCTTTAGTTGTTCTTGCAACTTTTATTGGTGCCGAAGGTTTAGGTGGTCAAGTATGGCAAGCAATTAGAAAATTAGATGTTGGTTGGGCGATGGAAGGGGGCTTGTGTATTTTATTTATGGCAATAATGTTTGATAGAATAAGTAGTGCTATTAGTAAAGAAAAAGAAACCTTACCTGATGATGTAAAAAAATTTTACTTATTACCGCAAAATTTACACAGAAACCCTTTAGCAAACTTGATTGAATTACCTTTGAGAATATCTGTAAAGCTCACAAATATATTTTTTACAACTATTGTTAATGTTTTTGCTAGTTTAATTGCTAGCTTTATTTCTTTTTTTAATAAGTCTCAAAAAGGTTCAGTTAAAAATTTTATAAACCAACGATATTTTTTATTTTCATCATTTTTAATTTTTATCTTTATTTATATTTTTGATGCATACATTTATAGTATAGGAACTTTTCCAGAAACTTGGGCAATTGATATTCAAAAACCAATAGAAGATACTGTCAAGGCAATGACTCTTGATCCTGGTTTTATATCATTTGCAAAAGGCATGAAGTATTTTGTTTACTTATATTTGCTAAACCCATTAAATTTATTTCTAACTCAGATACCTTGGTGGTATACAATGATTGTTTTTATCCTTATAGGATATGTGACAGTTGGAATAAAGTTTGCCACCATCACCGCAATATTATTAGCCTTTATTGGAGCTACAGGTATGTGGGTGCATTCAATGATTACGCTATCTTCAGTATTAGTTTCAGTTTTAATTTGTTTTGTAATAGGAGTACCACTTGGAGTAATAGCATCCTACAATAAATGGTACAGAGATATCCAAAATGTTGTTTTAGATGCAATGCAAACTTTGCCTTATTTTTGTTATTTAATTCCTGTTTTAATGTTTTTTGGAGGAAATATAGTATCTGCAGTTATTGCAACAGTTATATATTCTGTACCACCAATAATAAGATTAACAGCTCTTGGGTTGTCACAAGTTTCAGGGAGCTATTCAGAGGTATCTAAATCTTTTGGAGGAACAGGAATTCAAACTTTAAATAAAGTAAAATTTCCACTAGCTGTTCCCAGTCTCGTCATGGGCTTTAATCAAACTGTAATAATGGCTTTTGCAATGCAAATTGTTACACCATTGATTGGAGGAAAAGGTCTAGGACTTCAAGTATTTAATGCACTTCAAAGATCAGATACAGGAAGAGGTCTATCAGCTGGTTTAGCTATCGTTCTTCTAGCTATTATCATCGATAGGATAACCCACGCCTGGACTAAGAAACAAAGACAAGCCCTTGGATTAGATAAATCGTAATGGGTTTTAAGAAAGATCTTCCCTTAACTAGTTCGCATTGGGGAACTTATAGAGCAAAAGTAAATAATGGGAAAGTCACAGAATTAATTGGATGGGAAAATGATAAAGATCCATCACCAATAGGACCAGGTATTCTAGACATTCACGATAATCAAACGCGAATTGATAAGCCTATGATAAGAAAAAGTTGGATCGATAATGGACCAGGAACAAACAATAACTTAAGAGGAATAGATCCTTTTGTAGCTGTATCTTGGGATGAAGCTGAAAATATAGTGGCCAAAGAATTAAATAGAGTAAGAGAAAACTTCGGTAATTCTTCAATATTTGGTGGATCTTATGGCTGGGCTAGTGCTGGAAGATTTCACCACGCTCAAAGCCAATTACATCGTTTTTTAAATTGCATTGGTGGCTACACAAGATCAAAGTTTACTTATAGTTTTGCAGCAGCAGAAGCAATGGTCCCCCATATACTTGGAAGTTATAGAGCCTATCTTGATACCTGCACTAGTTGGGACTCAATCGAAGAAAACACAGAACTATTTGTATGTTTTGGAGGAGTTCCTTTAAAAAATGGTCAAATAGCTCAAGGTGGAACCGGGAGTCATAATCAAAAAGAAAAACTAATTAGTTCTGCTAAAGCTGGCATAAAATTTGTAAATTTAAGTCCACTGAAAAGTGACTTATTAGACGAAGTTAAAGGAAAATGGTTACCCTTAAGACCTAATACTGATGTTGCAATTATGCTCGGCCTAGCACACACTCTATACAAAGAAAATTTATATAGTGAAATATTTATTGAAAAATACACAGAAGGATTTGATATTTTCTTACCATATCTTTTAGGAGATTTAGATGGAGTTGTAAAAGATGCTAATTGGGCTTCAGAAATAAGTGAAATCTCATCAGAAGAAATAATATCTCTAGCAAGGGACATGTACACAAAGCGAACTATGATATCTGTTAGTTGGTCTTTAACTCGCCAAGACCATGGTGAACAGCCTTTTTGGGCAGCAATTATGCTTGCGTCAATGTTGGGTCAAATAGGTTTACCAGGTGGTGGTTTTGGATTTGGTTACAGTGCAACTAATCACATTGGTGGGCAGTTTTCTATTATTCCTGGTGCTGCTTTTCCGCAATCTGACAATAAAATTGATAATTTCATCCCAGTTGCAAGGATAAGTGATTTACTTTTAAATCCAGGTAAAACTTTTCATTTTGATGGTAAGGAGTATGAATATCCTGATATTAAATTAATTTATTGGGCAGGTGGAAACCCATTTCATCATCATCAGGATATTAATAAACTTTTGCTAGCTTGGCAAAAACCTGAAACCATTATTTCTAATGAATGGTGCTGGAATACTTTAGCTAAATATTCAGATATTATCTTACCTTGTACCACCCCACTTGAAAGACAAGACATAATGCTTACCCCAAGAGATCCTTATGTAATTTCAATGTCAAAATTAGTTGAGCCTTTTGAAGAGGCTAAAAGTGATTTTGATATTTTTAAAGGAATTGCAAAAAAAATGGATATCGAAAATCTTTTTACTGAAGGAAGAGATGAAGAAGATTGGCAAAAATGGATTTATCAAGAAACTTCAGTCAAATCAAAGACATTAAAAAATATTGATTTTCCTAGCTATCAGGAGTTTAGAAAAATTGGGTGGTTTAAAGTTCCACCACCAAAAGAAAATACAATAATGTTAAAAGATTTTAGAGAAGATCCTATTAAATTCCCACTCTCCACTCCAAGTGGAAAAATAGAAATATATTCCAAAACAGTAGATAGTTTTAATTATGATGATTGTCCTGGTCATCCAACCTGGTTAGAGCCCTGTGAATGGCTTGGAAATAAAAATAAAAACTATCCTTTACATTTAATATCTAATCAACCAAAAAATAAATTACATAGTCAAATGGATCACGGAGGTTATAGTAAATCTTTTAAAATTAAAGATCGTGAACCAATTGAAATGAATAGTGTTGATGCGAGCAGTCGTGGAATAAATGAGGGAGATATAGTAAAACTTTTTAATGATAGAGGTGCCTGTTTAGCTGGTGTAAACATTAATGATAATATTCGCCCTGGAGTTGTTCAAATTAGTACTGGTGCATGGTACGATCCTGAGGATACTAAAAAATTAAAAACTATTTGTAAACATGGCAATCCTAATGTCCTTACAAAAGACAAAGGAACTTCAAAATTAGGTCAAGGTCCTATAGCACACTCATGTCTTATCGAAGTAGAATTAGTTAAAGATAATATTTCTCCTGTGACTGCATTTGACCCTCCTGTTATTATTCGTGATTATAAATCTAATAGAGTCATTGATAAATAAATGGGAAATTTACAAGAAGAAGCTGATCTAAACAAAACAATTAAAATTAGTGCGCGTAGATTTGAAGAGTCTCCATTCATTCAGCGTACTAATACTTCGAATATGGTCAGAGGTGTCTATGCAGGAAGATACTTTCCTATGAAAATTGATGAAGATCCTTTAGAAAAATATTGGCTTTTAAGACAAAAAGCTCTTTTATTTGATGTCCCAGAAAAACCGATAGAAATATCAGGAAAAGACTCAGTTTCTTTTTTGAATAAAGTGCTGACAAGAGATATTTCAAAAACAAAAATTGGCAGAGGTTATTATGCACTCGCCTGTACGCCAAAAGGTGGAATTTTCATGGATGGAGTTTTATTTAGATTTGATGAAGAAAAGTTTTGGTACGTTCAAGCAGACGGCCCATTTGAAGATTGGCTTATTGCTCATAGTTCAAATTATGATATTCAAATAAAAGACCCTAAATCCAGAGTTCTTCAAATTCAAGGTCCGGCATCAATCGATATTATGAAGTTAGCTTCTAATGGAAAGATTGATGAAAATATGCCTTATTTTACATCCAATTTTTTTGATCTAGGAGGGCAAAATTTATATGTTTCAAGAACAGGTTTTACAAATGAATTAGGATTTGAAATTTTTTGTGATGGTTTTAACACAGACCATTTGGCTCTATGGGACTATCTTATTGAATGTGGTAAACCATATGGTATGCAATTTTCTGCCTCTAGAGCCATGACTATTAGAAGAATTGAGGGTGGTATTTTTGGAAATTTAACTGATATAGATACAACAATTACTCCTTTCGAAGCAGGCCTAGGGTATTTTGTGAATATGGATAAAGATTTTATCGGTAAAGATGCATTAATTAAAAAAGATAAAAGGACTTGTTTATTTGGAATAACATGTAAAACAGCAGTTCCTAAAGCCGGAAGTAAAATAAACATTAATGATAAAGAAGTCGGCTACATAACAGCAGGTGTACCATCTCCAACACTCGAACAAGGAATTGGTTATGTAAGATTTTATAAACCAAATGATTATATAAATAAAGAGATAAAAATAATTCTCCCAGATAATTCTTCACACACCGGAGTCGTTGTAGATTTACCCTTTTATGATAAAGAAAAAAAAATTGTAAAGGGGATAGATAGATCTATTCCCATTAAACCTGATAGTTATTCTTTTGATGCAAAATAATTTTCTTAAAAATAAAAAAATTATTTTATCTGCTGGTGCTTCTGGGATAGGTTTAGCTATTGTAAAATTATTACTATTACAAGGTGCTTTTGTTTATACTTGTGATATTGATAAAAAAAATATTAATAAACTGAAAAAAAATTCATACTTTAATAAAAAACTTTTTATATCAGAATGCGATGCTTCAAAAGAAGATGAGGTAAAAAAATTTTATAAAGAAATATCAAATAAAACCAAAAAAATAGATGGACTTATAAATAATATTGGAATAGCTGGACCCACATCTCCTTTAGAGAAAATTAAATCTGATGATTGGGAAAAGACTTTACATGTAAATGTTAATAGTCATTTTTATTTTACTAAATATGCAATACCCATGATTAAGAAATCTAAAAATGGCTCAATCATCAATATTTCCTCTACAGCTGGTATTGATGGTTTTCCTAATAGGTCACCTTATGCGGCAAGCAAATGGGCCTTAGTTGGTATTACTAAAACTTTAGCAATGGAATTAGGTAAATTTAATATACGAGTAAATGCAATATGCCCGGGTTCTGTTAAAGGTGCGAGAATGATGAGGGTCATAAAAGCGAAAGCAAAAATGTTAAAGCAATCTGTAAGATCAATTGAAAAAGATTTTGTTTCTATGAGTTCTTTAAAACAATGGGTTTATGAAGATGATATAGCAAAAATATGTTCCTTTTTAATTTCTCAAGACTCCCTTAGAGTCTCAGGTCAAGTAATTTCTATTGATGGAAATACTGAGAGAATGGATTAAGTTTTTATTAGCTTTAAATAATCTCTAGTCTCTTGGGGACTCATAATAGAGGAGCCCAACTCATGAACTATTTTTATTGCCTTTTCAACTAATTGTGGATTAGTTGCAAGTTTTCCCTTTGATAAATATAAATTATCTTCAAGCCCAACTCTGGGATTACCTCCAAGTAAAACTGTTTGTGCAACAAAGGGCATTTCATTTCTTGAAATTGCAAAGCCTGACCAAATAGCATTTTTAGGCATGACATCTAACATTGCAATCATAGCTGTAGTTTTTGCTGGAGCTCCCCAGGGAATTCCTAAACACATTTGATATAAGGGTGGGTCACTAAGTAGTCCTTCTTCATAAAGTTGAGCACCAAACCACATGTTACCTAAATCAAATGCTTCAACTTCAGGTTTAACCCCAATTTCTTTTAATCGTTTTGCTGCTTTTCTTAAATCATTTGGAGTATTGACTGCCAACACAGAACTATCACCAAAATTTAATGTACCAGCATCAAGTGTACAAATTTCCGGAAGTAATTCCTCTACATGAGATATTCTTTCCATAATATTAGCCATATCTGTATATGGACCAAAATCCATTGGGTTATCTCCTTCACCTATATCTAAATCACCTCCCATACCGGTTGTTAAATTAATAATTACATCAGTGTCACTAGATCTAATTATTTCAACTACTTCCTTATAAAATTCAAATTTTCGACTAGGCGTTCCATCTTCCTCTCTGACATGAATATGAACTATAGATGCACCTGCTTGAGCAGACTCTATTGCGGATTTAGCTATTTGTTTTGGAGTCTTTGGAAGATCTGGATGTTTTGATGCAGTGTCACCGGATCCATTAACAGCACATGTAAGAAATACTTTAGTTTTCATCATTTTTAATAGTATTACACTTAATTAATTAATAAAAAACATATTTTATAGGATTTTGTTACCTATTAATGAATAAATAACATATGTACTTTGACTATTTTTTGCTAATATAAATACTTTATGGGAGGGATACTCTATGAGAATATCTAAAACAATTATAACTTTTATTCTATCCTCTATTCTTTTTACCGCAACATTCAGTAAAGCTAATGCTGAAAAATTATTAGCAGCAATCGCTGACTGGACTGGTGGAGAGATTTCATGTCAAGTAGCTGTAAGCATACTTGAGGATGAGTTAGGATACGAAATTGATAGAATCGTATTTGCTTCAGGAACTGGCTTGTGGGAAGCCATTGCTGCAGGCGATATTGATTTTGCATGTGAGTCATGGCCTAGTTATGCTGAAGCTGATGACGTTATGTTAAGTGGCGACCTTATCCATGGTGGAGAAGTTAAAATGACTTACTCTGGTGATGGAAGTGTAAAATTACTTGGAACTGTTGGTATTACTGGTATGTCAGATTATTATGTTCCAAAATATTGGGCTGATGCAAACCCAGATTTTTCTAGTTATGCTGATTTAAATAAATTTAAAGAAGATTTTGCTACTATGGAGTCTGGTGGAAAAGGTCGATTAATTGGTTGTCCAGTTGCTGGTTGGAACTGTCATGATCAAAAAAGATTAGATTTACTTGGTTTAGACTTTGTTGCTGATGAATTGGGAACCGAAACTGCTGCTCTTGCTGAAGCGCAAGGTATGTACGACAGAGGCGAGCCTTTCTTAATGTACCTTTGGGAGCCTCATTGGTTCTTTGGTGTTAACGAATTAGTAGGTGTTAAATTAGCTCCAAACAAAACATGTGATACCTTTACAGAGGCTAACAACTGGGAAACTTGTGGCGCTGACTATTGGCCAGCTACTGGTTGGGCTGTTGATTATCCAATGAACTACGGTAATCCTGATACATTTGCTAAACCAGAAAACCAAAAAGCACTTGAGTTCTTTGGTAAAATGGCTTTATCAAATGCAGATCAAGCAGCTATGCTCGTTAAAGTTCGTGAAGGTGGAGAGCTTAATGATGTTGTTGCTGAATGGAAAGCAAACAATAAATCTACTTGGGAGAAGTGGTTACCATAATCCTAGAATAATCTAGATTTTTTATTTTATTTATTAGGCCCTGTATATTGCAGGGCCAACCTAATTACTCCGTTGATATACTTTGACAGACTCACTTTATTCAAATCTTATTGAAACTAATTTAGACAATAATAAAACTTTTTTAATATTAGATGATGGATCCGAAATTACTTATAAAAATTTCATAATTCTTGCATCAAAAATTTCTCACAAATTATCAAAATTAGGGTTAAAAGCAGGAAGTCATATTCTTGTAAAGTCTGCCAAATGTAAAGAAACTTTAGCTCTTTATTTGTCATCTATTCTTACTGGATCAGTTTTTTTTCCACTTAATACAAGTTATACAGTTAACGAAACAATCTATTTTATAAAAGACTCAAAACCTTCTTTTCTTATATGTGATAAATCAGAAATTGATAGCTTGAAACCAATTTGCGATGAAATTGGCTGTAAAATTTTATCTTTAAATGCAAACGGAATAGGTGAGATTACTGATGGTATAGAAAACCTTGATAGTTTTTTTGAACCATCAAAAAGAAGCCACAATGATCTAGCAGCACTTTTGTATACTTCTGGAACTACAGGAAAACCTAAAGGAGCTATGTTAACTGAACAAAATTTAGTTTCAAACGCACAAGAGCTAATAAATTTATGGAATATAAATCGCAATGATACTTTAATCCATTCACTTCCAATTTACCATACTCATGGATTGTTTGTTGCTATTAATACTTCTATGATAAGTGGGGCTACTATTAGATTTATAAAAAATTTTAATACAGACTCAATTATTGAGGCATTTAATTATTCAACTCTGATGATGGGTGTTCCAACTTTTTATACGAGATTGTTGAATGACAAAAGGCTAGATAAGAAATTAACACAAAATATGAGATTATTTATATCTGGAAGTGCTCCATTATTAAATCAAACTTTTAAAAATTTTTATAGAGTAACCGGCCATCAAATACTAGAGAGATATGGTATGACTGAAACTAATATGAATGCTTCTAATCCTTGTGATGGGGAAAGAAAGGCAGGATCAGTTGGTAAACCCTTAAAAGATATTAAAATAAGAATAAATAATATTCAAAGTGATAATACAAAATCAGAAAATGATATTGGAACAATAGAAATAAGTGGTCCTAATGTATTTAAAGGTTATCTAAATAATCCAAAAAAGACAAAAGAGGCATTTACTAAAGATGGTTTTTTTATAACCGGTGATATTGGATATTTTGATATTGATGGATATCTATTCATATCTGGAAGAAATAAAGATTTAATTATAAGTGGTGGATATAATGTTTATCCTAAAGAAATTGAAGATATTATTAATCAACACGAATTAGTTTTAGAGTCTGCTGTTTTTGGTATCCCTAATGACGATTTAGGTGAAGTACCTATTGCAGCAATAGTTATGAAGAATAAATTTACGGATTTAAATCATCTTAAAGATTTTTTAAAAAAACACTTAGTGAAATATAAAATTCCATATAAATATATATTGTTGGATGAACTTCCAAAAAACGTCATGGGAAAAGTTCAAAAAAATACTTTAAAAGAAAAATATTCCTAAATCCCAAAAATATTCTTTTTTTTAATAATTTTAATGTATAAGTTTTATATGTCTTCGGCAGTTATATTTGGTGCTACTGGTTTAGTTGGCAGTTATTTATTAAAAAATTTAATAAATGATGAATATTATACTAGCATTAAAATTTTTACTCGTTCAGAAGTTAATATAAAACATCCAAAATTAGAAATTATTAATACAGATTTAAATAATGTTGAGAATATTAAAGATCAGATTATTGCTGATTGTTGTTTTTTTTGTATTGGTACAACAAAGAAAAACTCTCCTGAAAGAAGTGAATATCAAAGGGTAGAGCTAGATTTACCCAAGGAAATAGCCCATATATGTAAATCTAACTCAATAAAGTCCTTCGTCTATATTTCATCTGGTTTTGCTGATCCTAATAATAAAGGTGAATATTTAAGGTTTAAGGGCCTAGTTGAAGAAGAGTTGAAAAGATTAAACTTTGATAACCTTGGTATTTTAAGACCATCTTTTTTGCTTGGAAAAAGAAAACAGTTTAGACTTGCTGAGAAAATTGGAATACCCATTTTTAAGCTATTAACACCATTATTTTTAGGCCCGCTTAAAAAAATGAGACCAATTCATGCAAAAAAAGTAGCTAATGCAATGTCAAATATTGTAAAGAAGAACTTAGATCAAACTACATACGAGTCTGATGAAATAGTTACGATTAGCGAATATTAAAGAAAATTTATATTGATGAAAAAACTAAATGTTGTTTACAATGATAACTATGACATTCCTCTACCAGAGGGCCATAGATTTGTTGGTACTAAATTTTCTGATTTATATAATTTTATCAAAAACTCAAATTTATATACGAATTTAACAATTCACCAAAGTAACTCAGCTCCTATAAATGATGTACAAGTAGTACACAACAGTGATTATGTTTTGAATGTTAAAGAAGGTAATCTATCAAGAGATCAGGAGAGAAGAATAAATTTACCATGGAGTGCTAGATTAGCTAAAAGATCTTTTTTAGCTATACAAGGCACACTACAAACATCTCAATTGGCGTTGGATTATGGTATTGCATGTCATTTAGCAGGTGGGACTCACCATGCTTTTAAAGATTGTGGATCTGGTTTTTGTGTATTTAACGATTTAGCCTATGCCTCGATAACTTTACTTAATCAAAAAAAAATAAATAAAATTTTAATATTAGATTTAGATGTTCATCAAGGTGATGGAACTGCTTCTATTTGTGAAAATATTGATAATATTTTTACATGTTCAATTCATTGTAAAAATAATTTTCCATTTGACAAAAAAAATAGCAATTTAGATGTGCCAATAGATGATGAAGTAGATGATGTTAAATATATAAATATCCTCACAAAAACGCTTGATCAAATAGAGTCTAATTTTACACCTGATATTGTTTTTTACGATGCAGGAGTGGACGTTCACTCAAACGATGATCTCGGTAATCTAAACCTTTCTGATGATGGCATTAAAAAAAGAGATGAAATTGTTTGTGAGTATTTCAAAGAAAAAAAAGTACCTCTTTGTACTGTTATAGGTGGAGGCTACAGCAAGAACAAACAAGAATTGGCATCACGTCACTTTTCAATATTTGAAACTGTAAGTAAAACTTATTTATGAACTTTTTTGATTAACTCTATGAATCAATCCAAAAATTATAGCTATAGCTAATACAATCTTAAGAAATTCACTATACAAAAATGGCAATAAACCAAGATTTATAGCTTGTTCAAGACCTACAAAAAACGAAAGGTGACTAATACCACATAGAAATATTACAAATGCACCAGCAAAAATAGTAGCCGATAACTTGATCAAACCTGTGTTTATTTCAGATTTGAGAATATATGCAATCATAAATGCAGAAATTACCATTCCGTATAAAAAACCAAATGTTGGGGAAAAAATGTAGCCAATTCCTCCACCATTAGCAAATAAAGGCAGTCCTAGCACACCTAAAACCACATAAATTAAAGTTGAATAAAACCCAATCATGCCCATTGATGCAGCAATAAAGAAAACAACCAATGTTTGTAATGTCATTGGGACAGGGTAAAAGGGAATAGAAATTTTAGAGGATACTGTCAGTAAAATCACTCCTAGTATAGTTAAATAGTACTTAGAAAAGAAATGTGTACCAAAGAGATTTTCTGTAATAGTTCTACTCATCGTATGCTTATCTTACTTTATCTTCGTCCTTATAAAATCTTGGATCAAATTCATCTAATTTTATACCTCTAAATGTCTTATAAAATGAGCCAAATTTATAGCTACCAAGTTGCTCTAATGGTGTATTTGTAAACTTTGCTTTAGCTGCTTCCTCCGACTCAGCCTCTATAGTTACCTGAAAGTCATATGACATAGTCATATCTATTATGAATTTTCTCATATCTAACCTCCTATTAATAATTATCTAAATATCATAAATATAGTGATTTTAATCAAAAAAATATAAAAATATTTAAAATTATACCCATTGGGAATGATAAAATCTTTGATATAAGTTCAATAAATATGGACAATAAAATTTTAATAATTAATGGCCCTAATCTTGAAATGTTAGGTAAACGCAAAGAGAGTGTTTATGGAAATTTCACATTAAAAGATCTGGAAAACGAGTTACTTAAGGAGTCTGAAACATTAGGATGTACTCTTGATTTTTTCCAAAGCAATATAGAAGGAGAGATCATCAATAAAATAAATGGCTTAGATGAGTCGTACGCTGGTATCATAATTAATCCTGGTGGTTTGACTCATACCTCGGTTTCATTACACGACTCCCTTGAAATTAAATCAATATTTAAAATAGAAGTTCATTTATCCAATATATACTCTAGAGAGGACTTTCGAAGAAAGTCTCTCATAGCACCAGCTTGTGATTGTTCAATTATAGGTATGGGTAAAGATGGATTTATTTACGCATTAAGATATTTAATAAAAAACATATAAATCAAAGCTTATTTTAAATTTCATAAATATTTAATATTTTTATATTAAGTTATACACAGCCAATATATTCCTGAGTCTATTAAATAGTTATATAATGGCAACAGGAACGTTCTAATAGGAGGACATAATGAAAAAACTAATTAGTATTTTTGTACTTTTAGTTTCTTTTGCATTTACTTCAAACAGTTACAGTAAAACCGAAATTCATTGGTGGTATGGTAACAGTGGTTTTTTAGGTGATGTAATCATAGAAATAGCTAATCGATTTAACGAGTCACAAGATGAGTATATGGTTATCCCTACTGGTAAAGGAAGCTATGAGGACAATATGGCAGCTACAATAGCTGCTTTTAGAGCAGGTGATCAACCTCATTATTCACAAGTCTATGATGCAGGTGCAGCTATCATGGTAGCACAAGTTAAAAATGGAGTTGTGATCGGCTTTGAAGAGATGGCCGAAAAATATGGTATTGATGTTGATGCTGATAACTACATTCCTGGTATAAAAAACTTTTATGCTGATGGTGATGGAAAAATGATCGGTGTTCCATTTAATAGTTCTACATGTCTCATGTATGCCAATATGGATATCTTAAACGAAGTTGGTATTGAAGAGGTTCCAAAAACTTACGAAGAATTTGAAGGTATGGCTCAAAAGATACTCGATGCTGGATATATTCCTCTTCTTCAAAGTCACAGTCCTTGGATTTGGACTGAAAATTTCTTCTCAAGGCATAATTTATTGATGACAGATGGCAATAATGGCTATGATGCGGTTCCAACGAAAACACTTTTTGCTGAAACAGAAGCTTTTGTTTATCACTGGACTAAAGTTAAAGAATGGTACGAAAAGGGTTGGTATGGCTACAAGGGAAGAGCATGGGGAGATAACCAAGCACCATTTACTAATGGTGAAGCTGCATTTTGGTTTGGTTCTGCTGCGTCTTTTGGAGGTATGAAAGGTGTACTTCCAAACTTTACAACTAACCCAATACCATATTGGGATTCAGTAACAGACGGAAAAGAGTATCCAACATTTATTGGTGGTGCTGCTAATTGGATTTTAAACGGTCATACAGAAGAAGAGTATAAAGGACTTGCAAAATTTATTGAATTTATGGGTTCACCAGAAATGGATTTATACTATCATAATATGACAGGTTACGCTGCTGTAACAAAAGGTGGTATAGAGTTAGCTGAAACTATAAATTTTTATAGAGCTTCTCCTTATCATAAAGCTGTTGGTGATCAATTAGGTCTTGAGGGTTCAACTATCCCTGGTGGATATAGAGCAGGTAACTGGCCTCAAATTCGTGAAGTAATATACGAAAATGTTGAGCCAATGCTTAATGGCGATATCACTGTTGAAAAAGCTCTAAGCAATATGGATAAGGGTGCAGCAAAACTATTAAAACAGTTTGCTAAAACTCTATAATTTATATTATTTTAAAAAGGAGGATATTTATAATATCCTCCTTTTAATTTAATGAAAAAAGTTCAATTTAAATCAAATTATTCTCAATATTTTTTCTTAGCTCCTCAGCTTTTAATTTTATTAATTTTTTTATATTGGCCAATTATTCAAACGTTTAAAGATGCATTTACTATGCAAGATGCTTTTGGTTTTGGTTCCCAGTTTGCTGGCTTTGATAATTTTTTATTTATTTTTTCTGATCCATCCTATTTTACTGCTTTCAAGTTTACAATTATCTATAGTTTCGTAATTACTCTTATTACAGGTTCAATTGGTTTATTACTTGCCGTGCAAGCTAATAAAGTCATGCATGGAAAAAGTGCATATAAAACACTATTAATTTGGCCTTATGCTATCGCACCGGCTGTCGTTGGTGTTATGGCTAATTATTTTTTCAGTGAAAGATATGGTTTACTTCATCATTTATTTAATAATTTATGGGGTTTTAATTGGTATGAAAATGTATTTGATGCATATATTTATGTAATTATAGCTGGTTCCTGGAAACAAATAAGTGCAAATTTTATTTTCTTTTTAGCTGGACTTCAGGCTATTCAAAAAACAGTTATTGAAGCTTCTATTATTGATTGTAAAAGCAACATTCGAAGATTTTGGACAATTACTTTTCCTTTATTAATGCCGACTACTTTTTTCTTAATTATAATTAATATAACTTATGCCTTCTTTGATACATTTGGAATTATTGATACAACCACTATTGGAGCTCCTGGTAGCGAAACTAAAACTCTTGTTTATAAAGCCTACATTGATGGCTTCAAAGGTTTAGATCTTGGAAGTGCTGGTGCCCAATCAATCATGATGATGATAATAGTTCTTGTTATTACAATTTTTCAATTCAGATACATAGAGGGTAAAATTCACTACAATTAATGACTAAATATATATCTTCAACTATTAATCATTTTATTCTTTCAATTGGTTTACTTATTATGGTTGTTCCAATATGGATAATTTTTGCAAGCTCAACACATTCAAGCCTTTTTATAAATACCAACGGTTTACAATTTTTTTTAGGAGATAATTTTATTGATAATTACTCTAGGGTTTTATTTAAACAATCTGGTTTTTTTAATGAAATAACAGCTCTTAAAATGTTTTTTAATAGTTTTGTTATGGCAACAGGTATAGCGACTTTATCTGTAATTACATCACTTATGGCCGCATACGGTTTAGTTTATTTTAAAGTCAAATATGCGACTTTTATATTTTGGTTAATTTTTATTACTTTATTAGTTCCTTTGGAGCTTAGAATAATGCCCTCATACATAGTTATGTCAAAATTAAATCTTGTAAATACATTTGCTGGCTTAATTCTACCTATCTCTGCCTCTGCAATAGCAACCTTCTTTTTTAGACAATTTTATAAATCAATTCCTGATGAATTATTAGAAGCGGCTAAATTAGATGGAACTAATAGTTTTAGATTTTTTATAGATTTTTTAATTCCTTTATCTAAAACGATGATTGCTGCTGTTTTTATATTTATGTTCGTATTTGGCTATAATCAATACCTTTGGCCATTAATAATGACTACTAGTGAACAATATTGGACGGTTGTAATGGGTCTTAAGACAATGTACGGATCTATTGCTGACCGCTTTGCTTTTGTAATTATGTCAATGATCCCACCAGTAATTATAATTATTTTTCTACAAAAATTATTTATTCAAGGAATATTTCAAAATAAATGAAATTCAAACCATTAGAAATACTAACACACATTATTCTCATACTTGGCGTTTTATTAATGGTATTACCAATTTGGTTTTCTTTTGCCACTTCAACTCATGATAATGTTTCAATAATGACTGAGGGAATGAAATTTTTTTTAGGTGAGAGTTTTTCTCAAAATTACAATGAAGTTTTGAATGAAAAAGGGGGTTGGTCTGAGGAAGTTACTGCAGCAAGAATGTTTGTAAATAGTTTTATTATGGCTCTTGGTATCGCAACGTTGAAAGTTGTCATCTCA
Source organism: uncultured Alphaproteobacteria bacterium (assembly GCA_902575065.1). Classification (GTDB taxonomy): domain Bacteria; phylum Pseudomonadota; class Alphaproteobacteria; order HIMB59; family HIMB59; genus HIMB59. Next base: position 26,214 of record CACGPU010000001.1, read on the forward strand.
GCTATGTCAGCTTACGCATTAGTTTATTTTAGATTTAAATTAGCTGTTCCAATATTTTGGCTAATTTTTATTACTCTTTTAGTTCCACTAGAAGTAAGAATTTTTCCAAGTTATAAAATTGTATCAGATCTTGGTCTTACAAATACATATACAGGACTTATACTCCCACTAGTTGCTTCTGCTACTGCAACATTTTTCTTTAGACAATTTTATAAAACAATCCCTGATGAATTGTTAGAGTCTGCAAAATTAGATGGTGCAAATAGTTGGAGATTTTTTATTGACTTCTTATTGCCTCTATCAAAAACAATGTTAGCGGCTATGTTTATTTTTATGTTTGTCTATGGATATAGCCAATATTTATGGCCTTTAATAATGACTACTGACGAAAAATATTGGACAGTAGTGATGGGAATGAAGATAATTTTTACAGAAAATTATGAGGGTGTTGCTTTACCTAGAACAGGTGAAAGATTTGCCTATATTATATTATCAATGCTACCACCTGTGTTAGTTGTTGTAATTCTTCAAAGATGGTTTATCAAAGGATTGATTCAAACAGAAAAATAAAAATGAGTTTTTTAGAATTACAAAATATTACTAAAATATATCCTAATGGCACTAAAGCTGTTAATGAGACTTCTTTAAATATTGAAAATGGAGAATTTGTTGTATTTGTTGGACCTAGTGGATGTGGCAAATCAACATTATTAAGAATGATTGCAGGTCTGGAGGATATTACAAATGGAGAAATATCTCTAGATGGAAATATTATTAATAAAATTGATCCATCTGAAAGAGATGTAGCAATGGTTTTTCAAAATTATGCACTTTATCCTCATATGTCAGTATTTAATAATATGGCTTATGGTCTTAAAAATAGAGGAATATCTAAAGAAGAGATCAATAACAAAGTTAATGATGTAGCTAAACTCTTAGAAATAGATCAATTACTCACAAGAAAACCAAGTATGCTTTCAGGAGGGCAAAGGCAACGAGTTGCAATGGGAAGAGCCATAGTTAGAAATCCAAAAATATTTTTATTTGATGAACCATTATCTAACTTAGATGCAAAATTAAGAAATCAAATGCGTTTGGAAATCAAACGTCTTCAAAGACAAATGGGCGTAACAAGTATTTTTGTTACCCATGATCAAACAGAAGCGATGACACTAGGGGATAGGATAGTAGTAATTAACAATGGTGTTGTTGAACAAGTTGGTACACCTAAAGAGATATACTCTAAACCAAATACTAAATTTGTTGCTGAATTTATAGGATCCCCACAGATGAATTTATTTAATTGCAAAATTGAAAATGGCATAGCTCATATAGCTGATATGAAAATTAACCTTAATAATTCTACAAACTTAGATGATGCTACTTTAGGTATAAGGCCAGACGATATCTTAATATCAGATAATGGAAAGCATTCTTGTGTAGCAAATTTAGTTGAATATTTAGGTTCAGATATGATCATTTATTCAAAAATTGGTGATCAAGAGTTTAGTTGTAAATTGTCTTCGAAGATAAATCTAAATTCAGGAGATACATTTAAATTTGATATATCTGGTACATCAGTGCACCTTTTTGATAACACTACGGGTTCAAGAGTATAAGTTTTACAAAGTCTATTTTGGTAAAATACACACAGGGATTGGGTTCATTTTATGAACGTTATTTTTTCTAATCTCAAGATACTTTTGTCTATTTGATGAATTTTCATTAAGCATTGCCTCTTCAATTTCAGAGTAACTTAAACCAACTTGATCTTCATCAGATCTTCCATCAGTCCATAAACCATCTGTTGGGGCTGCATCTATTATGTCTTGGTTTATATTTAGTTCCTTCCCCATATCCCATACTTCTGTTTTTAGGCAATCTGCGATTGGAGAAATATCTACTCCTCCATCACCGTATTTTGTATAAAAACCAATTCCAAAGTCTTCAACTTTATTTCCTGTGCCAACAACAATTCCGTTATTGCTAGCTGCTATTTGATACAAAGTCATCATCCTTAATCGAGCCTGTGAATTTGCATAACCGTGTTCAGAGTCATTTTTAGCAAGAGCTGATTTAAAACTTTCAAATACAAGAGAGAGGTCTATTTTAAAGTCCACTACATTACTAAAATTCTTTTTTAACCAGTCTATATGATTTATACCTCTTTCATTAGTTGTTTTGTGATCAAGTATTGGCATGTTCGCAACAAAAGTTTTTAAGCCTGTTTTTGCTGACAACGTACTTGTTACAGCAGAGTCAATACCTCCAGAAATACCAATAACTAACGCATCAACATTATTTGAATGTGCATAATCTTTTATCCAATTTGATATAAATTCAATTTTTTCTTTGGTATGCATATTTTGTATTACGTTAGATTAATATTAAAAGTTCAACTATTTAATTGATATTTTAATTCATTTTATCAATCAATATATGATAAAATTTTATAAATTTTGTATATTTAGATATTTATAAGAAAATTATGTCTTTTAGGGTACTTAAATTTTTAATTAAACACTTAATCAAAACAAGATCTGTTATTATAAAATTTGATGGAAATGATCATCTTATTGACAACGGCACTGATCCATTAATTTTACAGATTAATAACAAGAAATTTTTAAATAAAATTTTTTATGCTCCTTCTCTCGTGCTTACAGAAGGATATATGGATAAAGATTACGAGTTAAACAATTCGACTTTTTATGAGTTTTCTGAATTACTTATTGAAAATTATAATAAATACCTTGAAAAAATATCAAATACTCTAATATTTAGAATTATTTTAATTATCAATCCACTATTTCAGTTAAATTTCGTTAAGAGTTCAAAAAGTAATGTCGCAAGTCACTACGATTTATCTGATAGGTTGTATGACTTATTTTTGGATAAAACTAGGCAATATTCATGCGCATACTTTGAAAATGAAAACGATTCATTAACACAAGCACAAACTAACAAAATGAGCAGATTAGCTGACAAATTATTATTAAATTCCAATGATAGAGTTTTGGACATAGGTTGTGGGTGGGGATCACTTAGTAGACATTTTGCAGATCATCATGACTGTAAAGTAAAGGGTGTTTCATTATCTGAAGAGCAAATTAAATACTGTAATGACCAACTTAAAAAGTCAGATAAAAAAGAAAATTTATCTTATTCTTTACAAGATTATAGAGATGAAGAGAATTCTTATACAAAAATAGTTTCTGTTGGAATGTTTGAGCATGTAGGAAAACCCTTTTACAAAACATATTTTAAAAAAATATATAATTTGTTATCTGATGATGGCATAGCGGTAGTACATACAATCGGCAATATTAGAGTTCCGAAAATGACTCCTGCATTTATTAGAAAATATATTTTTCCTGGTGGCTATATACCATCTTTGTCAGAGGTAATGCCAGCAGTAGAAAAATCTGGACTTATAATCTCAGATGTAGAGGTCCTTAGATTACATTATGCTAAAACACTTTCTCATTGGTTTAAAAATTTTAAAAAAGAAGAAAAAGAAGTTCTTAAACTGTATGATGATAGATTTATAAGAATGTGGGAGGCTTATTTAAATTTAAGTGAATTATCTTTTACCAAAGGTGATAATGTGATTTTCCAACTAGTTTTAACTAAAAAAAGAGACTCATTTCCTTTGGTTAGAAAAAAAATTAGTTAAATATCTCTGTTTTTGAATTCATATTCAATTATATTTACTTAATGTCATATGAGCAAAAAATTATTAATTATTTTGAAAAGAATTATAAGAAAATAGGTGATGATTGTGCTTATATAAACTCAACAAAACAATTAATCTCTTCTGATACTTTAGTTGAAAATAAGCATTTTGATCTAAAGTATTTTACTCCTCAAAACATAGCTCACAGACTTTTTCTTTCAAATTATAGTGATATTCAATCCTCAGGTGGCGTACCTAAATATGTTCTACTAAATATTAGTTTCCCAAATAAAAACTATAATTTTGTGCAACAAATAATAACTAATTTTCATAGAATATGCCTAAGAAATAAGATTGAGATAATAGGCGGGGATACTACTTCTTCTGAGAAAATATTTTTATCTTTAACAATTATTAGCGATAAAATTAATAATACTAAAATAACAAAGAGATCTAATGCTAAGGTTGATGATAAAATTTATACATTTTCAGGTATTGGATATTCAAAACTAGGATACCTAAGTTTATATAGTAAGTTTAAATTACCTAATAATTTAAAAAATTTATCAGTAAAACAATTTTTAAAACCTAAAATGTATATTTATCAAGATATATTTAGGCATCTAAATATTACAAGTTGTATGGATTTATCAGATAGTCTTTTATCAACTTTAGAAACTATTTCGTTGAAATCCAAAAAAAAAATTAAATTAAATAATCTCAACTCTGTTAATTCTAAGCTTTGTAAGTTTTTTGAAGAAGAAAAATATATTTCACTTATTTTATCTAGTGGGGAGGAGTATGTTCCAGTTTTTACCTCACCTAAAAACTTATTATATTTAAATAAAAAAAAACTTTTAATTGAAAGGGGTATTAGAATTATATGTATTGGAAGTGTAGAAAAAGGAAAGGGTGTAAATCTAAAAAAATTTAATCTTGCCAAAGTAAAAAAATTTGACCATTTTAAAAATAATTACTCTCTTTAATAACTCTTTTAATATTTATTAAATTGATTTTATTTAAATATATCTCTTTATAAATATTACTGTCATTTTCAGCTCGAGTCTTTTTATAAGCTCTATCGTAATGATATTCAATTAATGATTTTACAAACTGAAAATACTCCTTTTTTTTTAAATTTACTTCAATAAGTTTAAATTCCTCTTTTGGAATAATTTTCTTTAATACAATAAGCGCATTTTTCATTAAATCTGGTGAATTAGTAAAATATTTGTAATCTTTTAAAATGAATTTCACCCTCTCTGTTAAATTACTCTTTATTTTTACATTTTTACCCAAAGGCATATTTTTCCAAATTTTACTTGGAATACTTAACTTACCCACTTTAATACTTTCTGCTTCAACCCATATATTTTTTCTTGAATTGAAAGAGTGAAGTTTTTCATAAATTAATGTTTCAAATAATTTTTGTGATGGTTGAACAGTATTTGGTATATTTCCCAAAATAGAGCCTTTATGTTTGGCCAAACCTTCAAAATCGATCACTTGATATTTTTTTGATAATTCTTTAATAAAAAGTGTTTTCCCTACACCCGTTACACCCATAATTTGGTTAAATTTAAATTTATCAGTATTATTTTCAAAAAAATCTACTACATAACCTCTGTAAGTCTTATATCCACCCTCTAATAATGTTACGTCGTAACCTATTTGTTTAAGAACTAAATATAAACTAAGTGATCTAAGACCACCTCTCCAACAATAAATTAATGTTTTATTTTTTTTATCAAATTTTATTTTATTAATAATTTTGGAAATATTTGCACTAATAATACTAGCTCCTTCTTTTTTAGCTAAAAAAGAATTCTCTTTATATTTTAATCCTATTTCATGACGTTGTTTATTTGTTAATACGGGATAATTTACTGATCTTGGGATATGGTCTTCAACAAACTCTAATGGGGTTCTTACATCAATTATAGTATTATAATCATCGATAGTAGTACTTTTATACGATGTTTTATTGATGCGCATATTTTTCATAATTTTTTTAATAATATATCCATATTACCTGAACTCTAAAGTAATAAATCTAAAATATGAAATTGATTGGAAATCAATTCACCTAGCAGACTTATTCTGGAAAATTAAAATTGAAGATAATTTATATGAAATTGATTTCACAATTAAAAGTTATGGTGTGACTGACAAAATTTATGGGTATGAGTCTATTACAAAAGTTAGTGGAGAAATTAAAGATGATAGCTTCAATCCCATAATTTATAAAAGTAAAACAAAAAGCTCTAAACAGGATAGATTTGAAAATATTATTTTTAACAAGAATGGTACTATATCAAATATTGAAATTTCAAAAGAACTCTCCAGTGATCAAATTAATTTGCAAAATACTTTAATTAATGATTATAAATTTTTCACTGATCCGATATCACAATTAGTTCAATATTTTATTTTCCAAACAGATTCAAAAAGGTTAATTATTGATGGAATTAACATTTATGAATTATCATCCATTACAAAAAATACTGAAAACTTAAAATCTAATAATCCTTCAATATACAAGGGAAACGCTGAAGTTATAGATTTAGTATTTCCTTTTTTTAAAGGTCTTTATAAAGAGAATAAAAAAAATAATTTAGAAGTTATAACGGTTTATTCATTTGAAAAAGAAATAATTAAAATTCCTGCTAAATTTAGAATTAATTCAAAAAAATTTAAAGCTAATCTTCATTTGAAAGAATATGAAATTCTTCAATAATGAAAGTAACAAAAAATAGATCAATCTTAAAAACTATAAGTTATAGAATAGTTGGTTTTATAAATACTTTTCTGATAAGTTTTTTTGTTATTTCTTATGGTTCAGAAAACTTTGATGCAACTTCTCCTTTCTATGTAGCTTTAATTGTTTTCATTTTAAAAATGATTACATACTATTTTCATGAAAGAGTATGGAATTTATACAAATATGGCAGATTTAATCAAAAAGTAATTAGACTCAGATCATTTTTCAAGGCACTCTCATGGAGATTAGCCGCATCTACAATAACATTTATTTCTGCTATGTTTATTACATCAAACTTAGATTGGACAAAATTCATTGTCATTTATGAAATAATGAACGGTATATTAATTTATTATATTCATGAGAGAGTCTGGAATAAAATTCAATGGGGAAGAATTAAAATATGAATTTCATATTTAAAATTGAAAATAACCTTATGGAGCTTTTTAAAGGCAATTTACCTTTATACAAAAGTTATTGGATTTATTACGTTCTTGTTAATTTCCTTATTTCGGCACCTCTATTGCTCGTCACAAAAATACATATACAAAATTTTATTTATACATTTTCATTATATCTTGTATTAAATCTAATCTATTACTTTACATCTTGCATTGGTGTTTGGAGAAGTTCTCAAAAATATAAAGGCAATAAAATACTATCTTTTTTAGCTAGATTAATCGTAGTAATAGGCATATCTACAACTATCTTAGAATTGAAAACTATCCTAACTATCATTTATAGTTTTTGATTATTTAAAAGCCTTCAAATATGAAAAAAAATCCATATTATCAATTTCATGGATGATGAAACACAATTAAAAGTTAGAAAATTTCTCAAAAGGTTAGGGATTAGCTCACAACAAGAACTTAATCAATTCATTGAAAATAACCCTGATGTAAAGGATCTATCGATAAAAGTATCTTTTGAAATTAATAATAAGAATGTTTTTGAGTTTGAAGATAAAATAAATAATTAATATAAATGAAAAAAATTCAAAATCATTTTATTAGTGGCATATTAATTGTTGCACCATTAGCTTTATCTATTTACGTTGCATGGGTAGTAGTTGGTATTGCAGATAAAATATTTAGACCTTTCATACCTCTAAATAAATTTGGTATTCCATCTGAAATACCTGGTGTTGGTTTAATAGTTGCTTTTTTATTTTTTACAATTTTAGGAGCCATAGCTGGAAGTTTTTTTGGAAAACTTTATCATCGAGTAGTTGATGCTGTTTTATCCAAAATTCCCGGCTTAAACTCAATCTATAATACAGTAAAACAGATTATTGATACATTTGCTACGACACAGTCTAATGCTTTTAAAGAGGTTGTTCTTATTGAATATCCTCAAAAAGATATTTTTGCACTTGCATTTTTAACAAGTGAAACAAAAGGGGAAATAGCAAAAAGAAAAAATCAAAAGATGATAAATGTTTTCATGCCATCTACACCTAATCCAACTACAGGTTTCTTGATGTTTGTTCCATTATCAAAATGTACCAAACTTAATATGTCTGTCGATCAAGCAATCAAATACATCATTTCTGCAGGACTAGTTACACCCAAAGCACCGGAAATTAAAAAAGCTCTTCCTAAAAAGAAAAAAATTAAAAAGTTAACTAAATAATAGTTTTATTGCTTCTTGCTGCTTAAAAAACATAAGTAACTTATATATATCTTTTTTAAATTTTTCATTTTCATACTCTTTTTTTTCAATCAATTTTTTTACATATTGAAGTGCATCTATTATTAGTTCTTGATCATGATAAACATTTACAAACTTGAATAATGAGTCACCACTTTGACGATATCCTAATATGTCACCAGTGCCTCTAATTTCGAGATCTTTTTCGGATAATTTAAAACCATCTAAGTTTTCTTTGAATATTTTTAGTCGATTTATCGTATTATCAGGTAAATCCTTGCCATATAAAGCAAAACAATAACCTTGATTGTTACCTCTTCCTACTCTTCCTCTTAACTGATGTAATTGAGATAAGCCAAATTTTTCTGCATTTTCAATTACAATATAATCTGCATTTTTATTATCTATACCTACCTCTACTACAGTAGTAGCAACTAATATTTTTATATTTCCTTTTTGAAAATTTTGAATAATTCTTTCTTTTTGATCACTCTTAATTTTACCATGTAACATTTCAACTTCTGAACCAAATATATTCTTCAAAGACCTAAATCGTGTTTCTACATCTTTATACTTTTGAGTCTCTGATGCTTCAACTAAAGGACAAATCCAGTAAACTTGAGATACATTTGAAATTTTTTTCTTTAACAAAATTTCTATATCTTTAATTTTGTCAATGTTCGATACTTTAGTTATTATCGGTTTTTGAAAAGCTGGCTTTTCTTTTAGTATTACCTGTTCTATTTCACCATATTGAGCTAATGCAAGTGTTCTTGGAATAGGTGTGGCAGACATTAATAGAATATTTGTGTTTATTCCTTTTTCAGCTAAATACAGTCTTTGTTGAACACCAAATCGATGTTGTTCATCGATTATTACATATGCCAAGGATGAGAAATTTAAATTTTCTTGAAAAATAGCATGAGTACCAATAATAAAATTGAATATACCTTTTTCTATTTTTTCATAAATTTTACTTTTATTTTTACTACTTCCAGTGAGCAATATAGGATTAACTTCTTCACTGTCTAAGTGATTTAATACATTACTGTAAATTTGATTAGCTAATATTTCTGTAGGTGCCATATACGCAACTTGTTTATGTTTTTGAATAAAAGGGATTGCTGTTAATAAGGATACAATAGTTTTACCTGAACCTACATCACCTTGTAATAGTACTGTTTCTCGATATTGAGTATTATTATAATTATTTATATCGTTTATGATTTTACATTGATTTTTTGTCAACTCAAAAGGTAGCTCATTTATCAATTTTTCTTGTAAATTAAATTTAAGATTTAAACTTTCATTTTTTCTTTTTGTTTTTTCTTTTAAGTATCTAATAGCAAAATAATTTGACACTAATTCATCAACTGCTAACCTTTTTCTAAAATTCTCTCTATTTTCAATATCTTCTTTTACAGAGGGAAAATGCATTTTTATTAATGATTCATTAAAACTTGAAAAATTATATTTTTTAATAATATTTTCGTTCAACCATTCATTAAATTTATTTAAATGATTTTTTGCGTCATTTAAAACTATTCTGATATCTTTTAATGTGATACCCCTTGTTAAAGGATAAATATTTTCAAAAGTTCTTAACTTATCCTCATTTTCTATCTCTTCTATGTAATCAGGGTGTGCTACACTAAGATTGCTTTTATAAAATGATACTTTTCCACTAATAATTAATTCTTTGTTTTCAGGATATTTTTTTCTAAGAAAATTTCCTCTTATTGAAAAATAAATTATGTTTATGATTAAAGATCCTTTTTCACACTCAATCACGTAGGGTAGTTTAGGATTGAAAGGAAAATGATGTTTTTTTACCTTAACGAGAGTGGTAATAGTTTGTCCTTTTTCAAGATTTTTAAAGTCAATATCCTGAGTACGATCTATTGATCTAGTCGGTAAATTATAAAATATATCAATAACTGTGTTTATATTTAGATTTTTAAAATAGGACGCTTTCTTTGGACCTATTCCTTTAAGTTTTTCTACATTCTGATATAAAAAATCGAAACTATTGTCGTTCATGAATAATTACTACAAAGATAAATTAAAAAAAATAAAATATCGATGTCAAACATTAGGTATAAAAGAATTAGATGTAATTTTTGAGAGAATTTATTCAAAACTTGAAAACACTAATGATGTGGCTCTAATTGATCAATTAGATGATTTATTAAAAAATGAAACACAATACATATTTGATGTATTTTTTAATGAGTCTTTCATAGATGATAGAATTAAGTACCTTAAAATTATAAATTTATCAAAATAATATTGGAAAATCCTATTTCTAAATTTGGCAATAAATCAATTTTATTATGTGAAGATGATAAGATAGCTCTAGACTATGAAAATATTCTAAATATACATTATCCCCAAAAGAAAATATGTTATTTTCCAGCACATGACTCTTTGCCATTCAGTTCTGAAAGTTCATCATCTGACATCTTACTTGATAGGTCAGAAAAATTACAGACATTAACTCATAATGATATAATAATATTAACTTGCAATAATCTTTTAAAAAAATTTCAAATAAATAAAGATGCTAATCATTTTTTAACTTTATATAAAAATCAAACTATTGAAGCTAATACAATTTTAGAAAAATTAGTTGAATTTAATCATTCAAACCAAGCAAATGCTTATAATAAACTCGAATTTTCACTAAGAGGGGATATTTTAGATATTTATAACAGTAATAATAATCCTTATAGAATTTCATTCTTTGATAATGTGATTGAAACAATAAAAGAATTCAATCCTCAAACACAACTTACTTTTAAAGATGAGAAAGAGAGGATTGATATATTTAACCCTAATATTGAGTTATTAGAGCCAAGTAATAAAAATAGTTATTTTGAGGATATCGTTATGGGATATTCCATTTATACAATTAATAGAAGTGACATAATTTTAAAAGAAAAGCTAAATTTTCTTAAAACAATTTTTGATCAAGTTAAACCTGAGATCCCTTTTTCAAATTATTATTTAGAAGATAACAAAATAAAAAATTTTAAATTTACAAATATATTATCAAGTTCACCTAAATCATTAAAAATTACATCAAATACCTCTTTAGATGAATTTTCTAAAATGAGTAATAAAATATATTTTCATAGTGGAAAAAATTCCTCCTCAATAGAAAACGAATTTCTTCAAAAGAAAAATATTGAACCAAATTATGGTAATAATTTATATTTCTATAAATCTGTAATCTCAAAAGACTATCTATTTGATGGAATCGTACACCTCAATAAAAACACCCATACTACAAAAAAAACGAATTTAGACACTATAATCAATTTTAATGATCTTTCATTAGGAGATGCAGTTGTTCATCAAAAGCATGGTATTGGTAGATTTGTATCCATTGATAATATTGAAATTAATAATCGAATTAGGGAGTTTATTAGATTAATTTATCGCGGTAACGACAAGCTTTTACTACCAATTGAAAATTTAAACTATATTTCAAGGTATGGGTTTGATGATAATAATCTACTTCTTGATAAATTAGGCACGAATGATTGGATTTTAAGAAAATCTTCAGTTAAGAAAAAAATTCGTTTTCTAGCTAATAAACTATTAAAAAATGCAGCAAAGAGATCTACTATAAACATTAAAGAGTTTCAATATAATAATTCTGACCTTGAGAAATTTAATCAACAATTTCCATTTGTTGAAACTGAGGACCAATTAAACTCAATTGAACAATCTTTAAATGATTTAAAACAAGATAAACCATCTAATCGCCTTATATGCGGCGATGTAGGATTTGGTAAAACTGAAGTAGCTTTAAGAATTGCATGTGCAACATATTTATCAGGTTTTCAATTTGTAATAGTCGTTCCAACCACATTACTAGCAATGCAACACACTAATACATTTAGCGAGAGGTTTTCAGTTTTTAACATTAAGGTTGCATGTTTATCTAGATTTACTTCGTCAAAAGAAAAAAAAGAAATTTTAATTTCATTAAAGTCTGGTGATATTCAAATTCTTATTGCAACACATAGTCTTTTTAAAAAAGACATAGAATTTAATAATTTAGGCACACTGGTAATTGATGAAGAACAAAAATTTGGTGTCGATCAAAAGGAATATTTAATCAACAAATACCCAACTATTCATTTATTTTCATTGTCTGCCACACCTATTCCTAGAACACTTCAGATGTCTTTATTGGGCTTAAAAGATTTAAGTATTATTGGAACACCTCCATCAAATAGAATTAGTATAAGAACTTATGTTCAAAAATATGAGTCTGTTGCCCTTATTTCGGCAATAAAGAATGAATTAGAGAGGAATGGACAAATTTTTATTGTTGTACCAAGAATAAGCAATATTCCTTTTGTCGAAAATGAAATTAAAAAATTAAATGTAGATCTTTCTTACGGAGTAGGTCACAGTAAAATGAAAGAAAAAGATATTGAGGATGTGTTCATATCTTTTACAAAAGGTGAGATACAGTGCCTTATTTCGACAAATATTATTGAGTCTGGAATAGATATAAAAAATGCAAACACACTAATAATATTTAATTCTAATTTATTTGGTTTATCTCAATTATATCAATTGCGAGGTAGGGTAGGTCGTTCAAATAAAAGAGCATATGCCTATTTATTTCATGACAGTGAAAAATTAATCAATAAAACAGCTCTAAAGAAACTTCAAGTTTTAGCTAACTATGAAAATCTAGGGTCAAATTTTCAGTTAGCTAATGAGGATTTAGAAATAAGAGGAGCAGGTAATTTACTTGGTGATGAGCAAAGTGGTCATGTGAAAGATATTGGAATAGAGCTTTACCAAAGTATGTTGAGAGATGAGGTGGAAAGACAAAAAAATAATAATGCAGAAACTGAAGATGATTATGATGAATTTGAATTCGATGCATTTTTTGAGTATTACATTCCAAAGAATTACATATCTGATGATATTTCCAGGTTGATTATTTATCGTAAATTTACTAATTCAAAGAATATTCAAGAGCTCAAGAATGTTTTAGATGAGATATATGATCGATATGGTAATTACCCAGTTGAAGTTACTAATTTATTTAATTTACTAACTATTAAAATTAAATCTCTTACCCTTGGTATTTCAAAAATAAATATAAAAAGAAATTTTATTGATATTACTTTTAAAAAAGCAAGTCAAAAAATACTAGATGATTTAATTCAAATGGCACAAGAAAATATTATAAAAATGCAAAGTTCTAGTTCTATTCAGATCAAAAATAATGACAGTAAGGACTTATTTTACACTATAAATCTATTCTATAAAAAGTTAGGATTAAAATGATGGAAGATCAACAACTCCCAAAAACTAATGCAGAGTGGGCAAACTATTATGAGTCTATAATAGCCGAACTTACTGAAAATCAAAAAAAAATAGGCGAACCTATTTCAATAGATGAATTTTATGAACTTCCTATAAAAAGGAAACAGAAATATATCAAAAAACTATATTTTAAAATTGGCGATGCAGAGTAATTATATTCCAAATATAGATTTAGCGGATATTATTAATAAAGATCTTAAAAGTGATGCTGCTGTACAAGTATCAAATAATATTAAAAAAGCATCTGAAGAAATTGGTTTTTTTACAGTTACAAATCATGGTATTCCAATTTCAAAAATTGATAATCTTTTAAAGACTTGTAGAAAATTTTTTTATTTAAATGAGGAAGAGAAACTTAAAATAGCACCAAAAAAATGGAATCCCAATACAAACACAGTTTATAGAGGTTATTTTCCAAGTTCAGTAAATGGTAAAGAAGGTTTAGACATAGGAGATCCACTTTTAAAGCAAAATATGGTTGATTTGTTAAAGAAGGAAAAATTTGAAGTTAATCACGATATGTCTTTTCTAGATCCAGACTGGCAAATTACGATAAATAATTATTTTGATGACCTTCATAATTTAGGAATAACAATATTTAAATCTATTATATCTTCATTTTCTTCAGATTTATCATTAGCTGAAAAGGCTTTTCAAAGACCTAAAACATTGTCAACTCTGAGATTTAATTACTATCCCAAACAAGAAAAACCTGTTGAAGTCTCTTCACAAGACGGTGTTGCTTTAGGTTGTGAAACCCATGTAGATAGTGGGATTATGACTATTCTATATCAAGATAAAAAAGGTGGCTTACAAGTACAAAATAGACATTCATTGGATTGGTACGATGTTCCTCATGATCCAAATGCTTTTGTAATTAATACAGGTTTAGCTCTAGAGTTTTTAACAAATGGTCAAATGAAAGCAACTAATCACAGAGTTCTTTTTAATCAGGAGGAGCGTATTTCGATACCTTTCTTTTTTGAACCTTCTTATGATTTTATTCTAGACCCAAAACATTTGGATATTTATGAAAATATCAATTATAATATTGATAATTATGAAAATTTTCTCACCAATTCGCTTAAAAAATTTGTTGAATATGATAGGCCTGCCTAAATTATCTTTTTTATTTTTATTTGCATTGATAACAGCATGTGGTGGCTTTAATACTGGTGTAAAAAAGTCAGATACACAAAAAATCAATACTGTAAAATATGGAACACTTGTAGCAGCTGAGCCAGTTAAAATCACAGGTGAAAGTAGTGGTTTAGGCGCACTAACGGGCGGTTTAGTAGGTTTTGTCGTTGGTTGTGGAGATGGAATTTTAGATGATGATTGCAGAGATGCAGCGGCTGTTGTAGGTACAATTGGAGGAGCTATTGTTGGATATGTTGCAGGATCTTCGTTGGGTGATCATTCAGGTTTTCAATATGTTGTTGATGTAGATGATACTGATGAAGATATTTCAATTGTACAGTCAGGCAAAGAGCAAATCCCAATTGGTTCCAGAGTAACTATTGCTATCGGAGCAAATACCAGAATAATTATATCTGAATAGATATAGATAAATAATGTTTATTGCTATGAATAGATTTAAAGTAAAATTAGGTGAAGAAACTTATTTTGAAGAAATTTGGAAAAATAGAGATACACACTTAAATAAAGTTCCTGGTTTTAAAAAATTTAATTTAATAAAAAGTGAGTCTAATGAAGAATATACACTCTATGCATCTCACAGTGAATGGGAGTCAAAGCAAGATTTTATTAATTGGACTAAATCAGAAGCTTTTAGGATGGCTCATAAAAATGCGGGTGAACATAAAACAGTATATTTGGATCACCCACAGTTTGAAGGTTTTGAGGTAGTAATTTAAGTAAATATCACCTATTTTTTATCAATGGACATAGTAAATCACGAGATATTATTAAGTAGTAATATGTTAGGGACAATGTTCTTTGCTTGCACAATTTATATAACATTGGTTATAGCTAGGTATGCAACTCTTGCAAAATTAATTAGAGACTCTCGATCTAACATTGAAACAGATAAATTAAGATTTAAAAGTCAAAGTGAATATTCTTTTCATATCTTGCATTATGAAAAAAGACTTAAATTATTACGTTACACACTTTACTTATCTCTTTTTGGAGGGATAGCATTGTGCACAAGCTTATTATTTTTGTTATTAAATTACAGCCTCATCTCTGCTATAAGTTTTGGTATTCATCTTATTTTAGTATTATTTGCATTAGTCACTCTTGTATATGAACTAGCTGTATCTTTTGAGGCTTTAACTGAGCATTTAGACATAATGAGAACTTTAAAAGATAAATTTTAACATATAAATAATATTCAAACTGTTCGACTAATTAATTTCTGCCTTTTTTTTATTTCTTCCCTTTTTATCTTATAGAAACATATACACTACCACCCATACTTAAAACTTTTCCGTAGTCCTCTAGTAACTTTGCAAAATCTGGGAAATAATCATTTTTACTGGCATTTTCGACATGTCTTTGAACACTCTCCATAGATGCAAATTGTTCATTTATTGTAAATAATGTGTTTCCAGTTTCGCCCTTACTAGGATCGGTAGGGTCATTAAATTCTGGTGCTTTAGTAAAGTAAGCATTTAATAAATGATCTGTCCCATCAGAATAAAATTCAGTCATCCATTTTCCATGGGTGCTAAAAATATTTTCAACTTCAGCAGCTTTATCATTTGGTACAGCATAGGAAAGATTTATACATACACGTTCAGTCATTTTTTCTCCTTTTAAATAAAATAATTATATTAATTATACATTTTGAAAATAGAAGTTAGATTAAATGGCGGAAGGACTGGGATTCGAACCCAGGAAAGAGTTGCCCCTTTGCCGGTTTTCAAGACCGGTGCTTTCAACCGCTCAGCCATCCTTCCGATGTCATAAACGTCTAGAATGTATATATTACGTTATTTTTAAATCAATCGTAATTTTATATTATTAGTTGATATATTCTTTTGCCACTCATGTTATGTTTTTAAGTGATTTTAAGTAATCTTCCAACATTAACTTTTTTTTATATTTTATTAGCATATTTTATTGGTGGCATTACCCAAGGTATTCTTGGTGTTGGACTAATCACAGTTGTAATTTCTTTACTCTCATTTGTCGTGGATGTAAAAGAAACAATAGCTCTTGTGATAATACCAACAATTATTACTAGTTTTTTTCAGATGATAAATGGAAATAATTTGAGGAAGATTTCTATTGATACGAAATTTTTTTTAATTTTTTCAACTCTAATCATCATTCCAGGAGTAATTTTACTTAAAACACTGCAATCGGATTTAATTTTAATATTTATAGCTATTTTACTTTTTGTTAATTCTTCACTTTTTTTATCAAATAGAATTATTTCAATACCTAATCATAAAAGTTCAATAATTCAATCGATAACAGGATCTTTTAATGGATTTATTATTGGTCTAACAAGTATTTATACCATGCCTTTTGTATTTTTATTACAATCACTAAAATATGATAAAGAAAAAACTGTTCAATTTATGGGATTGGCTTTTTTACTTTATAGTTTAATGCAATTTTTTTCTTTTATATTTTTAAAGCTAATTGATATGAGCACAATTATTCCTTCATTAATTGTATCCATACCAGTTGTAATAGGTTTTTTTTTAGGAAAAATAATTAGAGGATACGTTTCAGAAATACTATTTAAAAAGTTATTTTATATTATGTTATTATTGATGAGTGGGGTAATTTTAATTAATGGTGTTTTGTAATTGAAACGAACTAATTACCAGTGGTTCCGTCTATTCTATTAGTACTGTAAATAGCACCTAACATAAATACAACAACTGAAGCGGGAAATAAAAGATAACCAATCGTGTATGTATCTGGATAATACTGCATACCTATGTACAGAATTATTGCTTGGAGTAGGCAAAGTAATAGAAATATGTAATTGGTTCCAATTCTACTTAAAAGTACAGCTAAGGGTTTCAATACAACTATGACTGCTGCACAAACAAAAATTATTGCTGGGATAACATTTAACGATAAGCCCATTGACTCGGCATATGTGTAATCCTCTAGGGACTCCCATGGCAGGACCATGGATAGGAACATCATAATAATAGCCGAATAAACAAATTTTTTGCCTGTATTAGTCAAAATC
This sequence comes from uncultured Alphaproteobacteria bacterium, assembly GCA_902575065.1. GTDB lineage: Bacteria > Pseudomonadota > Alphaproteobacteria > HIMB59 > HIMB59 > HIMB59. The sequence continues at coordinate 43,839 of CACGPU010000001.1, forward strand.
ATATGTTATTTATAACAAATACAGGCTTTTTAGCAAAATTATTATGAGATTAGATAACTGCTTAAATTTTAAAGATTTCAGGAAGTTAGCCAAAAAAAAACTTCCATCTCCCGTATTCCATTATATCGATGGTGCTGCAGATGATGAAGTGACATATAGAAGAAATACATTGGCCTTTGATGATGTTGATTTAATACCAAACGTATTAAGAGGTGTAAAAGATATTGATTTATCTACAACTATTTTTGGAAAAAAAATAGATTTGCCTTTTTATTGTTCACCAACGGCTCTCCAGAGAATATTTCATTACGAGGGAGAGAGAGCTGTAGCTAAGGCAGCTCAAAAATTTAATACCATGTTTGGTGTGTCTTCTTTAGCTACGGTAAGTGTAGAGGAGATTTCGAAACTAGTGGATACACCAAAGATGTTTCAATTTTATTATCACAGAGATAAAGGATTAAACAATTCAATTCTTCAAAGAGCAAAAGATGCTAATTTCGATGTTATGGCTTTGACTGTTGATACTATAACAGGCGGCAATAGAGAAAGAGACATAAGAACTGGTTTTACATCACCTCCTAAATTTACTTTATCAAGCATATTCAGCTATGTTACTAAACCAACATGGGCAATTAATTATTTAACTAAAGGCAAATTTGAACTACCACACCTTCAAGATTATGTAAAAGAGGGAACTAATACAGCAATTTCAATTGGTAATTACTTTTCTACTATGCTCGATCAAGATATGAATTGGAAAGATGCTGAAAAATTATGTTCTGATTGGGGTGGTCATTTTGCATTAAAAGGAATACTGAGTGTTGAAGATGCAAAAAGAGCAGTGGATATTGGATGCACTGGAATTGTCGTTTCTAACCACGGAGGAAGGCAATTAGATGGTGCAAGATCACCTTTTGATCAGTTAGCTGATATAGTTGAGGCAGTAGGAGATAGAGTAGATGTAATTTGTGAAGGGGGTATCCAAAGAGGTACTCATATGCTTAAAGCTTTGTCATTGGGAGCTAAAGCTTGTGCTGGAGGAAGACTTTATTTATATGCATTGGCAGCTGCTGGACAAGTAGGTGTAGAAAAAGCTTTAAGTATTTATAAAACAGAGTTGGAACGAGATATGAAGTTGATGGGCTGTAAAAAAATATCTGACCTTTCTACCAATAATATTAAATTTAAGTAAATTAAATTATAGTTGCTGTCGTTGTCACTAATCTTAAAGATTTTATAATATAAACTGTTTAATAGAATCTTATGTTCATCAAATTATTATTAAAATCAGTATTTATATATTTATTTACTCTAAATTTGCATGCACATGACCCAAAAAATTGTGATGTACTGCAAAACTATGATTTTTCTGGTTTTGAAAGCTGGAAAATTGAAGTTGTAAATAGATCGAACGAATTTGGGCTAGATGAGGATTTTGTATCAAAATTAATTGCACCATATGAGGTAAATAAAAGAGTTATTGAAAATGATAAGTGCCAGCCAGAATTTACTTTAACTTTTTCGGAATATATTGAAAAAAGAAATTCGGATACAAGAATTCAAAATGGAATTAATAATAAAAGTAAATACAGTAATTTATTAGATAAAATTGATAACTATTATAATGTTCAATCAAGATTTATTTTATCTATATGGGGTTTAGAAACTGCTTACGGAAAAATTACAGGCAATTATCCTGTATTAGAAAGCCTTTTAACCATGTCATATGACGAAAGAAGAAGACGATACTTTACGAAAGAATTATATAATGCACTAAAAATTCTTGAGCAAGGACACATTAATGTTGCTAATTTCAAAGGTTCCTGGGCAGGAGCTATGGGTCAAAATCAATTTATGCCCTCTAGTTTTCTAAATTATGCTCAAGATTTTAATAATGATGGTAAGAAGGATATTTGGACTGATACAGAGGACTCACTCGCTTCTATTGCAAGATATTTACAAGGGGTAGGGTCAAATAAATGGGATCCAAATTACACTTGGGGCAGAGAGGTTATCCCCCCAGAAAATGTAAAATCTTTAGAACCTAAATTGTTCGTAAAAAGAGAAAAAGGTTGTTTAGCAGTAAAAAAATTATCAAAAAAATTACCTTTAAATGAATTTAGACTAATGAATTTTAAAAAGATGAATGGTAATTCTCTAGATAATTTGGATATTAATAGCTATCTATTAAGGATGGGTAGGGAAGAGGGTGATTACAGGTATTTTATTGTTTATGATAATTATTTAAATATTCTCTCATACAACTGTTCTAACTATTATGGTCTTTCTGTTGGATTGTTAAGTGATAAATTTAAATAATATTAATAAAATACTGTTTTTACTAATTTTATCATCATGTACAATTACGTCTGTTGATACTGTAGATGATAAAAAAACCGAAGAAGAGGTTGAAACTCAAGAATACTTTAAAAAATCAGAAGTTATTATATCACCACTTGATGACTACAATATTGAGCTAAGTGTTATGGAAAAGTTTGTTACAGATGAAAGAATTAAAGGCAATAATATCCATCATTCTAATTTGCCTATACCAAGCGTGGTAAAACTGTCAGATCCTAGTAACTTAGATAACAATATTATTGTCAGAAACATTAAGTTAGATACTGAAAATAGGCTTTCATTAAGTCAAGAGATTATTGATAAAATATCACTTAATACAAAAGTATATTTAGAATATTTAAAAGATGAATCAATAATTCTAAGAAATGTTGTCGACTCAAAAGAAGAGAGCAAGGTAAAGATGGATGATACAGAAATTTCATTTGAACAGTTAGATCAAGATCAAACTGAAATCAGTGAAAAACTTGATTATGAGAAAATTAAAACTCTAGAAATTAAAAATTCTAAAAAACAAAACACTATATTAGTTGAAATTTATAAAGATATAAATCTTGCAAAGCTTAAAACTAATAAAATCAAAAATTTAGGATTGTTTTATGAGGAAAATGAAGAGGGAATTAAGGTTTTTGCTGGCCCATTTCTAAAGAGTGATATAAATCTTAAGTTAGATTTTTTGATTAAAAACGGATATTTGAATGCTAAAAAAACCCCTTAATTTATTATTTATAGCAATAATTATTCTATTTCCTAAACAATCTCTTACTATTGAAAGTTTGGCAAAAACGGCGCTTGTAATCGATTTATCAACAAACGAAGTTCTTTTAGAAAAAAACTCTAAAGCCAGAACATATCCATCAAGTATGACCAAGATGATGACCGCTCTTGTAGCCTTTGAAAAAATCAAAAATGGTACTTTATCATTAGATCAAGAGTTTTTAGTAAGTAAAAAGGCATGGAAAATGGGCGGATCAAAGATGTTTATAGAGGTAGACAAAAGAGTAAAAGTTTACGATTTGTTACTAGGAATTATTGTTCAGAGCGGAAATGATGCCTCGATTGCTATAGCAGAGGGTATATCTGGCTCTGAGGAAATTTTTGCTATTGAAATGAATAATTTAGGAAAAAAAATAGGACTCACAGATACTAATTTTACAAATAGCAGTGGCTGGCCTGATGACAATCATTACACAACAGCTGAAGATCTTGCTAAAATTGCTGAGTACACGATTAAAAATCACTATGAATTATATCAAATGTACAAATTAAGTGATTTTACATACAGCGGGATCAAACAAGATAATAGAAATCCACTCCTATATACATTTGAGGGGTCTGATGGCTTTAAAACAGGTTATACAGAAGCAGCTGGCTACGGTTTGGTTGGATCTGCTGAAAGAGGGGATAGGCGCCTGATTATTGTTCTAAATGGACTAGACTCTTCCAAATCAAGAGCCCAGGAGTCTCTAAGATTAATGGATTGGGGTTTCAACAATTTTCAATTAGTAGATTTTTTTAAAAAAAATGAGGTTATTCAAGAAGTTGATACTTGGCTAGGTAAAGACGACAAAGTAGACCTAGTTGCTTTAAGCGATATAAGTGTGAGCATTCCAAAAGCACAATTATCTTCTGCTAAAGTTAATGTGATAGTAGAGGAGCCTATTGCAACTCCTATTCAAAAAGGCGACCAAATAGCCAAACTTCAAATATCGTTTGCTGATAAGAATACTGAATTTCCTTTATTTTCAGCTGAGGACATAGAGCAAAAGAATTTCTTTTCAAGAATATTTTCAGCTATTTATTATATCATTCTTGGATCTAACTAAATAATATCATATAGAATGAAAGTAATCAGTTTTGAAGGTTTCGAATATTCTGGAAAATCGACACAGATAAAACTTTTAAAAAAATATTTTATAAAAAATAATATTAAATCTACTTTTACTAGAGAGCCTGGAGGTAATAAAGATCTAGAAAAGATAAGAAATGTGATTTTAAAGTCTAATTTCGATAATTTAAGTTTAATAATGTTTTTCTTTGCATCCAGATTTGCATTATTATCTTCAATTAAAAAGAATGATTTTATTGTATTTGATAGATTTTTTGACTCTACTTATGCTTATCAAAAATATAATTCTAGAGAAAAAAAACTTATTATTAGTTTAATTAAGTTAATTGATAAGAAATTTATCCCAAAGATAACTTTTTATTTGAAGTTAGATAAAAAAAATTTAATAAGAAGGAAAAATAAAAGATTATATTCAAATAAATTTGATAAAAAATATTTCGGACAATTCTCAAGAATTCAAAAAAATTATGAAGAAATATCTAAAATAAAAATAGGTGGACGTAAGTTTGTTGCTATTGATGCATCATTATCTGCTAATGAAGTACATGACAAAATCATATTAAATTTAAAAAAATGCAAATTGATAAAGTAGTAAATACTATAAAATCTGAGAGTAGTGGCTTTTACTTATTAGAGACTACTAATAGTGAGAATATTTCATATTTAGAGGAACAAATTTTAAATAGTTTCTATGAGAAACAATATGAAATAGATACAAGTTTTATTATTCTAGAGCCCGAAGAAAAATCAAAATTTATAACAATTGATCAAGTAAGAAAAATGAAAAAAGAGTTTCTACATACTAATGTATTAAACCTTAGCAAAGTAATATTTGTCAGAGAGGTAAATTATTTAAATATTAATGCTTTAAATGGACTTTTAAAAATCATTGAAGAAATACCATCAAAAACCTATTTTATTTTTTGCTCTAAAAACTTAATAAGTTTACCTGAAACAATAATTTCAAGGGCTAGAGTTATCAGAGATTTGAATTCAAAGATAAATTTTAGTGATTTCAATTCAATGAAAGAAGACATAGTAAGACAAAATCAAAATATTTCAGACGAATTAATACACTCTATTATTAACCCCTTCATTGATTTAAAAAGTACTGATTTTTTTGAAAAGATTAAACTATTTAATAAAGATCAAATAAGCGTATGTTCATTAATATTTTTAAAAATGCTCAATTACTATTTAAGAAGTAATTTAAATAATAAAAAACTTTACAAGTACCTATTAAAACTTCATTCAGATTATTTAACTGATGTAGATGAAAGTTTAAAATTCAATACATTAACAAATGACCTAATTTCAATCTATTTTACAAGATTAAATTCTAATCTTATTAAGCATGTCTAATAATTATTTTACAACTCCGATTTATTATGTGAATGATAAACCACATATTGGACATGCCTACACCTCAATTGCTGTTGATATATTAAAAAGATTTTATGATTGTAGAGGTCTCGATTCTTATTTTCTAACAGGAACAGACGAGCATGGACAAAAAGTTGAAAGAGCCGCTCAAGAAAAAAATATTGATCCTCAAAAATTTACGGATATGGTTTCAGAAAATTTTAAAGATTTAAGTAATTTATTAAATTTATCTAATGATGATTTTATAAGAACAACAGAAGAAAGACATAAAAAGTCTGTTCAAAATCTATGGAGAGTTCTGTTGGAAAAAGATGAAATTTATTTGTCCAAATATAGCGGATGGTATTCTGTAAGAGATGAAGCTTTTGTAGCTGACAATGAAATAGTTGAAAAAAATGGTAAAAAATATAACAGTTTTGGATCTGAATTATCTTGGGTTGAAGAAGAGTCATATTTTTTTAGACTTTCTAAATGGCAAAACAAACTGTTAGATTTTTATAAAAATAATCCAAATTTTATAGTCCCAAAATCTAGATCTAATGAAGTTATTAAATTTGTTGAGTCAGGGTTGAAAGATCTATCCGTTTCTAGAACAACATTTAAATGGGGAATTGATGTCCCTACAGATGAGAAACATATTGTTTATGTTTGGTTAGATGCACTAACTAACTATATTTCAGCTTTAGATTATCCAAATAAAAATTCTGATTTATATAAAAAATATTGGCCTGGGATACATGTAGTAGGGAAGGATATAATAAGATTTCATGCTATTTTCTGGCCTGCTTTTTTAATGGCTGCAGAGTTAGATCCTCCAAAACAGATCGTAGCGCATGGTTGGTGGACAAATGAGGGTCAAAAAATTAGTAAAAGTCTTGGTAATGTAATTGACCCTAAAGAATTGATTGATGAATACGGTCTAGACTCAGTAAGATATTTTCTTTTTAGAGAGGTTCCATTTGGCAATGACGGTGATTTTTCAAAGGTGGCTATCAAAAATAGAATTAATGGTGAATTGGCAAATAACTATGGAAATTTAATACAAAGAATACTTAGTTTTATTTGTAAAAATTTAGAACAAAATATTGATTTAACTAAAGATAATTTTAATTTTGAAATGTTAAAACAAATTAATGACTCTGAAAAAGAGTTGTTTGACTATATGGAAAATTACAAATATGACGAATACCTTAAAAAATTATTCTTATTTATGAATGATTTAAATAATTATGTCGATAAATCTGCTCCCTGGGTATTAAAAAAAACAGATCCTGAACAAATGAAAAAAGTTTTGGCTAATATTTGCCTATGCATTATCAGGGTTAGTCAATATTTAGTTCCTTTTATGCCTTCAAAAACCTCAGAAGTATTCAATTTATTCGAAAATACAAATAATATTAAATTAGATATTTTTGATAATTTTAAAGAGGTAACTAACTTAAAATTTCTAAAAATACGACAACCTGAACCTTTATTTACTAAAATTGAATAATTTAATAGACAGTCATGTAAATTTTGGTCATGAATTACTTAAAAATTCAGTATCAGATATCTGTAAAGATGCTCTAGAAAATAACATAGAGCGAATTTTAAGTATAAATTCTAATATATACGAGTTTCAGAAAGATATTAATTTAATTAAAGGTTTTAATTTTGTCGATATCACTTTAGGTCATCACCCAAATAATACTCTTGATATCAAACCTGAGGAAATAAAGACTCTTTTAAATGAAAATATTAAAAAATTTAAAGATAGAATTGTTGGAATAGGGGAAACAGGCTTGGATTATCATTATGATATTCCTAAAAATAAGCAAATAGAAAGCTTAGAGATACATTTAGATGCAGCTAGTGTTTATAATTTACCGTGTATAATTCATATGAGAGATGCTGAAGAGGATATGATTAAAATTTTAACTAAATACTCAAAAAAAATAGGTGATATTCTTATACATTGTTTCACTGGAAGTGAAGAATTTGCAAAAAAATGTATTGATTTAGGTTGTTTTTTTTCTTTGTCAGGCATTATTACGTTCAAAAATGCAAATAAATTAAGAGATACAATTAAAATACTACCAATTAAAAAAATTATTTTTGAAACTGATAGTCCTTATCTTACGCCAGACCCTTTAAGAGGTAAAATTAATAAACCAAGCTATTTAAAAATTATAGTTGAAAAATATTGTGAAATTACGGGAAACGACTACATTAATGTATGCGAAATTAGTACTTATAATTACAAAAAGCTTTTTAAAATAAATGATTGAAAAAACTGAAATAAATGTATTAGGATGTGGCTCAAGTTTTGGAGTCCCTTTATCTCATGACATATGGGGTAATTGTGATAAATCAAATCCCAAAAACCAAAGAACACGACCTTCAATACTTTTAAAAAAAGCTGGTAAATCACTACTAATTGATACTAGCCCTGATTTAAGAAAACAGTTAATCGACAATAAAATTGATAATGTTGGCTCAGTTATTTACACACATTCCCATGCTGATCACATACATGGAATTAATGATTTAAGGACTATTTCACTGATAAATAGAAAAAAAATACCAATTTATGCTGATAAAATAACTTTAGAGACTCTTCAAACTAGCTTTTCTTATTTGTTTTCAAAGTCATCCACCCATGGTTATGAACCCATTTTAAATGCTAACGTTCTTAATGGGAATAATATTGAGATTGAGGGTTTTAAAATTGAGATTATTCCACAAAATCATGGAAATATTGACTCCTATGGTTTCATTTTTGATAATAAAATAGCTTATAATTTAGACATCAAGTATTTTTATGATGAGGATTATTTAGATAGAATTAAAGGCATTCAATGCTGGTTTCTTGGTTGTTTGAGATATGATGAACACCCATCTCATGCCAGTTATTCTGAAGTGATTGATTGGGCAAAAAAAGTTAACGCAAAACAAACTTTTCTTAGTCATATGACTGCCCATATTGATTATGAAACTGAATATAAAAAACTGTTTAATAATAATATATATCCAGCTTACGATGGACTTAAAATAACTATCTAGATTCTTATAATATATATTATGCAACAAATAGATGTGTAAATGTCGATAAAATCAGTTAAAGAACACCTTAGTATTATCGCCCCTGACCTAGAGATATCAGAATTTAAAGAGTCAACAGCAACTGTTGAACAAGCTGCAAACGCTCATAATGTTGAGAAAGGACAAATAGTAAAAACAATTGCTTTAATTATAGAAAAACCAATTTTGTTAATGACTTCTGGAAATGTAAAAATCGATAATAAAAAATATAAGAATTTCTTCAAAAAAAAGGCAAAAATGCTGTCTGCCAATGAAACATTGCAAATCACCTCTCACCCTATTGGCGGAGTTTGTCCTTTTGGATTACCAAATAAACTAGATATTTATTACGATAAGTCCTTAAATAACTTTGACATAGTTATACCAGCGGCAGGATCTACCAATAGTTCTGTGAAAATTCAAACAAAAAGGCTTATAGAATTAACTAGTGCTTTTAAAGTTGATGTATGTAAAAAGTAAGTAAAAACAGTATATTATTTACTGTTATTATACTTAGATTTTACAATTTTTGGAGCAGTTGCAAAAGTAGCCGCTGTCATAAAAGTTCCAAAAATAAGAAGAAAATGTGCGCTAGCTGTGATGCCAAAAATCAAAAAAGAGCCAAAATATAGTGAAAAAATTATACACCACATCCATGCTAAAAGTTGCATAATTAGGTGTCTAAGGGCCACACTAGGTATTTTTCTTAGAGGATTCCAGTCAGCGTCCATGACTCCACTGTAAATTTGCATAAACATGTTTTTCATGGACTTTTATACATGCGACAGATGTGACCAGATCACTTATTTTTAATAATAATTTTAATTATTTCAGTTAAGGTAGAAACTATGAGAAAAATTGAATTCTGGTACTCAATTGGAAGTACATATACTTACCTCTCCACGCAAAGATTAGCGCAGATAGAGACTGAAAATGAAGTTGTATTTGAATGGTGTCCTTTCAGTGTGAGATCAAGAATGATTGAAATGGAGAATGTCCCTTTTATGGCTGAAAAAAAAAGAGATAAGATTGATTATATGTGGCGGGATGTTCAGAGAAGAGCTAACTTCTATGGATTTGATGCAAAAGTACCTGCTCCCTACCCACTTAAAGAGTTCGATTTAGCTAACAAAATTGCAATTTTAGGAAAAGATCAAGGGTGGATCAAAGAATATACTATTTTAACTTATAAAAAGTGGTTTTTAGACCATTTGGAGCCTGGATCAGAGCCAAATCTGAGTTCTACTCTTAAAGAAATTGGACTTGATTCAGATAGTTTAATAAAACAAGCTCAAACAGACGAAATTGAACAAAAATATTTAAAAAACACAGAAATGGCCAAAAATAAAGGCATTTTTGGAAGTCCCACATTTATCGTTGAAAATGAGGTTTTTTGGGGAGACGACAGATGTGAAGATGCCATAAAATGGCTTTCAAAATAATGTCTATTTTCAATTTTTTTGCGTTTTTAGGTATATTGAAATTTTATCAAGTATAAAACCCTTGGTAATTTTATGAATTCGACTATTGATTTACTAAAAAAAATATTGATAATATTTCAATTCAAAATCCAAATATTTCAAAAATTTTGTGAGTGTCGCAATTTACATAAGCTTTTTTGCCTAAAATTGTCCAGTTTTAATGCTTTTTAATAGTTTTTTTGAAATCACAGATTGGAGTAACTGTTTTGATAGTTTTATTGGAAAGTAATGTTAACTATCACTTAATTTAGTGCTCTAATTTGCTATTTAATTAGATAAAATTTGTGAATATTTATTTAATTCCTTCAAAATCAAATTAATTTTCAATATTTATTCTTAATAACTCATTTTATGTTTATTTTATTTTTGATTTAGTCAGATTATTTGTTTTTTTCTTTCTAGATGTAATATATAATAAATGTAATTTAGTAGTAAATACAGTATTTTATTATAAATATTTAATATAAATTATAATTAAGTTTATGGATTTCCAACTTTGGAAAATTTTTTTCTCTCGTTTGGATCAAGATACCTTTTTCTTAGTCTTAAGTTTTTAGGAGTAACCTCCAATAATTCGTCAGAATTGATGTAGGTCATCATTTCCTCAAGTGACATCATCCTAGGGGCAGTTAAATTTACAGCCTCATCAGAACCAGATGCCCTAACATTAGTTAATTGTTTTCCTTTTAGAACATTTATCTCTAAATCATTATCTCTAGTATGCTCACCGACTACCATACCTTGATAAACAGGTGTTTGGTGTTTAACAAACATTACACCTCTATCTTGAAGCTTCCAAATAGCATAAGCTATTGCTTTACCGTTTCCTGTGGAAATTAACGCGCCTGCCCTTCTCTCTGTAATCTCCCCTTTAAATGGTTTATACGAGTGAAACACTCTATTTAATACACCAGTTCCTCTTGTGTCTGTTAAAAACTTACTTTGATAGCCAATTAGTCCTCTAGAGGGCGCAATAAATAATAACCTTGTTTTATCAATTCCAGATTTTCTCATATCTAACATATCAGCTTTTCTTTGATTCATGTTATCAATAACTATACTAGAAAACTCTTCATCTACATCTATCGTTACCTCTTCATAGGGTTCACACTTTGTCCCCTCTACATCTTTGTAAACTACTTTAGGTCTAGAAAGAGATAATTCAAAACCCTCTCGTCTCATGGTTTCTATTAAAACACCTAATTGCAATTCACCTCTTCCTCCAATTTCAAATGAATCTTTATTTTGATTTTCTGAGAAGGTAATAGCAACGTTTGTCTCAGCCTCAGCTATTAATCTATTTCTTATTAAAGTTGATGTTACTTTTTTACCTTCAGTTCCAGCTAATGGTGAGTCATTAACCATAATGTTTATTGACATAGTAGGAGGATCTATTGGTGTAGATTTTATTGGTGTTTCTATATCAGTTGAACAAATGGTGTCTGACACTGATGTGATTGATAAACCTGCTATGCAAACTATATCTCCAGTGTTAACTGAGTTAACAGTTATTTTTTTAGTTCCCTCAAATTTTAAAAGTTTAGTAAGTCTTCCAGTTTCAATGATTTTACCAGATAAGTTTAAAGCATGAACGCTGTCGTTTATTTTTGCAGATCCCTGCTCTACTCTTCCAATTAGACATCTTCCTAAGTATGGATCATAGTCTAAAAGTGTTGATAACATTGCAAAAGGTCTAGTATTATCAACATCTGGTGATGGTACATGACTGATAATTTTATTTAACAGAGGCGTTAGGCTGGATCTATTATCTGACAAATCATTAACACACCATCCACTTCTACCTGATGCATATAAAACTGGAAAATCTAATTGTTGAGTATTTGCATCAAGTGAGACAAATAAATCAAAAACTTCGTTTAACACATCATCTGGTCTTGAGTCAGATTTATCGATTTTATTGATTACTACTATCGGCTTAAGTCCTTGTTTTAAAGCCTTTCCTAAAACAAATTTTGTCTGAGGCATTGGACCTTCTGAAGAGTCAATAAGCAAGATAACACCATCAACCATTGATAAGACACGTTCTACTTCACCACCAAAATCTGCATGTCCAGGTGTATCGATTATATTTATTCGAGTATCTTGAAAAATTATAGAAGTAGGCTTTGCTAAAATAGTTATGCCTCTCTCTTTTTCTAAATCATTAGAGTCCATAATTCTTTCTGATATTTCTTGATTATCTCTAAATATTCCACATTGCTTCAATAAATTATCAATAAGAGTAGTTTTCCCATGATCAACATGAGCAATGATTGCAAGATTCTTAATATCGTTCATTGAGATAGATGTCTTATAGATTAAAATTAACTATTTAAAAGCTTATTTTTTGCTTCAGTTATTAAATTTGATAAATAATTATTACCATCTTTATCAGGATGGAACTTCTTCATTAAGTCATAATATGATTTTTTAATATCATCATCAGAAGCTCCTTTTTTAAGACCCAAAACTGATAGCGCTTCCTCCTCTGTCATTTGTGATTTGTCTGAAGAGGATGTTGATTGTTTATTTTGACTAATAATTACATTTAAAATATTAAATCCACGAGGATCATTTATTTTTAGTTCCTCTAAGAGCTTCGATACCTCATTTTGAGATAGGGAGGAAAAAGAACGGCCTTTAAAAGCTCCCTCTATAATATGAATTGTAGCTTGACGTGATTGTAACACAATTTCAATTTGTAAATACTTAGTATTAATTTTTGGTTTGAACTTACTTCCAAAAGAAGATCGCGAAAACAAGTTTAATATAGTTAGTAATGATGAGATCCTTCGAAAAAAAAGTAAAGCAGGAGCTAAAGCAACAGGTAGAAAATTTAATTTTCCTGAAAAAATTAAAAAACATCCTAGAATTACTATTAATGAAATAATTAAATATTTTTTATAACGAGACGATAATTGATTACCAAAAAAAATAAAGACACATATAGCTACAATTGAAAATAACAATAAGAGTTTAATCATCCTAAATTAATTTTTAATTGTTTAATCCTCTGCTCTCTTCCACAACTGTACTTGTAATATGTATATCTTATTGGATTTTTTTTGTAATAATCCTGATGATAATCCTCTGCAACATAGAAGTTTTTAAAAGGTAAAATCAATGTTTCCACCTTCTGTTTGTGATTTTCCTGAATTTTATCTATGTAAAAGTTAAATTTATCTATAACAATTTGGTCATTGCTGAAAAGAGCACTTTTATAAGAATAACCTTTATCACAAAATTGACCAGCACTATCAAAAGGATCAATATTTACAAAAAAAACCCTAATGATCTTATCTAAACTAACAATATCTGAGTCAAAAATAATTTCAGCCACTTCTATATGGCCTGTATCGCCCTTTACAACTTCTTTATAAGTAGGATTTTCTACATGACCTCCTGAATATCCAGATCGAACGTCAATTACACCTTTTAATTTTTCATAAACCTCCTCAACACACCAGAAACAACCACCAGCTAAGTAAATTGTATTAATTTTTGCGTAAGCTGTAATAGGTATCAAAAATAAGAAAAGAAAAAGTCTAAAGATCATATAGCGTTGATAAATAAATTACGAAACTTCAATGTATTTAGACCGGGCTTACCGTTTGAAATAGTAAATTTATCAACTTTAACTATGGGCATTACAAAATTAGTAGCACTTGTCATGAATGCTTCATCTGCATCAAGAAAAGATTTAATAGAAAATTTTTTTTCCTCAAATTTAAATTTATTTTTTTTTAAAATTGATATTAATTTATGTCTTGTACATCCCTTTAAAATTCTAAAGTTAAGCGGGTGCGTAATACATTTATTTTTTTTTATAATCCAAATACTTGAGGAATTACCCTCAGTTATCATATTTCTATTATCAAATAATACTGCTTCATGTGATTTATTTTCCTTTGCATGATTTGCAGCTAGAACATTACCTAATAGAGAAATACTTTTAATATCTGACCTATGCCACCTTATATCTGGATAAAGAGATGTTTTTACACCTTTTAGTGCTAACTTATTTAAATATTCAAAGTTTTTATTAATTGAGTATATAATAATATTAGGCTTAAGTTTATCAGGATATTTATGTTCCCTTGGGTTTTGATCCCCTCTTGTAATTTGAATATAAATTATACCCATTTTTAAATTATTTAATTTTTTGATTTTATTGGTGATACTAATTATTTGATTTCTATTGAATTTAATTTTCATATTCATTTTTTTTAATGAAACAAACAATCTGTTTAAATGAAGATTTAAATCTACTAATTCACCTTTGAATACAGCAATGACCTCATAAACCCCATCAGAGAATTGAAAACCTCTATCTGTTACACTGATATACGATTGATTTAGAGGTTTATACTTTCCATTAATATAACATGTTGTCATAAGAATATCTTTTTGATTATATTAATACCATGAATCTTAAAAGACGAGATTTTATTAAAAAATTTTCTTGTGCTTGTTGTGCGCCTTTATTTTTACCTTCTTGTACTGAGGTAGCTATTACAAATCGTAAACAACTCTCAATTATTTCAGATGAAAGTATCAATAAACAAGCTCTTCAAGCCTACGAACAAGTCAAAAAACAAGAAAATTTAATTGAGTCTGGGCAAAATTTTAGAGCAGTAAGAGAGGTAGGTCTCAGAGTTACAGAGTCAGTAGAAGAGTATTTTTTAAAAATGGGTCAATCAGAGTCTATAAAAGATTATAATTGGGAATTTATCTTAATTGATGACAAGGACACACTTAATGCTTGGTGTATGCCTGGTGGTAAAATAGCTTTTTACACTGGGATCTTAGATGTAGCCGCTAATAATGATGGTTTGGCCTCAATAATGGGACATGAAATTGCTCATGCGGTTGCTCGCCATAGTGTTGAAAGGGCCAGTCAAGCACTAGCAATAAATGTTGGCACTACTATTTTGGATATTGCCTTAGAGGGTGCCCTTTCGAATACCTCAGCTGATGATTATTTAGTAAATTTAGGTCTATCTTTACCTTTTAACAGATTACAAGAATCTGAGGCTGACTATTTAGGATTGGCCTTTATGACAATGGCAAAATACGATAATCATGAGTCATATAAAGTTTGGCAGCGAATGGCTGAAGCGCAAAAAGGAAATGCACCACCTGAGTTTCTATCTACGCACCCTTCCCCCAAAAATCGTATCGAAAAGCTTAAAAACTGGATACCTGAAGTTGACCTAAGATTTACCTAAAGCGTTGTTTTGTCATACTTTAAACAAATCAGAAATTTAATATATTTTTAATATGAATAAAGTTATTAAGTTAAAAAAGCAGTCAAAAACAAGTGACTCTGATAGCATAAAACAGCTAAACAGTAAGCTGAACAAACTTGATAAGAAAATCGATAACCTCTATGAAAGATTAGACGGTCATATTAACAAAATAGATAAAGTTTATTCTAGATTAGAGGAACATTTTTCTGGAATCGAAAAGCTTTTATCCTTCTTTAAGTTTAGAAAATAACTATTTCGATAACTCATAATTTATGGCATCAGAAGATCTTAGTAGCTCCTCATAACCGTTCGAAAACCATTTCCTTACATTATTTTTATTAATAATGACTGGATTTCTATTGTGAATAAATTCTATATTTTTCAGTGAGGATTTAGTTAAAATTGAAAAATAAAAAGTATTATCTATTAATTTATATACACCTGCAAAAAACTGACTGGTGTTTTGGTAAATAGTTTATATTTTTCTTTCAATTCTTGAGTTTTCATCCATTCAAAATAATAACTAAAAGGAACTAAACAGCGGTTATTTGCTATAAGACTATTACTAAAAGATTTTTCGTGAACTGTCTCTGATCGAATATTGAAAAGTGTTTTTCCTTTCGGAAGCCATTCAAATGATAAGCCCCAACTTGATTGTTTAAATACAAATTTAGAGTTTAGATTAAAGACAATAGGTGCTCTATTAGAAGGGCAAATATCTTCATTTTTATAATCAAATATTGATTTGAAGTTATTTATAGTTTCCTTCTTAAAAGAAGAGTGATTATCTTTAAGATTAAGCGAATATCTTCCGCACACTATTAAATTTTTCTAAAATTCAAGTAGTTAGAAATATCAAAGTCCTTATATGAAGTTCTCAAACCTAAAAATTGAAAATAATCATCCCTAATTTTTTTTCCAAGAGGTGTATCTGTATAATTATCTAAAACATCATTGATATTTTTTTTAGCTTCAATGACAATATCATTAGGTAGTTGCCTGAATTCTACACCAAGTGATCTCAATTTTTCTAAAGCAACAACCTCTTTGTACATAAAATCAGACAACATTTCTTGATTTTCTGACTGACAAGCATACTCGATGATGCTCTTAGCTTCACTATCAAATGAGTTCCATTTATCTAAATTCATTCCTAATGAAATAGAAACTGTAGGTTTTTTAAAATCTGGATAATAACAGTAGTTTGTCACTTTATAAAAACCAAAAGCTAAATCCATAACTGGATTGGACCAATCTGCAGCGTCTATAGCACCACTTGCTAAAGACTGAAGAATTTCACCTCCTGGTATATTTATAGAAGTTGCCCCCATAGTCTTTAATAGATCACCACCCATACCAGGACTTCTTATTTTAAGCTTAGAAACATCCTCGAGACTATTTAATTCGTTTTTGAACCAACCAAATAATGTAGATCCAGTATTACCAACTAAAAAATGTTTAATATTAAAATTAGAACCTAATTCATCCCATAATAATTGACCATTACCAGAATATATCCATGAATTAAATTCCTCGGCAGTCATTCCAAAGGGAACCGCAGCAAAAAAAGGATAGGCTTTGTTCTTCCCTCCCCAATAAAACTCTGCTGAGTGATATAAATCAGCTGTTCCAGATGACACGGCATCAAACACTCCAAACGGTGGTACTAATTCACCAGCTGAGTAAACATTAACCTTTATTCTTTTATTGGATAAGTTCTCAATTCGCTGAGCCAACCTGTTTGCACCTAAACCTATACCAGGGAAGTTCTCTGGCCATGAAGTGACCATATTCAACTCTGTTACAGTGCTTGCGTGTAAATTAAAACTTGAGAGTGCAGCTGCACCCAGTACAGGAATTGAGGCTTTTTTAATAAAATTTCTTCTATTAATTTTTTTTTTCATATTTTTATATAAATAAGATAACACTTTATAAATAAAAATGAAATTAGAAGCAAAAAGTTTATTAGCCGCACTTAATGATCATAAAATAGAATATAAACTTTTTGAACACGAGGCTTTTTTTACTGTCGAGGAGTCTAGTAAATTAAAATCGGATTTGAATATGCAAGGTGCGCATACAAAAAATCTTTTTTTGAGGGATAAAAAGAGAAATTTTTACTTACTCTCTTGCTTAGATAGCACTGAAGTTGACCTAAAAATTATTAAAAACACTATACAGTGCCAAGGAAATCTCTCTTTTGGAAGTGCAGAATATTTATATGATAAACTTGGAGTCAAACCAGGCTCTGTTAGTCCCTACTCTTTAATCAATGATGTAGATAAGGATGTAAGTTTTTACTTAGATAAAAAAATCAATGATTGTGAATTATGCAATTTTCACCCACTAGACAACACTAAAACAATTCAAGTAAAAACAGAGGATTGTATTAAATTTCTAAAAACAATTACGACTGTGCGATTGATTGATTTTACGACTATGGAAGTAATTAATCTCTGAAATTTTGAAACTGTAAAGGAATTTTAATGTCACTTGATTTTAATAATTCGATCATTGATTGTAGATCGTCTCTTTTCTTTCCAGTAATTCTTACTTCATCACCATTAATTGAAGCTTGAACCTTTGCTTTTGATGATTTAACAAGATTTGTTATTTTTTTTGAGTCCTCTTTTGATATTCCATTCAAAATATCAATAAATTGTCTTACTCTGTTTCCAGAAGCTGTTTCAGTTGATTTTAGGTGAATAAATTTTGGATCTATTTTTCTTCTTACAATATTATTTTTTAAAATATCATTAAATTGAGTTAATTTAGTATTGTCCGTTGTCTCTATTGTAATAGAAAAATCGTTTCGTTCGATTGTTGAATTAGTATTCTTAAAGTCAAATCTATTATCAACTTCTCTTTTAGTATTATTGATGGCATTATCAATTTCTTGAATATCTGGTGACGAGACAACATCAAAAGAAGGCATAAGTGAACAATACAATATTTTTATTTATTTCAACACTAATAGTTTGGGGACCTACCTGGTATATTATTAAATTTCAACTTGGTATTGTTGATCCAATGACATCAGTTTTTTACCGGTTTTTCTTATCATCAATAATAATTTTAATATTTTGTATATTAAAAAAAATAAATCTTAAATTCACTCTAAAGGAGCATTTTTTTATAGCTGCTCTGGGTATATCATTATTTAATATAAATTATGTACTGTTTTATCTATCTACAGTTCATTTAATAAGTGGATTTGTTGCTTTATGTTTTTCATCAATATTATTTATGAATGTTGTAAATAATATTATTTTTAAAGGTAAATTTCCAAAAATTATGACTTTGGTTGGAGGTTTTATTGGAACGTTAGGATTACTTTTCATATTTTATGATGAAATTATTAATTTTGAATTATCAAAGAGCACAAGTATTGGGATTTTACTTGGTGTATTGGCGACATATTTTGCATCTATTGGCAACTTAATTTCAGAGTATACCTCTAAAATTAAATTGAATGTTGTTGCTGTTACAGGATATGGGATGTTGTATGGCTCCATAACATTATTAATTTATCTTTTAATAACTGGTACTGAATTAAATTTTGATTTTAGTTACAGATATATTATATCTTTACTTTATTTATCTATTTTTGGAAGTGTATTCGGTTTTATTCTTTATCTTTCAGTAATAAAAAATATAGGCGCCAATGATGCAGCATACATTGCAATAATAATGCCACTTATAGCACTAATTATTTCTACAATATTTGAAGGTATGATATGGAACTTAAATTTATACATTGGGTCGTTTCTTGTGATATTTGGAAATATATTAATTTTAAAAAAAAATTAGTTTTTGAATAATTTCTTTTGTAAAATTACGATGATGCTTACTATGAAAAAAAGTATAAACATAGGTGTGTATACAAATTCTATGCCTATCATATCTGCAACATAACCTAAGGTAGGAGGTGCTATCATGAAAACCCCATATGTGCCTATTGTAATAATTGAAATACCGACAGTGGGATCAACACCTTTTATAGAGGAACCATACGTGTAACAAATTGGAATAACAGAAGAAACACAAAAACCAGCTATGATAAATCCAATTATTGCAAAAAATAAAGAACCACTAAATGCAATTACTAAAGAACCAACCAATGAACCTACAACTGAGAAAACAAGAAAATTATAAATTCCAAACATTTGTTTTAATTTATCTCCTATTAGTCTTCCAAAAACCATGCTTCCATTAAAGGCTATTGCAGCAAGTCCAATATTGAAACCGTCTGCATTAATGTAATCTCTCATGTATAAAGACCCCCAGGAGTCGGTCCCCCCTTCCAAAAAAACTGCTGTGATAGCTAATACAACCAAAATTATAAGAAATAAGGGCCAACTAAAAAAAATTGAAAAAAAAGATAAGGGGTCTGATTTATTATTTTCTATAGTTAAACTACTAAAAAATATTAATGGAGCTAAAAATACAATATAGACAAGAGAATTTATAAAAAAACTAATTTTAAATTCTAAGAATAAACTTGTTAACAAAGATCCAGATAATAGTCCAATACTCCAAAATGCGTGAAAGCCTGACATCATTGGTTTATTTAGTTTTTTTTCTAAAGAAGTGGCTTGAACATTAAGAATTACTTCAAAAAGTCCATAACAAACACCAAAAATAAGACTGAGTATTGCCATTAATTTGAATGAATGGGCAAATGGTATGAGCAACCATAAAATACAAATTAGAAATCCAGATAAAAGAGATATTTTTTTTGATGGATAGAGTTGCATTATTTTTGGCATCGCTATCATTGTCAGCACAGAGCCAATTGAAAAAATTACAAAAAGATATCCCATGCCACTATAGTCAACGTTTATTTGATCTTTTATATCAGGGATTCTAATAGCCCAAAGGCCCACAAAAAAAGAAATAGAGAAAAAAAGTGCCTTACATGCATTTATTTCTGATATCTGTATTTTCAATATTAACTCTAATTAATTAGATTATTACCAACCACCATCGTCATCTAATTTTTTGTCTTTTACAGTTTTCATAGATGATGTTTTAACTAACTTCCAAATACCATTTCCTGAAACAATAATTTCATTATTTGAAAATACTTGGCATTTAACAAAACAAAGTGTTTTTGTCATTCTCTCTATAGAAGGAATTCCAGTAAGCTCATCTCCTTTTTGTGCAGAAAAAGTAAAGTGAGTATTCATTGATATTGTTACGCATGGTCTGTTACCAAACGACTTATATGCAGCATTGCCCATAACATTATCCAAAAAAGACATTAAAAAGCCGCCATGGGCAAAGTTTCCAGAATTTAAATGCTTCTCAGAAACTGTCATTCTATACTTATGTTGATTATTTTCTAATTTTGTTTCTAACTCTCCAAGTAATTGTGAGTATGAAGATTTTGATATTAACTTCCAGGTCATATATAACTTTATAATGCAATCATTTAAAAAAGAAATAATTTATGGAATGTCGTAAAATTATTATTTGTAATGAATAGATCTTACAGAATATTAGATAATAGCTCTAACAGTTTTATACCGAGTTATTCTGGAACAAACGGTGCTATAGCAACTCATTCAAATCTATCATCAATTACTGCACATAATATCTTAAATGATGATAAAGGTAATGCCTTTGATGCTGCAGCTGGAGCTATGTTAGTTGAAGGCCTTGTAAATCCTCAAATGTTTGGCATGGGAGGTGAAGGAGTAATGATTTTAAAGCCCAAAGACCAAAGTCCTCTTGTCTTAAATGGTAATACTATATCTCCAAAAAAATTTAATTTTTTAAATTTAGTTACAAGAGGATACACAGAAGTTCCTGATGAAGGAATTTTATGTGCTGGAGTTCCAGCAGCGTTTTCTAGTATTTTTAGAATGTTACAATTATTTGGTAAACTAGATTTTAGGACTATTTCTAAATATGCTAAAGAATACGCAAAAAAAGGATATCCTTTACACACTGGAATAATAAACCAAAATAAATTTGGGTTAAAAAGTCTAAAAAGTAAATTTATAAATGAGTGGAAAAATTCTGCAAAATTATATTTAAAAAATGATGAAATTCCAAAAGTAGGAAGTTTATTTAGAAATTCGGCTTACGCAAACTTAATTGATTATCTTGGTAATTACGAAAAAAAAATTACAGGATCTCGTAATAACAAATTTAATAAGTTACATGATGCTTTTTATAAGGGTGATGTTGCAAACTCAATTTTAAAATATTCGCAAAAAAATGAAGGGCTTCTCTCAAAAGAAGATTTTGAAAATTTTAATGTAAAATTTGAAAAAACAATCTCAGAAAAATATGGTGATTATCAAGTTCATAAAACTAATTTATGGGGACAAGGATTAACTAGTTTAATGATGTTGAAAATGCTTAACAAACAAAAAATTAAATCTCTTAATTCAGCTAATGATATTCATAAATTTACAGAAATTTTAAAATTAACTTTTGCTGACAGAGAGATGTATTTCACTGGAAAGTACAACTCAAAAGTCAAGGCCAATCACCTGTTAAATGACTCTTATCTTAATAAAAGAATGCTATTAATTAAAGAAAAGGCAATTGGCTCTATAATTCCAGGAAACCCCCTATCCAAGAAATCATTGCTTCCAATTGAAAATGATATTAAACCATGGGGAGCTGGCACAGTTCATATAAGTATTATAGATAAAGATAATAATGCTATTTCTTGTACACCGAGTGGTGGATGGATAAGATCTAATGAAGTGATTAATGAATTAGGATTTCCCTTAGGTAATAGATTGATGACGTTTTATCTATCAAAACCAGGTCACGTAAATTTTATAGCTCCTGAACAACAACCAAGGACAACATTAAGTCCTACTTTAATTATCAATCAAAAAAAAAGAGAGATCTTAAGTTGCGGGACAATGGGTGGTGACGCTCAAGATCAATGGCAAGCACAATTTTTAATGAATTATATATTTTCTAATAGGTCTATTGACCAAGCGTTAAATGAACCAAGAGTTTCATCAGAACATTTACCTGCTTTTTTTCATCCACATGATCCAAATTTCAAACAATTATTATTAGAAGACCGTCTTTCGCACTTTATCTCGCAATTAAATAAAAAAGGACATAAATGTCTTAAAACTACAGACTGGAGCGAAGGTTTTATTTTATGCGCTAGAAAACAAGATAAAATTTATGATGCATATGCAGATATTAGAAGTTATAAGAGTCAAATATTTCAGGCACAGGCATTAGCATGGTAAAAAAAAAGAACAAATTTAATGATTTAATTAATGTAGTTAAGAGACTAAGAAACCCAAAAAATGGATGTCCGTGGGATATACAACAAACTTCCAAATCATTAGCAAAGTATACCTTAGAGGAAGCTTATGAAGTTATTGAAGCAATTGAGTCAAATAATAACAAAGAACTAGAAGGAGAACTTGGCGATTTGTTACTTCAAGTTATTTATCATTCAGTTATTGCTGCTGAAAAAAAGAGATTCTCAATTGAAGATGTCATTGATACAAGTGTAAAAAAAATGAAATCTCGTCATCCTCATATTTTTATGCGCGATGAGTCAATTAAAACCGTTCAAGATGTAAATGATTTTTGGGAAACACAAAAAAAATTTGAAAGAAAGAAGAAAGGTGCAAAATCTATTTTAGATGGTGTAAGTGTAAATCTCCCTGCTGTTACACGTTCACTTAAGCTTCAAAAAAGAGCTGCAAAAGAAGGATTTGATTGGAAAAATGCAAATGGAACCTTGAAGAAGGTAAAAGAGGAATTAAATGAGCTTTCAAATGAAATGAAGATAAATAATAAGAGAAAAATTAAAGAGGAATTAGGAGATTTATTATTTTCTTGTATTAATTTATCAAGAAAACTAGGACTTGATACTGAAACAGTTATTAGGGAATCTAATAGAAAATTTGAGAAAAGATTTAAAAAAATGGAAAAAACAATGAATAAAAAAAAATTGAAATGGAATTTGAATAATTTGGAGAAAGAATGGCAAAAATCAAAATAATTTTTTTAATCTCATTTTTTCTATTTTTTTCAAAGAGTATTTTATCCTATGAAATAACTGATTTAATAAAAATTCTTGTCGAAAAAAATGAAACAAACTCACAATTTAAGTATGACAATTTGATTGACGATAAAAATTTACAATTAGCTGATACTCTCTATATACCAGAAATAGATTATTCATTTTCTATTTCAAATAGTACAACTAGCACTGACTCTACTTCTACAGTAAACACAGATACACATTCATTAAGTGCTACGGTTAACCTCTATAACGGTGGATTTAGTCAGTTAAATTTAATAACTACACAAACTAGAAATCAAGCGTTTGATTATCTAAGAGAGTATCAAAAAGAGTTATTAATCAAAGAACTCCTAAACGGTTATAGTAATTTACAGACATTGATCTTTAAAAAGAAAAATCAACAACTGAATTTAGAATTTTATAGAAAAAAAGTGTTAGAGGCTGAAATATTATTTAAGGCAAACAGAATTACAAAAACAGAGGTATTAGATTTAGAAAACAAACTATTAGAAGCACAATCTGTGTCTTTAGATTATGATAGAAAAATAGATAATTTAATGCTGCAAGTTAGTAAGTTACTTGATCTAGATATTTATGATGAAGATGTAAATTTTGATTATGTGATAGACGTATCTAACGCACAAATTAGCAAGAAATTATTTTCAGAATTGATGAATTCCTCTTATGGTCAATATCTCACTTTTATTGAAAATACATATTTACCTGAACTAGAGATGAGCAAAAAAGATTTAAGACCTTCTGTTGACCTAACCTATTCCCTAAGTGAGAGTGATAATTATTCTGCAGTAATTGATCATAGAAGATCCTCATCCTTGTCACTATCTCTAAGCATTCCTATTTATGACGGATTTAAAGATGAAAATAATTTTGATATTGAGGAATATAATTATCAGAAAAAATTATTAGAACATAAAGACTTAAAGAGAGACTTACTTAATACTTACTTAGAGTCTTGGAACAATTATGATTTTTATTTAAATAAAATAAACAACCAAGAAAAAATAATTGATAGCTTAGAATTAAAACTACAAGGAAATGAAATTTTATATAAAGCCCAAAAAATAGATATTACGCAACTTATCGAAAGTAAGAATGAATTAAATGATGCTCATAACATTTTATTAGATTTGAAATCTTCAAGAAAATATTATTTAATAGACATTCTGATATTAAACGGGGATCTAAATACAATTATTAATGGATTGGGATAGACTTAAAACATTTTATCACGTAGCTACAGCAGGTAGCATCTCTAGAGCTATGGATACTATTCACCTTAGTCAATCTGCTATTACCAGACAGATTCAATCTCTTGAGCATAGTTTAAAAACCAAACTATTTAAAAGACACACAAAAGGTATAACTCTCACAGAGCAAGGTTCCTATCTTTTCGAAGAAACTGAAAAAATTTTTGCTGATTTAAATTCTATAGAAAAAAAGATAGTTGAATATAAGTCTGTTCCTACTGGTAACCTCTCCATTAATACTACAGTTGCTTTTGGATCTATGTGGCTTAGCCCCAGAATCAACGAATTTATTCATGAATACCCAGAAATTAATCTAAAACTAAACTATTCTGAAGATGAACAAGATATGCTTCGCCAAGATTATGATATTGGCTTATGGATGCGAAAACCAAGACATTTAGATTTGGTTTCAAAGCACATAGCAACAATCAAATACCATATTTACGGATCAGCGAATTATATAAATGAAATGGGTATGCCTTTGAGAAGATCAGAACTTAATAGTCATAGATTAATTACATATGGCATTGGAAAACCGTCCCCCCTTTCTGACACCAACTGGATACTGAAGACTGGTGTTAAAAAAAACCAAAAAAATAGAAGACCTCATATTACAATTAATAATCTATATGGTTTATTAGTAGCCGTTGAAACTGGTGCAGGTTTGGCTGCATTACCTGATTATATGGCTCAACATAAAGCCCATCTTGTTAAAGTATTACCAGATATAGAAGGACCAAGTTACGATGTTCATATGGTTTATCATGAAAATCTAAAAGGAAGTTTAAAATTAATAGCTTTTAGAGATTTTCTTATGAATAAAATAAGCCAGTGGAGATTTTGACTATCAAAATTTACTTTTTTTATTAAATATATACGTAAAAAAAAACATGAATAACTTATTAAAAACTTACAAGTTTAGTAATTTCAGAGTGGTAAAGGGCAATGGTTGTTATTTATACACCTCTGATAAAAGAAAATTATTAGATTTTTCTGCAGGGGTTGCTGTCAATTCTCTTGGATATAATCATCCTATAATTAAAAACAGCCTTAAAGCTCAACTAAAAACAGGAATTACTCATCTGTCAGGATCACAAATACATGAATTTAAAACTAAATTATCTAAGTTACTATCTGATAATTCCAATAAAGGGGATGTATTCTTTTCTAACTCTGGTGCCGAGAGTATAGAGGCTGCTCTAAAAATTGCGAGAAATTATGGTAGTAAAAATGGTAAAGATGAGATTATCGCAATGACCTCCTCTTTTCATGGGAGAACAATTGGGGCTTTATCCGTCGGTAGTAATAAAAAATATAAATCGAATATTGGTCCTGTTCCTGGAAAAGTAAAGTTTTGCAAGTTTAATGATGTCTCTCATCTGAAAAAATTAGTAAATAAAAAAACGGTAGCAATCATAATTGAATTTGTTCAGGGAGACGGAGGTATAAATATTTGCAGTCAGAATTTTGCAAAAGCTATAAAAGGGATATGTAAAAATAAGAAAATTTTGCTTATTGGGGATGAAATACAAAGTGGTATAGGTCGAACTGGTAAAATATTTGCTTACAAACATTACGGTGTCAATCCAGATATCATAACCTCTGCAAAAGGCCTAGGTTCAGGCATTCCCATAGGCGCTACTATAGTTAAAAAATATATATCCAAAATTATTTCTACTGGTTTTCATGGTTCAACTTTTGGAGGTGGTATGCTTCAGACAAGAGTTTCATATAATGTTTTTAGAACCATAAATAATAAAAGTTTTTTAAATAAAGTACTGATTAATGGTAATTTATTATCTTCTCTAATAAAAAAAATGCACCACTTACATAAAGATAAAATAGTTGATACAAGATCTTTGGGTCTTATGGCTGGTGTAGAGTTTAAAAATAATCAAACCGCATTAAAAACATATGAAAAAATGTCAAAAAATGGTCTTATTTCAACTCTAATTCAAGGGAATATAATTCGTCTTACACCTCCTTTGACTGTTTCAACTGGAGAAATAAGAAAGGCAATAAAGATAATAACTCAATCGATATAATTTCAATAATCTAAAGATTGTTTTTGAAATACAGTACCAATACCCTCTTCTGTCTCTAACTCATTTATAAGAGCATTTTTTATTTCGCCACTTATAATATGAATTTTTTGAACACCTTGATTTAGAGCTTTTAATGAGTTTTCGACTTTTACAATCATCCCATTTGAAATGATTTTCTCATCAAATAGTTTTCTTGCAACACTTTCATCGACTGCAGAAATTCTTTCTCCTTGCGTATTTTTGATAAAAGGGACATCAGAGATAAAAATTAGCTTACTAGCTGAGAGATTTATTGCTAATTCAGTAGCAATGGTGTCAGCATTAACATTTAATACTTCAGATGTATTTTTATCTAAAACTAAACTTGGCATAATTATCATATCATGTTCTTTAAATAAGTTTTTAATTTGTAAAGCATCAACTGAAACGACGTCCCCTACCTGACCATAATCAATATCATCAACTACATCTCTTCTTTTTGCTGCAATAAAGTCTTTTTTTGAAATAGGAATTGGAAAATTTCTGATATTATATCGTGAACTCAAGCTAAAAATATCTATTAAAATTTGACCAGATATTTTTTTGGCTGCCTCTATGTCTGAAGGAGATGTTACTCTTCTACCATTTATTTTTTTTGGCTCAATACCATGTACGTTGATCATATAGTTATCTAGCTGTCGTCCAAATCCAAAGACTAAAACAACTTTTAACTTCGAAATAGAGTTTAATAATTCTTTAATGTCGCTTATAACATTATCAATACTACCTTCATTATCGCAAATTTTACCACTAACTTTAATGACAAGTATGGAATTTTGTAATATTGATTGATAAAAACTTTGATTTTTCATTATAGATATAAGGGTATCATTTGTTTCAATCCTAATGATTGATCAAGATCAAAAATTATATTCATACACTCAACAGCGTTACCTGAAGCACCCTTTACTAAATTATCTAAACAAGCCTCTACAACGATGTGCCTCTGATCTTTGAAAGACAATGAAATATCACAATAATTTGAACCTACTACATTAGAGAGTTTAGTATTATTTTGTATTCTTATAAAAGGAGAAGATTTAAAACAATCAACTAAGCTTAAATTTAATGACTCATGTGTTAAATCTTCAAATGTTTCTATGTGACTTGTTAGATATATACCTCGAGAGAAAGGTCCCGACAGTGGAACAAATGATAGAGTCTCCTTTAAATTAGGAAAAGATTGATAAATTTCTCCTAAATGTCGATGAGAATTTATATTGTATGAAAAAATATCTTTAGATCTTGTCGAATGATGATTTTTATTTGAGGGATTTTTACCACCACCACTTGATCCAGTAATAGCAGTAATAGATACTTTTTTAATTATAGATTGAAATGGTAATAAAGATAGTTGAGCTGTTAGTGCAAAACAACCAGGATTGGATATGTTAGAAGATTTTTTTATGTCATCAATTGAATTTTCAATAAATCCATATTGAAATTTGCTTTGAATATCAGCATCAAAATTTGTTTTGTAATATTTGTTATAATCCTCTTGATTAGAAATCCTGAAATCAGAACTTAGGTCTATAATTTTAACTTTTGATAATAATTCTTTGACATATTCATGGGCTGAACCATGAGGTAATGATAAAAAAACACAATCGAGATTTTTAAATTCATCAAGATCAGATGTCTGTAAATCTTTTAGATCCAATGACTGTAAATGAGGAAATTCCTCATCTATTTCCATTTCTCTTTGAAAGATTTTTGATAATTTTACTTCAGGATGTACAGAGAGAATTCTTATTAACTCAACACCTAAATAACCATTTGCTCCAATTATGCCTACTTTAATCATTATTAATCCTATTAATTATCTTAGCAAAAACATTGACATGGTTAGTTGAATTATAAATATTTAAAAAGTCTGAATTAGGTATAGAAAACTTATCAATTGATTGTTTATAAGCAGATAAATTATTAGTTACAGGGCCACTTATAATCAGTAATTTATTATCTAAATTATTTGATTTTAAATTTTCTATAATATTTACTGCTCCTGAAACGTCATAAGCACAAATTACAATTACTTCAATTGACTCTGTAATGTCAGTATTTTGAATTATTTCTTTAGTTCCATAATCGCCATGATAACCATCACCTAATTCCATTAGAATTATCTCAGCGTCCTCAGACATATTGTCAATAATTGATGCTGAACAACTTTGTATAGTTTTTTTGTCGTTCATACATGTGCTAGGCAGACCGTAATCTACAAAATCTGATGTTTTATAAGCACCATTATCCTCATAAGAATATAAGTCTTTTTGTGAAGCGGTGCCTGCTAATTTACATGCATTAATTTTCTTAAAATAATTACTTAGAGTTTTGATTATGAAAGATGTGACAGTAGTTTTACCAGAATCAATACCTGTTCCGATGACAGCAATAGATGGTACTTTATTATTAATTTTCATTTCTTTTTTTATTTTTGAATAATCAACTAGATTCAATTGTTTGTTACTATTATCTACAACAGATCCAAGGACTTCACATTCTGTAGCTGGTCCTAGAAGAATATTAAAATCTTTACAATTACCAATAACTCCTCCTAAATTTAAAATATGAATTTTGTCGTGTTTATTTAATTCAGTAGGAACAGAACCTGTCATTCCTGAAGAAGCAATTCTATTACCCAAGGCACCAACGATAATATCTCCCTCAGTTAATTCAGTAATTCTTCCAGAAACTAACTCCAATTTATTATAATTTGGATTGACTGAAATTACTTTAACAGCAATTAATTGACCTTGATTACAATCAATTACATCTATAATGCTCAATTCATCAATATTATTGATGTTTTTGAGAACAGAGCCTATTTTTTTTGTGTTAATCATCTTAAGGTTGGTTTTATATAATTATCAAAAATATAAGCAATATATTATTTAATTTAAAATATTGTTAATAATTAGACTAAAGTTTTAGATTACGTACATTTTTAGCTGCCTGACGAATTCTTTGCTCGTTTTCAACCAGTCCTATGCGAACAAAACCTTCTCCATATTCACCAAATGCTATACCAGGAGATACAGCTACATCAGCTTTGACCATTAAATCTTTTGCAAATTTTAGAGATCCTTTATTTTGGTACTTTTTAGGGATTGGTGCCCATGCAAACATACTAGCTGAAGGACTAGGTATATCCCATCCAGACCTTGACATAGACTCAACTAAAACATCTCGCCTACTCTTATAAATTGATCGAATACTTGAGACACAGGTTTGAGGACCATTTAGTGCTGTCGCTGCAGCAACTTGTACTGGTGTATAAGCTCCATAGTCTAAGTAAGATTTAATTTTTGTAAGGGCTTCAATTAGTTTTTTGTTTCCAACTGCAAATCCTATTCTCCAACCGGCCATAGCATAAGTTTTTGACATAGAAGTAAATTCAACAGCTATTTCTTTAGCTCTATTTACTTGGAGAATTGAGGGAGGTGGTTTTTTATCAAAGTATATCTCAGCATAAGCAAGATCTGATAAAACATAAACATTATACTTCAAAGCCATCTTAACTATTTCTTTGTAAAAATTTAAGTCAACTACTTGCGCTGTTGGGTTTGATGGAAAAGATACAATTAGAGCTACTGGAGACGGAGTGCTATTTCTTATAGATCGATCTAGTCTTTCAAGATAAGTTTCAGGATCAAAAACTCCATCTTTCATTGTCTGTAAATGTCTCAATGATGCACCTGCTATAATGAATCCATAAGGGTGTATAGGGTATGAGGGATTGGGAGATATAATAATGTCGCCAGGAGTTGAAATTGCTTGAGCTAAGTTAGCTAAGCCCTCTTTTGAACCCAATGTTACAATAACTTCATTATCAGGATTTAATTTTACACCAAATCTCTTATGGTAATATTTAGCTTGAGCTTTTCTTAGTCCAGGTATCCCTTTACTTACAGAATATCTTCCAGTTCCAGGTTTATCTGTAACTTCTTTTAGTTTGTCTCTTATATGTTTTGGTGTAGGCATATCTGGGTTGCCCATACCAAAGTCAATGATATCTTTTCCACTCTTTCTAAGCTTAGCTTTAAGTTTATTTATTTCACCAAAAATATAAGGAGGTAAGCGATCAATTCTATTAAATTTACCTTTCACAATTATAAAATAGATATTTTTATCAATATCTGAAGTAGAAAAAGAAATAATATTGCTAAATTTTTTAGAAAAAATAAATAAATAACAAATATTAACAACTATATAAGACCTGTATTTGAAGGTGAAACTTGCCTATTGTTGATGTATCTAAAAATTATTGAAATCCTATTACTCCAACAAACTTCCCTTTGAACTCGAAAATTTCAAAATTTACATTAAGTGATCTAACTAAGTCCCTAAAATGAAGATTATTTTGAATATCATCAAAAATAATTATTGCATCATTAGATAATTTATTTTTTATAGTTTTAAAGGCTTTTGTTCGACCTGAGTATGATTTGTCACTGTCATAATGAAATAACTTTACTGAACTATCATTAATAATTGATGCAAAATTGTTTAAAGCTATGTCATCACCTCTAATGTCGAGGATCCAATTTGAATAATAAGTTTTTTTATCTATGAGATATCCAATATATTTCTCTGGATTTTTAATTCTGAAATATGGAAAATCACTTGAATATAATTTTCCAAAATTATTTGCTTTCATAGCTTTCAAAATGGCTAGAGTGGTCCAACCAGCGGCTACTCCAGTTTCAATAACTATTTCAGGTTTTAATTTTCTTGTAAAAAAATAAAGTAATTTATAATTTCCACCACCTCCTAAAGAAAATTTTAAAGTAGATAATTTTTTTAAAGACTCTTTCTCTAATTCTTTCATGTATAGTTTTGTTTCTTTGAATAAATTTTTATCTATTGATAGTAAATATTCATCAGTAGTATACTTAACATGAGATTTAGCCCATTTAGTAGCTTCAGCAAAAGTTTTCCTTTCAAATCTCTTTAAAATTTTTTTTAAAATTGTAAAAAAATAATTTTTTTTAAATAAATTAAATATAATTGTAATCACGATAAAAAGTAAATCATAAACATAATATGTATGAAATAAGCTTTGTTAAGATTATATTTTATAAATTGAAATATTTTTTTATATAAATAAACATAAATTATAATAAATCAATTATCTTCATATTAAAACGTATAATTAAATTCTTCTATCCAAGGTTCGAGTTGTTTTTTAAAAGAACTTAAATATTTCTCATAATTTTTCCATCTATAAGATGAATTACTATATAATGGTTTAATAACTTGAGAATAACTGGGTGTATTGATTTTTACTCTAGATAAGGCAGTATTCTGATAGTTAATTAGGTCATTTTCCCATTTTAGTTTCAAAAATGATAAAGTGTTTGTAATTTCAGATCTAAAATTACTAATTAAATTCTCATATTTAATTTTATGAATATCTAATGAATATCTTTTTTGACACAAACTAATAAATTCCATCTCAATACAGTAAAACTCAACTATTCTCTCCATATCAAGTAAATTAGACATTGGTGCGTTTAGTCTAAAATTTTGCATCCAGCAACTTAAAATACAATCAAAAGGGTGTCGTAAAGCAAGAATAAATTTTGAATTTTGAAATATATTACTTATTAAAGGTAATTTGATTATATTTAATGGAAATTTATCAATAATAACTTTTTTATCGTCAATATTAATATGATTTTTAAGCTCCTTAAAATAAAATTTACTTAAATTGTTTGCCATAGAATTATCTATGCTTTCAATTTCAGAAATTTTTATTGTATTACTAAAAGCATTTTCCATTTTAATAACCATAGGTTGTTCCTCAATTACATTAATCTTTGAATGAGTTCTTAAAATAGTATCTAAAAGAGTTGTACCTGACCTAGGGAAACCAATAAGAAAAATAGGATCAATTGGATGATTAATTTTATTTTTTTCATATTTTTTATTAATTTCTAGAAGCTTTATTTGATTTACTTTATCCACTTGGTTATTAAAAAATTTATCAGCTATATTTTTACTATAAGATGAGTCAAGTTTGATTGCCTGATTCATTTGTTTATATGTTTCAAAAGCCAAGCTATAATTTTTTGTAATATCATATAGATCAGCTTTTAATTTTAAAAAACTTACTTTTCTATCATTTGATAGCTCTAATACTTTAACTTTTTCTAAGGTAGCTGATGATAATTCATACATTTCTTTTCTAAAAAATAGAAGAGCTTTAAAGTATAAAAAATGTGATTTACCATTTTTTATATTCATTAAAGCGTCATTAATTACATTTAAAGCACTGTCTAAGTTGTTAGTTCTTTCAAGCAATTGACATAAATGAATATAAGCTTCAAAATAATCAGGTTTTATAGATATTGCCATTCTATAACTATCTATAGCTTCATCTGTTTTACTAAGTTTATGAAAAGTATTTCCAAGATTGAAATGTGCTGCAGATAAATCTTTATTAAATTGAATAGCTTTTTTTAGAGTAATTTCAGACTCAATAAGTCGATCCAAAGACTGTAGAACAAAACCTAAATTATTAAGTGCATATGCATCTTTGGGAGATAGCTCAACTGCTTTCCTATTTGCTATTTCTGACTCAGATAGTCTTCCAGTTTGTGCAAGAATAGCTCCAAGAATTTTCCAACCAAATTGATTATTAGGGTATTCCTTAGTAATTAATACGGCAATTTTTTCTGCATCCTTTAAAAGACCTCTTTTATACAAATCATCAAGTTTTTTTATTTCTTTTTGAAGCATGTTTTGCATTTCTTTACTCCCACTCAATAGTTGATGGGGGCTTACTAGTTATGTCATATATGGCTTTATTTTTCCTGGGTACTATATTAACTAAATTAAAACTAAAATACTTTAGCATATTCCATCAACTCTTTATTACCAATTTTGGTAAATAATCCTTGTCCGTTGTTAATGTACACATCGTTATTACCTTTAACAAAATGATGTCCATTTACCATAAAATCAATATGCCCATCAAAATTAACATCTAGTGGATGTAATGAGAGATACCAACCATTTTCATCATGCCCAACTTCAGACTTTGGCCAATTTTCTTTATTAAATTTTGTTACACTATGAATTGAATGTTGCCAAAATATAGAAAAATTACCATCACCATCATTTATATAAGTAATTAAATAACCACCAACATAATTTAGACCAATAGTAGAACCAACAATGTCCATATCTCCATCATTATCAATATCAGCAATCATAGTACCGACTGGATTACAAAGTGGAATTTTGTCTTTAGTCTTAGTGTGATACCCCACATTCTTTATTTCTTTTGAGTTTTTAGTGTTCCATTTGTTGGAACCATCACCCCATAGAATTCTAATATTATGTCTTTCTTTATTTTTAGCATTATGACCTGCCCAATTGTTGTGATAATTGAAGCAATTAGAGCTATGTCCACCAGACAGTATATCTATATGACCGTCTCCATTGAAGTCTGCATGTCTCGCTAAGAAACCGAACTGATTTGCACAAACGGTACTTTTCATTATGCCTTTACCATCATTAATAAGGCATAGCATTTCACCGTTGCTTCCTTTCCAATCAATACTGGCAAGAATGATATCCATGTCACCGTCTTTATCGAAATCACCCGCATCAGCACGGTGTGAAAAATTACAAAGTCTTTTGAACTTTTTATTATAGTCAGCTCCACTAATATGCGTTGCACTTGACTCTTTTAAAAAACCTTCAGGTTGGGATAAAAAATACGAGTGATAACCCCCACAACCTGTTCCAAAATCATTTACTGCTGCTGCCAAATATATATCATCCCAACCATCACCATTAAAATCCGCAACAAGTGGTTGTGCTGTTCCACTTTGAATAAAAGGTAAATTGTCTTGTATAAGACCTGTACCCCAAAAAGATTCATCACCTTTAGCTCTACCAGTTTTTGATTGACCAAGAATAATTTGATAATTGTGTTGAGTTACTCCAGCTTCTGCTAAACAAGCGCCGGAGTTTTTATCAGCTTTACAAACATATATCCCAAGATTTGGATCTAATTTTTGTTTAAAATTCTTATCAAGATTAAGAACTGTTACAACATAATCCTGCACACCGTCTCTATTAAAATCACCAGTCGCTATAAAATCGTGCAGAGTAAACCAAGGCTGTGATTTATCATATGCTAATAATTTAGCAAGGAATTGATCTTTGAGTATTTTTTTTGGGATGAGCCATTTTTTTTTATCACTGTTAGCCTCTCCCCATAAATATATTTCATCAAATCCCTGACCTGCCTGAAATGGTAAAATCTTATCAGCTTTAGCAAAGCTAAAAGTAAACAAAAAAATTACTAGAAAATATTTCATTTCTTTATTCCCATTCAATAGTAGATGCTAAAAATATAATTGTTTATCAACTATTTTAAAGCCATTTTTTAAATTGTGTAAGTTTTGTGTAAGTTTAATGACCATCATATTTCTTAAGTAGATTATCAAAATTTCTTATTTTCTTATAAACATTACTTTTTTTATCGTATTCAACTCTCCAAAAAGGAAAGTTGGGGCATTCAAGTTTTAAATATTTTGTTTCTATAAGTGAATAATCTATTGCCAATCTTAGAAATATACCAAAAGTTACTGGACAAGTATTATCCGCTTTACTTTTTTTAGCCAATTTTAGTCTAATATCTTTAAAGTTATACTTTTTGGTAGAGGGAGTTTTTTTAATAAATTTTATAATATCTTTTGGGGTTGATATGAGCATTAATTCTCCTTTTTTCATATCAGCAAAATTAAAATCTAATTTTTTAATTTTTGGTAAAAATTCTCTATTAAATTTCTTAAATGTTTTTAATTCATCAATTGATAATTTTGTAATATCTAAATTCATTCCCACTCAATAGTAGATGGGGGCTTACTAGTTATGTCATATAGGACTTTGTTTACTCTAGGAACTTTATTAATTATATGAGTTGCTACTTCAGATAAAGTTTCAATATCAATGTGTGATACATCTGCTGTCATTCCGTCAACTGAATTAATACATCTTAAAACACAAGTCTCCTCATAAGTTCTCTCGTCACCCATAACACCTACAGATTTAACAGGGAGTAAAACTGCAAATGCTTGCCATGATTTGTTGTATAAATCCTTTTCAATGAGATAATTAATAAAAATTTCATCTATTTCTCTCAAAGTGTCTAGTCTTTGTCTGTTAACCTTTCCAATACACCGAATACCAAGCCCTGGTCCTGGAAAAGGATGTCGGTTAACAAACCTCTGATCGAGTTTGTAGAATATTCCTAATCTTCTAACTTCGTCCTTAAATAGCTCTTTAAAAGGCTCTATGACGTCAAATTTAAGATCTTTAGGTAACCCTCCAACATTATGATGTGATTTTATAGTCACACTCCTTCCACCATGGTAAGAGCGACTTTCTATAATATCTGTATAAAGAGTTCCTTGTGCGAGATAGAAATCTTTTGGTGATAATTTTCTAATATATTTTGAGAATACCTCTATAAATAACCCCCCAATTATCTTTCTTTTAAGTTCTGGATCAGTGACATTTTTAAGTTTTTTTAAAAAAATATGTTCTGCATTAATTATATTTAATTTTAAATTGAAGGATTTAAATACAGATTTTATATTTTTAATATCATACTTTCTAAGTAATCCATTATTTACAAATATGAAATGAACATTATCTAATTTCAGATATTTTGAAATAGCAAATGCCAAAACTGTAGAGTCAACCCCACCTGATACTGCACACACTATATTTGGTTTTTTTTCTTTGACATTAATTCTTAGATATCTACCAATAGTTTGGTGTAAATCATTATTTTTCCAATTTTCTTTTAAGTTACAAATGTTAAATAAAAAATTCTTTAAAATTTGATTGCCAAATTCAGAGTGTGTAACTTCACAATGAAATTGTATTGCATAAATATTTTTTTTATAAATAGCTGCTGGTATTTTATTTTTAGTTTTAGCAAGAATTTTAAAACCTTTTGGAATTTTTGTTAAACTATCTCCATGAGACATCCATACTTGTTGCTCAGTGTTAGTGTTCTTAAATAAATCACACTTTGATATCTTTATAATTGTTTTTCCATATTCTCTTTGGTTACTTTTTTCTATAACACCATCATATGCCTTTGAGATATATTGAAAGCCATAACAAATACCTAATATTGGAATAGGGATTTGATCTAAAGGAATGTCAATTTTAGGTGCATTTTTATTTAAAACAGAGTCTGGACCACCTGATAATATTAAAACTGAATGGTTTAAAATATTAGTTACATTGTTGAGATACTTTGGAGGATAAATCTCTGCATAAACTCCCAGCTCACGAATTTTCCTTCCAATTAAATGTGTATATTGAGATCCAAAATCTATAATTAGAACTGATTTACTCAATTTGAGCGATAATTAGGAGCTTCTTTTGTTACTTGAACACCGTGAACGTGACTTTCATTAATGCCAGAATTGGTCAAACGGACAAATTTTGCATTTTTTTTGAGTATAGTAAGGTTCTTAGAACCCGTATATCCCATTCCAGACCTCAAACCTCCTGTCAATTGAAATAAAACATTAGATACTTGACCTTTATATGGAATTCTTCCCTCAATACCCTCAGGAACTAATTTGATAGCCTCATTGATTTCGTCTTGAAAATATCGATCTGCTGAGCCTCTGGCCATAGCTCCTAGAGAGCCCATTCCACGATAGGACTTATACGATCTTCCTTGAAATAGAAAAACTTCTCCAGGTGACTCATCTGTTCCAGCAAATAAAGAACCTGCCATTATACAATTGGCTCCGGCTGCAAGCGCTTTTACAATGTCACCAGAATAACGTATCCCTCCATCAGAGATCATTGGAATTTTATTTTTATTGGTTATTGTAGCAATATCTTGAATAGCAGTAAATTGAGGTACTCCAACACCTGCAACAATTCTAGTAGTACAGATCGAACCTGGACCTATGCCAACCTTAATTGCATCTGCACCTAATTTAATTAAATCTTTTGCAGCTTCAGGTGTAGCAATATTTCCTACAACAATAGGTAAATTTATTTTTTTTCTTATTTTTTTAAAAGACTCTAATACTGCAGATGAATGACCATGAGCTGTGTCAATGAATAAAATATCAACACCAGCTTTATCTAATTCTATAGCTCTTTGTAAGTCATTTGGCTTACTTCCTATTGCAGCACCAACTAGTAATTGTCCGTTCTTATCTTTAACAGAATAAGGAAATTTTTCTCCTCTTTGAATATCCTTAACAGTAATTAAACCAATACATCTATTATTATTATCAGTAACAACTAATTTCTCTATTCTATTTTCTTGTAATAATTTTTTAGCGAGACCAAAAGAAGACATTCCTTTTGATTGAGTTTGAGTAATAGAGATTACTTTTTTAGTCATTAAATCTTTAACTTTTGTTTTCTTATTTATAACAAATCGAACATCTCTATTAGTGATAATTCCCTGAAGTTTATTAGCTTTATCGACCACTGGAAAACCAGATATATTTTGTTTTTCCATAACATTTAAAACATCTTCTATTGTATTATTAGGGCTCATTGTTATAGGGTTATAAACAATCCCTGCCTCGTATCTTTTAACCTTTTTTACTTCATAACTTTGCGTCTCAACATCGTAATTTTTATGAATTACTCCTAGTCCACCATTTTGAGACATTGATATTGCCATTTTGGACTCTGTTACAGTATCCATAGCTGCTGATATGATAGGAATATTTAGTTTTATTTCTTTTGTTAGATTTGTTGAAATATCGACGTTATTCGGGAGAATTGTTGATGCTTGGGGTTTTAATAAAACGTCGTCAAATGTTAAATATTCTTTAACTTGGGCCATGGCCAATATTAGTTTTTTTTATGTTAAAATCAAGATCTGACTAAGATAGTTTTCTTCCGTCATTAAGACCAGCTTCATAGTCTAATGGGTCTACATCATCTAAACACCCTAGATTAATACCCATACCGTTTGGATCAGTTCTTCTGTTGTGATGAGTATATATCCCGCAATGCTTGCAAAAAAAATGTTCAGCTAAGTTTAGATTAAACTGATATAAAGATAGATCTTCTTTTCCCTTTAAAAGTTTAAAATTAGATTTAGGAACCATTATCATTTTTGCATTTTTTCTAATACAAATGGAGCAATTGCATTGCGTTATTTTTTCAAGATCAGAGTCAATCTCAAACTCAATAGCTTTACAGTGACACGACCCTTTATGAAGCACGACTATTTTCTTTAAAGAAACTTTTTAAAATATTTTTAGTTTCACTAGCTGTTTCTAAAATAGACATATGTCCAGACTCTTCTAGAACAACTGTTTTGGATCCCTCTATATTTGAAGCTAATTCTAAACCAACTTTTTTTGGTGTCATCTTATCATGTTTGCCAACGATACATAAAGTTGGGTGTTTTATACTTTTAGCAGCAGTTTCACCATTTGTGTATTTATCGCAAGCATTGAAGTCAGCACCAAGAGTTCCGTCATTATTTGAAGATACCAACTGACCGCCCATACCTAAATGACTTAATCCTGGAACAGGATGGCCACCTTTATGACCTAAAGGCCCATGTACCCAATCCATCATGAGATCAACAGCTTTTTGATCTTTATTTAATGCTAAGTCTAAAAGTTCAGTGTTCATCTTCATTGACATAGATCCGTTGATTAATGCAAGTAAATCTAATTTCTCAGGATGTCTTTGTGCAAATTCTAATCCCACCAAACATCCTTGAGAATGACCAACATATGAGGCTTTCTCAATGCCCAAAGCTGTTAACAGGTCTGCAACCCAATCAGCCATCTCTTCAATAGTTTTTAATGGTGGTCCCTCAGAGTCACCATGGCCAGGTAAATCTACCGCAATTGTATTGTAACCGTGAAATGCAAAGTATCTTGTTTGAAGCACCCATGTGACGTGGCTCAAACCACTACCATGAACAAAAACAATCGAGGGTTGATTTTTATCTATTTCTCTTCCACTGGATGTGTAATATGCCTCTTTTCCATTAACTTTTAGCTTCATTTAGAAGCTACAAGTCTTGGCTTTTGAGATGCTCTGAAACCATTTTCAAAGTCATTAATGATGTCATCCATGTCCTCCAAGCCAACAGAAAAACGTATCATATCTTCAGTTAGACCTGCCAACTCTAATGATTTTTTATCCATTTGAGAGTGAGTTGCAGATGCTGGATGAATAACTAATGATTTTGCGTCGCCAACGTTAGCTAAATGTGATGTTAGTTTTAAAGAGTTTATAAATGCGTGACCAGCTTCTTTGCCCCCCTTAATTCCAAACGCTATCATTGAGCCAGCACCCTTAGGCATTAATTTTGCAGCAACTTTATGATCAGGGTGATCCGGTAAGCTTGGATGATTTACCCAAGAAACACTTGGGTTGTTACTTAAGTAATCAACCATTATTTTAGTATTTGATAAATGCTTTTCCATTCTCACTGAAAGAGTTTCTATTCCTATTAAAATATTAAATGCGTTTGTTGGACTCATACATGGACCAAAGTCTCTCATTCCCTCTGCCCTTGCTCTCATAGTAAATGCTGCTGGACCAAATTCTTCTGCAAATGAAAGACCGTGATAACCATCATATGGTTCAGTCATTGTTGGAAACTTATCTCCCTTAGTCCAATCAAAGTCACCCTTTTCAACAATTATTCCACCCATAGAAGTGCCATGACCTGCCATCCATTTTGTTAGAGAGTGCGTGATTATATCTGCACCTAATTCAAAGAGATTACACAAATATGGTGTGTTAAATGTTCCATCGACCATTAAAGGAATACCTGCGCCTTTTGCTATTTTGGAAATTTCAGGTAAATCCATAATTTCTATACCAGGATTACCAATCAACTCACCCCAAATACATTTTGTATTTGGTTGAATTGCTTTTTTAAAACCCTCTGTGTCTCTAGGCTTAACAAAAGTTGTTTCAATGCCAAATCTTTTTAAAGTTAGTCTCAGTAAGTTAAAAGAGCCACCATACAATTGCGATGAGGAAACAATATGATCACCTGCACTACAAATATTTAGAAGAGCTAGCATCATTGCACTCATGCCAGAGGCGGTAGCTAAAGCAGCAGAGCCGCCTTCTAAAGCTGCAACTCTCTCTTCAAGAACAGATATAGTTGGATTGGATATTCTGCTGTAGATATGCCCACCCTCCTCTAGATTAAATAAGGCAGCTGCGTGATCTGCATCTTGGAATAAGTATGATGTTGTTTGATAAATTGGAACGGCACGGGAGCCAAAATTTTTATCTGGCTGATGCCCACTATGTAAGGTTTTAGTGTTAAATTTGTATGTTTTAGGATCGGTCATATAAAAAATATAACACAAATTTTTTAATGAAAGTAATAGAAAAAAAGTCTCAGTTTCAGGGCTTATGTCGAAAAGACATAATCTTTAATTAATAATTTGTAATCCACATAGTTTGATAGGCTTTTAGAGTAATTGTTGATTTGATATCAATAATTATCTCATTAGAGATTAAATCCCACCATTCATTTGACGCTATTAGATTTAATTCTGACAAATCTAAATATTGGAAAACATTAGTTACATTGCTTACACAAAATATTGATTGCCTTTTGTCATGACTTTGTCTCCAA
The DNA here is from genome assembly GCA_902575065.1 of uncultured Alphaproteobacteria bacterium. Taxonomy (GTDB): domain Bacteria; phylum Pseudomonadota; class Alphaproteobacteria; order HIMB59; family HIMB59; genus HIMB59. The sequence continues at coordinate 85,238 of CACGPU010000001.1, forward strand.
AAGCCAAAAAAATTTTTACCCAAATTAAATGTAAATTGTGTTGCATTTGGATGAAATGCAGATTGGTTTTTTCTAATTTCAATTAATTTTGATAATTGATTATATATTTTTGAATTAAAACTATCAGTGTTTGTAAGCAATCCATCAATTTCATCATACTTCCAAGATCTTCTATTTATAGATCTATGACTTTTTGTTTGCTCTAGTTTTTTATAGTCATTTGTAGAGCCCAAAATACTATGTATATATAATGCTGGTATTCCCTCGAGTCCTAGCATTATTGCATGGCAACAAATAAACCTTTCAATTTGCAAATGATCACTTCCTTGAAATGTTCCTTTCATAGCATCTATGAGTGAGATATTTATTTCATAAACAGTCTCGGTATTATCTGTTTTTTTTCTTTTGGTAGTTTTTGCTCCAAAGTCAGTCATGATATCAACTAAGTTATTTCTCTCTTTTTCTGTTAAAATTCCCTCTGTCGGTCTCAGACCAATACCATCATGAGAGGCTATGAAATTGAAATAAGATGTATGATCTTTTGCAGGAGGCATACCCATTGACCATTTACGAAGAGCTGTGCTATCTCCCATCACAAGAGTCCATAGTAGCAAGGGTGGTAGAGCAAAGTTGTATATAGCATTTGCTTCATCGTTTTCCCCAAAATAACTAAGATTTTCTAAATTAGGTAAATTTGTTTCAGTTATAAGTAAAGTATTTTTACTAAATGCATTCAAAAGTGTTCTCAATAATTTCACAACTTCATGAGTCTGCGGTAAATTTAGACAATTGGTGTCGTGTTCTTTCCAAAGGAAAGCAATGGCATCTAATCTAAATACTCTAACACCATTTTTTAGATATAAATGAATTAACTTAATGAAGAAAAATAAAACCTCAGGATTTTTAAAATTAAAGTCAACTTGATCGTGGCTGAAAGTACACCATAAATAATAAATTTCTTTATTTATTTCAAATTCTCTAAAAAGATCTGAGCTTCTAGGGCGAACAACTTGGTCATAACCTTGTTTGTCTTTAAGTTTTATAAAAAAATTTTGTGTATCAGCTTTATTATCAATAAAAGATTTAAAATATTTACTTTCTATAGATGCATGATTAATAACAATGTCACTCATTATCCTAAAATTTTTTGATAGCGATTTAATATCTTTCCAATCACCTAAATCAGACCTTACTTCCTCATAATCAATTATAGAAAATCCATCATCTGAACTGTAAGGAAAAAAAGGTAGAATGTGCAAATTGTTGAATTGTTTTCTACAATACTTATCTAAGAACTTGCTTAGAGTTTTTAATTTATTATTTTTTTCTTCATATATTGAGTCACCATACGTAATTAAGAAAATATCTTTTTGAGACCAATTTGGTTCAGAAATACCTAGGTCTTTATTTTGAAATAAATCAAGAACTCTATTAATTAGTTTTAATATTTCGTTTTGATCTAATATATCCTTGTAAATTATTTGAAAATGTATGTTTAGATTATTTTTTAATTCTTCTTGCACTTTAGGTGTTATCTTCCATGACGGCATCATTAAAAGATTTTAAAATAGTTGGATCTGCACTATCAACTCTTCTCCAAGTTGGTATATTGGGATTTTCACTTGGTGAGTCTAGAAATATTTTTCCTGCTTCGATAATATTTTGTGAAAAGAGCTCAACCATTTCCTCTTCTTTGTGGACATCGAAGTTTAATCCATTCATCTCTGCATCTGTTTTATAAATCTGAACCATATCAAGGGCTAATCTATAATATGTTGCTTTTAGTGTTCTAAACTTCTCATTAGAAAATACATGACCTTGTGTAGCTAATTTTCTAAATAAAGCTTTAGAAATATCTATGGTCATTTTAGATAAACCCTTTTGCCGGTTATTTTTAGAGACCTCTTGGTGTTTATGTTCATAGGTATCTGCTATATCTACTTGGCAAATTTTATTATTAGCAAAGTTCCTATACATTTCAGAGAGTATTCCTATTTCAAGACCCCAATCATGTGGAATTCTTATGTCATTCAATAAATTATATTTAAATGAAAATTCACCAGCTAGAGGATATTTAAATATATCTAAGAAATTTAAATATTCATTAAATCCAACCATTTTCTGTAAGGATTTAACTAAAGGTGTAACTAGTAACCTTGTCACTCTTCCATTCATAGATTTTTGAGCAACCCTGGGATAAAAGCCCTTACAAAAATCAAATGAAAATTTTGGATTAGCAACGGGGTAAAATAGTTTTGCTACTAAATTTTTATCATAGGTGACTATATCGCAATCGTGCATTGCAACAGATCCCGACTCTTTCAGAGAAATTACAAATCCCATACAGTACCAAATATTTCTTCCTTTTCCCTTTTCAGCAGGAGCAAGATCCATTTTAGATAAATGTTGATCTATTTTTTTTAATTTAGGTCCATCGTTCCAAAGAATATATGTTTTTTGAGGCAGCACTGAAAAAAATTTTTTAGCTTTTATAAATTCTTGTTTGTTGGCTTGATCTAAACCAACAACAATATTTTTAATGTATTTAACTTTTTTTAAAGTATTCACAATATAGGTTAATGCTGGCTTTTCTAATTCTGAATACAAAGAAGGAAGGATTAAAGTCATGGGTGAGACTTTTGAAAAATCTAAAAGTTCTTTTTCTATTTCCTCTATGGGTTTCGAATTGAAATTATGAAGTGTAGCTATTACGCCATTTTGATGAAAGTCAGGCATGGTTAAAAAATCTTATTATCTAATGTTTTATTTAATTTATACAGGACTTGACTCCAACCGTCAGGTGCTAACTTTGATGATTTAAAAACATTTTTTTTATTAGAACGCAATTTTGGATATGCACCAGAAGAATTTTTAATTAGGCAGGAGTATTTACAAGAATTTAACATGTCAATATCATTTCTGCTATCACCCAAAGCAATAGTATTCCTTGAGTATTTATCACGAAATTGAATATCATAAACATGAGATATTAGCTTTTTAGCTATTCTTTTGTTGCATATAGAAGAAATTTGCATGAACCTACTACCTTTTATAAAAATTCCATCTTTTTCAAATTTAAGCTCTTTTTTGAATGATTTTAAGTTTGTTAGATTATCATCCCAAAGAATAATTTGACTTGCCTCCCGATCCAACATCATATTTGTATTATTCAAATTCGTATATCTTTTTAAAATAATTGATGAAAGATCTTGAGCAATTAAAAAATTATATTTTTTTTGTTTCTTTTTTAAAAATTGATGCCAAACCTTTGAAGATAATTTGGCAATTCTTACTTTCCAATATTTTTCAAAAGATGATGAGTTTTTAATTTTATTAAATCTTATTTTAGGGAAATATATAACAGCGCCATTTTCAGTACTAAAGGGCATATTTGATAATTTCAATTCTTTAAGTAATTTTTTACATTCACTGAATGTTTTACTTGTATTAAAAATAATTTCATTTTTGTTACTTATAATTGTAGATATCGTTTTCTTATTAGCTCCAAATGAATAATTTTCATGATCAAGTAAAGTTCCATCAAGATCAGTAAAAATAAGATATCTTTTCATTTGTATGTGATTTTTTTAATTGATTGATTTTTATCTAAAGTTATTAAAACATTACAAAAACTTGGTGTTTTTAATGACATCCATTTAGATAATTTTTCATAATATTTGATAAATTGATGGAGCTTTTTTTTTAGATGAATATTACTCTTTAATGATCGGAGTTCTAATTCTTGTTTATATTTCCAATCAATTACAAATTTCCAATCTGGTAATTTTATAAATAAATAATAATTGAATTGTTTAAAAAGTTTTTGGTAATCAGTTAAGGCACTATTATAAGCAGTTCTCCAAATTAAATTAGAGTCGTTCTTTTTTTCTAAATCATTAATGTTTATTTTTAAATATTTCATGTCAATTGGTTTTGAGCCAACACACCAACCCTCTAAAATTAGCAAATCTACTTTACTAATTTTTCTTTTATAATTTTTTTTGTTGTCAGTAACTTTATCAAATACAGGAACATAGACTGGAAATTTCTTTTTCATTAAATTATTTGTTACTTTATAGAGTAATTTTAAATTGTGAGTACCAGGTACACCTCTAGTTTCAAATAAATCTGTTTTGAATTTTCTTGCTAATCGTTTTCTTTGAAAAGATGATAGATAAAAATCGTCAATACTTAATATAACAACATTCTTTGAGTAAAATTTCAGAAAAAATTTTTTAATTAGAACTGATAAAGTAGACTTGCCTGAACCTTGGGAACCAGCAATCATAAGTGTTTTCTTATGTTTTAAATGAGATAATAATTTAAGGTAATTATCTTTTATTTCCTTATGACTAACTTTCTTACCTGTTAATCTTATCAGTGTATCTTGTGTAAATTTTAGTTTAGCTGTAATTTCTGACATTTATAATGGATATTATTTTAGAGGATTTTTTACTAAAATTACATGTATCAGATAAAGTAAATATATTCTTATATTTCGTTTAAAAAATTTACGTAACTTTAATTAACCTTTTACAGCTCCAGCTGTTAGACCACTGATTAATTGTTTTTGAAAAAACCATATAATCATAAATAAAGGAGCTGTCGCAGAAACAACACTTGATACTGCCCACATATAATTTCCACCGTACTCTACTGTGCCGAGATAAGCATTAATTTTTGGCACCATTGTATAATTATGCTGATTAAGTAACAATGCGGTGACTGTAAAATCGTTATACGCCAACATCATACTAAATAAACCTGCCGTAACTACTCCAGGCCACATTACTGGCATAATAATATACCTAAATGCTTGAAAATATGAGCAACCATCAATCAAAGCACTTTCATCTAATTCTTTTGGTACAGTTTTAAAAAAAGAGTACAGCAACCAAAGAGTAAATGGTTGGTTTATAGCTACCAAAACAATAATTGTAGTTGGAAGTATTCCCCATATATTCAATTGGAAAAAAGGAAATAAGTAGCCTGATACTAAAGTAATGTGTGGCATAGCTCTAAATATCAAAGCAATAATTAGAATATAAAAAGTATATTTGAATGTTGACCTAGACAAAGCATAAGCACCTAAAGTTCCAAGAAACAATGAAATTGATACTACTGATACAGTTACAATCATTGTATTCATTGTAGCTCTTCCAAATTCGCCCTCTGTCCATGACTCTAAATACGCTTTAAATGTTGTAGTAGCGCCTGTTTCAATTAAAGTATTAAATCCACTTAAAGCATATGTCCAATCAGCTCTCGAGAAAAAATCTGCTTTTACCTTGAAGGAACCCCAGAGTGTCCAAATAAAAGGAAAAATTGATATAGTAAGCCAAAATAATATAAAAATACTATTTACAATTATTATTTGTTTTGAATATTTATTGATTGTTTGGTTCATTTATCTTTCAGTTTTAAATTCTTTCCAAGTTCTAATTAGCACAGGTGTAAGTAAAAAAGCTATCCCTAATATTGTTAACATTGACGTGGCTCCAGCAGAACCAAAAAGCATTTTATTTTCATTTCTTAAGTCTTGATAAATCATCCATGATAATGATTGAGCTACACCCTCAGCAGAAAAACCAATGATAGGTTCGAATACTCTAAAATTATCCATTAAACAGATTAGCATTATGAAAGTAGCCACAGGGTATAGATGAGGAATAACAATAAAACGAACGCGTTCAAACCTTGTTGCACCATCTATGTAGGCTGCTTCTAAAGGATCTTGTGGGACCGTCTGCAAGGCTGCATAAAAAACAACAAATGCAAATGGAGTATTATGCCATATTCCATAAATAATCAGGGTTATCCATGTTAAATTACTCGAGGCTTTTAGAGACAGATTAGGGTCATCAAAAAGAATTTGGATGCTGGCTCCAATTATTCCTTGAGAGTCAATCATCCAAAACAAAACCAAAGAACCAATTAAGGGTGTTACAATCATTGGTAAAATTGTACCAAATACAATTAAACCTTTAAGACTCTTTGCTAAAGTATTAACACTTAAAGCTACTATAAAACCTAATACTATCACTGGTGGAGTAACAGCAAAACAAAATGTTAGTGTAAATAATAATGCTTTATAAAAAGGGAGATTTAAAACGATATCTTTGAATTCACCTATTGATGACTTGTTATCCCATGCCTCTCTTATTTCATCAAAAGCTAAGTGATTTCTATCAATATAAGTGCCAAAGCCATTAAATCTTCCTAATGGATTTTCAGCCTCTATTTTTTCTGTAGCTTCTACATCTACTCTAACATTTGTAGTACACCCAAATGGATCACAATTTTCCACCTCCATAAGAACCTGTTCATTTTCAATATGAAGGGATTGAAAGAAACTAGAAACAATTGGTAAACCTATGAACAAAATCATTGCCAGAGCTGTAGGTAAAATAAACCAAATGAAAGTTCTGTGAGGCATTATTTTTTTTTGTAAGTAAGAAAGTGTGGATCTTTACTAAGATCCACACTTAATAGAATTTATTAGCTTTGGATTATAAAAAACCCTGCTCAGTAGCCTTAGCTATGTAAGCAGCTTCAACATCAGCTAATGCTTTTTCGGCTGACTCATTACCTTGAAGAAATTCCACAAGTTCTGTGCTTAAAGCACCGTGCATTAAGCTCATGTGTGGAAAACTAGGGTAAGGTGTTGTGCCTCTACTTGCTGCGTCAACAACAGGCCCTGCTGTATCACCAGGTGTGTAACCTTTAATCAACCAAACAGTTGCATTTGGGTTGTTATTGGCTAAATCAGTTGATGAAGCGGCTCCAACCAAAGCTCTAAATGAGGCCTCTGCGTTTTCATCAGATGTATTTGTTGCAATTGCAATTCCATCCCACCATAGAGTGGTTGCTGGCTTGTTTCCACCACCCACAGTTGGTGAAGGCGCTAATCGTGTATCAGCTTTGATGTTTTGATCACCTTCGTCATCAAGTAAAGAAGCTGCGCCTGAGTTCCAAACATGCATTAATGCAACATTACCAGACTCCCATTCTTCTTTAACAGCGTTTGTATCTTGTGTTAAAAAGTCAGGATTACTTAGCTCAGTTAATTTTTTAATAACATTAAGCGCTGCAACACCTTTTTCATTATTCACGTTAGGTTGTGCAGAACCTGATTTAAAAAACTCACCACCATGACCAAGATACATATTTACAAATTCTTGACCAAGATTCCATCCTGATTTGAAAGCTCCTGCATATGGATTTTCCATTACTCCAGCTGCTTTAATTTTTTCAGCAGCAGCAATTACTTCTTCATAAGTAGAAGGGACAGCTATGCCTAAATCATTGAGAATACTCTCTCTGTACCAAAGATGCTGTGCGTTAGCCATAAAAGCTACAGCATAAATTTTACCATCAATTGTAATCTTTTGGTTATCATTTAAGTTTGACCCATATTTTGCAACTAAGTCATCTAGTGGACGAATTAAACCATCATTCATTAAAGGTGTAATTGAACCATTAGTAACTAATTTTGCTGAAAATTCAGCAGGGTTTGCTGATAAAGCAGCTACTTGTAATTTATTATGGTCAACAGAGTGCGTGACATTAAAATCCGCATCTGGTCCAGCACAACTTTTTACTTCATCCATAAAAATTCTGTATGTAGTAAATTCGTTAGCTAAAATATTTATTGAACCGCTTGTTACACCACAAGGTGAATGGCTGCCTGCAAAAACACTAGTAGATGCAAACGAAATCAATAAAGCTAATATTAGTTTTTTCATTTATTTCCTCTTCTTTGTGTTAATAAAATATTATTTTTAAAACTATACTAAATAAAATAAAATTTAAATGTAAGAGAAATGGTCGCGGAAATTACTGTAATATTGTTTTTATCTAAAACTAAGGCCCATTTGTTCAAAAACACCATGGTTATCGACCATCACATAATTATCCATAAATTTACCATTTTCTATTGTCCAAAAATCAGAAAATTGCATTTTAATTGCCTTACCAGTTGGTTGTACACCTAGATAAGTTCCGCTATGTGTGCCAGTTAAATAACCTGTCGCACTTATCCAATCACCTTCTGCGACAACAATATCATTTTTTACATGATAGTCTGGAAACGCTTCATAAAAGGGTTTAAGAACCTTATATTTAAAATTTTCAATTCCGTGTATATCACCAAAACCTGGAGGTCCATGCCAAATCATATCATCATTCCAATATTTATGCTGTGCCTCTAAATCTTGTGCATTCAAGGCATCGTACATGTTTTGCAATAGTATTTTACTTTCATTTAAATTCATTTTTTTTCTCCTAAAATTTGTATTAAGATTGCCAATTCATTGAAACCAGTCCATTCTTTTTCGATTTTGTTATTTTTAATTTCCCATTGTGTAATGCCCCAAAGATAACACTCTTTATTAGATGGTTTTCCATAAATTCCATTTCCTTTGTGAGTACCCACAGCGCCCCAACGAATTGATACTAAATAACCGTCTTTACTATTTCCCATCCAATATAGATCTTCAATACTTAGTGCAAGGTCAGGAAATGATGCAATAAATGAAATTATAAAATGTTTCAACTTAGGTATTCCAACAAATTTTCGACTAGTTGATCCTTCAAATTTTATATTTTTTGTATAAACACTATCAATAGCAGAAAAATTTCTTCTATTCCAAATAGTATCAAAAACCGCATGAACAAACTCTCTAATGTTTTTAATTTTATCAGGTATTGCGAAACTTATGGGCTTTAACTTTTTAATATTTCTTTTGGGTTTTGAATTTCTAAAATCAGGAGCAAAAGGACCAATATTTCCTTTATTAGCAATTTGTTTTGCTACTTCATTTAAGTCTAAGCCTAATTGTTTTATTAAACCTGCAGTATCATAAACAACATTTTCATAATATATTTCATTATTTTTTGCTACACAGTTTGCAATACAGAACAGCCTAACTGACTTACCTGTTGGTTTGGCAAAATTACTATAACCAGTGTTAGTGCCTGTAATTATAGTTCTGTGTGAAGTATGAAAACTAGTTTTGTCGTCTCCTGCCCATATAACCTCATCAGCATATAATCGAATATTCGGGAAGGCGTTATTAGTATGAACTGTATCTGAGACAATTTTTTCAGATCCGAATTGTAATCCAAGTTCATCCCAAACACGACATTTTGGGCTATAAGTATCATATATATAACCGATATTTTTTTCTTCCCATATGCTGTATGTAATTCTGACAATATAATCAATTATATTTTTATATTGTTTTTCAAATCCCTGCATTGATTGAAATGGTAAATTTTTAGGATTTGGATTTAAAGAATTAGCATTACCACCACCACCATAAGATTTAAGAGAGATATCAAAATTTTTAGGCATATGATGATCTTTTAAAGGGAATGGTTTTATATCTTTAATTAAAGTTTTTTTCATAAATAAATTTACTAATACTATTAAATAAAATTCAAAGCAATAATTTTATATAAAATGAATATTATTATTTTTTCTTTTGTATTATAAATAAACTGATGTCTGATTTTCAGAAAGAAAAATCATTAGTATTAAATTTTATAAATGAAGTTGATAATGCTAGTGAAAATAACTTAATTGAAATAATTTCTAAGTACACATCTAATAATTTTAATATGAAATGTACACATCCTTTTAACGAAATAATAGGCATTGAAGAATTTGCAACAAAATTTTGGTTTCCTATAAAAAAATCATTTAAGCCTATCCAAAGAAGAATGGATATCTTTTATGCTGGCACAAATTTAATTGATAATCATTCTTCAAAATGGGTTGTGAATATGGGACATTTGCTTGGAAGTTTTAATTTTCCTTTTTTTGATATTCAACCAAATTTTAAGACTGTAATGTTATGGTATTGCGAGTTTTATAAAGTAGAGGATAACAAAATACAAGAAGGTGCTTTTTTTTTAGACATTTTAAAATTTATGCAACATTTAAATTTATCAGTTGTCCCAGAGTCAACGGGGATGATTGGCTTTAATCCAGGACCTAAAACACATCAGGGTTTATGCTTTGATAAACAAAGTGAAATAGAAGGAAAGAAAACTCTTGACCTAATAATGAGAATGGCAAATCGATTAATTGGTGAGGGGATGAGGACAACAATTCAAGATCTACATAAAGACTGGCATGAGGACATGATATGGTGGGGACCTGGGGGTATTGGTGCATCATATACCTATGAAGGTTATTTAAAAGGTCACACGGGCCCTTTTGAGGATAATTTAGATTTTATTGATTTTTCCGGACATATACTTGAAAACTCAGAGGGCAATTATGGTGGATGGTTTGGTTGGCCAAATTTAAAAATGAAACCAAAAGGTAATTACATGGGATTCAAACAAGACACAGATCTTATTGGGGAGATGAGAGTTGTTGACCTTTATAGAAGAGATGGAGATAAAATAGCAGAAAATTGGATATTAATTGATCATCTTCATTTTTTAAAATGTGTGGGTATTGATTTACTTGAGAGAAATAAAAATGAAAATTCTAAATAAATTTAGAAGCGAGTTTAGTACCCTCCACTAATGCAATAAGTTTTTCATAACAAATATTTTCATCAATTTTTCCAAAGCCTGCAAAAGTACTAAAACCACAATCAGTTCCAGCCATTAATTGATCTTTTGGTACTACTGTTGAATACTTTATTAATCTTTCAGCTACTACTTCTGGGTGTTCTACAAAATTAGATGTAGAGTCAATTACACCAGGTACTAACACTTTATCTTTTGGTAATTTTATTTCTTCAAAGACTTTCCACTCATGAGCGTGACGAGGATTAGATGACTCAATTAAAAAATATTTAATTTTTGATTTTAGAATTATAGGTAATATTTTTTTAAGAGCAATATCATGAGTATGTGGTCCCTCATAATTGCCCCAACAAATATGCATTCTCGTTTTTTCAATATCAACATTTATTAAAGCATAATTTAAACACTCAATTTGCATTTCAGCTTTTTTTAAAAAATCCTCCTCAGATAGATCTTTAAAATTCATATGCCTAGCTAGGGCTAAATCTGGACAGTCTAATTGAACATGAATATTTGCATTAGTAATTTGTTCATATTCATTTGCCATAATATTAGAGAGTTTATTTAAGTATTCATCATCACTAGCATAAAATTTATTTGGCATAAAAACATTAATAACGCCCGGTGATGCTGCATTCATAAATGCTTTTGCATGATCATACTTTTTTAAAGCGTTGCTAAAATTTTCAATATCATTTAACAAAGAAAAATTATCTTTTATTTTTAATTCATTGGTGCAACATGGTCTTGAATAAGTAGGTGTTCCACCACTAATAGCTAACTTTTCCTTATAATCTGGAAAATCGTCTAAATCGGCAGGTGCTCTTCGTTCACTTTCTCCTGAAAAACCATCAATTCTATCCTTAATATAAGTGGCATAACTAATCTTGCTCATCTCACCGTCACTTATGAAATCTAACCCAACTTCAAGTTGTCTCTTTACAATTTGTTCAACATTTGAGCTTAAAATATTTCCAAATAATTTTTTATTGTATTCTTCACCCTTATCCTTGGCAAAGAGATACTCTGATAGTTCTTTGGACCTTGGTAAGCTCCCAACGTGTGTTGTCAAAATTTTAGATGCCATAATAATTATGAATTGATAAATTGTTTATATTTATCTAAGAATTGTTTTTTCGAAAATTTTTTATTTTTTTTTAAGAAATCAAAAATTATTTTTTCTTTTTTTATCATTTTTTTAATAGCCATTGGTAATTCAATTAAAAAGTCTCTTTTTATTACAACAGCACCGTGTATGTCTGCATGAATAAGGTCGTCAGGTCTTACTTTCATCTTAAAAATATCAACATTGCAATTAATTTTATGAATTTGATTGTATCCATGCCCTACTCTTATTTCACCACTTAATATTTGAAACTTTCTATTTATCTCCTGTAAATCTCTCATTGCTCCGTTTGTTATAGCTCCAACAAATCCAAAATTTAAATGTATAGATGCATTAAGTTCACCCCACCATGCACCAATTGTATTTGTCTTATCCTTATCCTCTATAACACAAATCTTAGGGTAGTTTCCTTCGAACATATAATCATAATATTTATCTCTATTTTTTATTATATTTGTATTTTTCTTTTTTCTGGATGTAATAATCGCTGTTTTGGCAAAACCAATAATTGGTTTTAAACTCGGATTTAGACAATGCATTGTTTTTTGTGTGTGTCCTTTTGATCGTAGAGTTGGATCTAATAATTCTAGTGAATTTGAAATAGTTGGAGTGTCAAAATTTCTAATGTATTCAATAATTTTCTTTTCTCTTTTTGTTAGTAGTTTCAATTGTTATCCAGTTTTTAATAAAATTTGTTTCCAAATTATTGTTTCATCAAACAGAACCCACTCATTTTTGATCCCTCTTGGACCAAATTCAGCCTGAGATATGCCCATTATATGAACATTTGCATTACTAGGATCAGAAAATAATCCGGGTCCTGAATGAATTCCCTCTAGTGACCATCTAATAGATGCCTTTTTATACTCATTTTTTTCCTCTAAATAGCTTACATGTTCAACTTTAAAAATTGAATCTGGAAACATAGATCTTAGTGAAGACCAAAAACTCTTTACCTCATCTACCCCTAATGCTTTCTTGCCTCCAGGCTGTTCTTGATTGACTGATCGATCATAAACTTTATCTATTATGTTAAAATTATTATTAAATATTTCCTTTAAAATGTTAGCATAATCTATTCCAGTATTATTTGTTGAGATCGGTATTTGTATATATTTTACTTCATGTGAGGTATCGTTATTAAAGGGAGCTGGGCATTTATCTTTACCGCCTTGATTTTCAATTACTTTTGCTGCATGTTTTTTAGGGTCAATATTTAACTGCCGCACAATAGCACCCTGGTCTCTTACAAGCCATTCATCGTAAACCTGGTTATTCTTGCAAGCACAGTCAGCTATTACTCGATACTTGAGAGTTTTACCAGTAGCATTTCCATAAATACCATCATTTAAATGCGTCGCCTTAGATAAAATTCTATGTGATGATAAATATCCATGTTCTTCATTACCAATCCAAATAACATCTTCGCCTAATAACTGTCGATCTGGAAATTCATTCAAAGTGGCATAAGTAGCCTTCACTACAGCATCAGGGCCATATATTACACCGTCTGGAGATCTAACTGGAATACCCTCAGCATAATAGTCTCTAATTGACTCAACATCTTTATTTTCCCAAATTTGATATGTTATTTTAATTATATAATCTGGTAGATCTAAAAATTTATTATCAAAACCTTTCATTATTAGAGGTTTTTTTGTCGTATAATAAAGATACTTCCTTCTTGATTGCTAATATTTTTTAAACTTCTATTTGATCCTCTAGGAGACGAGAAAGAGTCGTTTGGTCCAATTATGGTTTTTTGATCATTGCAAGTTACTTCCCATTCACCTTCTAAACATAAATAAACTTCAGACTCTTTTAATGTGTACGGATGAATATGAGCATTATTACCTTTTAACATCGTCAAACCAAAACCTGTGTTATGGTCTATGTTTGGCTCAAAATCTTTGTTATGAACATTAAAATAGTCAAGGTAATTTAAAATTGAATTAGAGTCATAATGCTCATCATCTTTTAAATATTTATCCTTATTTTCATAACGTATTACATATTTTTCAATTTCTTCAGAAGTGTAATGATCGAAAGACTCTAGATCTTTTTCTTTAATAGGTTCAAGGGCAACTTTTCCATCTGGAATTTTATTCTTATCAAGATCAACTAAGGTATTATCATTTAATAAAACCATTCCAGACTCTTTTGCTTTTTCTAAAACTTTTGGTGTCCACGTTATCACACCCGGATCATTTTCTCCTAGAACAACAAATATTAATGCATTTTCATCACTAACATTTTGAAATCCTCGAAACATATTAGTGGGAAATGAAGCAACATCTCCTTTGTTTAAAACTACTTCGCCCTCTTTACCATCTGTGCCCCAATAAAAGCGCCAAGAGCCTGAAAATATCAAAAATACTTCTGCAGTAGTGTGGCTATGGAGTCCTGATCCGTTCATTGGAGCGGCACTTACTGCACCGATATTGAAACCATGTTCTTCAGCTATCTTGACGTTTTGCTTGGTATCCTCACTCACCCCAGGGCCAACTATGGAATAATTCAGTCTATCTTGATGCCCTTTAAGTTTCCCTTCTACAAATGGAACTTTACTAGGAACAAGCTCATTAAACTTTACCAAACGATTGTTGATATCCTGCGTCATTAATTAGATTTTAAATTTCTTCATTTGTTAAATATTATTTAAATTATAAGGTTAATCAAAGTAATATTTATTTATATTAGATAGGTGAGGCAATATAACTTGAGCGAAATTAAAAATTTTGATACCGGTATTCCAATTAAAAGTGGGGCAAAAATTATAAATTTGGACCCTAAAAAAAATATATTAAATAAAAAAAAAATTAGAAATCTTCTAAAAAAAATTTCTGAGTCCAAAGTTAGTGATTTAAATCAAAATATAAAGAATGCATATCATGAAAATGCTGAAATCTATGCATTCCACCCTGTAAATCATATAAAAGGCATTGATGAAATAATTAATACCCTTTGGAAACCATTACTGAATTCTTTTCCAGATTTAGAGAGAAGAGATAATTTAATAATTGGAGGAAGTTTTCAAGATAGGGTTTATGTCTCAACTGTTGGTCATTTGACTGGCACTTTTGTCAATCCATGGTTGGGAGTTCCCTCCAATGGTAAAACTATTCATTTACGAATTTGTGAGGTTCATCAAATAGAAAATGAAAAAATAATCAATTCTCATGTGTTAATTGATATAATGGATTTTATAAGGCAAGCAGGTTTTTGGCCAATTAATTCATCTTTAGGTATAGAAGAAATGTGGCCAGGACCCATTACTGGAGACGGAACAACCTTTGAAAACCTAGACTCTGATTTATCAGCTAGAACTCTTGATCAGGGTCTTACGATGCAAAGAAGTTTAGATATAAAACCAGAAACTGAGACTGGAGCTACTAAAGATAGTGTTAGACAGAAATTAATTAACCATCCTCAAAAAGATTATTGGCATCCGAAAATGATGTGGTACGGACCCTGTGGTATAGGCACTGCTAGAGGTTTAAAAGGTTTTATTGAGCATCATCAGCTACCATTTAGATTGACGTTTAAAGAGAGAAATTATTGGAAAATTGGTCATTACATTGAAATAGGTGATGGTAATTATTCTATGACAGGTGGTTGGCACAGTATTCAAGCAACACACGGTTCAAGTGATTGGCTCGGATATGAACCTACTAATAAATTAGTCACTATGAGAGTGATGGATTTTTATTTACATAATGAGGGTCTTATTAGGGAAAATTGGGTACCAATAGATATTGTCCATATTTTATTTCAATTAGGAATAGATGTGCTCAAATTAGTTCATAAGAAATAAAAATGACAATTGAATTTATCAAAAAGAGCTTAAATGAAAAACAAAGAGCTGAAGAAAACAATAAAGTTAAAGTAGTAGTTGAGGACACTTTAAAGGAAATTGAATTAAAGGGAGATAGCTATGTAAGAGAATTATCAGAGAAATTTGATAAATACTCACCTAGTTCATTTAGATTATCTGAAGATGAAATAAGTAAATTAGTGGATGAAGTTTCTGATAATGACAAAGAGGATATTAGATTTGCTCAAAAACAAGTTCGATCGTTTGCTGAGGCACAATTAAAAAGTTTAAGTGAAATTGAAGTGGAAACACAACCAGGTGTAATTCTTGGACATAAAAATATACCTGTTCAATCTGTTGGCTGTTATGTTCCTGCAGGAAAATTTCCAATGGTGGCATCAGCTCATATGTCTGTAGTCACTGCTTCAGTTGCTGGAGTTCCTAGAATAATAGCAACAACACCACCCTATCAAGGAAAACCAAATGCTGCTGTAGTTACAGCTATGAAAATGGGAGGAGCACATGAAATATACGTTTTAGGTGGAATGCAGGGTGTTGGAGCTATGGCTATTGGAACTGAAACCATAGAGCCAGTAGATATGATTGTTGGTCCTGGAAACGCATACGTTGCGGAAGCAAAAAGACAATTATTTGGTAAGGTTGGTATCGATTTATTTGCTGGCCCTACTGAAACAATGATTATCTGCGATGATACTGTAGATGCAGAGATATGTGCTACAGATCTTCTTGGACAAGCAGAGCACGGTTATAATTCACCTGCAATAATGATTACTAATTCAAGAGATTTAGCAACAGAAACAATAAAAGAAATAGATAGACTGCTAAAAATTTTACCAACAAAAGATACTGCTGGTATTAGCTGGAAGGATTATGGTGAAATAATTTTGTGTGAAAGTTATGATGAGATGTTAATGAAAGCTAATGAAATAGCTTCAGAGCATGTTCAAGTTATGACAGATAGAGATGAATGGTTTTTAAAAAATATGACATCTTATGGAGCACTTTTTTTGGGTGCAAGGACAAATGTTGCTAATGGAGATAAAGTAATAGGAACAAACCATACTTTACCGACAAAAAAAGCTGGAAGATATACAGGTGGTTTATGGGTCGGTAAATTTATAAAAACTCATACTTATCAAAAAATTACAACTGATGAAGCAGCTACAAAAATTGCAGAATATGGATCAAGATTATCATATTTAGAGGGTTTTATAGGTCATGCCGAACAATGTAATGTTAGAGCAAGAAGATATGGTGGTATTAATGTAGCCTATGGAAAACCAGTATCTAAAATCAAACCTGAGTGATGTATTTAAAAAGTTTAAGTCTCAAGAAAAAAGTAGCACTTGTGACAGGTGCGGGAAAAGGTATTGGAAGAGCTTCAGCTATTGCTTTAGCAGAAGCAGGTGCTGATTTAATAATTTTAAGTCGCACTGAAAAAGATCTAATTAAAGTTAAAAAAGAAATAAACAAATTAAAAAGAAAATGTGAATTTTATGTTTGTGATTTATTTGATTTTGATCAAATAACTGAAGTTTTTTCAAAAATTAATAGATTAGATATTTTAGTAAATAATGCGGGAACAAATATACCTGAGTTTTTTAACAATATTAAAAAAGAAGATATGGATTATATGGTTGATTTAAATTTGAAAGCTTCATTTCACGTTGCACAACTAGCATCCAGAAAGATGTTAAAGTCTAAAAATAGAAAAACAAATGGAGGAAGTATCATTAATATGTCCTCTCAGCTAGGCAAAGTTGGAGCACCAAATAGAAGTACTTACAATATGACAAAATTTGGCATTGAAGGGTTAACTAAAGGAATGGCTCTGGATTTAGCTCCAAGAAATATTCGTGTCAATTCTGTTTGTCCAACCTTTGTTGAAACTCCAATGGTAAAAAAGTTTTTTATTAATAAAAAATTTAAAAAAGAAACTTTAAAAAATATACCTCTTGGTAGATTAGCTACTGAAAGTGACGTAGCAACTGCAGTTGTATATCTGGCATCAAATGGTTCATCAATGATTACAGGTTCGTCGATAGTGGTAGACGGTGGTTGGACTGCTAAATAAAATTAGTAATTAACAAAATTTAGATAATTTTATGAAAGCAATAATTTTTGGATCTATAGGAACTTTAGTAGAAACGTCTGATATTCAAAGACAGTCATTTAATCATGCATTTAAGGAAATAGGACTAGATTGGTATTGGGATAAAAATAATTACAAAAATTTACTTAAAAAGTCAGGGGGGAGAAATAGAGTTGAATATTTTGCTAATATTAATCAGAACACAGTAGACTCAAAAAAAATTAGAGAACTTAAAACTCAATATTTTAACAGATATTTAAATTCTAATATTATTAATCCCAGAGAGGGTGTTTTAGATGTAATTAAATATGCTAAATTAAACAATATAAAAATTGGTCTAGCATCAACTACTACAATTGAAAATATAGATGCTATTTTCACAACTCTTAAAGATAAAATAATAAAAACAGATTTTAATTTTATTGGGAACAGTAAACTAATAAAAAAAGTAAAACCTCACCCAGATATATATTTTGAAGCCCTTAAAAAATTAAGTTTAAAAGAAAATGAGTGTATAGCAATAGAGGACTCAGTTGAGAGTGCATTATCAGCCAATAAAGCTAAAATAGAATGTATCGCATTTCCAGGACTATTTCATATGGATGATGATTTCAGTTTTTGTAAAAAATATTTGAATAAATTGGATATTTCAATTTTTGAAAATTGATAAATTAACATTTAATCCTTTATTATAATGATATGTTGGCGCGCTCTGCAGGATTCGAACCTGCGACCCTCTGCTTAGAAGGAATAAGTGCTTATTTCAAAAGACAACATAACTCAACAACTATAGAGATGTACCCTATTCTGTTTACCTTATGTGTACCTTTCTTGTTATATAAATACTAAACTTAACTAACATTACAATACATTTGGGTACACAGAATTGGTAAGTTATTCATTATACAAAAATAATATTATTATTAATTTTAATCATTCTTTTGTGAAATTTTCGCCGTAATTAATTTGAATTCATATTAGTTTTAATTAATTTCATAACATTTAGTTAAACACAATTACCCCTCTATAGTCAAAGGCTCAGGGAAGTTGGTAAAAGCAGTATCAGAAATTGGAGTCATTACAGCTGAGTCAACATCTACAACCTGAGCTCTACGCTTGGTTAACTCTTCATCTGATTGAAATTTTTGTAAGTGCTCCTTAGATTGAAAGTGCATAACAGTATTTAATATGGTGTTATCGTTTGCTTGAGTTCCAGCAAATATAAAAGTCATTCCATATTCTTTTAATTTATCACTATTTTCTTGAACCATTTTTTTCCATTCTTGAAAATCTTTAATCAACTTAATCTGTCCTAGTACTAACATTTATAATCTCCTTATTATCTAATTGATAAAATTAAATATCTCTTACGAGAGATCAATACAATAATTGTATTGGAAAATAAAAAACCTAGGCAGTTCAATAATAACAATTAGATGAAATATTTAATTTAATGCTTTTTTTGTGAGAATTTCGCTATAATTAATACAGATTCATATAAATTTTGATTAAATTCATAACATTTAGATAATAGTTATTGTTAGTCAGTAATAGATCCGTACTTTCGTTCACACCTATTAATTCTTTCAGAACTGTAGACAGGCAACCAACGACCCATTCTTTTTGCAAATTCCCAATCTTTTTTATCTTGTTCTTCTTGGTAATCAGCTTCACTCTGTTCTATAAGGTTTTGTTGAATGTTAAACGAAGTATCTTCTAACCACTTATAGTTACTGATCCACTTATCAAGGGAAGTTATATATTTAGGTTGATCTGAATACTGTTTTTGATGTTCTTTGTAGAGGATAAATAACTGTTCGATACTAGGTATCTCTAAGTTTGGGTCATCAATGATTGATAAATAATTCTTTACCGATTGAACCAAGCTCCCTCTTTTGTATTGGAGTTGATCCCACTCCCCTTTAAAAGAAGCCATAGTTTTATTCCAAAGAGCTTTATCGAACCTTGTTTGATTTTCCTTATATATTTGTTTTAATTCTACTTCTTGTTTTAATTCTGGTTCTAATTCCTTATCCATTTCTATTGCATTTGCATTACCATTATTCCAACGAATGTTTGCATTTTTACTGAGAACCTTAGACTTATTCAATGCATGATCCCATTTCTCTTTGTCAGAAATATGAAAAATTTTTCCATTTTCTTTCTCAAAAAGATAATCAAAGTTAACTCTAGCGGATCTAAATTTTTTTGGAGTTGTATTACAAATCTTTGCTAAATAACTATCATCGTCTTTAAGAGGTATGCTATTATTTTCCCAAAGTTGTAATCTAAGCTTCCAAACACAACCTACTTCATATGGAGTTAACAAGTGAGTGGAAGCGACTTCATCAGATGTCGCTAGGTGGAGAAAGGGAAGTTTCTTCATTACTCACTCACTTGATTTCCTTTTGTTAGATTTTCGGAATAATTATTTTCATCTATTGCTTGTATATAGCCGATAAGATTATCTGAGAGTTCTCTGATCTTCACAAGCTCTTTAAGTATTTCACTCATTGTTGAACTACCCTACTACTAGCTAGGGCGTTCTCTATATCTTCTCTTTTGTAAAGAACCTTCCTTCCAATCTTATGAAAAGGAAATAAAGATCTATTAGTGGATCTGTAAAACCTAAGTGAATTTGATGTGTATATTGGATATTCTTTTGCGACTTCCTTCTCAGTAAGATAGTCATCTTTCTGTTTCTTAGAAGAAAAGTCATCACCCTCAATGAGGGATTGATATAAATCTGTTGTCATAATTAGATTATGCAAATTATTCACAGAATAAATCCCCCCTATCTTGGAGGTAGTTTAGAACTTTGATAGATATAAATAAAAGGGAGGTGAATAATGCAAACAATTTTACTTTTAGCTATTTTAGGTTTGTTAGGTTTCATTTGTGCATTTACTTATTTACTAGCTAATATTGATCGTAATTTATCTATTATAAGGCACGATGTTGAGAAATATTTAGATGATATAAGAGAAAAACCAATCAAATAATGGGTTGGTGGAGTGGTGAATTTGATGAGAAAGAGTTAAAACCACAACAACGCAAATGTGAAAAATGTGGTGAAACTTCTGATGTTTTAGAGAAATGGAAGCATATAGAAGTTCATATCTGTTTGGATTGTAGAAGAGAAATCTATATTGAGAGTATTGACTATGTTGGCTATCATTAAATTTTAGGTAATATTAATTGAGTGGTTTAATAAAAAATATTGTTGGAGTAGTAATTGCGCTTGGAGGACTAGCTTATTTTAGTATGTATTATAGAGATAAAATTGAACCTAAAATAAATGATTTAGATTATTTTCTTGGAAATAGAATTAAGATTAGTCCTTTTACAAAAGCTTTATTAAGAATATTTCTTCAAATAATTATTTTTGCTTTATGTATGACTCTTTACTTTATCATTTTTTATATCGCATCTTCGGTAATGAATTAAAAATGAAAACCCTCTTAACCCTATTGTTATTAATCCCTAGTTTGAGTTGGGGGATTGGCAAATCACCTTTAGAAAAATGTATGGATAGGGTTATTGATGGTACTTTTGATGGTAATGAAAAAAGAGCTGCAGCTGCAGCACAGGTTTGTGCGGGTGTTGACTCAGGAGTGCTGAAATGTATGGATAGGGTTATTAATGGAACTTTTGATGGTAATGAAAAAAGAGCTGCAGCTGCTGCAATGGTTTGTACGGGTAATACGGGTAATAAATGAAAACCCTCTTAGCCCTATTGTTATTAATCCCTAGTTTGAGTTGGGGTGAAATTGTCCTTTTTTGCTATACCACAGGAGGATATGATTATGAAAAGAGCGAAAGCATAGAACCAAATATTTTAAAAAATAAAGAAGATTTAATATTAAAAATTAATACAAAAAAAGAAGTGCCAATAAAATATTGCCCAAGTATTTCAGAGTGTCTAACTTTTAAGGATATAACTGTAGAGGGTGATTGTGAGGCCAAACTAAATTACACAAAAGACTTCATAGAAGAAACAGCTGTTTGTAATGAAGCTAATCTTAAATGGATTGATGTAATTAATCGTTACACTCTTGAATGGGTTAGTGAAAGAATTCAAATTGATAATGATAAAGTACTTGTAAGACAAACTCATCAATGCGTTAAAGAAGAGCCTAAGATATAGAAAATATAATTAATTAAAAAAATCTTTAACTAAATCAATAATGAATACCCCAGCAAATCCAAAAAAGAATATAGCACCAACAAACATAAGAATAATCATTGTAATTCCAGCATACTCATCAAAATATTGTTTAAATCTTTGAAATTTAGTTAATTTTTTTCCTTTTTTTATCTCGTCATTGATGATTCTTTTTGCATTTAAGTAACTGGATTTATATAAAAGAAAAGCAAGAAAAATTAATGGTCCAAAACCTATTATGTATAATAAATACATAATACTATTACCTATCTCTGAGTCTAAAGCTTTGAGTAATGTGGCTAATCCACCTAAAGTAAGAATAGAAATTAAAACAAGAGCGCCTAGCACATATTGTAATTCTTTTCTCAGAAATTCTTGATTTTTCTCTATATCATTCAACCTTTTGCTAATTGACTCAAACCATCTATCTAAATATTCTTTGTCCATAATGTGTTGATATAAATTTAAATTTATTTATAAATATTAAAAGCACCGATTTACTTACACAATATTGCGGGTGCTATATAAATGCAGCTAAAACGGTGAATATTTAATTTCCCCATTAGTTGCCTTGTTTAAACCAAAGGAGGTTAACAATGCCAATGAAAAAATTAACGCTTAAAGAAATAAGAGAACTAGGAATACCTATACATCGCTCTTATATTCAATTCCATCAAAAACCACCATCTAATAAAAAACTTAAAAAGTTTTTAAATGCCAACAATAAATCAAAGGATAGTAAAAATGGTTAAAATCTTAAAAGGGATAATTGCTAAAAAGCCTGAAGATTTAGTCAAACTTAAGTATAAAACAGGAATAATTTTTGGAAGAAATCTTAGGCCTCTTAAAAATAGAAAGGTACTTAAAAATGACAAAATATCAAAATAGTCAAATGACTGATGAGATGTTGTTAGCCTTATTGGTCAGTGGTAGGTTTTAAGTATGTACAAGATTCTTGTATTGTTATTTATTCCCTTCTCATCTTTTGCATCTTTTACTTTTTATGAACCACCTTCATCCTTTGATAAAATCAGCGAATTAAAATCTAAATATTATAGTTGGGATTTTGATGACTGGGAAGAAATGCAAAAAGACCCAGATGTAAGCGTCGAAGATTATCGTCAATTTATAGGAACACGATGTGGAGGTCTATTCTTAGCAAAGATGTATATCAATAATTACACTGACTCAGAGTTACATGCTTCTCTTAGGAAAAAAAGAAATATGATGACAGATATCTTGAGAGATAATCTTGAAGCCCCTTTTAATTTCAAACAAGCTAAGCTTGAAATGGATAGGTTAATGCAGAGGGAGTATATGTATCGCAATTATTATTTAAGTATTTTAGATTATGTTAATAAACATAGGACAAAATTAGAAAGTCTTAATGAAGATATAGAAATATGTGAAAGATTTTATAAAATTAATTTATGAAAACCCTCTTAGCCCTATTGTTATTAATCCCTAGTTTGAGTTGGGGACTTACTTTTAAGGATGGAAAACAAGTTGATGGCAATGAAAAAACGCGAGATAAGGAATTAAAATCTGAGGAAATATCTTCAGATATTATTGGGAGATGGAGAGGTTTAGCTAATTGCGAATGGAATGGACGCTATGAGTTAGGCAATGGAATTATTGAAGGTGTAATTGATCTAGTTATTAAAAAAGATAAGAAAGATCCCAACAAAGTTATTATAAAAAAAGAAAAATGGCTTTGGCCATCTTTTGGAGGAAGAGTCAAAATAAAATCATTTAAGGTTAATGAGAATTCTTTCGAAATTGTAAGCAAAGAGCCTGTTGATGATAAGGATAATACCAGGAAGTGGTTTGGAAAAATGTCAAGCAATGATCATATTGAGGTCACCGATGAATATAATAATTGCGATGCTCTGCTCTATCGAGCAGAGAATGTTACATTTGAAGCATTCACTCCCAGAATTCCTATTGATTTTATAGATGGTGTTGAAAATGATCAAAAGTATACGATTGAGGGGTTTTTAACTTACCCTCAAGAGCAAAAAGAAAAATATCCTTTAATGATTTTAATTATGAATTCTGCCTGTGACTTTGGGCAAAGAAATTTTACGTTAGGTCAAGATATTAAAAAAGCAGGTGTTGCTACATTAGAGATTGATAGCTGTCTTCCAAGAGGCCTCAGTATTTACAATATGATTATTCAAGGCAACAGCAGCAAACTAACACCATGGATGGGAGCAGCTGACGCTCTCTATGGTTTAAAGCACATGCAATCTCATCCCAAAATAGATCCTGAAAAGATTGCAGTTATGGGTTTTAGTTGGGGTGGGTCAGCAGCAGTTTACACTGGTCTTGATATGATTAGAAAGCCAATAATTGATGATGAAAATTTAAATGATTTTGCATTAAGAATAGGAGTTTATCCATATTGTAGATATTTAGATAAACAGGGTGTAACTAAAAATAAAATTCATTTTTTAACAGGTGAAAAGGATGAGACTACTCCTGCCTTATTTTGTAAAGATATGGCAAAAAACTTTAACGATTTTGGTGGTAATGCAACTATAGATATTTTTCCTAACGCCCATCATAACTTTGATGGATGGAGCAATTGGGATGAGGCAGAATTTTCAAATCAATGGTTTAGAGTAACTAAAAATTGCAAATACTGGCTTGCTGCGGATGGAAAAAGAACGTGGCGAATGGAAGATAAAGTAATTCATTTAGATAATTACGATACTTGGGATGTTTCTGCTGATAAGCATTACAAAGATTATAAAAAAGAATGTGAGCATTGGGGGGTCGTAGAAGGAAGAAACAATGAAGCGGCTATTAATTCTGCAAAAAAAACAATATCTTTGCTTGAAGAATACTTAATGTAAAAATTGAATTAATTTCGATTAATTTCGCATTAAATTCATCAAATTTGGACAAATTTCGTTATGATTTTAAATACACTATGTACAATAATATATCTTATGAGATTAATTATCACCCTATTACTATTAATCCCTAGTTTAGTTTGATTTGTATTTGTTTTGATAAGCTAATTTATGCTGAGCCAAAAACTTTTATTCAAAAATAAATTTTAACGCTTCATTGAATTCATCTTCATCTTTAATTGATCTTAGGTATTGATCTAGAAAGGCTTTTCTTTTTGATTTCTTAATAGCAGTTTCTATAGTTATATACCTCAAGTCCTTCAAACTTGGTATTTTGATTAACTCTTGATGAATAAAATGTTTCCAATCTCGTTTAATATCCAAGCAATTATATATCTTCTTTAGTATTTGAATTGGATAAATAAGGATTAAAGCTTCTCTAGGTCTATTCTTTTTATCTCTCTTTAGATCCTTTTCTGCTTCAAGTTCTAATAACATTGTTAATCTCTTAGTTGATAATAATTCTTTTCTACTTTCTTGTAATGAGAAAATACTCAAATCACCTATTGTTTTTTTTGGTTTTGAGTTCTCTTTATCACCAAGTTTCTTACCCATAAATTTATTAATGTCGCTTATGTCTTTGGTTATTCTTGCAAGCTTAGGAATTAAATAATTCAATTCTTCATTTGAATATGGTCTTGTAAAGTTTCTATATATTATTTCTAATACTTCAAACTCCCAACAAAGATGAAAGAATTCGTATTCTCTCTCCTTCTTTATTTCAAATTCGCAACTTGTATATAGTAAAGGCTTTGATTCAAATCTTTGTTGTCTATAAATTCTAAACAAATCAAAAAATTTTACTTTCTTACCTTGGTGTGTTAAGCCAAGGGGAGAGGCTTCCGATAAATTACCCAAATTATCTGAAACAACAACTCCCCCTTTAAATGGTAAAACTTTAGCCAATATTGATTACCTTTCCACCACCATTGAGAAGGTTATTAAACCTCTCAGCTATCTGGTCTTTTTTTTCTTTAGTTTCTCCACTATCTAAATGAGAATAATGTTTCTCTACAACCTTTGATGATTTATGGTTCGTTAGTTTAGAACTATTGAACACTCCAAAGGTTTGTGTTGCTTTAGAGGAAAAGGTTTTTCTTAAGTCATAAAGTTCAAGGTCATTTATATCTGCTAACTCACAAGCCTTATGCCAAGTTTTTCTGATAGATTTGATATGTGTGTTTTGTTTTCTACCTTCAAACACATAATCAGTATTTCTATTTAACTTCTCTAATTCTTTAAGAGTTTGTGAAGTTAATTCAGTTTCTATTAAGCCCATTTTAGAAAGAGTTTGATATCTAGAACCTTTAATCTCTTCCCACTTCATTGAATAGATTTCATTAGGTCTTAAACCTTCGTATAAACAAACACGAATAATTATTGCTTGGGTTTTTTGGGGTTGATAATAGAACCCATTATCCATTAAGAACCCACTTTCTATTTTATTGAGTGCATTACCCAATCTCATTAACTCTTGCTCAGTCGCTTTTCGTGTTCTCTCATTGCTTGTATGGAGTTTTATATACTTCTTTAGGGCAAGTTTGACAGGGTTATTAGAGGGATTATAGAATTCAAATACATTTCTTAACTGTCTCATTAATTGATTAGCAGTTTGTTTTTTGGGAATATCTAAAAATAGTTTTTGAATATCTAGAGGTGAGATATCTACCATCCTCTTATTGCAGAAACTATGAGATCTGAGAGTAGAATTATAATTCTGTACTAAAGTTTCTAATCCCTTCCCTACTTTGTTGGAATATCTAATTCTATAAATATTCTGTGGTGAAGTATCATTATCAAAATAAGCTTCAACATCTTTATGATCCTCATAAGTAGAAATCTTTAGAGGAATATATTCTCTTAGATAATAATCTCTAAATGTAGGTTCTTTTCTATTTTCTGATTTAGCTAGTTGTGGATTTTCACCTTCCGCTACTAACCTTTTAACTTCCTTTGCTTTTGAAATAGCAAAGCTTGGATGAATACTAGGATATCGACCTATCGTGAAGGTATATTTTAAGTTGTTTAACTTATACTGAACTCGGAAGGTTTTAATTCCAGATTTAAAGGTCTCACAGAACAATCCTTCTATCTCAGTAGAATATACCCTAGATCTTTTAAGTGGGGTCTCTAGGGATTCTATATTGGTTTTATTGAATATTATTTTTTGCATTTTATGTTTCCTTTCGATTATTGTCTCGCTTTCAAAAGGTTTATGATTGTTTGAGAATGTTTTTTTGCCTTTAGGAAAAATTGTCGTGGGTTGAAATTACTTCCATTGTAATAGTCAAAGACACAATGGGGGTGGGTAAACATCTCTGTGTACCCTATGTGTACCCTACGAAACAAATTTAGATTGATTCTCATAAACAAACGCTAACAAAAGGTACACAGAACAGTCAATTGGTTGACCCTTACTTTTGGGGATAAGATCTCAATTTAGTGTGAAGCTATTTAGTTTTTTAAACTTGCAATTATCTTTTGAATGGCGCGCTCTGCAGGATTCGAACCTGCGACCCTCTGCTTAGAAGGCAGATGCTCTATCCAGCTGAGCTAAGAGCGCATTTATTGGAATATTTACCACTTCAACTTTATATTTTCTACTTTAATATGCATTAATTTTTAAATGAACAATATTTTAATAAAAGTTGAAAATTTGGTGAAAACATTTGGTGGATTAGTTGCACTAAATGATTGCTCTTTAGAAATTAAGGATAAAGCTATAACAGGAATTATTGGACCTAATGGGTCTGGTAAGACTACTTTATTTAATGTAATTACTGGTAATCTTAAACCAGATACTGGTAAAGTTTTCTATAATGGTGTTGAAATAACAAATGAAGAGTCGCACGACTTATTTCATTTAGGAGTATTAAGAACATTTCAAATTGCACACGAATTTTCAAATATGACAGTTATTGAGAATTTAATGGTAGTGCCAGGTAATCAAAAAGGTGAAAAGCTTCTTTATTCGCTGATGAATAGTCAAAAAATTAAAAAAGAAGATGAATTAATTAAAGATAAAGCCATGGAAGTATTAAAATTTTTAAAAATTGAACACCTAAAGAATGAGAGGGCTGGAAATCTATCTGGAGGTCAAAAAAAACTTTTAGAATTGGCAAGGACAATGATGGTAGATGCTAAAATAGTTTTTTTAGATGAAGTTGGCGCTGGAGTTAATAAAACACTGCTTAGAGACATAAGTGACTCAATTTTAAAACTTAATCAAGATAAAGGTTACACTTTTTGTATGATTGAACACGATTTTAATTTTATAAGTGAACTGTGTGACCCTGTAATTGTTTTAGCTGAGGGATCAGTACTTTTTAAAGGCTCTGCTGAGGACGTAAAATCAAATGAACAAGTTATTGAGTCTTATTTAGGTAAAGGATTAAAAAAATAATGTTTTTTTCTGCTTCAAATTTAACTGGTGGATATGGAGGTGTAAATATTATCGAAGAATGCTCTTTTAATGTTAATAGAGGTGAAATTGTATCCATTCTAGGTCCTAATGGTGCTGGTAAATCAACAGCAATGAAAGCAATGCTTGGAATACTTAACTTAAAAAATGGAAATGTCGTGCTTGATGGAAAAGATATCACAAAACTCAAAACGCAAGATAGGATAAAACTAGGTATATCCTTTGTACCTCAAATTAAAAATATTTTTACAGAATTAACAGTAAAAGAGAACTTAGAGATGGGTGCTTTTTTAAATGATACTAATTTATCAACAAGATTAGAGGAGATGTATGATTTATTTCCTATAATTAAAGAGAAAAAGGATCAATTTGCAGGCGAATTATCAGGTGGTCAACGACAGCAGGTTGCAATCGCTAGAGCTTTAATGACTGAGCCAGATGTTTTAATGTTAGATGAACCAACTGCAGGGGTTTCACCTGTAATTATGACAGAATTATTTGAACATATAATAAATATAAAAAAACAAAACATAGCTATACTAATGGTCGAGCAAAATGCCCGTCAGGCTTTAGAAATATCTGATCGAGGTTATATCTTAGTGACTGGTAAAAATGCTTACGAAGGCAAAGGTGATTATCTTCTAAATAATAAAGAGATTAGAAAGGCTTTTTTAGGAGGATAAATGGATTTTTTAAACTCGATCATACTTCTAACTAATTTTATTATTGTGCCCGGAATAACTTATGGATCACAGTTGGCTTTGGGTGCGATTGGGGTAACGCTCATTTATGGTGTTTTAAGATTTGCAAACTTCGCTTATGGAGATTTAATGGCTTTTGGAACAATGATTGTAATCCTTGTTACTTGGTTTTTACAATCAAAAGGAATTACGTTTGGTTTACTTCCAACAGCTTTACTGGCATTACCAGTTGGTATCCTATTGACAATTGCAGTGAGTTTATTTTTTGACAAAACGGTATTTGAATATTATAGAAATAAAAAAAGTGATCCCGTAACATTTATAGTTGTTAGTCTTGGTATTATGTTTGTTTTAAACGCAGTTGTTAGAATTATCATTGGACCAAACGATATAAACTTTATGGATGGTCATAAGTTTATTATGAAAGCTAGAGAGTTTAAGCAAATGACAGGATTAAATGAGGGACTAGCATTAAAATCAACTCAAGTGATAACATTAATTACAACAATTATCACTTGCTCAATACTTTTTTATTTTTTAAATAAAACAAAAACAGGTAAATCTATGAGAGCTTATTCAAATAATGAGGATTTAGCTTTGCTATCAGGTATCGACCCTAAAAAAATTGTTTTACTGACCTGGATAATTGTTTCTATTTTAGCTACTGTTGCTGGAACATTGTATGGATTGGATAAAAGTTTTAAGCCATTCACTTATTTCAATAATCTTCTTCCTATTTTCGCAGCAACAATAGTTGGTGGTATTGGAAATCCTTTAGGTGCATTTTATGGGGGGTTTCTAATTGCTTTCTCTGAAATTGGACTAACCTACGCTTATAAAAAATTTTTTAAGTACATCATGCCTGAGAGTTTAGAACCAAGCACACTAATACAATTTATCTCTACTGATTATAAATTTGCGATCTCTTTTGCGATTTTAATAGTCGTTCTTATTTTTAGGCCAAATGGTATCTTTAAAGGAAAAGTCATATGATCAAAAATACTGACTTTAAAATTTGTTTCTCAGTAATGGCTGTTTTAACCATTTTAGTAGGTCTATTTCAGTCATGGGGTATTGCACTATCAATGTTAAATCTCTGTCTTATCTCTGCTGTAATGGCGATGGGAGTAAATATTCAATGGGGTTTTGCTGGTTTAATTAATTTTGGTGTGATGGGTTTTTTGGCTATAGGAGGGTTAGCTACTGTTTTAATTTCAGTTCCCCCTGTTCCTGAAGCTTGGAGTGCTGGAGGTATTGGAATTTTAATTTCTGGTTTTTTTTTATTAGCAGTTGTTTTTAGTGTTTTAATAATTAACAAGAGACTTCCCGATCATAAATATAAAAATTACTTTATATTCTTAATCATAATTTTATCTATACCATTACTTAAATTTATAGCTGGTCCATCAATTAGTAGAATTGAGTCAATTAATGCAGCGACATCAGGTTTTTTAGGTGGAGCTAATTTACCAATTATATTTTCATGGTTTGTTGGTGCAATTTTTTGTGCTCTAGTAGCTTTTGTCGTAGGAAAAGTTTGTTTAGGATTAAGGTCTGACTATTTAGCAATATCAACTTTGCTAGTCTCTGGAATAATAATAACAATTGTCAAACATGAGGAGTGGCTATCAAGGGGAGTAAAGAATGTTATTGGTTTAAAAAGACCAGTTCCATATGAAGTGGATCTACAAAACTCAGAATGGTTTATAAAACTTGTAGAATTTTTAAACTCTTCAAAATTATCAAATGTCTTGGATTTTGATGAAAGAACTTCTTTACTTAATCAACTTGTAATCTCCTCTTCTGGGGTATTTGTAAAACTATGCTTTAGTCTAATCTTTTTATCTGTTGTATTAGTAATTTTATATTTTTCTGAAAAAGCCCTGAACTCTCCGTGGGGTAGAATGATGAGAGCTATTAGAGACAATGAAGAAGCTGCAAAAGCCATGGGAAAAAATGTTGTAAAGCAGCACATTTTTATTTTTATGTTGGGATCTGCAATTATTGGATTTGCAGGTGCAATGTTAGTTACCTACGATGGCCTTTTTACTCCATCAAGCTATCAACCTTTAAGATATACTTTTTTAATTTGGGTAATGGTCTTATTAGGAGGCACAGGAAATAACTATGGAGCTATATTAGGAGGTTTTGTTGTTTGGTTTATATGGATACAGTCTGCTCCATTCGCACTGCTCGTAATTAATATATTTACGAGTCACTTAGATGAAACTAATTACATTAAAGAACATCTTCTAAATAGTGTTCCATATTTTAGATATTTAATGATGGGACTCGGCCTACTTTTGGTAATGAGATACAGGCCAAAAGGATTATTGCCAGAAAAAATTATAAAAAATTGATTTAGTTTTAGCCCCACCAATACGATGGGGCTAAATTTAGAATGTTATCTTTGAGCAACGTCGGTAAACTTACCGCCTTCAATTCCTTTTTCAAGGAATGCTCCAAATGCTTCACCAACTTCTGTGAAGTTAACATCTGTTGCTCCATCATAGTCAACCGCAAATCCTGCACATGCTAGATCAAGACCTTTTTTTAGCTCTCCAGCATAAATTTTTGTACCAGGACCATTAGCAACACTCATAATATTTGCAGCAACAGTTGCACTGTCATCTGATCCACCTTTACACATTGCAAGCATAATTAAAGCAGCTGCATCATATGACTCACCAACATAAACAGATGGGTCAACACCATTAGCTTCAGCGTATGCTTTAAACTTCATTGCTCCAGCACCTAGTGATCCAGGCATCGAACCGAAAGAACCATCTAAGTCAGAACCAAAAGTATCAGTCAATGAGTCACCAATCATTCCATCTGAGAGAACAAAAGTATCAAATGCTCCAGTGTCTAATGAACCTTGAATTATTTGGTTTCCACCTTGATCAAGGTAGCCAATTACGACTAAAGCGTCACCACCAGCAGATGAAAGAACACCTACTTCAGCACTATAGTCAGCTTTATCACCTTCGTGAGCTGTTTTAGCAGTAACTTCAATGCCTCTAGCAATAGCGGCTGCTTCATAAACATCAGCTAAACCAACACCATAATCTGTGTTAACGTAAGTTATTGCAACACTTGAGATACCTCTGTCACTTGTAATATCTGCTAATACTTCTCCACCTCTAGCATCAGAAGGAGCAGTTCTAAAAAATAAACCGTCATCTTCTGCAGTAGTTAAAGCAGGTGATGTCGCAGATGGTGAAATCATAGGTACACCATTTGGAACAGCAACATTAGAGAGTACTGCGCCTGTAACACCAGAACAATCTGCACCCATGATGGCTGTTACACCCTGAGATATTAAAAATTCAGCCGCAGATGCTGCTGCTGCTGAGTCAATACATGTAGAGTCAGCTCTAATTGAACTAACAGTAGAACCACCTAACAATGAACCAGAGTCAGAGGCTTCATTAAAAGCTAATTCAGCTCCCGCAGCCATTCCTGGAGTTAATGATTCAATAGGTCCTGTGAAACCTAAAATAATGCCAACTTTAACCTCTTTAGCATATGAAGAGCTAAACATAAATAAAGCAAGCAGAGTAGTAATGAACTTAATCATTTTTTCCCCCTTATTAATTAATATTAAGAGCTGATAATAGTATTATATTTGAAAAATTGAATATTTAATTATTAGTGAGTCCAAGAAGTTTTTCTTGTGTTTGAGAAATTACTCGCATAACTCTTGGGTTTTACTGATTTAAAGGTTTGATCAACAACTCTGTATTGATATGAGTTCTTTTGACACCATGAAATAGCGTCATCTAAGCTGTCAAAGTTTAATTTTAATTGTTTAGTTGTGTTTTTTGAGCTATTCCAGCCCATTAACACATCTTTTTGAAGGCTAGGATCAAACTCAAACTCGATTATCCACATCTTAGTTTTCTTTAAGCCTGATTGCATATTAGTTTTTGAAGGACGCTTAATTGTTACTTTTTTCATTTTTTTTGGTCGGGGAGACAGGATTCGAACCTGCGACTTTCTGCTCCCAAAGCAGACACTCTACCAGACTGAGCTACTCCCCGAGTATTGAATATATATACTTTTGTCATATAAATAGTCAAACAGTTAAATCTCATGCAAAATGTAACTAAAATAAAAAAATTACTTATATCAAACAACTTCTTCAAGTTTTGGAAATATCAATTTTTAGTTCGTAGCTATAACAAGAAAATAAAACCTTATAAGATTTTTAGAGAAATATTAAATGTTGGAGATGTAGTTTTTGCTCTTTGTTTTAGTCCTGAGGAGAAAAAGTTTTATTTAATCAAGCAATTCAGACCATTTTACTTTGTTAGAAATAAAACATTAAAATATGAAATTGTTGGAGGATTAGTAGATAAAGGTGAGTCTCTTATTACTGCTTTAAAAAGAGAAATCAAAGAAGAAATAGGAGTAAAAACAAATAAAATTGTGAAATTAACTACATACTGCCCAGTACCAGGCTACTCCGATGAAATAGTTCATGTTTATTATGCAGAGGTTGAAAAAATTAAGCTAAAAACTCTTTATAATAGAAATGAGAGTGAAGAAATTAAAATTTTTAAATTAAGTCTAAATGAATTAAAAAAAATAAATGAAAGTAAATCAATACAAAACGTTCTAACAAAAATTTCTATTTATGAGTATTTTAAAAAATTTAAAAAGAGTTAACGTTATTAACAATCTTATTTTCTTTTAAAAAATCAGCAACTTGATTTGCTACGTCAATTGCCACATTAGATTGAGCCTCTTTTGAGGAAGCTCCTAAGTGAGGTGTTAGAAGTAAATTTTTAGTTCCAAACATTATATTATCTGTTGCAGGCTCATTTTCATAAACATCAAT
The DNA here is from genome assembly GCA_902575065.1 of uncultured Alphaproteobacteria bacterium. Classification (GTDB taxonomy): domain Bacteria; phylum Pseudomonadota; class Alphaproteobacteria; order HIMB59; family HIMB59; genus HIMB59. Next base: position 118,884 of record CACGPU010000001.1, read on the forward strand.
TGCAGCACCTGCAATAATTTCATTATTGAGTGCATCTTTTAAATCAGACTCATTAATAAGACCGCCCCTAGCACAATTTATAATCACTGATGTGGGTTTCATTGTTGATATTGTTTCTTTGTTAATCATATACTTTGTTTCATCATTCAATTTTGTATGGAGAGTAATAATATCAGCTTCCTTAATTAAATCTTCTGTCGAGACCTTTTTAACATTAAATTTCGATAAATCATCATCGCTTGCTGATTTAGAATTAGTAATAATTTTCATTCCAATTGTTGAGCATATTTCAGCAACTCTTTGACCTATGTTGCCATAGCCCACTATTCCAAGCACTTTTCCTTTTAGCTCAGTACCAAGAAACTTAGGTTTTTCCCATTTTCCTTGATGAGTTGAGTCATTAGCTAGATGAATCTTTCTCATAATTGAAAACATTAAACCGACGCTTAACTCAGCTGTTGCCTCTAAATTTCCTAGAGGTGTATTCATCACTAGAATTCGATTTTTTGTTGCTTGATCTAGGTCAACATTATCGACACCAACTCCTGCTCTACCAATAACTTTAAGGTTCTTACAGTCAGCGAGTATATCTGAGGTTAATTTAGTTGCAGATCTGATTAAAATGCCATCATATTGATCAATCACACCTTTAAGTTCCTCAGGAGACAACCCAGTTTTGATATCATAATCAATCTGTTTTGACTTTAAGACATCTTCTACCTTATCGCTCATTTTATCAGAAATTAAAATCTTCATTATTTATACCTTCCCATTGTTTCAAAAAAAGACCATTCAATCCATGGTAAAACTTTTTCTATGTCAGAGGCTTCAACAGTTGCACCTCCCCAAATTCTAATGCCTGCTGGTGCATCTTTATATGCATTAATATCGTACCCAGCATCCTCTTTCTCTAATGTAGAGCATATTTCTTTCACAAGTTTTTTTTGATTATCACTATCTAAAGCTACAAAGTCAGGATGTGTAAACTTAAAACATATACTTGTTGAAGAATATGTATTTGGGTCAACAGCTAAAAACTCTACCCAATCTCTCTGATCAATCCAGTCCTTAATAACTTGAAGATTTTTTTTTGATCTAGATATTAATTCTTTTTGCCCACCTATTTCAATACACCAATTCAATGCATCCAATGCATCTTCTGCAGCTAGCAAGGAGGGAGTATTTATAGTAGCTCCTTCAAAAATTTCTTTTGAAAACTTCTTGTTTTTAGCTAATTGAAAAATTTTAGGCATTGGCCAAGATGGCTCGTAAGTTTCAAGTCTTTCAACTGCTCTTGGTGATAGAGCAATCATACCGTGTGCAGCCTCTCCTCCCAAAACTTTTTGCCATGACCAGGTAACAACATCTAATTTTTTAAAATCCATATCCATAGCAAAAACTGCTGAAGTGGCATCACAAATAGATAAACCTAATCTATTTTCTGGTATCCAATCTGCATTGGGAATGCATACACCTGAAGTAGTGCCATTCCATGTAAAAACAACATCATTATCAAAATTTACTTTTGATAAATCAGGGAGTTCTCCATAATTATCAGTTTTATGAACTGTTACATTCTCTAATTTTAATTGCTTTGTAATATCCTTTACCCAAGTTAATCCAAAAGTTTCCCAACCACATACTTCTACATCTTTTAAGCCTAGAAGGCTCCACATAGCCATTTCAATCGCACCAGTATCAGAGGCAGGGACGATACCTACTAAATAATCATCTGGTAACTCTAAAACTTGCTTCGATTTAACAATTACTTCATTGAGTTTTGCCTTACCGCTTTTTGCTCTATGCGATCTACCTAAAACGGCATCATTCAAAGCCTCTAATTTCCATCCAGGTCTTTTAGAACATGGTCCTGATGAAAAGAATGGATGATTTGGTTTAATGGTAGGTTTTTGCATAATTAATATTTCTCCTTAGCGTTTGTGAACTATTCAATAATTTTGTAAAAAAATAAACCATCTAATGGTTTGGGTTCAAACCAGGTAGCTTTGGGTGGCATAAATTTTAAATTTTTAGAGTATTCTATTACTAAATCCATACTAACTGGTCTCATTAAAGTCGATAAATCTGTTATACCCGTATCAACTTGATTAATCAAATAATCAGTACCTAATGAGGGTGGGACGAATTCGACCCTTTGATCAGTAGTCTCGTCCTGAATATTCAATATTTCTTTCAAGACAAACTCACCAAAATCAATACAGTCAGCGCCATTTGTGGAGAAGTCGTTTTTCAAATCTATTTTTAAAAATTTACCCTGATAGTAGATTACAAAAAAGCGGTCTATCTTCTCATGATATTTTAGCTCTTCAACATGGAAATATTTTTTTAAATCAGATACAAACGAATCTTTAGTGTAGGCTTCTGGAAATTTAACACTTCTGTTGTATGCTAAGTTTAAACATTTTGATTTTGGAAAAACAATAGATAAAAATTTAGTATCTTTATTGACGTCTAATTGAGCAAAGCCCTCTATTCTATGATGGCCATCTGCCACAAAAAGTTCCTTAAAATTAATACCAGTGAAATCAGTGTTAGTTTTATATATTGAATGAGTGTACTTGCCAGATTTAAACTTTATAAGTGGTTTTTTGTCATGATGAATATCAAGGTTTAAATCTATATTTTCATCATCGTAAAAAAGATAAATAGGAGATAATTGAAATTTTACTTTAGATAATTGATCAGCTCTTTCTTTGCCTTTACTCACTAAAATTTTTTCATGGGGCTTTATATTTCTATTTATGTAGTCTTGTATATTTAGCAGAGAGATTAACCCTGTTTGCGAATGACCGTCAGAGTCTATTCTATATAAAAAATATTCATTTTCAGACTTATAAATAATTTTTTCATCTATAAGTCTTTGGTAATATTTTTTTGATAAATCAAAAAATTCATTATCAGAGAGTTTCTTATTAAAATAAATATCTGGCCTTAGAATTTGTAAAAGATTGAGCTTATGGATTTGATCAGAGCTAAAATTATAGTCAATGATATCTGTGCTAGGTGAAATAATTGATTGTAGATATTTATTGTTAAGTACATAAGTATTTGGTAATAATGGCTTCATTTATGAACAGAAACAAAGCACCGTATTATTTTGCTTTAGTAGTAGCTTTGATTTTCTTTTTTTATGGAATATTTTCAGTTTTAATTCACTAATCTTCTTTGTTTGTTGAATTTGGAAGACTTTTTTCCTCATACCAAATTGATTTATCTGGAATATTGCCATCCCATAAGTAACTCTCATAATCAAATTTTGGCATACCTTTATCTGATCTTTCGTAATAAAGTCCAAACTCTCTGCAATATTCTGATAATTGATCTGCCTCAATCTCTAATATATTTAGTTTTTCCCATTTTTTTGAGGATGCAACCCATTTGAAACCTTTAGATTTTAACCAATCCTTGTGATAATAAGTTTCAGAACCTGATACTGCGAATGTAATATTTTCACTCATAAAGAACCTCTTGAAATAATTTGTACGGATAATATGTAAAAATAGATAAATTTTCAAAAGAATTTTTTGAATTTACAAAAGAATTTAGATCTTTGAGGTTATATATCAGCATATTGGGCATAAAATCCTTTTGTTTATCTAAATTGCTTAAATTATTATCTGAAATACTAGTTAGAGTAACGTTAATTTTTAAATTACCATTAATCTCGATACTGCACTTAAAGTTAGTTAATTTTTCAGTAATCTTATCAAGAATTTTATCTTTTTTAAAAATTGATATTTTTTTTTCACGATATTGATAAATTAAGTAAAAAAGCTCTGGGCATAATTCAAACAAAATATCTTTTTTATATAAACTATTCTCAGATTTATTAGGATCTTTAAAAATTTTTGTGTAATTAATAACGTTTTGTTTTAATGAATCCTCGTATAGTTTTTTTATATTTGTTTCGTCAATTAAAAAAAGGTTATTAATTAATTTTGAGTTGATCAATTTATTATAATATTTTAAGTCATTTGAATTACTTACAATTGGATAATCAGTTATAACTTTAATATTATTTTTTAGACAAAGATAAATATATTCAAACTTTATGCCAGAAGGTAAAAAATTTAAAACGTAATCTACACCTTTGTCTCTAATAAGATCTTCATAAGCACCATAATATTTCTTAAAATAATGCTTCTCAGCAAATATCTGTGCTACCTCAATATTCCTTGAACTATTAGCATATAGATTAAGTGTGCTTGATAGTTTATTTTTTTTTATAAAGTCAATTGATTTTTGGTCTGAACTTAATATAGCTAAATTGCTTTTCATTTTAATTTTATTATAATCCTTGAATGAAACAGGTTTTTTTAAGCTATCACGATATACATACTGATTGTATAAAATTAGCAAAATTAATAAAAAAAAAATTTAAACCTAAAAAACTAATTCTCATATCTAGGGGTGGCCTCATACCAGGATCTATTATTGCTAATTATTTAGGGATTCAGGATATTGATGTTATTGCTCTTAAAACTTACTCAGACAGGAGAAAAAATACTGATATCAAGATCTTTAAAAGAATTAAGTCTGAGAAAAAATTGGTTGTAATTGATGATTTAGTTGACAGCGGTGATACAGCAAAAATAGTCAAAGATATGATGCCAAATTCAAAGTTTGTTGTTTTGTATGCTAAGACTTCAGGAAAAAAACAAGCCGATCTTCATTTGTATGATTTTAAAGATAAAGACTGGCTTGTTTTTCCTTGGGAACAGGATTAAATATTTATTTTATTCTATTGAGGCACCTCTCCATCTATACCTTGAACATAGAACATCATAGAGGCCAACATACCATCGTCAGCAACCTCGCCCTCTTTGACAACTAACTCACCAGCTTGATTATAAATAGGACCTTCGAATGAATGAAGGGTACCATTTTCAATTGCTGTTTCCATATTTTTTGCTTCCAAAATTAAGTCTAATGGTAAGAGTTTTGTGTTATAAGGTGACATTTCTACCATACCGTCCTTAAACCCATGCCATGTATCTTCGGAAGACCATGTGCCGTCAACTACCGCTTGCGCTTTTGCAGCATAGTAAGGTCCCCAGATATCCTCAATCGAAGTCATATGAGAATTTGGGCAAAATGCCTCTTGATTTGAGGCTTGACCAAAAGCAAGCACCCCAGCTTTTTCGGCAGCTTGGCAGGGTGCATATGAGTCAGTATGTTGAACTATTATATCTGCACCTTGGTTTATCAAAGTGTTAGCTGCATCAGCCTCTTTTCCAGGATCATACCAAGAATAATTCCAAATAATTTTAATTTTTACATCAGGATTGACTTTAGCGGCAGCTAAATAAAATGCATTTATTCCTCTTATAACCTCTGGTATAGGAAAAGAAACTATATATCCAATAGTATTAGTCTTAGTCATTTTACCAGCAATGTGTCCAATAATAGTTCTACCCTCGTAAAATCTTGCAGAATATGTTGAAACATTATCCATTCTCTTAAACCCAGTAGCGTGCTCAAATTTGACATCTGGAAACTCTTTAGCTACCTCAAGAGTTTGATCCATGTAATTGAAAGACGTAGTGAAAATTAGATCATGACCTGATGCAGCTAGTTTTCTTATAGCTCGAACTGCATCTGCATTTTCAGGAACATTTTCTATATAAGTTGTTGAAATTGAATCTCCTAGAGCATTTTCCATGTAAATTCTGCCTTGATCATGCATGTATGTCCATCCGTGATCACCTGGAGGTCCAATATATATAAAGCCAATTTTCTTTTGATCAGCGTGAACTGCAGATACAGATATCACAGCTAAAAATGAGAGAATAGTAAGTATTTTTCTTAACATATTTAAATCCTAACTTTTAAAAATTAATAAAATTTATTATAGAGCTAATTTCATTAATAAATAATGAATCTAGTTAATAATAAATATGTGATTAATTTATAACAAAAAAGAAATGGATGTCCTTTATATGAAAAAAAATAAGTGGATAACCTATTGATTTTTTGCAAAAGGTATATTTAAAGATGATGGCGCACTAAGTTTAAGTCTAAGTTTGTTGGATGAAATAAAAACTAATACAATAATCGTTGCCAAATATGGCATCATGTTAAAAAATTGACCAGGTAATTTAACACCTATGGCTTGTAAGTTCATTTGCATAATTGCAACGCCTCCAAAGATATAAGCACCAACTAATAGTCTCCAAGGCTTCCAAGTAGCAAAAACAACTAAAGCAAGAGCTATCCAGCCCCTGCCAGCAGTCATACCCTCTTGCCACATTGGGGCATAACATATTGAAATATAGTAGCCTGCTAGAGAGCTCATAACACCACCGAAAATAATAGTTAAATATCTTGTTTTTATAACATTATATCCCAAGGCGTATGCTGAGTTATGATTTTCACCAACAGCTCTGACTATTAGGCCAGTTTTTGTTTTTGATAAAAAATAAGCAACAAAAAAAACTAACAAAAAAGATATCACTATGAAATAGTATGGATTTAATCCATCTATGGGTGTTCCACCAAATTTTTTACCAAGCATTGCACTTAATCCAATACCAAAAATAGTTAATGCTAATCCAGTTGCTATTTGATTTGTCATAAGGTTTAAAACTAGAAAAGCAAATATTCCTGATAAAATTACTCCAGATATTATTGATAAAAATAAGGAGTAAAAATAATTACCAGTTATAACTAAAGTAATAAATCCTGTTACTGCTCCAACTAACATCAACCCCTCTAATCCCAGATTGAGGACCCCACTTTTTTCAGTAACCAACTCGCCAATTCCAGCAAAAACAAGAGGCGTTGTCGATATTAAAACTATATTTAAGATACCTATAATTAGCTCGATACTCATTTGATAAATAGCTTATATTTATTTAAAAAATCTGTGCCTAACAAAAAGAATAGAACTAAGCCCTGGAATACAAAACCTACTGCAGAAGGTATCTTAAGAAATAATTGTGCGTCCTCAGCACCTAAATATGTTAATGCAATTAGTAAAGAGGATAAAATTATACCAAAAGGGTTCAATCTACCCAAAAATGCAACAATAATTGCAGTAAAACCATAATTAGGAGAAATATCTCTGTACAACAAACCTATGGGTCCTGAAACCTCAAATAGCCCAGCTAATCCTGCGCACGCTCCACTTATTATAAACGTATAAAAAATTAACTTTTTATATTTAAAACCAGCATATTGAGATGCTTTTGAACTTAAGCCAGTAACTTTAAGTTTAAATCCAAATAATGTTTTGTTGTAAATAATATAAGTTATCAAACAAATTATAAATGCAAAATAGACACCAATGTGAACACGAAGGCCATCAATTAATACGGGGAGTCTTCCAGCATCAGGAAAAGGCATCGATTTAGGCAAACCATATCCTGCAGGGTCTTTCCACGGACCAACAACAAAATAATCCAAAATAAAAAGAGCCACATATGTTAACATCAAACTAGTTAAAATTTCATTTGTATTAAATTTTGTTTTAAGAATAGCAGGTATAGTTGCCCAAAATGCTCCTCCTATAGCGCCAAATAAAATCATTAATGGAAGTAAAAAAATACTTGTAGAGTCATTAAATAACAGTCCAATACCACCGCCAAATATTGCTCCCATTGTTAATTGCCCCTCAGCTCCTATATTGTAAATATTGTTTTTGAAGCAATAAGATAATCCTAAAGCTATAATTGCAAGAGGTGTAGCTTTTACAAATAATTCAGAAATACCGTAAGAATTTGAAATAGGACTGATAAAAAAAATTTTAAAAGACTCAATCGGACTTAAATCCAAAATTAAAAAAATAAATGAGCCAAAAAATAAAGTTAAAGCAACTGCAACTAATGGCGACAAATAAAATATTAAATTTGAGTAATCTTCTCTTAATTGTAATCTAATCAAAAAGACCACCCATATACTTGCCTAATTTGGCGATATTTATATCCTCTACGTTTAAGGGATTTGATAAAGAACCCTCATATAAAACAGATATTTGATGACATACTTCAAGTAATTCATCTAAATCGTGTGAGATAATAATAATAGATACTCCATTTTGTGATAATTCTAATATTTTTTTCTTAATAAATGCTTCAGAACCTGCATCTATGCCCCATGTAGGTTGAGATAAAATTAATAGCTCAGGATTTGACATAATTTCTCTTCCAATAATAAATTTTTGAAGGTTTCCTCCAGAGAGTTTACCAGCTTTGACATTATAAGAGGGAGTATCAACATTAAAATTTTTTATTACATCACTTGCATAAGAATTAATCTTTTCAAAGTTTATAAAATCACCTTTTTTAAATTCACTTTTATGGTTCATGCTTAAAAATATATTTTCAGATAAAGACATTTCAGGCACTGCACTGTGGCCTAACCTCTCTTCAGTAACATATGAAATAGATAGAGATTTTCTTTGAAATGTTGATAGATTATTAATGTTTAAATCTTTGAAAAAAATATCTCCACTAAATTGATAATCATTTTCATTTAGTAATATTTCCATTAATTCTTTCTGGCCATTTCCTGCCACTCCAGCTATGCCAAAAATTTGTCCCTTTTTTAAATTTAAATTAATTTTATTTAAATTAATTGTAAATGGATCTTTAGATTGAGTAGATAAATTTTTAATATTAAAAATTTCCTGAGAAAAATTAATATCGGTGACCTGTTTTGCTTTAGACACTTTATAACCTAACATTTTATATCCTAAAGTTTCAGGATCTTCATTTTGTGTCAAAATTGTGCTTACTACTTTTCCATTCCTCATAATTGTTACATAATCAGACAGATTTATGATTTCTTCTAATTTATGGGATATAAAAATCACTGTTAATCCGTCTTTTACTAAATTTTTTATAATTTTAAATAATTTACTAATTTCATCAGGTGTAAGAACAGAAGTTGGTTCGTCCATGATTAGAATTTTTGGATTATTCAATAATGATCTAACAATTTCTACGGATTGCCTCTGACCAACAGATAGAGAGCTTATAGGAGAATTTAAATTTAAGTTAAAACCGTACTTATCACAAATTGTCTTAGACTTATCTTTTAATTTAGTTAAAGATATACTTTCATTCATACCCAAAATTAAATTTTCAGCAACAGTAAGTGACTCAAATAAACTGAAATGTTGAAAAACCATATTTATACCTAAGTTCTTTGCAGTAGATGGTGAATTAATTATTGCTAAATCAGAATTTATTAAAATTTTACCACTGTCAGGTTTTACATGACCATATAAAATTTTTACTAATGTTGACTTTCCAGCACCATTTTCACCTAAGATAGCATGGATAGATTGCTCTTTGATATTAAAGGATACATCATCATTTGCTAAAACACCGGGATAAGATTTAAAAATATTTTTAAATTCAACTATGGATTGCATAAATATTAATAGATTCCTTTTTTAAAGATTAAATTGTTTTTTTTAATTTAGGATAAAATTATAAATATAAGGGTTCTGAGTCGTAAGATGACCAAAGATACCATGTTACAATAGTTGAATAATTTCGCCATTTGTTAGAATGAAAAGAAAATTTAGATAAATTTTTATCTCTATAATATTTCTTATAGGCATTAATAAAACCAAGGTCTCCTAATGGCATTATATTAGGCAAACCTAAATAAAATATAGAGAACATTTCAGCAGTCCATTTACCAATGCCAAAAATTTGAGTTAAATTATTGTTAACTTTTTCAAAATTACTTTTGCTTAACTTTATATCAGTTACTAAGTGATAATTATTTAGAAGTGAATTTAAACACTTTTTCTTATTTTTACTTAAAGGTAAATTTTTTATTTTTCTTTTATTTTGTTTAAAATTTTTATAATTTATTGGACCAATTATACTCTTAGAGTTTTTATAAATGGACATAGCAGCAGAAACAGATATTTGCTGGGAACAGATAGATTTAAATAAAACATCGAATTTATTTTTATTTGTTTTTAATTGATGATTTGAATTATAGTATTGTTTAAAAACAGGGTCATTATCTAATAAATAAGTACAACCTTTTTTCCAATAATTCATCGATCATTAAATGACTTAACTAGACTTGAAGTATCATATTTTTTATAAATTGTATTTTGTAAACTTTTATATTTTTTAAAGACACTTTTTGTAAGATTTAAATTTAATTTAGATTTTTTTGCTTGTTGTAAAACATATTTTAAATCTTTAGTCATTAATTCTGTAGAAAAACCAAAATTAAATTTATTTTTGATAAGTGTTGGATACCTGTTAGTAAATTGCCAAGAATTACCTGCTCCATTTTTTATAGCATTAAAAATTTTTTTTTGATCAAGATTATTTTTTTTACTAAAAAGATAAGCCTCTGATATAGAGTATAAAATACCACAAATTAAAATTTGATTAGTAAATTTAGTTAATTGACCTGAACCTAATTTCCCCATATGCGTTATACTTTTAGAGTAAGAAGAAATTATACTTTTAGATTTATTAAAGTTTAGTGCTGTTCCACCAACCATTACTGATAAAGAACCTTTTTTAGCACCCTCTTCACCTCCAGTAATGGGAGCATCTAAAAATTTTACTTTTCTTTGTTTAAATGACCTAGAGAGTAGATCTATTTGTCTTAATGAGATAGTTGAGTGATCAATTATAATTGAATTGTTGTGAAAATTTGAAGTTTTTAAAAATTTGTTAAAAAAAGAATTAACTGCGTTATCATCTTTTAAACAAGAAATAATAAAGTCAAATTTAATATCATTTTTAAAATTATAACTTTCAGCTATAAATTTTTTTTTCCATTTATGTTCAACTGATTTAGTTCTATTAAATACAAAAAGTTTAAAATTTTTATTTTTGGACAAATATCCAGCCATATGGAAACCCATTTTTCCAAGACCGACAAATAGAATATTATAAGTTGGCATAAAAAATTATTTTTTTTTCTAATTTTGAATAATCAAATTCCATATTTGGGAGATTTGTTTCAAAATTTAATAACTTTAAAAAACTCATAGCTGGAAATAAATCCCAAATTTTTGATCCATAGACAGTTAAAAAAGATCTTTCGCCCTCTATAGCTTCAATTACATCATAGCCAATTGATCTTGATCTTATTTTTTCTGTGTAAGAAGTAATAATATCTTTAAAATAAATTTTGGCATGTTCACCTAAAAATCCAATTTGATTGCTATAATTTTGGGGCTTTATTTGCTTATGGTTTTTAAAAATTAAATTCTTATAAGTGTGATAAAAAACATTACCAATGGGATCATATATTATAGCAAACTCACATTGATTTGATTTTATAAATGACAGCATTACGGCAACTTTATTAATACCATTTATAAAATTTCTTGTTCCATCTATTGGATCTATTGTAAGGTATTCATTTTTTTTAATTAATGTTGAATTACCCTCCTCAGAAATAATATTTGAAAATCCAATTTTTTTAAAATATTTAATTAATTCATCCTCTACAATAACGTCATAACTGGTAACTTTAGAATTATCTTCTTTAGTTGAAACCTCATTTTCACTTAGTTTTCCAATATTAGGAATAATAATGTCAATGGCAATTTTTTTTAAAAAATTATGAGTGTCTATGAAAAAATTTGTATCAATCATCATTGATTATTTTTTCTAAAACATGTGAGTCTTTTTGTGAAACACATAAAATTAATATGTCATTATTCAAAGGGATATGATCATCATTTTTTAGTTCTAATGTTTCATTAGTTAAGGTGCAAATGTGATTAATTACTTTCGATTTTTTTATATTTTCATATATCTCATTTTTATAATTAATCTCATAGATTAAGAACTCATCTTTAAAAATAGAATGATATGATAAAAGAGAGCCCTTAGATATTTTTTCAATAATTCTTGATGTTGTTAACTCCCTTGGATTAATTATAACATCAATACCCAAATCATTTGCAAAAGATGAGTATGACTCATTGTTAATTACTGATATGACTGATTTAGAACCTCTTTTCTTAGCAATTATCGACAAAATTGTATTAATCTGATCATTATCTGTCACAGTGATAACTAAATCAGAATCATTCAACTTAATCTCTTCGTAGATTGTTTGATCGAGAGCATCACCATTAAAAATTGTAGTATTTTTAAGTAAACCAGCTAAAAAATTACATCTATCTTTATCTAGCTCTAAAATTTTTAGGTTTATTTCTTGATCGTCATGTTCAATCAAAGTTGATAAATTTTGACCAATATTTCCACCACCAACAATAAGAACATCTAATACATAGTCTTTAAAGCCAAAAAACTTTATAAGTTTGTTTAAGTATTTTTTCTTAATTAACAGGTAGAGTTGATCTGAGATTGATATGTTTTTAAAATCAAAATTTATTTTATCATCTTTGCTATGACCTAAATAACAAAGGTTATTAGTTTTAAAGAAAACTTTTATTTCCTCAAATGAATGGTTTTTAAATAAATTAGACGATTGCATTCCAATTAGTAAATAATCTTGTGTAATTAAAGACTCGCTGAAAAAAGCACCAGGTAAATGTATTTTTTCAAAAATATTATTTGAGACCTCCCATTCAGGAGATATAATGTGATCAAGAAAACTATTCGACTCAATTAATAGCGATTTATTTTCACCAGAAATTAAATTTTGATTTCTAACTCTTGCAATTGACTTATCAACATTTAAAAATTCCTTTGCAAATTTACTTGTAATTATATTTTTTTCGTCACTTCGTGTAACTGCAATAAAACAATCAATTTTAGTATCAAAATTTTTATAAAAAGAAGGGTTTAGAGGATCATCATAAATTGTTTTTATATCAAATCTTTCAGCAAGATTTTTTAGCTCACTAACATCATCATCTAAAAGAAATACATTTTTACCTTGCTCTGACAATTTTTTTGCAAGGTTTGCTCCAACTATTCCAGAACCAAGTATAAGTATATTCATTAATCTATTTTTATGTTAAGTGATTTAACTTTACGATACAAAGATACCCTATCTAATTTGAGCATTTTAGCGGTTAAAGTCATATTAAAGTTATTAATTTTTAATTTTTGTAGTAGGTAATCCTTTTCAAATTTGTCCTTTGCTTCTTTAAAATTCAAGTCATATAAATCTACATTATCTATTGAATTCTTCATTATATTCTCTAACAAATCTCTCGTTACAATCAAGTTACTATCATTTAATAAACCTATTACGTTTTCAGATAAATTCATTATTTCAAATATATTTCCAGGCCAAGTATGACTTAATAATAATTTTTGTACTTCATTATCAATTTCAATTCTATTATCAAACTTTTTAAGTGCAAAAATATTTAAATAATGTTTAAAAAGTAAAAAAATTTCGTCTTTTCTAGTAGTTAGGGGATTTAGCATAACTTTTTGATCAATATTATTAACAAATGGGTCTTTATTATCTATTTTTTTACTATCAAATATTATTGATGCATTTATTTTTTTACTTTTTACTAAATTCAAATAATTTAATAGCTCTAATTGGTTAAAATTTTCATAATCATTTAGATAAATAGTAAAATAATTATGTAGTGAACTTAGCTTTAATAGATCTGACTCATTCATTAAATTTTCATTTAAATTAATAAATGTATCAGGATTATTTGAGGATAAATTCATATGTATTGTATTTGCAAGAAAATTTTTTCCAATACCATTTGGGCCAATTATCAAAATAGAAGAATTATTTTTAATCTTTGTGATTGATTTAAATATATTCTCTATATATTGTCCGGATCCTATAATATCTATTTTGGAATGAAACGAAATTTTATTTCTGTAGTTATTAATTGTAACACGTTGTTTTAATTCGAGTAAATTTTTTTGAATGATATGAATAAGTTTTTTAGTTTCAAATGGTTTTTCAATGAAATCATTTGCTCCTGCCTTTACAGACTCAATTGCATTATCAATATTAGCGTGACCACTAAAAGAGATTATAACTAAATTATCATATTTATTTTTAAGAAAATCAATAATATCAATACCTTGCTTAGTGCTATTTTTTAGCCATAAGTCAACTAACACCACATCATAATTAAAATTTCTATATTCAAGATCACTAAATTCTCTGAAAGAATTTGCATATGTAACATCGTATCCTTGTTTTGAAAGAATTAATGAAATTTGTTTACAAATTTCTAATTCATCATCAATTACTAATATTTTTGTCATTAAAAATTATCTCAATTTTAAATCCAGAATAACTGTTCGTTGTTATATTCATCTTATGGGAGTTGTCAGTAATTATTTTATTTATTAAAGATAATCCCAATCCAGATGAATTTTTAGTTGAAAAATATGGTTTAATAAGGTCATTGATATCACCGTCAAATCCTGGACCATTGTCAAAGAAAGTTAAAATTAGCTTTTTATCAGTTTTGTTTAAACTTATATCAATTGCTGGATTATTAGTTGACTCTAAAGCTTCTATTGAATTTTTGAAAAGATTATTAAAAATAATATCCAAGTAGGAATGATCAAAATTGACAAACAAATTATCTTCAAATTTATAATTGATTGAAATTTTATCATAATTTCTCTTATATTCTTCAATATAAACTAAACAAATCTCTGATAAATTTAATTTAGTAATATTGGCCTTAGGTAATCTTGCATAGGTAGAGAATTCATTAACTAAGTTTTGAATTAAAAAAATTTGTCTCTTAATAGATTTAATTGAATTAATTAATTCTTCGTCTTCAAGTTGACTTTCTATGAATTCTGTTGATAAGAGCATTGGTGTTAATGGATTTTTTATCTCATGTGAAATCTTTCTAGCAAGATCAGCAATAGCATTATTCTTTTCAGCAAATATTAAGTCAGTGTAATCGTTAAAAATTATTATTTGATCAAATAAAGAATTATTTTCAATAAATATAGATTTTACAAAAAAATACTTTTGGATATCTTCTAAATTAACTTCTAAATTTATTTCATATGATTTTCTGTAAAAATTTTCGGTATCATTAAAATGATTTGATAATAATTTAGTAAAGTTTTGAAATGATGTTTTTTTTTTAGTACTAAAAATAAATGATGCAGAATTTTTAAAAATCATAGATTTATTATTTAAAACAAAGATTCCATAAGGTGAATTTTCTATAATATTATTTATAAAACTTAATTGATCATTAATGGTTGAATTAACTTCTTGTAGATTATTTTTCTGATTAATTATAGTTTTGCTCATTTCATGAAAAGAGTTTGTTAATATAGAAATATCATCTTTATCACTTAATTTTTCAAATTCTAGTTGTTTATATTTTCCTTTTCTTAGATCTTTTATTGAATTATTTAAGTCTCTAATTGGTTTTGCCAATCTAAAACTAAAGTTTGTTCCAATTATAATGAATATGAAAATTAAACTTGTTGAGAGAATTATATAAATAGTAAAAAACGTTATTTGAATATTTCTTTTATTATTATCAATTGAATTTATAGCTTCGTATGATTGTACTATGTTTTGATAGTAATTTAATGTCTCTAAATCAATATTCTTAAGTAATAATAAATAATTTGAGTTATTTAAGTTTATTTTAGAGAAAAGCTGATCGTTTGAAAAAAAAATAGTGATATCGTTTTCACTTCTAACACTTGCATCTTTTAAATTGTCATCTGATAAAAAAATTTTTTCTTCAGAGATATGTTCTATAAATTGGTTACCATTTCTATAGTTGTATACAGTTGTAATGTTGAATCTTTTTATAATATCTCTATCTATTAATCTTTCAGAAAGTACGTAATTTCTTATAAATTTTGAATCTGTAATTAGGTCTCGCTCTGTTTGATTTATATATTTCTGTGCCAATTGATAGGAATTGTTTACAGTAGATTTAAATGCAGGACCTAGCCAAGTGCTCACCTCAATATTAAAAAAAATTGCAGATGCCAAAAGTATAATTCCACTTGGAATTATTGAAAAAAGACCAAAAAAAAGAAAAAATTTGTTAAAAAGTCTCAGACCTACCACAGAACGTTTTTTATATTTTAAATAATTAATAAGAAAAATAGTTAAATATAAAAGAAGTACTAGGAGAAAAACAAAATCTGCAATTAAAATATATTGAATAAACTCTACATTACGAATTATTTCATTTGTTGAAATAAGTGAATATACAGTTAGAGCAAAAAGAGTTATAAAAATAGATATTAATATAAATGCAGAAAATTTATTAAAATAATTTGACATTAATTAACTCTAAAATTCATTTTATTCTTTTAGCAGGTGGTAATAGTTTAAGATTTTCATCTAATACTAATAAGCTTTTAGCTAAATTTAAAAATAATAATTTACTTACACATAATATTGAATTTCTTAAAGAACTTAAATTTAAAAAGATAACAGTAATTGTTAATAATCTAAAAGATACCAATATTAACATTTTTGGCAATTTAGAGTTAATTAAAGGAGGAAAAACAAGATCAGAAAGTGTAAAAAACGCTCTAAAAAAATCCAAATATAAATCAAAATATGTGCTAATACATGATGTAGCTAGACCGTTAAATTCTCAAAAATTAATCAAAAACATAATTAGATATTTAGTAGAAAGAAAATACGATTGTGTAGTTCCATATACTAAGTGTTCTGATACTGTTGTAGTTGGTCATGATAATATAGACCGAGAAGAACTTAAACTTATCAAAACACCACAAGGCTTTATTAAAAATAAAATTATTTTTTTACATAACAAAAATAATAAAAAATTGTTAACAGATGACAGTCAACTTTTTAGGAATGAAAAAAATAAATTTAAAATAAAATATTTATTGCAAAATGAAATAAATATAAAAATTACTTACAAAGCTGAATTAGAAACATTAAATAACTTAATTGAAAATAATATCTTAGTTGGAATTGGTTATGATATACACAGAACTATCAAATCTAATAAAAATAATTTATTAAAACTTGGTGGTGCAAAAATAAATTCAAAAATAAAAATTATTTCTCACTCAGACGGAGATGTAATACTACATGCTATTACAGACTCTATTCTAGGAGCGTTATCTCTGAGAGATATAGGTACCTATTTTCCAAATAACAAAAGAAACTTTAATAGAGACTCAATAGACTTTTTAAATTATGCTTTAAGCAAAATGGTATCAAAGAAAAAGATGATAAATAATATTGATCTAATGATTGTTTCAGAAGAACCTAAAATTAATCCTCATTTTAAAAAGATTTTAAACAGTATTTCAAGGAGCCTTAATATCAATAAAAATAGAATTTCTATAAAAGCAACTACTAATGAAAAATCAGGACTAATAGGTAGAGGAGATTTTATAGCCTGTTGGTCGAATGTTTCTCTTAGGGAAAACTAAATTATGTTTTTAAGTTTTTCAAAGTCTTCGTCTGCATGATAACTTGATCTAGTCATAGGTGAAGATGAAATCATTTTAAAACCGAGATTTAAACAGACATTATAAAGACTTTTAAACTCTTCAGGAGAATAAAATTTATGGACTTTTTCATGATGAATAGATGGTTGAAGGTATTGACCTATAGTTACAAAATCAATATTAGAATTTTTCATATCTTTTAGTACTTCAATTATTTCTGTATAATCCTCACCTAACCCAACCATAATACCTGACTTTGTAAATATTGATCTATCGAATTCTTTAACTTCTCTTAAAAGCTTTAAACTCTCAATATAATTAGAACCAGGTCTTATTTGTTTATAAATTCTTGGAACTGTTTCTAAGTTGTGATTAAAAACATCGGGCTTTACCTTCGCAATATCGATGTAGTTTCTATTTTTTCTTAAGAAATCGGGTGTTAAAATTTCTATTGTTGTATTATTAGATAGTTCTCTTATGTACTTAATAGTATCAATAAAATGTTGAGCACCACCGTCAGGTAAGTCATCTCTGTCAACACTCGTTACCACAACATGTTTAAGTCCTAATTTTAAAACAGATTTGGCAACGTTAAGAGGTTCCATTGGATCTGGTGGCTCAGAGGGTTTACCAGTTTTTACATTACAGAATGCACATGCTCTAGTACAGGTATCTCCTAATATCATAAAAGTTGCGTGTTTTTTTTCCCAACATTCTCCGATATTTGGACATGCAGCTTCTTGACAGACAGTAACTAAGTTATGAGATTTAACTATGTCTAGTGTCTCAAAATATTTTTTTGATGTTGGTGCTTTAACTTTTAGCCAATTAGGTTTTTTTAATGTCGTAGGATTAAATTTTTTAATTTTTTCTGGATGTCTGATCATTTTTAAAAATGCAAGGGTTTTTCAAAAGCTGATAAGACACTTTCATGAATAGACTCTGATAAAGTTGGATGTGCAAAAACAGTATTAATAAATTCATCTTCTGTTGACTCAGATGAAATAGCTAAGCCAAATGTAGCTATCATTTCTGTAACATCAGGTCCGATAAGATGTGCACCCAATACCTCTCCCGTTTCAGAATTAAAGAGCGTTTTAACAAAACCATATGAGTTAGACATAGTTTGTGATTTGCCATTTGCTAAAAAGGGAAAATTACCGGTCTTGTAGGGAGTCTTATTGTCTTTAAGTTGTTTTTCAGTGAATCCAACAGTGGCTATTTGTGGTAAGCTATATATACAACCAGGGATATGATTTTCTTTTGGTTTATGAGTATCATTACCTGTTGAAATATGAGTCACACAATTTATAGCGTCGTGCATTGCTTTATGAGCTAACCATGGGGCACCAATAATATCACCAATGGCATATAAACCCTTAATATTTGTCTCATAATTGTGATTTGTATTTATGTAACCGGTATCAGATAGATTTAGGTTAAGGGAACTTATAAAATCTTTATCTATATTAGGTATAACACCTACAGATAGTATTAATGCATCACATGCAACGTTTTGGTCAATATTTTTAAAGGTTACGTTTTTTTTATCTTCTAAAATATTTTCAATTTTTGCATTTAACTCAAATTTAATACCCTTTTTTTCAAATATTTTTTTTGCTTCATTTGAAATGTCGTTATCAAATTGAGGTAATATCTTATTTTGAGACTCAAACACTGTAACATCCGAACCTAAAGCATTATAAATACTTGCAAACTCTATTCCAATAGCTCCTGATCCGATAATACATAATTTTTTTGGAAGAAATTTAGGTATCATTGCTTCTTTAGAGCTCCAAATTAAATTAGAAAATTTAATATCACCAATTGTTCTAGGTTTGCATCCTGTAGCAATAATCATATTCTTAGAGGAAATTTCATCTGAAGTTGTATTTACAAAAAATTCATTATCAATTTTTTTTGGATATGCTCGATGTTTATAAATATCTATTTTATTTTTTTTCATAAGTGAGTTAACGCCTTTTGATAAATTATCAGATGCTGTTCTTGACATTTCAACAACTTTATCTAAAGCAATTTTAGTAAGATCTTTCTTATCAAGCCCAAAATGATTAGCCTCTTCCATGAATTCTGCTGAATGTAGTAATGATTTAGTTGGAATACATCCCCAATTAAGACATACACCTCCTAGTTTATCCTCTTCAAATAAAGCAACCTTCATACCAAGTTGTGCGGCTTTTATAGCAGCAACATAACCACCAGGACCGCCACCAACTATTGTTAAATCATAATTAATTGTCATCTGAAATATTTTCTAAATTTTGTACAATACTAGAAAAAAATTGTGATGCTAAAACTCCATCAACAGCTCTATGATCACATGATAATGTCAAATTTATAAAACTCCCTATTTCAATCTTACCTTTGTCCACAAAAACATCCTCAAAAATCTGTCCCACTGCTAATATGTATGTTTGTCCTGGTAAAATAATAGCATCAAAACTACGGATATTAAATGAACCCAAATTAGATATACTTATGACACCATCTGACAGATCAGAGGGAGAAAGTTTATTATCTCTTGTTAAATTTATCTTTTCATTAAGATTGGAGTTGATTTCATTTAAACTAAAATTATTTATCTTTTTGATTATAGGCATTTTTAAGCCAAACTTAGAGTCAACGGCAATACCAATATTATGATCTTTATTAATAAAAAATTCACCATTATCTTTATATGTACAATTTGAGTCCGGAAATGCTTTGAATGCATTTGATATAGATTGCATTAATATCGCATTTAAAGAGTACTTATTACCTTTTAATTTTTGATCTTTTCTAAATTTTAATAGGGTAGCCATATTCACTCTAGTATTTAAATAAAAATGTGGAATGTTATTTTTGGAATGTGTTGTTGCTTTTGCAATAGCTTGTCGTAATTTATTAACATTAGGGCTTTCAGACAAATGATTAGAGTCTGATACATCTCTTAAAATAATTCTATTATCTGGACCAGTACCTTTTAATTTTGATAAATCTATAGATTTTTCATTTGAAATTTTTTTGGCAAGTGGAGATATAAATACTCTTATAGCTCCGTTATCAAAATTTTCATTTATATCAAGATCATCAGTATGTATTCTTCTTGAAATCGATTTTATTTTTGAAATATCTATATTTTTTTTTTGAGCTATTTTTTTAGCTAAGGGTGTAATTAATATTTTATCTGAAACAAAATCTTTATCATTTTTAGAAGGAATTATTTCTAAAGTTTGTATTTTATTATCTGAATTATTTTTTTTAAGAAAATTATTTATATCCTCTTGTGTAAAAGTCAAATCGTCTGAAATTATTGCAACTAATTGATTAACGTTTGCTGTTTCACCCTCCTTGTATATTATTTTAGCAATATACCCATCTTCTGGTGACTCGTACTCCATTGTAGCTTTATCTGTTTCAACTTCGAATAATACCTCACCACTTAATATTGGATCTTTTTCTTTTTTTATCCACTTAACAATTTTACCCTCCTCCATTGTAGGAGATAAAGAAGGTAAATTAACTTCATATAACATTAATTTATATATGACACTTTTTTTACAGCAGATACAATTTCATCAGTGTTGGGTAATGCCAATTTTTCTAAATTTTCTGCATATGGCATTGGGACATCTTTTCCACTAACTTTAATTATTTCTGAGTCAAGGAAATCAAAGCAATTTGATTGGATTAAATAAGATAAGTGTGATCCAAAACTTGTACTACCAAAGCCATCCTCAACAATTACAACTCTATTGGTTTTCTTAACGGATTTATATATCAATTCTTCATCTAGAGGTTTAATTGATCTTAGATCTATAATATCAGGACTAATCCCTAGTTTTTCAATTGATGGAAGAGCGTTTAATATTCTTTGAACAGACATTGAAAAACCAATAATAGTGACATCTGTACCTTCTTTAATTAGATTGCCTTTGCCAATAGGAATTAAAAAATCTCTCTCTTCTGGAACGTTGGTTTTTTCTTTATAAAGTAATTCATGTTCTAAAAAAACAACAGGATTGGGATTTCGAATAGATGATTTTAATAAACCTTTTGCATCTCTTGCATTTGAAGGAGCAATTACTATCAAGCCTGGAATATGAGAGAACCAAGATATAAAACATTGGCTATGTTGTGCTCCAACTCTAGCCGCAGCACCATTTGGGCCTCGAAAAACTATAGGAACATTTATTTCTCCACCTGACATGTATAAAGATTTAGCAGCAGAATTAACTATTTGATCAATTGCTTGCATAGAAAAATTAAAAGTCATAAATTCACATATTGGCTTGAGTCCTGCCATCGCTGCTCCAATAGCTAAACCAGTAAAACCATGCTCAGAAATAGGAGTATCTAAAACCCTTTTTGATCCAAATTTATTAAGAAGCCCTTGGGTTACTTTATAAGCACCATCGTATTCAGCTACCTCTTCTCCTAAAAGAAAAACGTCTTTGTCATATTTCATTTCTTCTTCAATAGCTTGATTCAATGCCTCTCTCATAGATATTTCTTTTTCAGACCAATTCTTTTCATCTGAATTTTCTTTTGTTTGATTTAAAAGAGAATTCATAGAAATTTTTACTTCTGTTGCAGGCTGTTCAGATCCGTTAGAGGAGACTTGTGGAGATTTTTCAATAGGTTTTTCTGATATCTCCTCTATTTCCTCACCTTCAACTTTAAGTAGAGCTATCTCTGTATTAACACTTATATTTTCAGTTCCCTCTTTAACTAGTATTTTCTCAACTTTACCATCATCGGGTGACTCTAATTCCATAGTAGCTTTATCAGTCTCAATTTCTGCTAAAATATCTCCTGAAACTACACTATCTCCCTCTTTAACTAACCATTTTACTAAGTTACCTGTTTCCATTGTTGGAGATAAAGCTGGTAGAAGTATTTTCATAAATATACCTCGGTGTATAATTCTTTTAAATCTGGAAGTGGTGACTCAAGTGAAAATTTTTCTACATCTTTAATTTGTTTCTTAATATCACTTTCAACATTTTTAATCGATTCCTCTTGAATTTTATAATCATTTAATAAAGTTTCTTTCATCATTAATACAGGGTCTATCTCTTTCATTTTATTTACTTCATCTTTAGTTCTGTATAGACCAGGATCAGACATTGAATGGCCTCTAAATCTATATGTATCCATTTCAATAATGTAGGGCTTAGAATTTTTTTCGATATATTCTCTTGCCCTTATAGCTGACTCACTTACATTAAAAAAATTCATACCGTCTACTTTTTCACCTTTAATGCCAAATACAGTTGCTCGTTCGTACAACTCACCTCCTGCTGCAGACCTTCCAATAGATGTACCCATTCCATATTTATTGTTTTCGATAATAAATAATACTGGTAAATCCCAAAGTGATGCTAAATTAAATGCCTCAAAAACTTGGCCATTACTCATAGCTCCATCCCCTAAATAGACTCTTGAAATCTTTTTTTCGTTTCTGTATTTGTGTGCGAAACCTATACCAACGCCTAAAGGTACTTGTGCTCCAACGATACCATGTCCACCATAAAATCTATTAGCTTTGGAGAACATGTGCATTGATCCACCCTTGCCTTTTGAAATTCCATCTTTCCTTCCAGTTAATTCAGCCATTACTAGTTTAGGATCTACTCCACGAGCTAATATATGTCCATGATCTCTATAAGCAGTGATAACGGTATCCTCTGAGTTAATAGAAGAAAGAATACCTATTACAACAGCCTCTTGGCCAATGTATAAATGACAAAAACCTCCAATTTTTCCAGCTCCATATAATTGAGCAGCTTTCTCTTCAAATTTTCTAATTAAAAACATTTTTTCGTAAAACTTCAGTAACTGGTCGTTTGTAAAATTATTTTTGTTTTTTTTATTCATCTTAATCTAATTTTAATATGGTCTCTCCATCTTGAATATTAGGGTTATTCTGCTTTGTAATTTCATCAATATAATCCTCTTTATTAGAATAGAAAGAGTGTAAATCAATATTAATATCTAACATTTTTTGATCGAGATTGGATTGCAATTTTTTATACATTTTTTCCTCAAATTGATAAATTAAGTAATTTCCAATATTGAACTTTCCATAAACTGTGTGATATATCAGGTAAATCAATACAAATATAAAAAAGAAATTTATTAAACTACTAGCTTTTAAAAACTTCACTTAATTCACCAGCATACCCTTTAATATTGTCATTTTCTGATATTCTAAGTAACTGATTGTATTTTGCAACTCTATCAGATCTAGCTAATGAACCAGTTTTAATCAAAGGACAGCGTGAAGCAACAGCTAAATCTGAGATAAAAGAATCTTCAGTTTCTCCTGACCTATGAGACATAATTGATGCAAAACTATTATCTGTCGCTAAATTGATAGCTTCTAAAGTTTCTTTAACTGTGCCTATTTGATTCAATTTAATTAAAATACTGTTAGCTTGTTTTTCATCTATACCAGTTTGCAACTTTTGTATATTTGTAACAAAAAGATCATCACCAACTAATCTTATCTTAGAACCAAGTTTATTTGTAATTTTAACCCAACCTTCGTAATCTTCTTCATTAAGTGCATCTTCAATTGAAAAAATAGGATAGTTTTTACAAATATTTTCATAAACACTAATCATTTCTTCAGTTGAATATGAGTTACCTTCGAAATTATATTTTCCATCAGAGTAAAACTCACTAGAAGCTGCATCTAATGAAATTTTAAAGTGATCATTTAATTTAAAGCCTGCTTTTGAAATTGAATTACATATTAAATCTAAAACATCTAAATGAGATTTTAAATTAGGAGCAAAACCCCCTTCATCGCCAAGATTAGTATTTAAAGATCTAGATTTTAATTCTTTTTTTATATTGGCTATTACAGAATGTGTTGAAGATAAAGCTTCAGTTAAAGATTTAAATCCTATTGGTAAAATCATAAACTCTTGAAAATCAACATCATTATCAGCATGTTGTCCGCCATTTATTACATTCAACATTGGAACAGGAATAATTAAATTATCTAAACCCTGAGAAAGAAATATTGCACCAAAGTTTGCATAAGACCAAGCCTTATAATATGCGAGACTAAGAGATAAAATAGCGTTTGCTCCATAATTTGATTTATTTTCTGTGCCATCTAAATCTATTAGGAGTTGATCAAATTCTCTGAAATCAGCAAAACTTTTATCTAAAATTTTTGGTTTTATGAGTTTGTTAACATTAGATACAGCTTTTAAGACACCTTTGCCACTCATTCTATTTGTGTCTAAATCTCTTAATTCTAATGCTTCAAATTTTCCTGTAGATGCACCTGATGGAACCATTCCACGAAATGGATATGGTATATTTTCAAATATCATTTCACATTCTACAGTTGGGTTACCCCTACTATCAAAAATTTCTCTTGCTGTTATATTTTTAATTTTCATTTATTTTGCCGCCTTATTTATTTTGTTTATAGCATTTAAGAGTTCTGGCATTTTATGTAAATATACCATATTTGGACCGTCACTTAATGCCGTTTCTGGGTTAGGGTGAGTTTCAATGAAGAAACCTGCAATCCTTAAAGATGAAGCAGCTTTCGATAATGGTGTCACATACTCTCTAGCACCTCCACTTTTTTTACCCAATCCACCAGGTAGTTGCACACTGTGAGTTGAGTCAAAAATAATTGGGTATCCAAATGTTTTCATTAAATGAATACCTTTAAAGTCATTTATTAAATAATTATATCCAAATGAATTTCCCCTTTCAGTTATTAATATTTTTTTGTTATTTTCATTTTCAATTTTATTGATGATATTTGAAACTTCTTTATGTGATAAAAACTGTCCTTTTTTAACATTTACAATCTTTTTTGTTTGTGCAGCAGCTTTTATTAAATCTGTTTGCCTACATAAAAAAGCAGGAATTTGTATTACATCAAGAAATTCAGCCAACTTATCAACTTGAAAAGTCTCATGAACGTCGGAAGTGATAGATATTTTTAAATCTTTTTTGAGATTTTTTAATATATCTATTGATTTATCAAGCGAAATTTTATGACGTATTGTTTTATGAGAGCTTCTATTAGCTTTGTCAAAACTACATTTGAATACTAAATTAAACTTTTCTTTTTTTGTATATTTAATAAGAGATTGCGCAACTTTTCTGACTAATTTTTCATTTTCTAATAAGCATGGGCCAGATATTAAAGTTAGTCTATCAGTATCATTTTTAATAAGATTTTTAGATAATTGGACAGATCTAGGCATTTTTATTCATTAAACTATTTTTTATGAATGAGAAAAATATAGGGTGAGGCTTAAACGGTTTAGATTTCAACTCAGGATGAAATTGCACACCGAGGAACCATTTGTGATATTTATTTTCAATAATTTCTAATAATTTTTTATCTTTTGAAAATCCAGAAAAGACAAGACCTTTTTTTTCTATTGAAGATCTATATTTAGGATTCACTTCATACCTATGTCTATGTCTTTCATGAATTAATTTTTTTTTATAAATCTTTGAGGCTAAAGATTTATGTTTTATATAACAAGGATAAGAGCCCAATCTCATAGTAGCACCTAAGTCATTTTCTTTTGTTCTTGTAACCTTTTGATTTTTTTTACTCCATTCGGTCATTAACGATATGACATTATTAGTATGCTTGCCAAATTCAGAGCTACCTGAGTTTTTCATTTTCAAAACATTTTTAGTAAATTCAATAATTGATAATTGCATGCCCAAACATATTCCTAAGAATGGAATTTGATTTTCTCTAGCATACCTAATAGCTTCTATTTTCCCACTAATACCTCTATTACCAAAACCACCAGGTATAAGAATACCTGCGGCCTTAATTAATAACTCATCAACATTTTTTTTGTTTATTGTCTCAGAGTCAATCCATTTGATTTTAACATTTACTTTATTGTGAACACCTGCATGATAAATAGCTTCATAGAGAGATTTATAACTATCTTTTAAATGAACATATTTTCCAATTATAAATATATTTAGTTCCTCTTTTGCTCTTGACTCTAATACTTCAAAGTTTGTCCATTTTGAAAGATTTTTTTTCTTTGTAGATTTTATATTTAAATTTTTTATAACTAAGTCATCTAATTTGGATTTTGATAATAAAGAAGGTACTTGGTAAATGCTCCCAACATCATAGGACGGAATAACAGCATTAGTTGGTACGTTACAAAACAAACTAATTTTTTGAATTTCTTCATACTTTATTTTTTTATTACTTCTACAAACAATTATATCAGGCTGAATTCCAGCATTTAAAAGCTCTTTAACAGAGTGCTGAGTGGGCTTTGTTTTAATTTCACCAGATGTTTCTATATATGGAAGTAAAGTTAAATGTATGAGGAGTGTGTCTAGCTGTCTTTCATTTTTAAATTGTCTTATGGCTTCCAAGAAAGGAAGACTTTCAATATCACCAACAGTGCCCCCTATCTCACAAATAATAACATCATCCTTATTTGTTGATTTTTTTATCGAATTTTTAATTTCTTCAGTAACGTGAGGTATTACTTGTACTGTGGATCCTAAATATTCACCTTTTCTTTCCTTTGAAAGTATAGTTGAGTAAATTTTACCAGATGAAATAGAGTCATTTTTAGAACATTTTATATCTGTAAACCTCTCATAATGGCCTAAGTCTAAATCAGTCTCATAGCCGTCATCAGTGACATAAACTTCACCGTGTTGGTATGGGCTCATTGTTCCAGGATCAACGTTTAAATACGGATCTAATTTTCTAATTTTTAGTTTAATGCCTCTAGATCTAAGAAGAGAGGCTAATGATGCAGTGACTATTCCCTTACCTAGCGATGAAACAACACCTCCGGTAACGAAAATTAATTTCACTGATTAGGCACTTCTGGAATCATTTCCTCTATTGAATCGTCTAAAATAATTTCTTCTTGAATAGTTTCTAAATCAGTTGAAGATGAATATTGTTTTGTAATAATTGCGCCCATAAACAAACACCAAAATAGAAAACCAAAACCTAAAACATAAGTAATTTTAGTCATTCCTGAAAAAGAGGATTTATTTGCTGTCATTCCACCTGTAAGAGATGTTTGGGTGCCTAGACCAAGACTTCCACCTTCAGTTTTTTGAAAAAGTATAATTAAAATGAGCACCACTCCAATAATTGCACTAATAATTAAAAAAAGGTTTATCATAATGTTATTTAAAGTATTTAATAAATGAAGGTTTTGTTGAAGCAGATCCTACCAAAACCCCATCTAATTTTTGTAAACTTAAAATTTCTTTTATATTTGATAAATTTACGGAACCACCATATAAAATTTTTATTTTTTTAAAAGAATAATTTTTTAATATTTTGGTCAAAAATTGCAAAATATCATTAATTTCTGACATTTTTGGTGTTAATCCAGTACCAATTGACCATAAAGGCTCATAAGCTAATATAACTTCGTTATAAATATTCGATTTTTTGAATATTTTATTTATTTGTTTTTTTAAATAATTTTTAGTTTTTTTTGATTTATAAATATCTACAGGCTCTCCAATACAAACAATGGGTGTAATTTTGTTATGCAGACAAAGATCAGTTTTTTTTTGTATAATCAAATCTGTTTCACCAAAATTAGACCTAACTTCTGAGTGACCAAGAATACAAAATTTTATCTTATTACTAACTAAATCTTGAATATCTATAGATCCTGTAGAAGCACCTTTCCCATGTAAATCTACATTTTGTGCTGCATAGATATTTTTTGGATATCTAGATTTGAGAGTTAGGTTATAAAAGTTATTAGGACTAGAAATAAGTTTGTATTTCTTTGTACTTGGTAGTTTAGACACTACCTTTGATAAGTTCATACTTTCAGATATATTTAAATATGATTTCCAATTAAATATTATATATTTCATTAGGTTAACTGATATCAAAATACTTATAAAAATGAAAACTAAAAAACTAATAGTTATAATATTTAGTGCTGCACTTGGCATAAGTTTCTTATTTATCGGATTTGGATCCTATGTGGGTAAAAATTATGTTTTAAAAGTAGGAGACCAAAAAATATCAACATCTGAATTTTCTAGAGCATACGAAAACTATAAATCAGAAAATGGCCTTTCTAATTTATCAGAACAAGAGGAGTTATTTTCAAAAATTCAATTTACAAATGAATATGTAAATGAACTAGTTTTTCTTAATTATTTAGATGAAAAAATTAGTATAAGTGATAACTCCAAAAAAGTAATTTTAAAAAAATCATTAAATAATGACGAAATGTTTAGAAATCTAGATGAAGCATCACTTCAAAATTACTTAAAGGAAATTGAGGGTAATATTTATATTGATTTATTCAATGATAGCCTTGATGCGCAGAAGTTAGTTAATCATGAAATCAATCCAGATCTTCTTGTTGAGAAAGAATTAAATATATATGAGATTAAGAATGACGATAATCTTCTCAATTACCAATTAGAGGAAGATTTTTACACCAATAACGAATTATATGAAATTTCAATAAATGAAATAAGTCTCAAAAATTATATTCAAGAAGAACTTCTAACTGATGACATTATAAATGAATATTATGAGGCAAATATAAATAAATTTATTGAGCCCAAAAATTATAGCTATGAACAAATTATATTAGATAGTATTTCAAATAAAAATTTTAATGAGCTGAAACAGAGTGATGACTCTCAATTCAAATTATTCGAAAAAGTTGATGAAAAATTAATATTACCTCAAATTATTGAAATATTAGAAAAACTTAGCATAGGGGATGAAGGTAAAAATATTAAAATTGGAGAAAAATACTTTTTTGTAAAACTTTTATCTTTTGAAGAAGAGTATCAAAAGAAGTTAGAGGATATTTATGAGGATATAGTAGCGACTTTAACTAAATTAGAAATAGAAAATTTTACAATAACAAATGATGTTAAAAATTTAGATAGCTATAGTACAAATCAAATCTTCTTTAGTAATTCATTTAATTTTTTAGAAAATATTCCTGATCAATACAGTTTTATTAACTTTAATCAATCATCTGGAGAAATAAAAAAAGATAATTTCTTATTTCAATTTAATATTCAAAATATATTTAAAGAAGATCTACCATTAGATTTCAAAGAAAAATTTCTAAATTCTTTTAGTAATTATAAAAAAAATATAGAAATTTCGCATAATGATGAATTATTAAAAAAAGCAGGAACAGTAAAGGTCAACTATTTTACTGACTCTCTAACTATTAAAAATAATTTTATTGAGCCAGAGATTTTAGAAAAAATAATTATTATTAAAAAAAATCAAAAATTAAAAGTAGTGTTACCAAATGAAGTTATTTATTTAGATATAAATTCAATTGGATCTATTGACTCTTTAAATATAAAACAAAATATAGTGAATTTAATATATTCAAAAATTATTAAAGAAATAAAAGATACTCTAGATATAGAAGTTGATAACGAACAACTTTTACAACTTTAATATGTATGTTCATGGTAAAAAAGTTTTTCTAGATACTGAAAATACTATTACAATTTATAATAAACTTGCAAATAAATTTAAAGATGTCTCCATTTTAGAGTCAGTCATTGGGGGTGATAATAAAGGAAGATACTCTATTATTCTTTTTAATATATTACAAAATGTTGAAATTTTTCATAACTATGTGCTTATAAATAATCAAAAGAAAAAAATTAAATCACCAGACTCTTTTATAAAGGACACTTATAAAAATTTAAAAATTAAAACTATATATGATCAGAATATACCTCTACCCATATTTATTGGTAATGTATCATTTGATTTGTGTAAGTTTACCCTTCCCAAATTAAGTTATAAGCCTGATAAGAATGAAATTGGAATACCACTAGCGCATTTTGTAAAACCAAGAAATCTTATAATAATAGATAATGTTCTTAATGAGACACATTTAATTGAAGTTTCAAATATCAAGAAAAATCCAGTAAAATCACTTAAAAAATTAGAAAAAATACTTAAAGAACCTTTTTCCAAAAATAAAAAATTAAATTTCAGTAAACCTAAAAAATTTAAAAACCATATTAAGAAAGAGGAATTCATTAAAAGAGTTAAGGAAATAAAAAGAGATATTAAAGTTGGTGAAATATTTCAAGCTGTTCTTTCTCAAAGATTTTCTAATGACTATTTAATTGATCCATT
This sequence comes from uncultured Alphaproteobacteria bacterium, assembly GCA_902575065.1. Lineage (GTDB taxonomy): Bacteria > Pseudomonadota > Alphaproteobacteria > HIMB59 > HIMB59 > HIMB59. The sequence continues at coordinate 149,391 of CACGPU010000001.1, forward strand.
TAATTATTATAGAGCATTAAGATCAATTAATCCCTCACCTTATCTTGTTTTTTTAAACCTAAAAAATTATCAAATTATCTGCTCTAGTCCTGAGACTATGATTAAAGTAAAAAATAAAGAAATTACTCTTAGACCTATTGCCGGAACTAGAAGAAGGGGTAAAAATGAGATTGAAGATAATAATTTAAAAAATGAATTACTTAAGGATAAAAAAGAACTAGCTGAACATTTAATGCTAGTTGATTTAGGTAGAAATGATGTTGGTCAAATTTCAAAAAATAATACTGTAAAAGTAACTGAACAAAATATAATAGAGTATTATTCTCATGTGATGCATATAGTCAGTAATGTTACTGGAGAATTAAAAAATAATTTAACACCTATAGATGTTCTTTTTGCTGGCTTGCCAGCAGGGACTGTTTCTGGAGCACCTAAAATTAGAGCACTAGAAATATTAGAAAAACATGAGGATATTAATAGGGAATTTTATTCAGGCTCGGTTTTTTATTTAGATGCAAATGGAGATATGGATAGTTGTATTAATCTAAGAACTGCAATGATTAAAAATAAAAAAATATATGCGCAAAGTGGAGCAGGTATTGTTTTTGATAGCATACCTGAGAATGAACATATTGAGTGTATCAATAAGGCTAGTGCTTTATTTGAAGCTTACAATTTAGCTCATAACATATAATGATTACTCTTATAGATAATTACGATAGCTTCACATATAATTTGTATCATTGTTTAAGTAAAAGAGATCAAGTTTTAGTTATCAAAAATGACATGATTTTTAAAAATATTGATAAAATTATTAATAGCAAAGGAGTTGTTATATCACCTGGACCAAGTAATCCATTTAATGCAGGAGAATGTCTTGATTTAGTTCATCAAATATACTCATTTATACCAATATTAGGTGTTTGTTTAGGTCATCAAATTTTAGGAGTTTATTTTGGAGCTAAAATAGACACATTAAGTACACCAATGCATGGAAAAGTATCAAATTTAAAAAAAATAAATGAATGTAAGATATATAAAAATATTGATAAAAAGTTTCGTGCAACTAGATATCACTCTTTATACCTAAATAAAAATAATTTTCCTCAAAATTTAAAAATAACAAGCATTTCAGAGGATGATAAAATTATAATGAGTTTTAAACATGAATTATTTTCTATTTATGGTGTGCAATATCATCCTGAGAGTATTGAAACTCATATGGGTTCAAAGATTTTAGAAAATTTTATGGATTGTATATGAAATTTAAATTAGATGACTCAATAACTAATAGAAATGTTGAATATGCTATTAAGTATTTATTTGACTCGGATAATATTTCTCATCAAGCGATTATTATTTATCAATTAAATAAATTAATAAATAATAACGATATACTTTTATCTTTAAGAAAATTTATTTTTAAAAATTCTAATAAAATAAAACAATATTCTAATTCTTTGGATACATGCGGGACTGGAGGTGATGGGTTAAAGACATTAAATATATCAACAACAGTAGCTATATTGTTATCATCTGTTGATATTCCAATTGCAAAACATGGTAATCGTGCTGCTAGCTCATTAAGTGGCTCTTCTGATATTATTTCTGAATTGAATATATCTAGTGAAAAAGATTCGAAGAAAATAATTAATAAAATAACAAATGATAAATTTGTCTATTTAAATGCACCTTTTTTTTACCCAAATCTTAGTAAAGTTGGAGAAGTTAGAAAAAAATTAGGTATAAAAACGATATTTAATTATATGGGCCCTACATTAAATCCATTAGGCGCTAAATATCAAATATTAGGTACTGTGAATAAAAACTCAGCAGAAATAATGTTAAAAATACTATCTAAAATTGATAATAAAAATTCTACAATTTTTTTCTCAGATGATGGATTAGACGAAATAAGTATATTTGCTCCAACAAATTTTTATTTTAAAAGAGGAAAAAATATCACTAAAAAGAAGATATCTCATACAAAATATAAAAAATACCTTTCATCTAAACTAAATTTTAAGGATATTAAAGGAGGTATTCCGTCTTATAATGCAAGCAGGCTGATTGAATTATTTCAGGGAAAAAAAGATAGTTACAGAGATATAACTATTATTAATTCAATTTACGCGATGCAAACAATAAAACCGACTATTAAATTTGATGAATGCTTTGATATATTAAGTAATTCTCTTGATACGTCTAAGGCTTTAAATCATTTAAACAAAATTAAAAAATAATGAATATTTTAGATAAAATAGTTTTAGAAAAAACTAATCATACAAAATATTTAAAACAAAAAACTAATAAAAAAAAGAATTCTAAATATATTAAATCGAAATACTTTCTTAGTGCAATAGAAAGTAATCTAAATATTAATAAAAATGCTCTTATCGCTGAATTTAAAAGATATAGTCCTTCGGTTAAAAATTTTAAGAAAATAAAGTATATTCAGGATATTCTCGAACAATATCATAAATCAAAATGTTGTTGTATATCCATCTTGACTGACAAAAATTTTGGTGGAAGTTTAAATGATATAACAATTGCAAAAAAAATTACTGATAAGCCAATTATTAGAAAAGATTTTATAATAAATGAAACACAAGTATTTGAAACTAAAGAATTTGGTGCAGATGCTTTATTGTTAATTGCAAAAATTTTATCTAAATCAAATATAAAAAAATTACATAATTTGGCGATTGATATTGGTCTAGATGTATTAATAGAGATTGAAAATATTACTGAAGCAAGGAAAATTGAGGATATAGATGCAAAATTGATTGGAATTAATAATAGAAATCTAAAAGAACAAAAGATTGATATAAATAAATCAATAAAACTATCTAAAATATTAAAAAATAAAATAATAATTAGCGAAAGTGGAGTTACAGTTTCAAATATAAAAAAAATTAAAAAAGAAAGTGGAATATCTTCTTTTTTAATAGGTGGTAGTATTTTAAAAAATGATAATAAAATTAAATATATAAATAGATTGTATGAGGCTTAATGAGTTTATCACACTTCAATAAAAAAAATAAAAATATTGACATGGTTGATATATCAAAAAAAAATAAAACAAAAAGATTTGCTGAGGCAAGATCTTTAATTGAAATTGATAAAAAACTCTATTCAGTAATCAAAGGTGATAAAGAACTTAAAAATAATTTATTTAACACAGTCAAAATTGCAGGTATTTATGCTGCCAAAAATACCTCACACCAGATACCTTTAACACACAATATTCCAATAGATTATGTTTCTTTGACCCTTAATTTAAGAGACGAGGTATATATAGAAATAAAAAGTTTTGTGAAATCAAACTACTCAACAGGATTAGAGATAGAAGCCTTAAATTCTGTTTCGTGTGCCTCTATTACAACTTTTGATATGCTTAAGTCTTTTAAAAAAAAGATAATTATTAAGAAAATTGAGATAATAAAAAAAAGAGGAGGTAAAAACAATATTGGATGATATTTTTAAGACAATTAAATTAATTTCAAGTTATCTTCCAAAAAATAAATTTTCATCAATTTTTAGTCAAAATCTAAATAATAATCATTTAATCAAATCTAATATAGTGATTAAGAAAAATATACCTCCTCAAAATCAATCATCAATGGATGGTATAGCAATAACAAATATTGGAAAAAAATTTAAAATTATTGGAAAATCGAAATTAAATATTTTTAATAAAATAAAGGTAAATTTAAATGAGTGTTTAATTGTAAAAACTGGGTCACTAATTCCTGATAATATAAAATATATAGTTCCCCAAGAACAAATTTTTATAAATGAAGGAAATGCTTATGTAATTAATTTTAATAAAAATAATAAATTCATAAGAAAAAAGGGACATATCTTCAAAAAAGGTAGTAAAATTGATTTTCAGAATAAATATTTATCTTTTTATGAATTAAGCAGTATAAAAAGCCTGAAAGATATAAAAGTCAAAATACTACAACCATTAAAATTTAAAATTATTTCGACAGGTAGCGAATTTACTAAAGATCATTTTATTCTCCCTACAAATGGTTATTATTTAAATAATTTTATAAAAAAGAATAATCATATTGTTGAAAAGAGTATTCATATCAAAGATGATCAAAAATTATTACTAAAAGAAATAAACAATTCAAAATCAGATATTACAGTTATTATTGGAGGCACAGGTAAAAGTAAAGATGATATCAATTTTGAAAATTTTAATTTAATTATTGATGGTCTTGATTTAAAACCAGGTAGACCTTTTAAATTATTTATAAAGAAAAATAAAATTTATATGTTTTTTCCTGGAAACCCATGCTCTTCCTTTGTATTGACCAATATAATTATTAAATCATTAATCGAGATTTATAATAATAGAAAATCGCAGATTAAATATGATTTAATTGATATCAATAATGTAAAATTTAATTTTAAAATTTTGAAAAGAAAATCTTTTTTATTTGGTTTAAGAGATCAGAAAAGTATTAAAGTATTTAATAATCAAGAAAGTTCTAATTTAAAAAATATATTATATGCAAACTGTCTGATTTATTATGATAGAACTAATAAACTAAGGTTATATCAAATAAATGACTAAAAACGCCAAAAAGCTTTTAGATTTTTTGAGAAAATATATTGAGAAAAATAAAATATCTCCTAATTATGAGGAAATGAAAGAACACATGGGTTTAAAATCTAAATCCTCCATATTTCAATATTTAGAATATTTAGAAGAACAAGGTCACATAAAAAAAGACAAATTAAAATCTAGGTCTATTGAATTAAATAATTTAATTCCTTTTTATAATGCGATATCTGCGGGTAAACCTATAGATAGTTTGAGTCAACAAATAGAATATATTGATGTAAATAGTTTTATAAAATCGAATAAAAGGAACTGTGTCGCTTGTAAAGTAAGTGGTAATTCAATGGAGTCATATGGTATTTTTGAAGATGATATAATCATATTAGAAAAAGTTACAAATTATAATTCAAATGATATTCATGCTATTCAGATAGATGATAGTGAGATAACTCTAAAAAAAATTAAATTAATAAAAGATGAAATTGAAATATTTGGTGATCACAAAAATTTTTCATCAATCAAGTATAAAAAAGATAGGATTAAAATATTGGGTAAGATGATTAATTTAGTCAGAAAATATTAATGATAATCACTAGATTCGCCCCCTCTCCTACTGGAAATTTTCATATGGGAAGTTTAAGAACTGCAATTTACAATTTTTTATTTGCAAGAAAAAATGAAGGAAAATTTCTTTTAAGAATAGAAGACACAGATAGGGAAAGATCAAAAAAAATATATGAAGAAGAAATATTAAAAATATTTAATATATTTAAACTTCAATATGACAATCTTAGTTATCAATCTAAAAATTTAAGTATTCATCAAGAATATTTAGAAAAACTGATGTCAAATGATATGGCGTATCATTCAAAGGATGGGCCTTATAAGTTTAGAGTGAACAGAGATAATGAATTTTTTGAGTATGATGATTTAATTTTAGGAAAAATAAAAGTACCATCTAATACTATAGAGGATTTTTCAATTGCAAGATCTGACAAAAGCCCAACTTTTATATTATCAAACTTAATTGACGACCATTTAGAGAATGTGACTAATGTCATTCGTGGAAACGATCATACTACTAATTCAATTAAACAAATAATGATATCGGATTCTTTAAATTTTAAAGATATAAAATATGCCCATATACCTCTGATACACGACATTAATGGCAAAAAGTTATCAAAAAGAAATAATATAACTAATGTAAACGATTATTTGAGTGAAGGTTACCTATCAGACTCAATATTTAATTTTATCATTAAATTAGGTAATAATTTCAATGATATCGAATATTTAGATATTGAAGGTGCAATTGATAATTTCAATTTATCTAAAGTAGTTTTATCACCAGCTAAATTTGATATTGAAAAGTTAGATTTCATTAATCGTCATTATTTAAATAAATTATCTTTTATAGAATTTAAAAATTTTTTAGAAAAAGATATAGAAAAACAAGTATCTAATTTTCAGTTAGAACTTGTTTTCCAGGACATATTAGAAAGATGTAACAAATATACAGATATCAATATAGAGGTATCAAAACTTTTAAACTTTTTTGAAAAAAATATTGTCCTTGAAATTGATGAAAATGAAAAAGCTTTAATTAAAAAAATTTATTCAATTATTAAAAGTTTGCATGATGCTGATAATGCTGTATTAATGCTTGAGGAAAATGACTTACCTTTAAAGAAAATAGGTAAGATAATCAGAAAAATTACAGTAAATTTTGAGTCCAAAATACCAATTGAAAAGATTATTTTATTCTTTGGTATTGAAAAAGTGAAAGAAAAGTTATTATTATACTTAAATGATTGATGAAAAACGTTTTAAATTAGTCGATACTAAAACTGGCAAGGAGTATGAATTTGATGGTATCAAAGGATCTATTGGGCCAGATGTAATTAACATATCATCACTATACAAGAAGACAGGTCTATTTACTTATGACCCTGGTTTTACATCAACTGCAGCTTGTAATTCTAAAATAACATACATTGATGGAGAAAAAGGTATTCTTCAATATAGAGGTTATCCTATTGAAGAACTTGCAAATAATAGCTCTCATCTAGAAGTTTGTTACTTACTTATGCACGGTGAGTTGCCATCAGAGAGTGATAAAAATGAATTTGAAGAAATCATTAAAAACCACACATTACTAAATGAACAAATAATTCAGTTTTACAGGGGTTTTAGAAGAGATGCACACCCTATGGCCATGATGATTGGAATTGTTGGAGCTTTGTCATCATTTTATCATGACTCTTTAAATATTGAAGATCCTGAGCATAGAATGATTGCGTCACATAGAATTTTAGCAAAGATGCCAACCATTGCTGCAATGGCATATAAATACTCTGTTGGTCAGCCTTTCGTTTATCCTGTTAATAAACTTAATTACGCAGATAATTTTTTACATATGTGCTTTGCAACTCCAACAAAAGAATATGAAATAAATCCACTCTTTTCAAAAATAATGGATCAAATCTTTATTCTTCATGCTGATCATGAACAAAATGCCTCAACATCAACTGTAAGAACTGCTGGCTCGTCTCTAGCAAACCCATATGCATGTTTATCAGCTGGCATCTCATCACTTTGGGGGAAATCTCACGGTGGTGCTAATGAAGCTGTGATAGATATGATTGATGAAATAGTATTAAATGATTTAAAACCTAAAGACTTTATAGAGGAAGTTAAAAATAAAAAAAATAAAATAAGATTGATGGGTTTTGGACATAGAGTCTATAAAAGCTATGACCCAAGAGCTAAAGTTTTAAAGAAAAGCACAGAAGATTTATTCAAGGATCTAAAAATTAAATCAAAAGAACTCGAAATAGCTAAAGAAATTGAAGAATTAGCTTTAAATGACACGTATTTTAAAGAGAAAAATCTATACCCAAATGTTGATTTTTACTCTGGAATTCTTTTAAAAGCACTAAATATACCTACATCAATGTTTACACCAATATTTGCTGTTGGTAGAACAGTAGGCTGGCTATCACAATGGAAAGAGATGATAGAAGATAAAGAATTTAAAATAACAAGACCTAGACAATTATTTACTGGTGATAAAGATAGATCCTATAAAAAAGTCCCTGAAAGAGAGAAAAAATCAATATTTAACTTATTGTGGCTTAAGAAAACTTTTCTAAATAATCAGTAATCATACTAGAACGAAAGTTTTCAAAGTTACTACTTTTCACTGCATAAGACATATTTTTTCTATAATTATAAATATTATCTTTATTTTGTTTTAAATTTGTAAAAAAATTTGACAAGTTCTCTGCTGTAAAATCATTTTGGATAAACTCTTTAACAATCTCTTTCTTATTGAAGATATTCACTAAAGATAAGTATTTAGATCTAACAAACAATTTAAATATAGAAAAATTTATAATATTTGCATTATAGAATACTATATGAGGAATATTTGAAAAACATAATTCTAAATGAACAGTACCAGAGCAAGCAAAAGCAAAATCTAATTTAGATAATTTTTTATAATAAGAATTATCATTTAAATGAATTTGCAAATTAGTGTTTTCTTTAAAGTAGTTTTTTACGAAATCATAATAATCTGTTGTAACAAAAAAATTAAAAACAAGATCATTATAATTTTTAAGATTTAAAAGTAATTGCTTAATAATAGAAATATTTCTATATATTTCTTGTTGTCTACTACCTAAAAAAATACCAATATTATTGATTCCATTATAATCATTTGAATAATATGTTTTATTTTTTAAAGGGTGACCAATATAGTCGTATATATCTGGGTTATAATAACTTTTTTCAATGCTGAAAATAGAAAAAATCTTATCAAAATGTTGATTAATAAATTTTGCTTTGCTTGATTTCCAAATAAAAACAGAAGGTCCTACGATTTGACAATATTTAATTTTATTTGATTTAAATTTTTGAATATAAAATTTTGAAAAATCAAATGAATCTACAAAAAAAATATGTGTGAATAAATTTATATCAATTATTTCTTTAATTTTAAGTCTGAGATTAAAAAGATATTTTAAATTTGAAACTATATCTACAAAACCCATAATTGGTGTAATCTTTGTATTTGTTAAATCATTAAATTCTAAATAGTCGTCATCCATACCAAAAGTAAAAATTTGATTTTTATTAATTTTGAAAAATTTATCATCAAGTATTGTTTTGACAATCTGTCTTCCAGATTGTTCAAGAGTAATAAATAAAATCTTCATCTATAAAATCATTAAAGAAATATTATTATTTCGTATTTTTGTTAAAAATTTATGTTTTTCTGAAATTAAAATATTATTATTAAATAAACATATCACACGAAATTTATATTTTATAAGTAATTTAAGTGTCTCCATGCCAATTATTGGAAAATCGATTTCGTCTATTTGATTTGATTTTTTTGATTTTACAAAAATTAAATTGTTAAATTTATGTTTAATTTTGCCGATCTTACTGATCATAGTATTTGTACCAAATATATCTTCCATTGTTATAATCCTATCGCCATTTAATATAAATGATTGTGATACGTTCATTGATAATAATTTTTTTATAAAGTTTTTTTTAATTTTTAAATTATTTACTATTTTTCTATCTTTGTTGTGAATGTATTGATCTTCATAATTAACAAGCATATTTTTTAATAATTTTTTTTGAGAAAGAAGGGTTAATTTATTGTTATATAAATACTTTTTTAAAATTTTAGATTGGTCATTAATATTATTTAAAAATACATCCTTTGATATTAATAGCTTTGATTTTATTGATAAATTAATTTTTTCAAAAGAAGGAAGTTTTACATAACCAATAATTATAACCTTTTTTAAACTTTTTGATTTTATAAAAGCAGTAATTTTTTCTAAATCTTGTATTTTAAATGACTTACACTTATCTTTGAAATTTTTTTTTATAAGCTTATTTTCGTTAATTAATATTATTTGATTTAATAAGTTTTTATTATTTAAAAAATTTGCTACCTCATAAACGAATAAACCTGATCCGGCTATAAGGCAAATATCATTTCTGGATATGGCCAAGTTTTTCATTCAAAATTGATTTATATTCATGAAATATACCCTCCACTTTATCATTAGCAGAAAGGTTTATTTTTTTATTAATAAAACTGTCATGTAGGTAGCTAATTTTATTTATTTCTTCTTTATTGAAATTATTTCTTCTTATTCCAACTAAGTTTAAACCTCGTAATTTTGCACGATTACCAATAGCTAAACTAAATGGTAAAACATTTTTATCTATCCCGCTCATTCCACCAATCATAGAATATGAACCTATTGTTACAAATTGTATAACTGCAGAAAGTCCTCCTATGACAACATTGTCTAGAATATTTACATGCCCACCAAGTGTGACTTGATTTACAAGAATGTTATTATTATTTATTTTACAATCATGGGCAATATGTACGCCTGTCATAAAAAGATTATTATCTTTTATGCTAGTTAGCATTCCTCCATCCTTAGTTCCTTTGCTAATTGTGACGTTTTCTCTAAAAGTATTAGAGTCTCCAATTTTTAATAAACTTTCTTCTCCAGAATATTTTAAATCTTGTGGATCACATCCTATATTTGAGAAAGGATAAAAAATATTATTTTTACCAATAGTAGTGTTTCCAGTTATAGAAACATGGGATTTTAATTCCGTACCATCTCCAATAAAAATATTTCCATCTATATTACAAAATGGACCAATTTTTACATTTTCACCTATTTGTACAGATTTGCCAACTGAGCTACTTGGATGTATCAGGAACGTCATGAATCATAGCAGAAAAAATACATTGTGCATGTATAACATCATTCACTAAGCATTTTCCTTCAAATTTGTAAACGTTCTTAACTTTATTAATACGATTTACTTTTAGATCTAAAACATCCCCTGGTATGATAGGTTTTCTAAACTTGCATTTATCTATGGTCATAAATGACACTCCAGGGTTTTTCATAGAGTCTTTAAGTTTCATAGCTACTGTAAAGCAAGCTGCTTGGACTATAGCTTCAACAACCAAAACTCCCGGCATAAGGGGTCTTCCTGGAAAATGTCCTTGAAAAAAAGGCTCGTTTATTGTGACGCATTTTATTGCGTGAGCAGATACATCTGGAACAAATTCAATAATCCTATCTATTAGTAAAAAAGGGTATCTATGTGGTAATATTTTTTGAATCTCATTAATATCCATTTTTTCTTTGCCTTATTATAATTTTTTTCCATTCTTTTATATCAATGGCAGGGAATCCAGCAACAACAGAGTTATCTCTAATATTTTTAGTGACACCACTTCTTGCAGCTATAACAACATTATCACCTATTTTAATATGACCAGCTAAACCTGCTTTACCACCAATAGTAACATTTCTGCCAACAGTAACACTGCCTGAAATACCAGTTTGAGCAGCAATACATGCTTTTTCGCCAATAACAACATTATGGGCAATATGAACTAAGTTATCTACCATAGAGTTTTTACCAATATATGTGTAATCAATTTTTGCCCTATCAATGGAACAGCCGGAACCAAGGTGGACATTATCATCAATAATAACAGCACCGATTTGAGGATTTAAATATAATGAGCCTCTTTTATTAAAATCAAATCCAAAACCAGTAGTACCTATTGAAGTATTATCGCATATAACTACATTATTTTTAATTAATGAATTTTTAATAACAACGTTATTTTTAATTATACAATTTTTTCCAATCTCAACACCCTTACCAATTATACAATTATTAAAAATTTTTGTGGATTTATCTATTTTTGCATCTTTAGAAATATAGGAGTTATTAGAAATAATAAAATCGTCATCATAGGCAAGGTCATCTTCATGTGCATAAATAGAATTAATAATTTGGTTCCACGACTCATTTAAATTTTTTACAAGGATAATGTTTAGAAACTTTTTATCATTAAAAATATTTTTTTTATCAGTAATAACAACAACATTACTTAATTTTTGTTTAGGTATATAGATGTCATTATCTAAAAATAGGATTGAGTTTTTTCTTAATTTGTTTAAGGATGAAATATCTAATATTTTAAAGTTATTTTTTAGTCTATTAGATATTTTATTTTTATTTAATAATTTAATTGTATCAAAAGAGTTATAAAGTTTTTTTATTGAAAAAAAATTTTGCCTTTGAAAATTCAACATTAACTTTTAAAAGGATGTACCAATTGAAAAGTTAAACTCGTTTGTTCTATCATTAGTATTTTTATTGATTGGTACCGCGTATGAGAAAGAAAGAGGGCCCACTGCAGTCAATACATCAAATGATATACCTGCAGAGGATCTTGTTTCAAAATTATTATCATTGGTATAATCACTGTCCCATATTGAACCAACAGAATAAAAAAACTTTGTGTTAATATTATCTTTTTCATCAAATAAAAATGAACCACCAAAACCTAAAGTGCTTGTAAAAAATTTATTACCACCTAAATAAATATTATTTTGTTTTGGGCCAACTCCCCTATAATCAAATCCTTTAAAATTTAAACCTCCAAGACTAAATACATTTACTGTGCTTAAATTGCCTTCAAGAGAATCGGCAAACCCAAAATCATTTGATAGGAATAAAAAACGATTTGAATTTTTAAACTTCCGATAAGTGTCATTTTTGAATATGATTTTGTAGTAACTATCATCAGAAAGATCTTTAGGCGAGTATTCAAAATAAAAACTATTGGAAATTCCATCAGTAGGATAAAGATAATCATCTGTGCTATCCTGTCTTAGAGATAGATTTAAAGTGTAAATATCGTAATTACCTATATTTTCATTAATAGAGGAAATATTTTCTTTAGCAGAATGTCTATCTGATCTCTTAAATGAGAAACCTGATGTAATATCTATCATTTCATCATAATCAAAATTTATAGAGTAGCTAAGACCTATTTCATTAGTTTCAAAACCAAAAGAATTACTTAAATCAGTCTCAGTATTGAAGATTGTATAAGTATTTTTTATATTTGACTTAGCTATTGGATATTGAGTGAGTGAAATTTTATATAATGCCCTCTCTTGATTTAAAGTAAAATTAGAGTCAAGACTATTACCTGTTCCAAAAATATTACTATCTCTAGCCGATAAAGTTATTCCAGCACCATTATCACCAGAAAAAGTACCTCCAGCTAAGACTTGTCCAGTTTTTTTATTTTCTTCAATATCTATGTTTATGTCAGATATACCATCATTTATTTCATTAGTTATAGTTACATCGTTTATGTACTTATTTTTTAGTAATTCCTTTTTAGTGATTTCAAGAAGATTATCATTGAAATAATCACCTGGTTCAAATGATAATTTTGATCTTATTGTTTTATCTTTAGTGATGTCATTTCCATAAATGTTTATTTTGTTAATTCTAGAAGGTTCAATTGTTTTAGTATTTAGGAATAAAATATTTTTGTTATTAGTAAAATCTAAATTGTATACATAGATGGTGTTAAAATTATTATTGTTAATTAGAATTTTGTTAGTTGTGGTTAAAAAATCATCAATAATTGTTTGATCATAGAAAAAATTATTTTTAGATAACTTAATTTTGAATTTATCAAAATTTTTATCCATAATTTCAGAAATACTTGATTTAGGATAATCAATCTTTACATCATCTAATATTAATCTTTCTCCCTCATCTATAAAAAAAGTAACAGTATATTTATTCGATGAAGTTTCATAAATATTGAAATTAACTTTGGTTTCAAAAAAACCTTTTTGTCTGTAAAAAAACTTTATTTTATTTACATCAAAATTAAAATTTTCTATGTTCAAATTTGATCCTGATGCAAAAATATTATAAAAATTTCTTGATTTAGTATTAATTATTGACGACAGATACCTATTTGAAAAACTTTTATTACCAATAAAATTAATTCTTTCAATCTGTGATTGATCATTTTCTGTTATATTGAAAATTAAATTTACTCTATCACTTGAAAATTTTTCAGTAGATACAATGACATTTATGTTATTAAAACCTTTAACTTTGTAAATACTTTCGATAATATTTATGTCATTATCAATTATGTTTTTATTTAAAAATCCATTAGTTATTGTTGATATATTTTGAAAAATTAGTTCATCTTCAACCCTATAGTTACCATTTATAAATATATTTTCTATTAACTTATTTTCTTGAATAAAAATGTTATGTAGATCTCCATCTTTTTTATAATTTAAATCAAAAATGAGATCAGATTTATATAAGTCTTTGAGTAAAGTATTTACTTCATCGTCAGAATAGAAATCTTTATTTAAATTAATTAATGTCTGTGTTTGAAGATCATTAATGTTTAATTTAGATAGCCCAGTTATGTTAATATTGCTTGCCAAAATATTAAAAGTTACGGTAATAAACGAGGTAAGAAAAATATAAAATTTAAATTTATTTATCATATCTTTGTTCAATTGAATTAATAAATTTAATTCTTCCATTTATAGATTTTAATTCTGTGTATTTATAATAATTATTTAATTTCGACATAATGTATTTTATTATTTCATTATACTTTATTTCTTTTAATAAGTATTTTTTTTGTGCAATATTATTCAAAACCATAAAAATAATTTGTTTTTTTGGTGATAAATCTTTAAATATTTTAAGATATTTGTTTATTTTGAAACGATTATCTTTGAATTTTTCTAATTCTAAAAACTTCTTATTTAAATAGTTTTTTTTAAAGTTAAGGCTAATTGATGGATAAAATTTTGTTAATGGCTGAACTAGTGTTATTAACATATTATTCTCAAAACAATTTAATCTTATAATATTATCTTTATTTATAATTACGCTATGCACATAGGCCTCTTTAGAGACTAAAAAGTCGATTTTTTTTAAATCAATTTTATAAATAATTGATAATTCATAAATTTCTAAAATTTTATTTACGAAGTTTGATGAGTCTATTGAATTATTCACTCCCATTTTCCATTTTGGATGTGCTAAGACTTTTTTTAAACTCACATCATTTAAATTTATTTTTTTATTAAAATAAAATGGCCCCCCTGAAGCAGTTATGTAAATTTTTCTTATATCATCATTTGTTATTTTCAAATTAATAAGTGAAAAATGCTCTGAGTCTAAAGGTAATAGTGTGTTATTAGTTTTTTTTATTTTATCTATTAAAGTATCACCACCTGCAATAATCATTTCTTTGTTTGCAATGGCTACTAATGAGTTTTTGTTATTGTTTAAAAAAATATCAGCATATAAAAGTGATTTATATCCATAATCCAAAAAATAAATGATATCAAATCTATTTTTTTTTAAGAATAATTTAAAATTAACTTCCTCATTTTTTTCACTAAGTTTAAAAGAATATTTTATGTTATGTTTTTTAGTTTGAGATACTAATAACTTTTCATTTTTGAAACCAGTTATACAAAAAATATTGATTTTTGTCTTTTTACAGAAATTTAATAATTTTATTCCAAGTTTACCAGTGGAACCAATAATAAGAATTCTAGGTTTCATAAAAAATAAATAATTATTACAAAGAAAAACATACTATCCAATCTATCAAGTATACCTCCATGGCCCTGAAGAAGATTTGAAAAATCTTTCAAATTATTTTTTCTTTTAATATATGAGCAAAATATGTCTCCAAAAAACAGAGATAAGGCTAGCACACAAGAATTCAAAATTGAAAAGTTAAATGTATACAATAAAAATAATGTTAATATAAATGATATTGAAGTACCTGACCATGTCTTTTTGGGACTTATTGAAGGTAATATCAAAGGTCCTTTAAATGTTTTTCCAAAAATATATGCAATAGTGTCATTAAAGAAGGCTACAAAGATAATGAGATAAAAAAGATTTCTATCACTCATCAATATAAAAAAAAAATTATAAATAAAAATTAAAATACAAATAACAAATATCCTCTTAAGATAGAAATTAGGGGAAAAAATATTAATTAAAACTAATATAATAAAAGCTATATTATAATATTTTATAATTTCAAATTGAGAATAAAAAAATATAGATAAAAATAGTAAAAATAAAATTAAAATATAATCAAAAGAAGAATATAAAAAATTACATTTATGTAATTCTAAAATTAAAAATGTAATTAATATAAATAAAATTAGAAAATCTAAATTTAAAAAATAACCACTAATGAAGAAAAGTATTATAAAAAAGCCAATTAATATTCTATTTTTATCAATTACCAAATTTACGATCTATCTTATTAAATTGTTCAATAAATTTTTTAATATCTTCGTTATTTATGCTTGGCCATAATTTTTTAGTAAAAAACAGCTCTGTGAAAGAAATTTGATATAACATAAAGTCACTCACTCTTTTATAGCCACCAGTTCTAATTAAAATATCTGGTTCTGGTAAACCATATGAAGATATATAACTCTCAAAGTTTTTAGAAGATTTTTTTGAAGATTTGGATAATAAATTTGCTGCATTTAATATATCTTCCTTGCCACTATAATTTAAAAAAATTATGAGTGTTTTTTTAGCTTTTGTGTTTTTCTTTTCTAGGTTCCTTAGAGATAGAGCAATTTTTTTGGGTAGAAAATTTAAATTCCCTATAAATTTGATTTTAAATTTGAAATTACTAATATCCTCTGTTGGTTCTAAAAGATCAATTAAAACTTTTTTAATAACATTGATTAATACAGAACCTCTTTTGAAATTATGTTTAGAAAGAGCAAAAGCTGAAACATAGTTGATTTCATACTTTTCAAAAATATAATTAGTAATATTAATTAATTTTTTAGCACCTTTTTTATAGGCTTCATATTTACTTAATTTTTTTTTTTTAGACCATCTATTATTTCCATCCATAATAAATGCCATATGTTTCATGTTTTTATACAAATTAAACTTTTAAGATTTCAGACTCTTTAGTATTTGATAAATTTTCAATTTCTTTAATTGATATATCAGTAATTTTTTGAACTTCATCTTGAAATTTTTTACTCTCATCTAAAGAGATACTTTTTTCTTTTTCTAAAATTTTTATGTCATCCAAATGTTTTCTACGAATACTTCTTACAGATATCTTGAATTTTTCAGTAATATCAGAAATGATTTTCACCAATTCTTGTCTTCTTTCTGCAGTTAGTTCTGGAAATTTTAAGAGTATATTTGTTCCATCAGTTTGAGGTGTAACACCTAAGTTAGAGTCTAAAATGGACTTTTCAATAATTTTAATTATAGAAGCATCCCAAACATTTACATTCAGGGTCATATTGTCTAAGTTATTTATATTTGCAAGTTGGGTCAAAGGAGTTTTAGATCCATAAGTATCAATTAATATTGTTTTAAGTATGTCAGGGGAAACTCTTCCTGTTCTGATATTTTTTAATTCATTTGAAAATGCATCAATACTATGTTTCATTTCTTTTGAACAATTATCTTTATCAAACATTATTTGTTTTCATTTATTATTGAAAATGAACCTTTTCCATCAATTATTTCAATCATATTAGAACTTTTTAAAATAGAAAATATTATTATGGGCAAAGATCTATCCTTGGCCAAACTTATAGCTGTTGCATCCATAACTTTTATATCCTTATTTAAGTAATCTGAATAAGAGATATTAGGTATTTTTTTTGCATCTTTGTTTGTAATAGGATCTTTATCATAAATACCGTCTACTTTTGTGCCTTTAAAGATAATATCTGATTTCATTTCTGAGGCCCTTAATACTGCCGCTGTATCAGTTGAAAAAAAGGGATTTCCAGTTCCTGATGCAAAAATAACAACTCTATTTTTATCTAAATGGCTTGTTGCTTTATTTTTAATATAGGGTTCCGCAACTCTATTGATGCTAATAGCTGTCATAACTCTCGACTCTACACCTATTTTTTTTAGGTTGGATTGTAGAGCTAAAGAATTTATCACAGTGCCAAGCATACCCATATAATCTGAAGTAACCCTATCGACTACTCCATTTGAAAATGAAGAACCTCTAATAAAATTACCTCCGCCTAATACAATAGAAACTTTAATGTTTTTAGATAAAATTTTTTTTATACTACTAGAAAGATCATTTAATATATCAAAATCAAATCCTTGCTCATTGGATCCTGCCAAAGATTCACCTGAAATCTTTAGCATGATATTTTTGTACATAATCTTAAATAGTATATAAATCCATGGAACTAATGTTAAGTGATATGTTATTGCTCTTAGAAATTTCACCTAAATAAGTACTTACGCTTTTCTTGGGGTCTGTAATTAAATTTTGTCCCAAAAGTGTATTTTCTTTTATGAATTTTTTTATCTTTCCTTGAATAATCTGAATTTGTTTATCTTCTGGCACATTATTCATTTGTTTTAATATAATATCTTTCTCATCTTCCAAAACTTTAGGATTTATAGAATTTTCATCTATACCCATAGGCTTCATAGCAGAAACTTGCATTGCAAGCACTTTAAGTTGATCAACTAATTTAAGAGCTGAGTCTATATCATTAGTTGAGATTTCAACCACAGAGCCTATTTTAGAGCAATGAGAATTATACTTGTTATGAAGATAACTTATTAATATTGAGTTATTAGATAGGTATTTCTTATATGAAACAATTTGAATATTCTCTCCTACTTTTGAAATTAAATCTGTCAGACAATCTCCTAAAGATCTTTGATTAATCATTAAATTTGATAGATCTTCATCAGTTCCATAATTGTTGATATTTTTGTCATCATGAATGGCCTTTGAAAGACTCTCAGCAAAAATCAAAAAATCGTCATTTTTGGCTACAAAATCAGTTTCACATTTAATTTTGCAGACTGTAAATTCTGTATTAGATAAGTTGTTATAAAAAGACACAACTCCCTCATTGGTTTGTCTGTCTTGTTTTTTTTGAGCTTTTAAAATACCTTTTTCTCTTAACCATTTTACAGCAATATCGATATCATTATTATTTTCTAATAAGGCTTTTTTACAGTCAACAATCCCACTTCCAGTAATGTCTCTTAATTTCTTAATTAATTGCATGGTGCTCATTTTAATTTTTTTCTTCGTTCGGAGAGTTTGAGATAGTCGATGACAAGACTTTTTTAAAATTGTCTAAAATATATTGTACAGATTTGAAACCATCATCATTAGCTGGTATAGGATAGTCTATGATGTCAGGATCACAATTTGTATCAACTATACCAATAATTGGTATTCCTAATTTTTTTGCTTCTAAAACAGCAATGTGCTCTCTATTAGTATCTATAATAAAAATTACATCAGGAGTTGTCTTCATTTCAACAATGCCCCCAAGAGTTTTATCCAATCTGATTTTCTTTTTTTCTATATCTGATAATTCTTTTTTAGTAAAAACTGTATCATCGGAGTTTAATATATTTTCATAATTGTTAAGAGTGCTAATAGAATTTTTAACAGTATTCCAATTAGTAATCATACCCCCTAGCCACCTAAAATTAACAAAATAGTTATTAGTTTCTTTAGCTATATCCTCAACAATTTCACTATGTTGTTTTTTTGTTGAAACAAATAGAAATTTTTTCTTATTCTTTGAGGATTCATGTGCAAATTTCAAAGCATTTTCAATTAAAGGTAGTGACTTTCTAAGATCTAAAATATGTGTGCCATTTTTTTCCCCATAAATAAACTTTTCCATTTTTGGGTTCCATCTTTTTTTGTTATGACCAAAGTGAGATCCATTTTTTAAGAGATCTTCAAGTGATATTTCAATATTCATTTTGCCTCCGGTTTAGCTTTAGTTAATAGAAAGGAAACCTAGTGGCACCGGATGTCTATTAACCTGTTTTTTTTGATGTTTTAAATGATAAATTCTAATAATCAAGAGTTAATTTAAAGAAATATTTAGTATTTTATTATCATTATGAACCCTTATATTGTTGTAGTCATAAATCTTATCTAAATCTAGCAGTTCCTCATAAGAAATATGTTTAATCTGACTCATTAAATCATCAGCCTTGATAATGAGTAAATTATCAATATTAACATTATAAAAATCATTTTTAATGGCTGATTTAATTTTGGCTTTTATGTATTGTGCTTGAAGTGAACTTACGTCGAATTTATCATCAAAAAGTCTTAAATCAAAAAAACCACTTTCATTAATTACATTTAAGAGAATGTATCTTTTACCATTTCTAGTAGTTTTATATTGTGCTTTTACAACATAAAAATAAAAATCCTCTAAGAATTCAAGTTTACTATTAATTTTTACTTTAAAAGATGATTGATTAAGATTTGTTAGTATTTTTGTTTGTTTTTTTTGAGAGTAAAGAAATCCATAGCTTTCAAATTCAGCTTTTATAGGATCAATTGTAGTATAGCTTTTTTTTAAAAAAAACTGATCATCAGATAAGTCCTTAAATAATGTTGCTCCAGATTTTTTCTGTATAATATTTTCTACATTAGCATATAGTTTTGAGATACTTGTATGAAGTGAATTAAAAGAATTTGATAAGATAAGTTTTTCTATTTGTCTTTTATTCAATACAGATCTAGATAATCTATCATTAAAATCTGACAGAGATTTAAATCTACCATTTTTGTTTCTTTCGATTACTAATTCTTTCATAGGCTCCTCACCTACCCCCTTAAGTGCAGCTAAACCATAAATAATCTTATCTTCATGTACAATAAATTTATAATCTGAATAATTTATATCAGGCGGTAATATTTTTAAATCTAGATCATACATTTCATTTATTATTACAAAAATTTTGTCAGTATTATTCAATGAATTATTTAAAAGCTCACAATAGAATTCTAATGGATAATTTGCTTTTAAATATGCTGTATAATAAGTAATAAAAGCGTATGCAGCTGCATGACTTTTGTTAAATCCATATTCTGCAAATTTTTCAATCAAGGAAAATAGTTTCTCAGCATCTTTAGATCTAACCTTTTTATTTACAGCTCCTCTAATAAAATTATCCTTTTGGTTCATTAATTCAGATTTAATTTTTTTACCAATAGCTCTTCTCAATAAGTCTGCTTGACCAAGAGAATATCCTGAAATTACTTGTGCTATTTTCATTATTTGTTCTTGATAAACAATTATTCCATAAGTTTCTCTCAAAATTGGTTCAAGTAAAGGATGGTCATATATTATTTTTTCCTCACCTTTTTTTCTTTTAATAAAGCTATCAATAAATTGCATTGGACCAGGCCTATTCAAAGCTAAAACCGCTATAACTTCCTCTAAGCTTGTTGGTTTGAGTTTAATCAAGGTGTCAACCATTGCAGCACTTTCAACTTGAAATACTCCACATGTATAGCCATCACTTAATAATTTAAAGGTTTTTTCATCGTTGAAAGGAATTTCATTTAAGTCAATAGAAATTTGATTTTTAGATTTTATCAATTTAAGAGTCTCATCAATTATGGTGAGATTAGCTAGGCCAAGAAAGTCAAATTTTAATAAACCTGCTTTTTCACAATCTTTCATATTGTATTGCGTAGCCATTATTTCTGAGTTATCATCTTTGAATAAAGGAATATTTCCATAAAGCTTATCCGAAGAGATGATAATTCCTGCAGCATGTGTAGATACATTTCTTAATGCGCCTTCCATTGATTCTGCTTTATCCATCATAGGAGAGTCAGCTAAATCACCTAATTGATCAGAATGATTAGCTTTCAATTCACTAATACTTAAAGGATGGACTGGATTATAAGGTATTTTATTTACCATTCTCTCTACTTCGGAATACGGAACACCCTCTACTCTACCGATATCCTTTAATATTCCCCTTGAGATCATCGAACCAAAAGTAATTATTTGTGCAACATTTTGATAACCATACTTTTTTTGCACATACTCAATAACTTCATCTCTTCTTGATTTACAAAAATCAATATCAAAATCAGGCATTGACACCCTATCAGGGTTTAAAAATCTTTCAAAAAGTAAACCGTATTGAATTGGATCTACATCTGTGATTAATAAAGACCATGCAACAATAGATCCAGCTCCTGATCCTCTTCCTGGGCCAACAGGAATTGAATTTGATTTAGCCCATCTGATAAAATCACTAACTATAAGAAAATATCCAGAGAATTTCATTTTTATAATAACATTTAATTCATATTCTAGACGATCCCTATAAATTTTAGACTGACTGTTAAAATCCTCAATCGTTCTGTTTGCAAGTATTTTTTTTAATCTTAAATCTAAGCCATTTCTAGATTGTTGAACAATTTCTTTATCTTCATCAGTGTCAAAATCAGATTTAAAATTTGGCAATGTAATAGGTTTTTCTTCAATTAGAAAATTAATTTTATTTGCTATTAAATTTGAATTTTGTATAAGTGGTTTTAGGTTATCATTTTCATGATAATTTTTAGTTAAAGAATAATTATTATTTAGATTAAATGAAGTATTTTGTAAATATTCACCATTCTTCAAACAATGAAGTATTTTAATTGCATCGTAATCTTTATCTTGTTTATAAAAGCTAAATGAAGATAAAAAGGAATTAATTTCAGATTTTTTAGATATCTCATTTAATGGTTTATTATCTAGGTTTTCATCAAATTCAAAAAAAACATCATTTTTAAAAAATTTTTTTAAAGCAGCGATTTCATCTAAAATAATTTTTAAATTATTTTTATTGATATTCAAATCTTGAAAATAACTAAATAACCCACCTAAGATTAAAATGTTACCTTCAGAAAAATTATTAATATTATCTAAAGATAAATAAAATTCATTTTCAGTATTTATTTTTGTAGATAGTATATTGAGATTTTTAAAACCTTTATCATTTTTACACAGAAAGGTAAGTCTTGATTTGTGTTTTAATTTTGAAATAAAATCAACATCTAATCCTATAATCGGTTGAATACCCTTATTTTTACATTTAGCTGAAAATTCAAGAGCACCTGATAATAATTTGTAGTCTGTTAATGCTATTGCAGGTAATTTTGCTCTCTCAGCAAAATTTACAAGATCCTCAATTTTAATATTGGACTCGCAAATAGAATAATTTGAATAATTTCTCAGAGGTATTAGCATTCTATTATTGATTTATCTTCAATTGTATAAGACTTATCAAAAAGTGGACGAAATGAAATATCATGACTAGCTATTATTGTTGATAAATTCAATTTTTTAGAACTATTTAGTATAAGATCAATTACTAGCTTTGCATTTTCTTTATCTAAATAACTTGTAGGTTCATCAGCTATTAATAGCTTAGGGCTATTCACTAGAGATCTTGCAACACAAACTCTTTGTTTTTGCCCATTTGATAACTGACTGGGATATTTAAATTTAAATTGATCCAAATTTAAATTTGATAAGATTTTTTCAATTTTTCTAGTATCGTTACTTTTTAATTTAATGTTATCAAAAATGTTTAATTCAGATATTAAATAGTGATCCTGAAATATAATACCTATATCGTCTTTCAAATGATCAAAATGGTTTTTTACTAATTTGCCATCAAAGTAAATATCCCCAGAGTCTGAGTTATCTAATCCTGATATTAAGTTTAATAAAGTCGACTTACCGCAACCTGATGGACCAAATAAAAAAATATTTTGATTATAGTCTACTGATAAATTTAATTTATCAATTACTTGAAAGTTTCCTATTTTAGATATATATGATTTAGAAATATTTTTTAGTTCTAATAAACTCATCTTAATATTAAGTTTGGTTTAATTCTAAATATTCTCAATATTGGAATATAAGAAGCGATTAAACTTGAAAAAAGAGAAATACTTACAATAAACACTATATCGTTTAATTTAATACTATAGGGCATTGATGCTAAGTATCTTATTTCGTTATTCCAGAGTTCAAAATTTAATAAATATGATAAAAAGTTTTCGACTGAGTCAATATTTACCGATAGCAGTAACCCTAAACAAGTCCCTATAAAAATAGAAAAAAATGAAATAAAGAAAGAATTTAAAAAAAATAAAAAACAAATTTTTGATTGTTTAATACCTAGAGCTTTTAACAAAACAATATCTTTATATTTTTCTTTAATGAAGAAAATTTGATTTGAAATAATTGTAAATGATGAAATCACAATAATAAAAAAAAGGATTACAAACATAACATTTTTTTCAGTAGAAAGTGCTTGAGCTAAAGTTTGATTTTGGTCCTCCCATGTTGAGTAGTTTAGGCCATCTAAATCGCTATAATCAAAGTTTTTATAATTTAAATAAATATCTATAACTCTGTTGTCAGTATTATTTTTAAACTGTTCAATATTGCTAAATATAAAATATTTATCAAAGTCATATACTCCTGTATTGAATATTCCTTTGATGATTAATTGTCTTGAATTTAAAACAGGGCCCAGAATTGTCATAGAATTTCCAGGAATATTAATTTGAAGAGGCATTCCTACTTTTAGATTTAGAGATCTTGCTAGCTCTACTCCAATGAAAACCCAATTGTCTATATTTTTTTCTATCTCAAATACATTTTGATTAATTTTAGGTATCTTATAGATATCTTCTTTATTGAGGGATTTCATTAACAGGCCCTCTATCCCCTTTTCATTACTTGTTATTACTCTACTTTGAATATTTTCAACAAAAGATATTGAGGGATTTTTTTCCTGGATTTTTTTGATTTTATCATTATTGGCATTGTAAATAGTAATATCTCCATTCACACCACTTAAAGACTCAACTAGTTGTTCTCTAAAACCATTCATGACAGACATTACTGTTATTAAAATTGAAATACCTAAAATTAATGCAAGTGATGATAAAATTGTTGATACAGAGAATGCTTTATCTTTTTTAAAATTAAAAATGTAGGAGAAAGATAATTTATGGAGTGTATTGTTCAAATTCAAAATTCTCAATTTCTTGTTTACTTAAGAATATCTTATCACTGTTAGATCTTCTAATAAGTTCAATTTGACCACTTTCTTTAAAATTATTACCGATAATCAATGTCCAAGGTATTCCAATCAATTCAGAGTCTTTAATTTTTCTTCCGATGCTTAAATCTCTGTCATCTAAACTAACATTATCATATTTAGTGCTGAGCAGATTATAAATACTCTCCACATCTGCTATATAGTCAGAGTTTGATTGTATTATAATATTTATCTTAAATGGTGAAATGTTAATAGGCCATTTGATACCTTTATCGTCGTGGAAAGCCTCTATTATTGCTGCTGTTAATCTGGAGACTCCTATCCCATAGGATCCCATATATGGTGTTATTCTTTTTCCATCTTGATTTAAAACATAACATTCCAATGGCTTTGTATATTTTATGCCAAAATTAAATATATGACCTACTTCAATTCCTCTTCCAATTATCACATCAGATTTTGATTTATCGATCATTTCGTCAGATGCAGAATACATTGCTGTTATTTCTTCATAACTTTTTTCGTATAAATTAGAGTCAACTAATTTAGAATCGTAAGCAAGTTCGCTTTCACCAGTATTAGCTAATATTTGAAACTCATGAGATAAATCTCCACCAATAGCCCCCGTCGCAGCTTTTACAGGAATCGGTTGTAATCCTAAATCTAGAAAAGTTTTTAAATAACTTCTAAAAAATTTTTTATAAGTTTCAAAAGCAGCTTCTTCAGTTAAGTCAAAACTATAAGCATCTTTCATTAAGAATTCTCTACCTCGCATGACGCCAAACCGAGGTCTAATTTCATCTCTAAATTTCCATTGAATATGGTACAAATATTTTGGAAGACCTTTATAAGAATTTACATAATCTGAAAATAAATCTGTAATAACCTCTTCATTCGTTGGGCCGTACAATAAATCGTTATCATGTCTGTCAGTAATTCTTAACATCTCTTTTCCATAGTCTGCATATCTGCCACTTTTTTTCCATAATTCTGAGGATTGAATAGTGGACATTAACATTTCATTACAACCTATTTCGTCTTGATTATATCGAATAATATTCTCAATATTTTTTAGGACTTTAAAACCTAATGGTAACCATGTGTATATACCAGAGGTGTGCTGCCTAATCATCGATGAACGCAACATTAATTGATGGGAAATAATTTTAGCTTCTTTTGGTGACTCTTTTAATGAGTTAAATAAAAGATTTGAGAGTTTCATTTAAAGTATTCGAATATGTTATTTTCATATTTTATTATAAAAAAAGATACGACCATTGATAGAGCAAATGAAACTAAAAATTTTATTCCTAAATATGACTTTTTTGGCATACCCTCTTCGAAATCAGATCTTTTAATAGGTAATATTGTCATAAAAATAACCCACCAGATAATAAAAAGTAAAAATAAAAACTTCATATCAAAGATATGTGTATTAACAATTCAGGCTTTAATGAAAAATTTCTATTATAAGTTTTTCTTGAAACTTCCTCTACTAACCCGCTTAGCGAATTTTCATCTATCTCCTCCTTGATAAACAATATTTTATTTAGCAAGATATCTTTAATTTCATCTTGAATTGCTTCTTTATTGTAGGGAAAAGGGAAGCCTTTATCAGATATTTGAAATTTAATAATATCAAATTGTTTGTTTAGAATTAAATTAATACTAACTACACCATTATGAAGGATCTTTCCCCTTTCATTTATAAAATTATCTTCATCAATAATTAGATTTTGAACAACAGGTAGTTTTTTTATAACAAATTGTTCAATTAACTTATGATTTTTATTTACTAAATCTAATTGGCACAAATCTCCACTTAAAAGAAGATTAGTTTTTTCAATTTTTAAGCTTTTAGCTATTTCTAAATGTTTTTTTAAATGAAGATATTCACCGTGCATAGGAATTAAAGATTTAGGCTGAATAAAAGAGTAAAATTCTTTTATTTCATTTTTTCCTGGATGTCCTGAAACATGAACAAATTCCTCTTCATCAGAGATAATATTTAAGCCTAAGTAACTAAAAGAATTTTTTAAATACGAAATTGATTTTTCGTTGCCAGGAATTTCTTTTGATGAAAAAATTATATTATCTTTTGCACTTAATTTAATTTGATTATGTGTATTATTCGCAATCTTCCAAAGAGCAGAGTTTTTTTCACCTTGGCTACCTGTGCAAATTAAAAGAACTTTATCTTTATTATAATCCTGAAATTTTTTTTCGTTAAGTATTTCAAAATTTTCAATTAACTTTTCTTCTATAGCAGTATTTATAGCTCTTTTTATACTTCTACCTACGACAAATATTTTTTTATCATGTTTAATTGCATTTGAAATAATGGTTTTAAGTCTTGCAATATTTGAGGAAAAACAAGTAACTATAATTCTACCTTTAAGTTTATTAAATAAATTATTAAATGATGGATCTAACTCTGACTCTGAGCGTGATATCTCGTTTACACCAGCGTTGGTTGAGTCACCTATAAGTAAGTCAATATTTTCATCTTTCAATAACTGATAATTTTTGTAATCGAAGGGTGAGCCAGTAACTGGATTTTTATCTATTTTCCAATCACCTGTATGATAAATATTTCCTTCCAATGTTTTAAAAAATATACCAGTGGGATCGGGTATAGAGTGAGTTGTTGGAATTAATTGAAATGAAAAATTCTCAAATTCTACTTCTTGAAAGTCCTCAACTATTACAAATTTTTTCTCAAAATCATTAATTTTATTGAACTTATGTTTTATATAGGAAAAAGTAAATTGATTGCAATAGATTGGAAAGTCAATCTTATCAAAGTAATACTCTAGTCCTCCAACATGATCTTCATGCGCGTGTGTTAGTATCATTGCTTTAGGTTTAATGGATGTATTCAAAAAAATATATGGATCAGGAATAGTTATATCAACACCTGGGAGACTATCATCTGCAAATGATATACCACCATCAACTATTATTTGTTCTCCTTTAAAGGAGTATAAATAGTTATTACCCCCTATTTCACCTATTCCTCCAATAGGCAAAAAATAATTGTTTTTTTTATTATTTAATAATTCTAAGTTTTTCATTTAAAAAAATATGATAAAAAAAAATACCTAAAAGAGTTAAATCTTCTCTATAAATAAAATTAGTTTTTTTATAGTCGATACAGGTAGCATATCCACCAGTAAAAATCACTTTAAAATTTCTTTTGTAGGTAGTTTTAATTAATTTTATGTAAGACTCTATCATTATTTTGTAACCCACATTAAATCCAGACATTAGAGCTTGATTAGTATTTTTACCTATGATGCTAGATTTATTAGAAAATTTCATATTCTTTATACCAGAAGCTAAAGAAATTAGATTTTCATAAGAGGTGGTTAGGCCGGGTAATATCACACCTCCGTAATATTTCTTATTTATGATAATATCTAATGTAGTGGCAGTGCCTAAATCAACTATGATAAAGAATTTAGATTTTGGATAAATATTTATAGCAGATAAAACATTAATAATTCTATCTTTACCTAGCTGGCGTACATTAACTGTTTTATGAACTAAACGAGATAATTTTTTTTTATTAATGAAAAAAAAACGATTTCGATAGGGTTTTAGATTTTTAATTATAACTTTGTCTACTTCTGAGACAACAGAGCAAATATAAATTTTAGTATGAGTTTTGAGTTTATTCTTAAAAAAAAGAATGACTGATTTCAAATCTTCCTTTGAGTATCTAATTTGAGAGATTTTTTTTAAATTCTTATCAACAATTGATGAAAATTTTATAGATGTATTTCCAATATCAACTAATAAATTCAAAATAGTTCTCCAAAGAAAATATTTTTAGTTGCATCATCTATTTTGATCTTTAAAGATAAATCTTCATTTACTGATAATATTTCAATAATATTTTTTCCAAAAATTGGATGATTTAATTTAAAGTCCCTTAGCATATATTGATTAAGATATCTCACTAATTTCTTATTAGATATTTTTTTTGTTAAATTATGTTCAATAATACCAATTATTATATTTGATAAATCGAGAATATTTGATTTTTCATTGATAATGCTAAATAGAGAAACTGAATCGATTATTGGAGAATTGTTTATATTTATTCCTATACCTGTTTTTAGATATGATTTTTTACCTAAGATGGTCGATTTGACAACAACACCAACTATTTTTTTATTTTTATAAAATAAATCATTTGGCCATTTGTAGTCTAGGTTAATATTAAAATTAATTTTAAAAAATTTGTGAATTATGTAACAAATATAAAAGTTATTTCTTAAAGCATGTGAAGCTTTTAATTTTTGATTAATTGTTAAATAAATATTACCTATAGGGCTTAACCATTTTTTTTTACCCCTTCCAGTACCTTTAATTTGTCTAAAAGATTGAATATATAAATTATTATCTTTTAAAATTTTTTTATAATTATTAAAGCTAATAATTTCATCTTGTGTAGAATTAATTGAGTCAAAGATAACTTTATACAATTTTTATTTGAAAAGATTATCTACTAAATTAATTAAAGGGTCTGGATAGATGAAAAATAAAGTTATAATTAATCCAGATGATATAAATATAACTTTGCCTGTTTTGTTATTATCATCTAGTAACTCTATTTCTGATTTGTTAAAAAACATATTCTTAATAATTGTTAAGTAATAGAATGCAGCAATTACTGAACTTAAAACAGCAATAATTGATAATAAAATAAATCCATCGTTTATAGAAGCTGAAAGAATGAAGAACTTTGCAAAGAACCCCGCAAAAGGTGGTATTCCTGCGAGAGAAAAGAAAAACACTAACATGCTTATAGATTTAGAATTTGAGGTAAATCTTAAACCATTGAGTTGGGATATTTTTGTAAATTCCCCATCTACAGTTCTCAAGTTCAGTAAAACAGCAAAAATACCAAACGTAGTAATCAGATAAATAATCAAGTAAAAAAATAATGTACCCTCAGACATAAATTGGTAACTCATTATTCCGAGAAGCATAAAACCAATGTGGTTGATGGAGCTGAAGGCCAGAAGTCTTTTTATAACTTTTTGTGTAATGGCTCCATACACTCCTACTAATAATGAAATAGCACATACCATTTGAAAAATATAATTAAGAGATTTGATTTCAAAAATGTTTAGTTCTTGATAAACCCTGAATAAAAATATTAATGATGCAAATTTAGGTAAAGTTGCAAAAAAGAGTGTAGATATAGTTGGAGATCCTTCGTACACATCAGGTGTCCAAATATGAAATGGAGCAGCGGAAACTTTAAAAAATAAAGAAATAAGAACTAATGATAACCCTATTTCGCTTATTGCAGTGAAATTATCTAGGTATTGTATATTAAAAGACCCAGTATCGTAATAAATCATTGAAATACCAAATAGAAGAAATCCTGATGATAAAGCACCAAGAGAAAAATATTTTATACCTGCTTCATTTGAAGATAAATTTTTAGTATTGAAAGCAGCCATCAAGTACAAGGATAAAGATTGTAACTCTAAACCAATAAAAGCTGTTAGAAAATTATTACTAGAAATTAGAACAAATGAGCCAAGAATAGCAAACAGTAAAAATAACACATATTCGTATCTATATAAATTTTCATTCTTCAAGGGTCTTTTTAACAGTAAAATGAATACTATTGAGCCAATAGATAAAATAATCTTAGATAAAACAAATAAGTTAATCGTATTGAGTGATATTTGTGTGGAGCTATAAAATTCTTTTCCATAATTTAAAAGCAAAATACTCAACAAGATGAAACCTAAAGTATTTAAAGATACAGCCCTGTCCTTATTGAATAATCCAAAACATAAGGTTATCAAAATCAAAGATAAGATAAAAATTTCTGGTATGAATTGATATAAATTAACCATTATATAATGCTTAAGGAAATACTCTTATTTATCATTTCAAATAAAAGTTTTGGATAAATTCCTAAAAGCATTGTGAGAAATGCTAAACAGGAGAAGTAGAAAATTTCAATATTTGTTAAGTCAGCTAATTGCTTTATATCTGATTTTATATCTCCGAAATTAATATTTTTATACAATAAGAGCATGTATGAAGCTCCTAAAATTACTCCAATAGCGGTAAAAAAAGTGAGATAAACACTAACACTTATAGTTGACATTATAACTAAGAACTCCCCAACAAAACCACTAGTTCCAGGAAGGCCCACAGATGAGAGCATAAAAATCATAAAAAAGAATGAATATTTAGGCATTACATTTGTTACACCACTATAATCAGATATCATTCTGGTGTGATGTCTTTCGTATACCACACCAACTATTAAAAATAATGCTGCAGAAACAATTCCATGACTTATCATCTGAAAATATGCACCATTAATTCCATCTTGAGTTAAAGTGAAAATGCCAATGGTAACAAATCCCATATGAGCAACAGAGGAATAAGCAATCATTTTTTTCATATCTAGTTGTCTTAAAGCTACGATTGAAGTGTAAACAATAGCTACACAACTTAGTGCGAAAATCATTGGTTGAAAATAAATTGAGGCATACTCAAAAAAAGGTAAAGATAGTCTTATAAAACCGTATGCACCTAATTTAAGAAGTACACCAGCCAAAATTACTGATCCACTCGTGGGCGCTTGAACGTGTGCATCAGGTAGCCATGTATGAAAAGGAAACATAGGTACTTTTACTGCAAAAGATGCAAAAAAACATAAAAAGAGAACCAACTCAATTTGCTGATCAAATGTAAAGTCCGAAATTAACTCAATATTGCCTGATTTCACTTTAGAAATAATATAAATAATCGCAAGTAACATTAAAACAGATCCTGCTAGTGTGTAGAGAAAGAATTTGAAGGTAGCATAAAGTCTGTTCTCTCCTCCCCAAATTCCAATTATCAAAAACATCGGGATTAAAACAGCTTCAAAGAAAACGTAAAAAATTACAAGATCGATACTAACAAATACTCCTATAATAAAACTCTCAAGCAATAAAAAATAAATAACAAATTCTTTGGCTCTATTTTGAATAGAATTAATAGAACATAATAAACAAATAGGGACTAAGAATGTTGTCAGTAATATAAGTGGTATTGAAACACCATCAACTCCGACATAGTAATTTATATCGAATTTATCAAACCAAGTATGAAACTCTATAAATTGATAACCATTTTTTGATTTATCATAAAAAATTGGTAATAGTAAACTAAGAAGAAATTCACCTGTTGTTATCCATAAACCTGATAGAAAAATAGTTTTATTTTTTAATTGCGTGCTACTTGAAAGTGAGAGTGTTAATGCTCCTATAATAGGCGTTAGAATTAATAGTGATAATATTGGGAAACTCATCTTAGGTTATGGATATATAAAAAATGATAGTTATAAAGAGTGTGAAACCAGAAATTATTATAAAAGTGTAATCGAAAATATACCCTGTTTGTATCCTTTTAAATGCTTTTGAAATTGTAGAAACTATCGAGGCACTTCCATTTGGTAAATACTTATCGATTATACCTTGGTCTATTTTGGTCCATAAAAACTTACCTAAATTGTAAAGTGGTAAAACAAAAATTTTGTTATAAAATTCATCAAAATACCATTTGTTCAAAATAAAATTATAGATTGAGTAAAAACGTTTTTTTAAGTCAGCAAGTTTGTTTAAATTATAACCATAATAATAAACTGCTAGCCCTACACCAAAAGCTACCAAAGATTTTGATAAAATTGGATAAAAAGAGGAGTAGTATTGCTTATCTTGATTCAAAAATATTATTCCATTCCAGAAATTTTTTGAATTATATCCCGCTAATAAATCGTTTAGGAAGAAGCCTGCTAGAATTGCTCCTACGGAAAGTAATAACAATGGAACCAACATAAAAGGACCAGATTCATGAATTTTTTCATAATCATAAGATCCATTATAATTCCCATGAAACACCTTAAATATGAGCCTAAAAGAGTAAAATGCGGTCATGGCAGAGACTATAGCCAAAATTACATAAACCAATGGGCCTAAACTAATTAAGTTAAATGATGAACTTAAAATTAGATCCTTTGAAAAGTAACCTGATGAATATGGAAAACCTATAATAGCTAATGTACCTATCCACATCATTACTGCGGTGATTTTCATCTTTGAAAAAAGATTTCCCATTTTATCCATATCTTGCTCATCATGAACACCATGAATCACAGATCCTGAAGATAAAAAGAGTAATGCCTTAAAATAACCATGTGTTATTAAATGAAAAATTGCAATATTAAATGCGCCTAAACCACAAGCCACAAACATGAAACCCAACTGACTACAAGTTGAATAAGCTATCACCTTTTTTATATCTTTTTGAAAAAAGCCCACTGATGCAGCAAAGAATGCTGTTAATAGACCTATTATTAAAACAAAAGTCATAATGAAGTCAGACATGACCATTAATTCTGAAAATCTTACAGTCAAGAAAACACCAGCTGTTACCATTGTTGCTGCATGAATTAATGCTGAGACAGGTGTAGGTCCCTCCATAGCGTCAGGTAACCATGTATGAAAGCCAAACTGGGCAGATTTTCCCATAGCACCTATGAAAAGGAAAAAACAAGAAAAAATTAAAGCATTAATTTCAAATCCTAAAAAATTAATTTGATAGCTTAATAATTTCTCTTTCCCCGCAATTATTTCATTAATTGATAATGTGTCTAAAAATATATAGAGAGTTGCAATACCGATGAGAAATCCAAAATCTGCAACTCTATTTACTAAAAAAGCTTTCATTGCAGCTAAATTTGCAGACTTCTTATGATGCCAGAAACCTATCAATAAATAAGAGGCTAGACCAACACCCTCCCATCCAAAAAATAACTGAATTAAATTATCACTTACAACTAAGGCAACCATACAAAAGGTAAATAGACTCAAATAAGTCATGAACCTTACTTTTGAGTTATCATGAGACATGTACTCAATTGAATAAATATGAACCAATGCAGAAACTGTGAGAACAAGTGTTAACATCAAAAGAGTAAGAGAATTTACAGAAATTCCCCAATTAAAGAACTGACCAGAAACAAAAAACCACTCTAGAACAGGAATTATAATTTCAGACGATGAAGAACTAGAAAAACTAATAAATAAGAACCAACTTAAAATAGCTGCTATAGATATTAGAGTAGAAGAGAAATATTGGGCAGTTTTTTCACCTAATAACACTCCAAAAGGATATGTAAAAATGGTTGAAATTAGAGGAAGAAAAAAAAGTAATTTATAACTTAACATTAATCTTTTAGTTGATTTATTTGAGTAATATCAATCTCTCCCTTATTTCTGAAATAAATAACCAATATAGCTAAGCCAATGGCTGCTTCTGCAGCGGCAATAGTTAAAATAAAAATGGAGAATACCTGACCATTAATATCATTTAGGAAAACCGAAGCTGATACAAAATTAATATTTGCAGCCAATAATATAATTTCAATACACATTAAAATTAGAATCATATTTCTTCTATTTAAAAATAATCCGAAGCACCCAATAATAAAAACAATTAAAGAAAGTATGAAGAAATGATTATAAGTAAGGCTAGTCATCTTTAATACCTTCACCAGACTTAATTTTTACTAGTTTTACTCTATCTTCGGCTGTAGTAGAGTTTTGACTTTCTATGTTTTGTCTTTTGATAGTTGGTCTATACACATGTGTTAAAACAATTGCACCAATCATAGCAAGCAACAAAACGATACCGCTTAACTGGAAATCAATAAAATACTCTGTGTAAAGCACATCTCCAATTTGCTCAGTATTATTTTTAGATCTAATGAAAGTGTCTAAATTATCTTTTGAAGTTTTAAATACAGTTAAATAGATTATTTCAGCTAAAATTATACCAGCAAAAAGTAACGCAAGGGGTATATATCTTTTTATGTTGAACATTAAAGTTGTGATTTGAATATCGAGCATCATCACAACAAAAAGAAATAATATAGCTACTGCTCCTATATAAACGATCGCAAGAATAATACCAACGAACTCTGCACCAATAAGAATAAAAAGAAATGTAGAATTTAGAAAAGCTAATACAAGAAAGAGTACAGAGTTAACTGGATTTTTTGAAAATATAACAAATATACATGTGGTGATCAAAAATGCTGCGAACAAAAAAAAAGAGCCAACAAGAAACATTATCTATATTTACTGTCCCTTTTTAAATTTTCGCTAATTTGTTTTTCCCAAATATCTCCGTTTCGTAAAAGCTTTTCCTTGTCATAAAGCAATTCTTCTCTTGTTTCAGTAGCGTATTCAAAATTTGGTCCTTCAACAATTGCATCTACTGGACATGCCTCTTCGCATAAACCACAATAAATACACTTAGTCATATCAATATCATATCGGGTAGTTCTTCTACTCCCATCAGGTTTTGGTTCTGCTTCAATAGTTATAGCTTGCGCAGGGCAAACTGCTTCACATAACTTACACGCAATACATCTTTCCTCACCATTCGGATACCTTCTCAAAGCATGTTCCCCCCTAAATCGAGGACTAATAGGACCCTTTTGATTAGGGTAATTAAGAGTGACTTTTGGCTTAAAAAAATAAGTTATCGTTAATTTCAAACCTTTCATTAATTCGAAAAGAGTAAAGGATTTTATATATTTAATTAGTGTTGTCATTGTTAGTTAGGTAATAGTCCAAAGTAAAATAAAAATGCTGATGTAATAACTACCCAAATCAAGGTAAAAGGTAGAAAGATTTTCCAGCCAAGTCGCATAAGTTGGTCATATCTATATCTTGGAAAAGTTGCTCTGACCCATAAAAACACAAAAAGAATTAAAAATACTTTAATTACAAACCAAAATATTCCAGGTATTGCGTTTAAAGGGAATATATCTATTGGAGGGTACCAACCTCCTAAAAATAGAATTACAGTTAGGGAGCTCATTAAAATCATATTGGCGTATTCTGCTAAAAAAAATAAGCCAAATGATATTGATGAGTATTCGGTAAAAAAACCTGCAACTAATGTGGCTTCATCTTCAGGCAAATCAAATGGGAGTCTATTTGTTTCAGCTAATGCTGAAATAATAAATATAACAAACATAGGTAACAGTGGTATAGCAAACCACATATTCTTTTGACTCTCCACAATATCAATTAAATTTAATGAGCCGACACAAATCAAAACTGTTATGATTACAAAACCTATTGATACTTCATAAGAAATCATCTGAGCTGCTGATCTCAATGCACCTAAAAAAGGATACTTAGAATTACTAGCCCAACCAGCGATAATGACTCCATAAACACCAAACGATGACACAGCAAACAAATATAGAATACCTATATTTATATTTGCTATAACATAAGTTGAGCTAATTGGGATAACAGCCCAAGCTATTAAACTTAATATTAAAGTAAGCATAGGCGCAAAGATAAAAAGGAATTTGTTTGAGCTAGAGGGAAGTAAATTCTCCTTAGTGAGTAATTTTAATACATCAGCAAAACTCTGTAGTATTCCGAATGGTCCAACAACGTTAGGGCCTTTTCTTAATTGAACAGCACCAAGCACTTTTCTTTCTAAGTACACTAATAATGCAACAGAAACTAGTACAGGGACAACAAAACTAAATATTTTTAAAATACCAATTGTTAACTCAAAGGATAAACTTGTCATTATGCTGATTTCTCCAAAAGAGATGGAGTTGAAATTATTTCATCAACACATTTGGCCATAGTGACAGAATTTTTTGAAATCACATCTGACATATAAAAATTACTTACAGGATATTCTGCCTTACAATCTTCAAATTCAATATCTGGTGTAATTGAAGTTGAATTTTCAACAGCAATAATTTCATGATAATCAGAAAGAATTGGGTGTTTGTCAAATAACTCAGATCTTAATTGATCAAAAGTATTTGGGATAAAATCAAAAGATAATTCATCAGATAGTTTTTTTAGTATCGACCACTCTTCTTTGGCGGATCCAATTGGATTATGGCATTTTTTTGCTTCTTGAGGTCTGCCTTCAATATTTACAAAAGTACCATTTTTCTCTGTATAAAGAGGTGTTGGCAAAACAATATCAGACCCCATCGCTCCATCATCACCATGATGGCCAAAATAAACTTTAAAACAGTTATTGAACTGCTCGTCGGCAATATGTTCTGAGCCAAAAGAAAGAACCAATTCAAAATTATCTTTTTTTAAATTAGAAAACGGCTCACAAAGGTTATTAGTAGTATTACCTATAATCAATTGGCCAACACGTGAGGCATATGGATTTAAAAAATTTAGATTATTTTTTTCTTTTGTGATTACTTTGTATTTATCAGCATATGAAAAAATTGATTTTAAAGTTTTAATATTTTTAATTTTATTTAAAAACGCAGAGCCAATAATTATAAGAGGGTTTGTAGATTTTTTTAATGCTTTGATTAGATTTTCATTATTTAAACTTGATAAACTCTCTCCTAGATACTCTGTTTTATAGTTCAAAGATATATTTTCACCAATGTTAAATACTTTTGAGTCATTATTGTAAGCTTTAAATATCTTATGATTTATAATTGGTGTTTCTATTTTTGGGTTTGTTCCTAAAAGTATAATTAAATCTGAATTTTCTATATCGTTTAAAGGTGTGTTAAAACGATAACTATCTAAGCTTTCTAAGATAGCATGATTATCAGTTCGGCACTCCACATTGTCTTTACCATAATTTGACATAAATTTTTTGATTGCATATCCGGTTTCTAAATCTACGTGCTCACCAATCAAAGCTAAAGGTTTTAGAGTTTTTAATTTATCTTTTAAAACTTTTAATGACTCTTCCCAATTTGATATTGATAATTTTTGGTTTTCTTTAATGTAGGGTGTGTCTATTCTTTGTTGGTAGTAACCATCGTAGTTAAATCGAACTTTATCTGATATCCACTCTTCATTTATGTATTCATTTGTTCTTGGTGTAACTCTTAAAATCTCCTCCGCTCTACTATCGACTCTGATATTAGAACCAACACTATCGAAGATATCGATTGAATCAGTACGTTTTAGCTCCCAAGGACGTGCTTTAAATTGATATGGCTTACTCGTAAGTGCTCCTACAGGGCATAAATCAATTACATTTCCTGAAAGCTCTGAAGTGATTGATTGTTCAAGGTAAGTGGTAATTTCTGCATTCTCGCCCCTACCTAACATACCTAATTCTGGGACTCCGGCTACTTCAGTGGCAAATCTTACGCACCTAGTGCAATGGATACATCTTGTCATTATAGTGTTTACCAGAGGTCCCATATTTTTATTATCCACTGCCCTTTTATTCTCTTTATATCTGGATTTGTCGAAACCGTAGTACATGGCCTGATCCTGTAAATCGCATTCTCCACCTTGATCGCATATTGGGCAATCTAAGGGGTGATTAATTAATAAAAACTCCATAACACCTTTTCTACCTGCGTTTACTTTTTCAGAATTAGTGATTATCGACATGCCCTCCATTAGAGGCATAGTGCAGGAAGATACTAATTTTGGAGCTTTTTCTATTTCTACTAAACACATTCTACAGTTACCAGCTATAGAGAGTTTGTCGTGATAGCAAAATCTTGGAATTTCTTCACCAGCGATTTCACAGGCTTGCATCACAGTCAGATTTTTATCTACCTGAATTTCTTTTTGATTAACTTTAATATTTATTAGATCGTCACTCATGAAGCTTTTAACTTTTTATTATATTTACTTATTAACTCTGATTTAAAATTTTTAATGAGTCCTTGTATAGGCCAAGCTGCTGCATCTCCTAAAGCGCAGATAGTATGACCCTCTACTTGCTTTGTAACATTTTCTAAAAGCTCTATTTGTTCAGGAGATATCTCTCCTCTAACTAATCTCTGCATCATTCTATGCATCCAGCCTGTTCCTTCTCTACAGGGTGTGCATTGACCACAGCTTTCATGTTTGTAAAAGTGAGCAAATCTCTCAATCACCTCAGTAATATCATTATTCTTGTTAACAACAATCACTCCTGCTGTTCCTAAACCTGAGCCATTAGCTTTTAGATCATCAAAATTCATTAGAACTGACTCACAAATATTTTTTGGAAGCATTGGGGTACTAGAACCTCCTGGTACTATCGCCTTTAAATTATCCCATCCCCCCTCAACTCCATCACAATGCTTTTCTACTAATTCTTTAAGTGGTATTCCCATTTCCTCTTCTATTGTGCATGGTTTATTAACGTTACCAGATATGCAAAAAATTTTTGTGCCTGTATTATTTTCAGCGCCAATTGACTTAAACCAATCTGGGCCTCTTCTTAAAATAGTTGGAACTACTGCGATTGACTCAACATTGTTAATAGTTGTTGGCATACCATACAAACCTACACCAGCAGGAAAAGGAGGTTTTAATCTTGGTTGTCCTTTTTTTCCTTCTAAACTCTCTAAAAGAGCTGTCTCTTCTCCACATATGTAAGCACCAGCACCTCTGTGAACATAAAGATCAAAATCAAATCCGCTACCACAAGCATTTTTTCCGATAAAGCCTCGTTCATATGCCTCTTCAATTGCCTTTTCTAATTGGACATATTCGTGATGGTATTCGCCCCTAATGTATATGTAACATTTAGTGGCTTGAATTGCGTATGAAGCTATCAAGCACCCTTCTACAAGAGTATGCGGGTCATTTCTAATAATTTCTCTATCTTTGCAAGTACCAGGTTCAGACTCATCAGCATTTACAACCAAATAATGCTGTTTACCAGTATTCTTTGGCATGAATGACCATTTAAGACCTGTAGAAAATCCAGCTCCACCTCTTCCTCTTAACTGACTGGATTTAACTAATTCGATAATATCATTTTGATCTTTAGACAAAATTTCTTTTGTGTTTGACCAGGAGCCTCTTTTTAAAGCTCCCTCTATGAAGGGTTCTTGAAAACCATGAAGGTTTTGAAAAACTTTATCTTTTTCATTAAGCATTTTCTGAACTTCTCCTACCTTTTTGAGAGCCAATAACATTTGGTTTTCCCTCTTTAATATTGTCTATAATTTTTTTTGTAGACTCTTCATCTAAATCCTCAAAGAAGTCATTATTGATTTGTATCATAGGTCCATTTGAGCAAGCACCTAGACACTCTACTTCAACAACTGTAAATTTATTGTCGTCACTGGTATCATTAATTTCACATCTTGTTTCTTTACAAATAGTTTTCGTAATCTTATTTGAACCTCTAAGCCAACAAGGAGAGGTTCTACAAATCTGAATAAGATTTTCTCCAACAGGTCTTGTATTGTACATTGAATAAAATGAGGCCACTTCTGTGACTCTTATTTTAGGCATATTTAAAGTTTCAGCGATTGTTTCAATACATTCGATACTTATCCAATTATTGTTTTGCTCTTGAGCCAAATAGAGAAGAGGCATAACTGCGCTTTGTTCTCTGCCTTTAGGGTATTTAGAAATTATATTTTTGATTGATCTTAGATTGTCTTTTGACCAAGAAAATTTTTCGCCCGATCTAGAAAAATTATTTGATAAACCTGGATGATTACCGCTCATCTGTCTACCTCTCCAAATACTATATCTAGGCTTCCTAAAATTGATGGTACGTCAGCTAGTTGGTGGCCCTTTGATAAAAAATGTAATGCCTGTAAATGGACAAAGCCTGGTGCTCTCAACTTGCATCGATATGGTTTAGAACTTCCATCTGAAACTAATACAACACCAAATTCTCCTTTTGGTGCCTCTACACTTTTGTATGTGATACCTTCAGGAACCCTATAACCCTCGGTAAATAATTTAAAATGATGAATTATAGCTTCCATTGAATTTTTCATTTCTGATCTCTTAGGTGGAGTAATTTTATTATTCTCAACCATTACGGGTCCTTCTGGAATATTTTCAATACATTGTAAGATAATCTTAACTGACTCTCTCATCTCTTCCATTCTCACCAAATATCTATCATAGGTGTCACCAGTTTTTCCAACTGGTATGTTGAAATCTAAATCATCATAAACATC
Source organism: uncultured Alphaproteobacteria bacterium (assembly GCA_902575065.1). GTDB lineage: Bacteria > Pseudomonadota > Alphaproteobacteria > HIMB59 > HIMB59 > HIMB59. Next base: position 189,791 of record CACGPU010000001.1, read on the forward strand.
ATAAGGTTGAGATTTTCTTAAATCCCAAGCTATGCCACTAGCACGAAGAACAGGGCCACTGCAACTTAGTCTTATTGCATCATCCTTTTTTAAAATACCTATATCAACAGATCGTTGTTTGAATATTCTATTTTCAGTTAGTAGTTCTTCAAGCGTATCTATGAATTTAGGAAAATTAGTAAAATACTTTTTCATTTTTTCTAATAAATTTTCAGGCAAGTCTTGGTGAACTCCACCAGGACGAAAATAAGCTGCATGAAATCTTGCTCCAGATACAGCTTCATGGAACTCCAACATTTTTTCTCTTTCTTCGAAAGCCCACAGCATTGGAGTAGCGGCACCTATATCCATAGCAAATGCTGGTATATTTAATAAATGATTTAGTATCCTCGTAACTTCTGCAAACATAACTCTGATGTATTGAGCTCGTTTAGGAGCTTCAATATTTAATAAATTCTCAACAGCTAAAGCGAAAGCATGTTCTTGACACATTGGTGAGACATAATCTAGACGATCAAAATATGGAATAGCTTGAGTATAAGTTTTCTGTTCAATTAATTTTTCAGTTCCTCTATGCAAAAGTCCAATGTGGGGTTCAGCTTTATTAACTACCTCCCCTTCTAATTGTACGAGAAGTCTTAAAACACCATGAGCGGCAGGATGTTGGGGTCCAAAGTTTAGAGTTACAGGTTTAAAATTCTCTGACATTACTTCTTTTCAAGCTCCTCTTTAATTGTTTCTTTCATTCCCTCCCAGGGACTTTCATTGTCAAAATCTCTAAATTCCTGTTTTAATGTTACAGGTTCATAAACAACTTTTTTTAAGTTTTCATCATAACGAACCTCTTCATAACCCGTCAGAGGAAAGTCTTTTCTGAGCGGATGACCTTGAAAATTATAATCATTCATTATTCTTTGAAGATTTGGGTGATTAACAAAGTTTATACCAAAAAGATCGTAACATTCTCTTTCAAACCAATCGGCAGGCTCAAAAATTTGTGTTATTGAATTGATATCTAAATTATCTTCGGAAATGTTCGTAAAAATAAATAATCTTTTATTAAATTTTAAACTCAGAAAAGAATAAATAAGAGTAAATCGTTCATTTGAATAACTAGATTTGGATAGCATATTATCAGTTACAGTAATATCAACTAACTGGTTATAGAGTAGATCTTCGTCTTCTTTAATTTTTTGTGTTACTTCTAGTATGGAGTCTTTATTAACTAATATATTATCTATTCCAGATTTTATTGGAAAATGGAAGTTACCAGTTGAATATTTCTGTAAAATATTTGGAGACAAGAAATTTACCTATAAATCTTCTTTTTCTTTTTAATTTTATCTTGAAGTTGCATGATGCCGTACAAAAGAGCTTCTGCTGTTGGTGGACATCCAGGGACATAAATATCAACAGGCACTATCCTATCGCATCCTCGAACAACAGAGTAAGAGTAGTGATAATATCCCCCTCCATTAGCACAAGAACCCATAGAGATTACCCATCTAGGTTCAGGCATTTGATCATAAACTTTTCTCAAAGCAGAAGCCATTTTGTTTGTAAGAGTTCCCGCAACAATCATTACATCAGATTGTCTTGGAGAACCTCTTGGAATTACACCTAAACGATCTAGATCGTATCTACTCATATAGGAGTGCATCATCTCAACACCACAACATGCTAAACCGAAAGTCATAGGCCATAAAGATCCTGACCTCGCCCAATTTATTAAATTTTCAAATGAAGCTGTTACAAAACCTTTTTTTTCAAATAGCTCATCAATATTTAATGATTTGTCTTTTTCTAATACTACTCCCAATCTAGTGCTCCATTTTTCCATTCATATATAAATCCTACTGTGAGAATAAATAAAAAAAACATCATTGAATAAAAACCAAGAGCTCCAATATTGCTAAGACTCACGGCCCAAGGAAATAAAAACGCAATTTCTAAATCAAATATAATGAATAGTATTGATACTAAATAAAACTTAACATCAAATTTTGATCGTGCGTCGTCAAATGCCTCAAAACCACATTCATATGCAGATAGTTTTTCAGTATCAGGTGAGCTAGGTGATAATATTTTTGAGAGCAAATACATTGCGATTGCCATTCCTGCCCCAATAACAATGAATATCAATATGAAAATATAGTCTAGGTTATACATTAAAAATTTTGATTTTCCGTAACGCAGTACATTATAAGAAACAATATGTATTTAGTGACGATAAAAATGACGCATTAGTCTTACACATAATATTTAAATATTTGAGTGTAAAAAAGTTAAAAAAATTTTTTATCCTTTAGAGTAATAAGCAACTCTATCTTCTGTAAAGATAGGAAATGATTCATTTATTGTTTGTTTTTTTAGATTACTACAATAATAGCCAATATTTTCTATTAAAAGGTCCTCACATTCAGTTCCAAAGTGGATTTCATCAGCATAAATAGATTGATAAGAGCCATCTAATCTTGAACCATAAATACCAAATTTAAAATTTGCCAAATTATCTGAGTTTTTTACACCTTTTTGATCTTTCCAAAGTGTTTGGTTTTTTCTGTAATGCAATAACTTTCCATTTAACCAAATTTTATGAAAAGCTTTGGAAATATCCTTTTTATTAAAATTAATATTGAAGACTAAATCATACCATTTATTTCTTTGTAAATTTTTAGCAGAGATTATTTGGTACCAATCATGCCTAGCTTCACAAAAAATTCTTTTATCTGTATCTCCTGGGCCCCCAGCACCAGGTGAGCAATCATCATTCCCTCCTTCAATAATAATTACTCCTTCACTAGACTCATGTCTCCAAAGCAAACCTCTCTTCTTATCTATCTGAAGCATAAACATAGGACCAAAAAAACTCTCTGTACTATGAAATTGCAATATTGATTTATTCATAGAGCTATCATTATTTAATTCATAATTTTCAGTGATTAAAAAAGAATAAGACAACCATATTTCTCCTTGAAAACCATAATCGGTTCCTACCTCTACTCTTTTTTGTTTTTCACCATTTGGTCGTGAGCAATCTTTTGATTTGTTATAACACTCATCTCCTGGTGCTTGGATAAAAAAAGCAGTATTTCCATATCTTGTTTTCTCTTTCTGGAGTTGAAAAAGTACCAAGTTTTTTTTTCTTTGATATTTTTTTATTTCTTCTTTTGAACTAGAATTCCAACCTGGATCAATTTTAAAACCTTTAATTGTCGTATCGCCAGAACTCATCCCAAGAGTCTTTAATCCATAAACATCTTTTGTTTCATAAGATGAGCATTTAAATAAAGAAAATATTAAAAAAAATAAAATAAGAGTTCTTAAGTGGCGGGAGCGACGGGACTCGAACCCGCGACCTCCTGCGTGACAGGCAGGCGTTCTAACCAAACTGAACTACACCCCCGACAATTGTCGATTGGTGGGCGATGACGGACTCGAACCGCCGACCCTCTCGGTGTAAACGAGATGCTCTACCAACTGAGCTAATCGCCCTATCTAATTTGCAAAAAATTAGACTGTGGACTTTATTAGTTCTTTTAACTGTTTTCCAGCAAGAAATTTTGGCTTTTTTGATGCAGGAATTTGGATTGACTCTCCCGTTCTTGGGTTTCTTCCAGTCTTAGCTTTTGTGTTAGCTACCTTAAAAGTACCAAAACCGGCAATCTTAACATCCCCTCCTGCTTTCAAAGTAGATGTGATAATATCAAATAAACTTTCTACAGCCTTAGTTGCATCTGATTTTCCAACACCATTTTTCGTACTATATTCAGCAATGAGTTCATTTTTGTTCATACCGAACCTCCTTAGTGATTCTATTAGTTAATTGTAGTAAGAAAAAGGTAAGAAAATCAACAACAATATACTAGTTGACGAATGTTTTTTCTTGATTTTGCTGGTTTTTTGGCTTCATAGACTCTGTAACTAGGTGTCTCCAGTCCAATTTTTTGTTGATTTTACTAATTTTCCCATCGAGAGCTAAGTCCAATACCTCTTTTGCAAACTCGACTTTCTTTATTATCAACTTGTTTTGAATGTCTTTTTGTATTTCAACTAAGTCCTTTTCATTTTCTTTTGGGATTATAACAGTTTTAATACCGTACCTTATCGCAGCCAATAATTTCTCTTTTAATCCCCCAATTGGAAGAACTCTTCCTTTTAATGTAATTTCCCCAGTCATTGCAATGTCTCTTTTAATTTTAATATCAGTTAGAGATGAAATTAATGAGGTAAATATTGTAATTCCAGCACTTGGACCATCTTTAGGTATAGCTCCTTCAGGTACATGTAAATGAATGTCTATTTTATCGAAAACCTTTGGATTTACTCCGAACTCAACGGAATTAGATTTAATGTAACCTAAAGCAGCAGTAATAGACTCTTTCATGACGTCACCAAGTTTACCTGTTGCATTAATCACACCCTTACCTGAAGATAAATTAACTTCAATATTTAAGATATCTCCACCAACCTGAGTCCATGCAAGCCCATTGGTGATGCCCACTAAATTTTTCTTTTCTAAAACACTATCCTTGAATTTTTCCGGGCCTAAAAAATTTTTTATGGCTTTATCATCAAAAACAAATGGTTTTTTTGACCTTGATTTATTTTTTTCTAATTGGAATACAAGTTTTCTAAATAGCTTATCAAAAACTTTTTCAAGCCCTCTGACACCCGACTCCCTAGTATAGTGTCTTACTATTTTTGTAATAGATGATTTATCAAGCTTAAATTCATTATTTTTTAAAATATTTTTATTCATTTTTCTTGGTATTAAATATTTTTTTGCAATTTCAACTTTTTCTTTTTCTGTATAACCAGATACTTCAATGACCTCTAATCTGTCAAGAAGAGGACCAGGTATGTTGTAAGTATTACCTGTACATATAAACATTACATTTGATAAGTCATAATCAACCTCAAGATAATGATCATTAAATTGATTATTTTGCTCAGGATCTAAAACCTCTAATAATGCAGAGGATGGATCTCCTCTCCAATCACTACCCACTTTGTCAATTTCATCTAATAAAATAATGGGATTAGATGTTTTGGTTTTCTTCATAGCCTGAATAAATCGACCAGGCATTGAGCCAATATAAGTTCTTCTATGGCCTCTAATTTCAGCTTCATCCCTAATTCCACCAAGAGAAATCTTTGCAAATTCTCTGCCAGTAGCTCTCGCTATAGATTTACCTAATGAAGTCTTACCCACACCAGGAGGTCCTACAAAGCATAGTATTGTACCAGATGCTTTCTTTGATCTTTTTTTGACTGCTAAAAATTCAAGTATTCTCTCTTTTACTTTTTCGAGACCATAGTGGTCGTCATTTAATATTTTTTCAGAACCTTTTATATCAATGACTTCTTTTGAGAATTTTTCCCATGGTATATCTAATATCCATTCTAAGTAATTCCGAATAACTGATGCTTCTGCAGACATTGGGCTCATAGATTTTAATTTTTTAAATTCATTTAAAGCTTTTTCTTTTGCCTCTTTTGATAATTTTACCTCATTAATTTTTTTCTCTATTTCAGAGTATTCGTTGGAACCATCTTCACCATCACCAAGTTCTTTCTGTATTGCTTTCATTTGTTCATTTAGGTAGTACTCTCTTTGAGTTTTTTCCATTTGTCTTTTTACTCTATTTTTTATTTTTTTCTCAAGAGCAGAAAAGTTAAGTTCTTTTGAAAAGAAATTCAGTAAGTTTTGAATTTTTTTATTAATATCAATAATTTCTAAGTTTTTTTGTTTATCCTCAATTCCTATATTTAAGTTGTAATAGATATTATCAATGAACTGATATGGATCTTCAATATTTAAAAGACCTTCAAGGATGTCATTATTATTTCCTATATTTTGTATATAATTTTGAAATTCATTTTTTAAAACTCTTAAAGAAGCTTTTAATTCAACTGAATTTTTTTTGTTAATTACTACTGTTTCAATTTTAGCTGTAAGGAAGTTATTATTTGCCTTAGCAGCAGACTTTATCTTTACTATTTCTAAGCCTTCAGTAAGAACTTTATATGTATTGTCAGGTAACTTAAGAAACTGAATAATTTTTGATTTTACTCCATAGGAGTAAATATCGTCAACTTGAGGATCATCAGTCGTTGGTTCTTTTTGCGTAAATAAATAAATAATCTTGTTGTTATTATTCATGGCAAAATTAATTGCATCAATAGATTTAGCTCGGCCAACAAACAAAGGTGAGGTTATAGAGGGATAAACAACTAAGTCCCTTAAAGGTAAAATAGGTCCGATAATTTGATTTTCCATACTATTAAGATAGTGAGGAATTTTTAATTTTCACCCACTTTTTTTTTTATTTTTGCTTTTTCTTTAAGTACGATTATTGGTCTATTTGAGATTACTGACTCTTTACTTAAAACTACTTTATCCACAGAATCCTTATCAGGAATATCATACATACAATCTAGAAGTAGCTTTTCCATAATTGACCTTAGGCCTCGTGCTCCAATTTTTTTTTCAACAGCTAATTGAGCAATTTGCTCTCTACCATCTTCAGTTATCTCGAATTCAACCCCTTCAAAAGAGAAAAGGGCCCTGTATTGTTTTGATATTGCATTTTTTGGTCTTGTAATAATCTCTTTTAAATCATCTAAAGATAATTCATTCAGACTAGCGCTTACAGGAAGTCTTCCTACTAATTCAGGTATTAATCCAAATTTAATCAAATCGTCATTTTCAAGTTGTGAAGTCATTGGTTGGTCCTGATTAATTGATTTATTAAAACCTATAGACTTTTTATTTACTCGATTTTTTATAATTTTATCAATGCCTTCAAACGCGCCCCCACAAACAAACAATATATTTTTTGTATCAACTTGAAGGAACTCTTGTTGAGGATGTTTTCTTCCACCTTGAGGTGGCACGCTAGCTGTTGTTCCCTCAATTATTTTTAGCAAAGCTTGTTGAACTCCCTCACCAGATACATCTCTTGTTATGGATGGATTTTCACTTTTTCTGCCCACTTTATCAATCTCATCAATATATACGATACCCTTTTGAGCCAAAGCTACATCATAATCACATTGCTGAAGTAATCTTAAAATAATATTTTCAACATCTTCGCCTACATATCCAGCCTCCGTCAACGTGGTAGCATCGGCAATTGTAAAAGGTACATTTAAAAATTTTGCTAGGGTTTGAGCTAAAAGTGTTTTACCACAACCTGTTGGTCCAATAAGTAATATGTTTGATTTAGAAATTTCTATATCTTTTGAAGGGTTTTGAACTCTCTTATAATGATTGTAAACAGATACAGATAATATTTTTTTTGCATGATCTTGACCAATTATATGATCATCAAGATAATTATAGATCTCACTTGGTTTTGGTATCTCAAATTTTTTCTTTGTGTCAATTTTATCATCTTCAACAAGTATATCCTTACATAAAACCACACACTCATTACAAATATAGACATTAGGTCCAGCAATTAATTTTTTAACCTCTTCTTGGCTTTTACCACAAAAGGAGCATGATATTTTTTTATCAGAACTATTAGCAGAGATTATTTTTTCATCAGACATTTTTATTTTTCAATTCTAGTAGTAATTACTTTGTCTATCAAACCAAATTTTTGCGCCTCTTCAGGGTCGAAAAATCTATCTCTTTCCATTGCCTTTTCTATTTCACCAATGCTTATTTTGGTATGCTTTTGATATATTTCATTAAGTCTTTTTTTTGTCTTTAGAATCTCTTCAGCATGAATTTTAATATCACTTGCTTGTCCTGAAAAACCACCAGAGGGTTGATGAATCATTATTTTAGAGTGTGGTAAAGCATACCTGTTGCCCTCTTTTCCTGCAGCGAGTATTAATGAACCTGCAGAGGCAGCTTGACCAATACAAACAGTATGAACAGGGCATTTAATATATTGCATGGTGTCATACATCGCCAATCCAGCTGTGACTAGACCACCAGGTGAGTTAATATAAAGATTAATTGGTTCCTCAGGATTTTCAGACTCTAAAAATAAAAGTTGAGCGCATATCAAAGAGGCAGTTTCATCATTGATAGCACCTGTTAAAAAAATAATTCTTTCTCTGAGCAGTCTGGAGAAAATATCAAAAGATCTCTCTCCTTTTCCTGATTGTTCAATGACTATGGGTACTAGATTCATGATTTTGAGATCCTTTTTTCATAAGCTCTTCTAAGCTTAACTTAGTTTCTTTAATTTTAAAAGTTTTCATAGACTCATCTGCTATTTTATTTCTGAGAAGAGTACCATAAGCAGCTTCTGCCGTTCTTTGATCAATTTTTTCACCATAATATTTTTGAATATACTCTTGGAGTTCTTTCTGCTCAACTTTTACATTTAAAAATTTTACTAATTCAGAAAAAAGAACGTCTTTTTGAATATTCTCACTTGTGAGTTGTTTTAAACTATCAATTCTTTCTTTGTGCTCATCTTTCATTTTAGATAAATCAATTTGATATTTTCTTTTAAGTTCAAGATTTACAACCTCCTCGTTGATGTCAATCTTTTTCTTTTGTGATAGAACTTTAAGTAGATCTTCAATAAAAAACTCTTTTTGAAGATAATTCATATCCTCATTGAGTTTATTATCAATTTTGTCATTTAATTCTTTAGTAGATTTTAATTTTAAAATCTTAATCAACTCGTCATCATTCTTGGGATAGATCTTTTTATTTATATCTTTGATTTGAGCGTTTATCTTTATTCCTTTTGTAGAAAAATTAATGTCAGATTTATTTTTAATTTTTAAAAGAGTTTTTTTTAAGTCTAAAAATACTTCTTCTTTAGTTTGGGTGTTTAAGTCTACTCTTACCTCTTTTTGAGAAAATAATTTTTTTTGTTCATCTTCATAATTTAATATTTCAAAATCTATAACAGAATTTTCATCTGATATATCTATACTCTCTAATGAATAGTACTCTTTTCTTACTTTTTCTCTAAAATCATCGATATCTTTTTTTGTTACCTCTGATGTAACTTTCTCTATTTCACTTGTTTTTAACTCATCCATTTTAATTTCGGGTTTTAAATAAAAAGCCAAGGTAAAATTATAATTATCTTTAAAATTAACATCAGGTTGTATAAGGGATTGTATTTTTTCATCCTCACTGATTTTATTTATATTTTTTGATACCTCTTCATTTAATACCTCGTTTTCAATTTGAAGACCAATTTTAGACTTTATGATGCTTACCGGTACTTTGCCCTTTCTAAAACCTGCAATTTCAAAAGTGGGTTGCTTTTCTGATATTTTTTCGTCAATAATTTTAGCAATAGCGCTTTGATCTAAAGATACCTCAAAAGATGATTTGTAACTTTTTTTTTCTATGTTTTTATAATCCATATTACTTGTATTCTGGTGCGCCAGGAGGGACTCGAACCCCCACGGTTGCCCACTGGTTCCTAAGACCAGCGCGTCTACCATTCCGCCACTGGCGCACAAATTGGGGCGAGTAAGGGGACTTGAACCCCCGGCCTCCGGTACCACAAACCGGCGCTCTAACCAACTGAGCTACACCCGCCAAAAATTGAATTAATTTATAGTATAGATATTATGCAAATTAAACATTATATTTGGATCGCTAAATATGAAAAAAATTGAGGCAATAATTAAACCTTTTAAATTAGAGGATGTTAAAGATGCCCTTGGCGAAATAGGCCTAAGTGGATTAACCGTATCTGAAGTAAAAGGGTTTGGTAGACAAAAAGGTCATACTGAGCTTTATAGAGGAGCTGAGTATGTAGTAGACTTTCTGCCAAAGGTTAAAATTGAATTAATAGTTGATGACAAGAAATACAAAGAAGCAATCGATGTTATTATCAAGCATTCAAATACAGGTAAAATCGGAGACGGTAAAATTTTTGTATACGAAGTTTCAGAGGCTATTAGAATTCGCACAGGCGAAAAAGGTAAAGACGCAATTTAGTTTTTACACAAACCAAGTTAACAACTCAGGAGGTTATTAGATGGACAAAAAATCATTACAAAAAATGATCGATGAAAATGGTATTAAGTATATTGATTTTAGATTTACTGATCCTTTAGGAACATGGCAGCACTTTTCAAACCATATTAATACATTTGAAATGGATGTATTTGAGGAAGGTATTGGTTTCGACGGCTCTTCAATTAGATGTTTTCAGTCAATTGAAGCTAGTGACATGATATTAATTCCAGATATTGAGACTGCATTTGTAGATCCTTTTTTTACAGATCCTACTCTAGTTCTAATATGTGATATTCAAGATCCAATTACCGGACAAAAGTACGATAAAGACCCAAGATACGTTGCAAAAAAAGCAGAAGAATACGTTAAAACCTCAGGAGTTGGTGATAGTATTTTCTTTGGACCAGAAGCTGAATTTTTTCTTTTCAACAACGTTCAAATTAACACGCACCCTCATCACTCCTCTTTTTCTGTTGACTCCGGTGAAGCCGTTTGGAATACAGGCACAGCCGAAGGTCCAAATTTAGGTTATAAAGTTAGAAATAAAGGTGGGTACTTCCCATGCCCACCTCATGACACTATGCAGGATGTGAGATCAGAAATGGTAAATCACATGGTTGCAATTGGTATGAGTGTTGAAGCGCAACACCACGAAGTTGCTACTGCTGGTCAATGTGAAATTGATTTAAAATTCGACACATTGGTTAAGATGGCCGATGATCTCCAAAAATATAAATACGTTGTAAGAAACACAGCAAAAAGTAATGGTTTAAGTGCTACTTTTATGCCAAAACCTCTTTCAAACGACAATGGTTCAGGAATGCATTGTCATCAAAGTATTTGGTCAAACGGTAAACCAGTATTTTATGGTGAAGGTGGATACGCTAATCTTAGTGATGAAGCAAAATTTTATATTGGTGGTTTGCTTAAGCACGCACCATCTTTATTAGCTTTTACAAATCCAACTATTAACTCTTACAAGAGATTAGTTCCAGGTTATGAGGCTCCAGTTAAGCTTGCATACTCTAATAGAAATAGAAGTGCTATATGTAGAATACCCGCATACTCACCATCTCCTAAGGCAAAAAGAGTTGAGTTTAGATGTCCAGATGCAACTGCAAATGGTTATTTAGCATTTTCAGCTATGCTTATGGCAGGTTTAGATGGAATAAAGAATAGAATTGATCCTGGTGAACCAATGGATAAAAATCTTTATGATTTACCTCCTGAAGAGCAATCTAAAGTAAAAGAAGTACCTGGTACTCTTGAGGAAGCGATTAATAATCTTGAGTCAAATCATGATTATCTTTTAGAGGGTAATGTGTTTACCAAAGATTTAATCGAGTCATATATCGAATACAAAAGAGAAGAAGAAATCGAACCAAATAAACTGCTAGTTACACCTGCAGAGTTCGACATGTATTACGATTACTAAACTAAATTAAAAAGCAACCTGTCTAAATATTTTTTATTATCTACTTTGGACGGGTTGCTAGTTAGATTTTCAAACATAAGCAACTCTCTTAAATAATTAATATCGTCACGATATGAAAACTCTTTATTATTTATGTAGTTGATGTCTTCTTTAATTTTAAAGAGTTGAAAAAGATCCTTATTATTTTTTAAAGGATTTTTTATATCTACTATTTTTAAAAAGTATTCATTATCAATTTTAGAAAAGTTTGAAATAATTTGATTTTTCATTTTTGTAAAATACCTAACTAGTTTTAGATTATTTGTTAAAAGACATACCTTCATAAAAGACAATTTATGAAATGGTTCACTAGTCTTTGAATAAAATGAAAAGAAATTTTCAATATTAATAACTTGATCAGAGTCTCTATCAAAAGGTTTATTTCTATCGTCAATTATTAGGATATTTGGATCAATATATTGTTTCATTATCGAGTAAAATCTCCTTACAATTTTAATATTATCTATGTGATTATTTTTGTTTGATTGATATATAAAAAAAATATCTAAATCGGAAAAATTCGTAGCCATTTTGACACCGTAACTTCCAAATAAAATCGGTGTTAAGTCAGAGAAAATATTGCTTCTATTGACAATGTATTCATTTTTAACTAGTTCAAAAATATAAAAAATAAACTTTCTTACAGCGGTATTTCGTTTTTTGAGGAAGTCAGTATTTGTTATTTTTTTTGAAAGTAACAGATAATCTAAAAGGAATAAAATTTCATAAATATCCTGGATTGATTTTTTTAAATCTAAATCAAAATTATCAGAAAATTCTCTCAGCTTAAAAGTAGGTATGCCATAATTAAAAAAATAGACTAGTGACTCTATTAAAAAATGATTTTTGTAAATAAGATTTGTTAATTTTGAAGAATTCTCAAATATGAAAGCTAACTCTAAAAAAATTTTATTATTGTATTTGTATAAAGCAGTTAAATGGACACCAGACTTATAATAGTTAATTAAATAGTCAAATTTTATAATTAGATCATCTCGTTTATTATGTGTTGATAAAATATTTATGAGACTTGAAATAGACTCTAAATAATCATTTTTTACTGTTTCTGAACTATTGATGTTTTCAGCTCGTTTTAGAAGACTATCTATAATTTTTTGGCTAGACTCATTAAATTTTTCACGTCGTAAACTTTCTCTATTTATTTTAGGGAAAAATAAACGCTGATATATTGTTTGAATTTCAGATTTATGCTTCTCTAATTTGTTTAAGAAGTTATCTAATACTGCATTTAAATAGGTTTCATTAGAGTCAATTATATTCTGAAAAGTATTCTTTTTTATATGTAAATAATTCTCAATTTTACGGAAGTAATAATATGCCTCTGTTATATTTTTTAAGTCATTTTTTGGAATTATATTTTCATGTTTTTTTAAATTTATAAGTAATTTATGAATATTACTCTCTTTAAGAGAATTTATTTTACCAGACCAAAGAAGTTGGTTAAAATGTATTATATTTTCACAAGATCGAATAAAGCCATAAGAATTTTTTATATCTAGCTTTTGTTCAGTATTACTGGAGGCAAAAAGCTTTTTAATTTCATCTATAGCGTAATAGTCAAATGTTCTTCTAAATAAAAAACTTTTTATTGCTTCCTTAAATGAGAAATATTTTTGAATATCGCCACACAAAAAACTTGATCTATGAAATGCTAATCTCTCCCAATTTCTGCCAACTGAAGTATAATAATTAATTGCTTGATCCATATCAGATATAATTAATGAATCACCAAAATCTGGTCGTAACCTTAAATCTATTTTATGGAAATAAGACTCAGAAATATTCGATATGTCACTAATGGTTTTCTTTATAGATTTATTAAAATCTTGGAGGGAAATAGGACTATTTTTGGAGTCATAGAATATGATTACATCGATATCAGAGGCAAAATTTAAATCTCTTACGCCAATTTTACCCATACCTAGAATAAAATAATATTTTTTTAAACTATTATTAAATGATCTGTATAGATTGATATTAATGATTTTACTTAAAATATTTTTGCATAAAACAGACCACAATCTTGATCCATTAGACTGAGAAATTAAATTTTGATGAATTGATAAGAAAATTAAATAAATAAGCTCATTTTTAAGTGTATTTATATTGAGAAAGTTAGTTGTAGAGGAATTAGAATATTTTTTTATATTACTTTTGTAATGGTAAAGTATTAATTGAGCATCAACCTTTGAAACATCATAAGAATTATTAAGATATTCATATTTTGATAAGAAAGTGGAAGATTTATATAATCTCTCTAACTCCAAATGGCATTCCTCTCAAAATAATTTAGTAAGCCACTATAATTATCAATAACTGAGATTTCTTTTTTTACTTTTTTGGAATTTGATATGTTACTAAGTGCAGTGAATATACTTTTTTTTAATAAATTAATATTTAAATATTTGTAATGCTCTAATTCATTTATTGTATTAATTATTGAAGCTGTCTTCTTTTTGACATTCTCAAGATCTAATTTTTCTAAAAAAAAGGCATCTTTCGCAAATTGCCTACCAATCATAAATTGAGTAATATTTTTTGACTGAAAAAATTTAAAGGTTTCTAAATCATTAACCTCACCATTAGGAATAAGTTCCATTTCAGAAAACTGATCACAACATTCTAAAAATAAATTGTAATTAATTTTTGGAATTGTTCTATTTTTTTTGGTATCTAAGTTCAAAACACCATTTCTACAATGTATAAATACTTTTTTAATTCCTATTTCATTAAACAATTTAAGATAATCAAAAATATAACTCTTATCCTCATTCATACCTAAACCAAGTCTACATTTTACCGATACATCTTTGTTATATTTGATCAATTCATATAAACATTTTTTTACTAAGTCATGCTTTTGGGTTAAAGCTAAACCAAGCATATTTTCTTGGACTCTGGAACTTGGGCACCCTAAATTAAAATTTACATGTTCAATAATATCTACTTTATTTAAAATATTTATTGCTTTTTTAATTTCTTCAGGATCTGAGCCTGCAATTTGAATGGCGCTTTTATTATTTTTTAAAAAATGCTTGGTTATTGTTTTAGTCTCATTGTGGATGATTGCTTTATCCACTATCATTTCAGAAAAGGTAGTTACACTATTTCCATAAATGTTTTCCACTAAACTTCTAAAATAGCAGTCTGTGTAACCCATCATTGGTGCTAAATAATAATTCATCGAAAAAATTCTTTTAATAATTGAAAAATACTTTAATAAAAGTAAAAATCATTAAAAATCAAGACATTGGAAAATTTCAACATAAATCAACTAGTTTTTAATTCTGATGGGCTAATACCTACAATTGCTCAAGAGAAGTCAACTAATGAAATTCTTATGATGGCCTATTCAAATAAAAATTCTATTGAAATGACAGTAAAAACAAAAAAAGCTCACTTTTGGAGTAGAAGTAAAAAAAAATTATGGTTAAAAGGGGAAACATCTGGCAATAAACTTAATATTATTAATATTTATACTGATTGTGACAGTGACGCTTTAATTTATGAAGTTGAGCTTGAAGGAATTGGCGCTTGTCATACGGGTAAAAAAAGTTGTTTTTATAAAAAATTAGAATTATGAGCGATATAATAGCATTTAAAGACTCGAATAATAATTATTGGGATACTGAAGTTGAAAATAGCACTCCCATTAAACCTAAATCTGATGATGCATTAAATATAATGCGCCACGATATGGCTCATATCTTGGCTGAAGCTGTAATTACTCTTTTTCCAAATGCTAAACCAACTATTGGCCCTTTTATAAAGAACGGTTTTTATTATGACTTTGATATGGAAAGCACTCTATCAGATGACGACTTAGCTAATATAGAAAAAAAAATGAAAGAAATTCTCTCAGAGGGAAGAGACTTTTTAAAGAGGGCTGTAACTAAAAAAGAAGCATCAGAAATATTTAAGGATAATAAATATAAATTGGAACTTATTAATAATTTAGATAATTCCGATGAAATAACACTTTACGAGCAAAAAAATTTTACTGATCTTTGTAAAGGTCCTCATCATAAAAGCACAAAAGATTATAATGCCAGCTTTAAAATAACAAATGTATCAGGGGCTTATTGGAGAGGTATTAGCACTAACAAAATGCTTCAAAGAATTTATGCAACTGCTTGGTATTCTGAAAAAGAACTTCGAGTTTATTTAAAAAATTTAGAAGAGGCTAAAGAAAGAAATCATAGAAGATTAGGCACTGATATGGGTTTGTTCCTTCTAACTGATTTATCAGCAGGTAATGTATTTTGGAAAGATAAAGGCTTAACATTGTATCAAAATATTGAAAAATATATTCGCTCTGAGCAACAAAAACTTAATTATTTTGAAGTAAAAACACCGGAGCTAGTATCAAATGAGCTTTGGATAAAGTCTGGTCATTGGGACAATTTTAAAGAAAATATGTTTACATCAGAAACTGACAACAAGACATTTGCACTAAAACCTATGAATTGTCCATGTCATATTGTTTTATTTAACTCTCAACTAATAACTTACAAAGATTTACCACTTAGATACTCGGAGTTTGGTAAGTGTCATAGATACGAGCCCTCTGGAGCTCTAAATGGATTATTTAGGGTCAGAGGTTTTACTCAAGATGATGCCCACATATTTTGTTCTGCTGAACAAATATATGATGTTTGTAATGAGACAACCCTATTAATTGAGAGAGTGTATAAAAAGTTCGGATTTGAAAAAATAAAATATAATATTTCTACTCGCCCAGAAAAAAGTATTGGTACGCAAGAAAACTGGGACAATGCAGAAAATCAGTTAAAAAAAGTTTTAAAAGACAACAATAAAGAATTTAATATTTTAGAGGGTGAAGGAGCATTCTATGGCCCAAAAATAGAATTCACATTAGAGGACTCACTGGGTCGAGAATGGCAATGTGGAACGATACAAATTGACTTCAATCTCCCTGATAGATTGGGTGCAAAATACAAAGACAAAGATGACAAAAATCAAGTTCCAATAATGATACACCGAGCAGTTGTCGGATCTCTAGAAAGGTTTATAGCAATTATTCTTGAAAACACTAATGGCTGGCTTCCTTTATTTGTTACGCCCATACAACTTGCAATTCTCCCTGTGTCCGAAAAATTTGTTGATCATAGTAACCGAATTAAAGGGGAACTTCAAAAACTGGGTGTAAGAGTAATTGTTGATGGATCTGATAACAAATTGGGTTATAAAATAAGAAATTCTGTTTCTAAAAAGATACCCTATTCTCTAGTAATGGGTGAGAAAGAGATTGAGTCAGACTCATTTACTCTAAGAAGTAATGAGGGTAAGAATACTTCTTTTGATGATATTAAAACTCTCTCAGATTTCTTTATCAGTAATTAACTATTAAAAAGTTAATTTATAAAATAAGTTAATTTCTTAAAATGAGCGATCACATTAAGGCAGTAATTATAGTAGTTTTAAGTGGATTAATATGGAGTTTTGGACCACTGGTGGTCAAAAATATGATAGACCCTCAAATCTATCAACTCCCCTACCTTGTTATTAGAGGGCTTACAGTTGCAATTATCATCGCCGCATATCTTATTCTTATTGAGCAAAAAGGCTTTTTTATGAATGTAATCAAAATAGATAAAGCTTCTGTGATTGGTGGTCTTAGTTTAACAACAGCCATGGTTGGTTTTATTTATTCAATAAGCAATACAACTGCCGCAGTTACTCTATTTATGTTGGCGTTAATGCCTTTTTTAGCATCATTAATTGCCCTAGTGTTTATATATGAGAGAATCTCAAAACAAAATTTTATATCTATGATTATTGCGTTCATTGGTACTTTAATAATGATATATGCAAGTGCCTTTAGTGGATCGTTGTATGGATTAATTATGGGCTTTATATCAAGTCTTGGCTTTTCAGCATTCACCGTTGTTTTGAGAAGCAAAAGTAACTTTAAAAAATTTTATATTTTAATTTATGCAGGAATTTTTTGTGCGGCTATTTCCGCATTTTTAATGATTTTTAATGATCAAGAAATCTATTTACCTTTAAGAAATGTTTTGTTGAGCATGACTCACGGTTTAATTGTTGCAACTGGGCTTATTCTGTTTAGCATCGGTTCAAAACAATTACTTTCGGGAGAACTAACAATGCTGTCTTTATTAGAAGTAGTTGGAGGAATTTTTTGGGCGTGGCTACCTATTCTGGGTATCAATGAAACACCAGATATAAATACAATCATAGGAGGAATAATTATTTGCTTAGCTATAGCGATGAATTCTTATCGTTTTGATAAAAAGAGGCTTCAAAATTTAATTAGATAGTAAGACCAACAACACCAATGAAAGTTAAAGAGATGCCTAAAGTTTGAATTTTAGATATTTTTTCTTTTAAAACTAGTCTAGCCAATAAAACTGTTACAAGACCAAAACCTGAAGAAATGACTACTGCAATACTCACTTTGTCAAAAGCATATGCTGAGACCAAACAAAAATAACCTGTGGTTTCTAATATTCCTTGAAAAAATAAAATAGGAACTGCTTTCTTTGTTAGAGTTATTTTAGACTTCATAAAAAATAATAAAGAAGCAATACCCAATAAGCTAAAAAATCTTACATAAATAACAGCCTCAATTGGATCTAAAGAATTAGAGGCCTCTTGAGAAAAAATAAGACCCAAAGCAAGCATGCCACTGGCCATAAATGACACAATCAGAGACTCTTTTATCTGTTTTTTTGACAAACCTAGGCTTTCTTTAAAACTATCAGCGCTTATGGATACAAATATTGCGCCGGATATTACAACAAGTGTGGCAATCCATTGAGTAAGTGTGGGTTCACTTCCTAAAAAAAATCTAATAACAAAAACAAAAAAGGGATTGGTTGCTGTTATCGAGGCTACAATTGACACTGGTCCCATTTGGAGACCTCTGTACAAACAAAGAAGTCCAAACATTATTAGAATTCCTGATAGGAAACTATTACTTAGACCAATCGCATTTGGAGAAAGACCACTTCCAAAAAAATAAAATAAAATTAAATAAAATATTGAGCCAACAACCAGCATCCAAAAAAGTGAATTTTTAAATCCAACTTCCTTAGATGAAAATCTTGCTAAAAAATCTCCAACACCAAAACTAAAAGCTGAGAGAATGCCCAATAAGATTGCCATCGATATAACTAAAATCTAAACGTGAAAACTCTCACCACAACCGCATTCACTAGTCTGATTAGGATTTTTAAAAATAAACCTTTCTCCAAATTCTTCTTTAATAAAGTCCATTTCTGTGCCTATTACATACATAACTGCTTTGTCCTCAATATAAAGAGGAAACTTGTAATCATTGACTAGCTCACAACCTTGTATGTTATCATTACTCACATACTCCATTGTATAACTCAATCCCGCACAACCTTTAGTGCTTAAGCCAATCTTTAAACCAATAGCATTACTATTATTAACTAATAATTTAGAAATTTGTTCTTCAGCAGTTTTGGATAATGAAAATAATGGACTGGTCATACTAAAAACCTAAAGCTAACTTTGCATTTTCACTCATCATATCTTTATTCCATGGTGGTTGAAAGGTTAGTTTTATACTGACTTGTCCTATATCATTTAGTTCATGAACTTTTTTAGCGACCTCTAATGGAAAACTATCAGCAACTGGACAGTTAACTGTTGTCAGTGTCATGATAATTTTAATATTGTTAAAATTATCTATTGATATGTCGTAAATTAAACCAAGATCATAAATATTCATATCCATTTCAGGATCTTTTATATCTGTGAGAACTTTGATTATATGATCATTTGTTAATGTCACTGACTGTGATGACGATTTTTCTCCGTAAGTAATTTCACCTTCAGAATTTACTTTTGGCATAAAGTCAGAGAGTGTTTTATTATCCATAGCTTATTGAAGAAGTTTTAGAGTTTTTTTCAAAGAGTCTATAAAATGATCAATATCATTAAGATCGTTATAAATACCAAAAGAGACTCTGCAAGAACCAGGGATACCTAACTTTTTCATAAATGGTTGGCAACAATGGTGACCTCCTCTAATCATAATACCATACTGGTCAAGAAAAGTGGCAATATCATTAAAATTTTGGTTTTTAATATTAAAAGAAACAATCGATGTAGCATTTCCATCTTCATTAGAGCCATATATATCTACTTCTTTGAATTCACGTAAAGCTTTAATTAATGTAGATCTGAGTTTTTTTTCATTCAGAAAATAGTCTTGGTAATTATTATTATTCAAATATTCCATAGCAGTTTTAAAGCCAATTGCTGCCTCAATTGAAGGCGTACCCGGTTCAAATTTATTGGGTAACATAGCATAGGAAAAATCATTAGATGAAACTTCATTGATCATCCCTCCTCCAAGTGTTGGAGGATTTAATTTATTTAAAATATCTTCTTTACCATACATAATTCCAATACCAGATGGACCATAAAGTTTATGAGATGAAAAAGAGTAAAAATCACAATCCAAATCTTTTACGTCAATTTTTAAGTGTGCTATTGATTGACAACCATCAACGGCAACATAAGTATCTTTATTAATTGATTTTTTAATCTTTTTAATATCAAGTATTTGGCCAGTTACATTTGACATATGTGTTAAAGAGAGAACCTTTGTGTAGTCATCACAATTATTAATGATATCGTCTTCAGATAAAATGCCATCTTTCGAAATAGGAATTATTTTTAATTCTAAACCTAATTTTTTACATAAGTTCATCCAAGGCAAATAATTTGAGTGATGTTCTAATTCAGTTACAACAATCTTATCGCCCTCTTTAAGGTTTTCAGCTAATGAATTAGCAATAATATTTATAGAGTCAGTAGCCCCTCTTGTAAAAATTATCTCATTTGTAGAATTAGAATTAATAAAACTTTTTGCTACATCTCTAGATTTTTCATATAAATCTGTAGCATCTATACTAAGTGAATTCATTCCTCTATGAACATTTTCATAAGAGTTTTCTAAAAATTCAGAAATAGAGTTAATTACTTGTTTGGGTTTCTGAGTGCTTGCTGCAGAGTCAAGATAAGTAATAGCTTTGTCTCTGATCTTTTTATCTAAAATTGGAAAATCTAATTTAATATTATTCATGATAATAAACTTTCAATTAACTCATTTGAATAATTCTTTAACATATCGTCTTTAATTGACTCAATAATCTCAACAATAAATGCTTTTTTTAATATTTTTTTAGCTATTTCGCTATCAATACCTCTGGACTTAAAATAATAAATTTGCTCGTCATCTAATTTGGAAACAGTAGACCCGTGACTACATTTTACATCATCCGCATAAATTTCAAGTTCTGGTTTATTGTTGGCTTTCGATATGTCATCTAAAAGCAATGATCTACTCATTTGATATCCATCAGTTTTCTGAGCAATAGAGTCAACATATATCTTTCCTTGAAAGTTTGTAATAGCGCCCTTTTCAACAATAGATTTAAAAACTTCTCTACTTGATGAAGAAGGCTTTAAATGTTGTATAAAAGAATAATTGTCATTTACACCATAATTGTTGATATTAAGACCATATAAATCAAAGTTACACTCTTGATTTAATGAAGCATAAAACTCGTTTCTTGTATGGATATTATCTGATTGAAAAGAAACAAAATTTAAATATGAGTTGTCTTGTAAATTAGTCTCAAAGTATAAAAAAGATTTATTATTTGAAACATTAAAGTGAACTACATTTAACTTAGAATTATTAAATAAATCTAAGAAAATTGATTTAGGGTACTCATCATTTGATTTGCTATTAAAAATAATAAGATTGACTTCGTTTGTAGAGGATTTAGATACATGTATGTTCTCATTTATTTGAGAAATATCTAAAAATAAATTTCTTTCATCAAATTTATCTAAATTTACAGATTTAGTTTCCCTCTTTACTAAAGAGGAAACTCTAAAAAAGCTATCTTCATTATTGTAATTCCAGAGATTTAATTTAGCTGTTAAGTCAAATGGATTTGAAATAGAAGAGGTAATATTTTTAGTATTATCTAATAGTTCTGAAAAATTTATATCTCTAAGTAAGATTTCAGATTTGACATCTTTATGAAGTTGAGCGTATTTATAATTTTCAATTTTAAAATTTTTATATGGGTTTTGATTATCTAAGATGTCTTTAGCATATTGAGATACACTTTCAGATTGTATCTTGTCTAAATTTAATACAAGTTCCATTAAGCAGTTTGAGATATCTCTTCGTAACCTTTTTCTTCTAGCTCTAAAGCTAAAGAGTAATCACCAGATTTTACGATTTTACCATCTGCAATAATATGAACAAAATCAGGCTTTATATAATTTAAAAGTCTTTGATAATGAGTGATAACTAAGAAAGAATTATCACTATTTCTTAATTTATTTACTCCCTCAGAGACAATTCTTAAGGCATCAATATCTAAACCGGAGTCTGTTTCATCTAAAATAGCCATTTTGGGACTTAACATAGACATCTGTAAAATTTCTTGTTTCTTTTTTTCACCACCAGAGTAGTTAACATTTAGATCTCTTTTAAGCATTTCAGTACTTATATTCAATTCTTCTGCTTTTGATTTCATTAATTTAGCAAATTCCAATGCGTCCATTTCACTTTGACCTAAATATTTTCTTTTAGAATTGATTGCTGTTTTCAAAAAAAATGAAGTTTGCACACCAGGTATCTCCATTGGATATTGAAATGCAAGAAATAATCCCTCGTTTGCTCTTTCATCAACATCCAATTCCAATAAATTTTTACCATTGTAATCTATTGTTCCATCATTTATTTCATATTTATCTTTACCGGATAGCACGTAAGAGAGTGTGCTTTTACCAGAACCGTTAGGGCCCATAAGTGCGTGCACCTCACCTTTATTAATAGATAAATCCAAACCTTTAATTATTTTTTTTTCTTCAATAGAGACATGAAGGTTTTTAATTTCTAACATTATCCTACGCTTCCCTCTAAGCTAATTGCGACTAATTTTTGAGCTTCAACAGCAAACTCCATTGGTAAATGTTGAAGTACCTCTTTACAAAAACCATTCACAATTAACCCCACTGCATCCTCACTGTTTAATCCTCTTTGCTGACAGTAAAATAATTGATCTTCGTTAATTTTTGAGGTTGTGGCCTCGTGCTCAACCATTGAGTCGGAATTACTTGACTCTATATATGGAACTGTATGAGCTCCACATTGATTACCTATTAATAGAGAGTCACATTGAGTAAAATTTCTCGCATTTTTGGCTTTCGACAAAATATTTACAAGGCCTCTATATGTATTATTAGCTTTTCCAGCTGAGATGCCTTTCGATATGATTTTAGAAGACGTGTTTTTACCAATGTGTATCATTTTTGTGCCAGTGTCAGCTTGTTGCATATTGTTAGTTATGGCTACTGAATAAAATTCTCCTTTTGAGTTATCTCCTTGTAAAATGCAGCTTGGATATTTCCATGTAATTGCAGATCCTGTCTCGACTTGAGTCCAAGATATTTTAGAATTTTTCCCTCTGCAGGCACCTCTTTTGGTTACAAAGTTGTAGATGCCTCCCTTACCCTCTTTATCTCCTGGGTACCAGTTTTGAACTGTTGAATACTTAATTTCAGCATTATCTAGGGCAACTAACTCTACATTAGCAGCATGAAGTTGGTTTTCATCTCTCATTGGTGCAGTACAGCCTTCTAGGTAACTCACATAACTGTCTTTATCAGCAATGATAAGCGTTCTTTCGAATTGACCTGTATTCATTGCATTAATTCTAAAATATGTTGATAATTCAACTGGGCACCTTACTCCCTCAGGAATGTAAATAAACGATCCATCAGTGAAAACGGCAGAGTTTAATGCTGCGAAAGAATGATCTGATACTGGAATTACACTTCCTAGATATTTTTTTACTAATTCTGGGTGAGTTTTTACTGCCTCAGAAATTGAACAAAATACTATACCTAAGTCACTCAGTTGTTTTTTATATGTCGTGGCAACTGATACGGAGTCGAAAACAGCATCAACAGCTATACCAGATAACATTTTTTGTTCTTTTAATGGAATACCAAGTTTTTCGTAAGTTTTTAGTATTTCTGGGTCTATTTCATCTAGTGACTTTGGTTTATCTTTTAAACTTTTAGGTATTGAGTAATAATAACAATCTTGATAATCAATTTCTGGAATATTCAATTTGGCCCATTGAGGCTTCGGTAATTTGTTGAAGACTTTAAATGCATTTAGTCTCCATTCAAGCATCCACTCTGGTTCATCTTTTTGGGCAGATATGAATTTTATTATTTCTTCATTTAAACCTTTTGGAGGTCGGATCTCGTCTACTTCAGTAGAAAAACCATATTTGTAATCACTACTACCCAGTGTGTTTACTTGTTTAATTGTTTGTTCTGTAGCTGCCATAGGTCTCGATATATATGATAAATAAGGATTTTTACAAGAAAATACGAGTAAATACCCTAATTAGTTCAGTTTCTGTTTAATAATCCCACCACCTAAAACCCTATCATTATCATACAAAACACAAGCTTGACCTTTGGTAATTGACTCTGCAGGTTCATCAAACTCAAAAGAGTAGGAAGTAGATTGTTTAATAAGTTTTCCCTTTTTTGGTTCTGATAAAGATCTAATTTTTGCACTACAAGGGATTTCAACAGTTTTTTTGGAAAGGTCGTACTCTGGCATAATAAAATTCAAATCACCTAATAAAAGGGATTTACCTAACAAATCTTTCTTATCACCAACAATTATTTGGTTTTTATCTTTAATGATATCAACAACATAAAGTGGGTCTTCATTTGCTATACCTAAGCCTCTTCTTTGGCCAACTGTAAAATTTTGAATACCGTCATGAAAAGATAAAACATTACCTGAAAGGTCGAGTATTTCACCTTTCTTCTTATTTGACTTAATAAATTTTTTATAATCTCCATCTGGAATGAAACATATATCTTGACTATCCTTCTTGTCATAAACGATAAGACCAAGATCCTCTGCTATTTTTCTAGTTTCTGCTTTAGATATCTCACCAAGTGGAAATCTTAGGTAATCTAACTGATCCTGTGTTGTTGCAAATAAAAAATAACTTTGATCCTTCGATTTATCCTCGGCCCTATACATATGGGCATCTTTAATATTACCTTTTCTTCTAATGTAATGACCTGTTGCCATACAATCTGCCTCTAATTTTTTTGCAAAGTTCATTAAATCTCTAAACTTAACAGTCTCATTACACTTAACACAAGGTATGGGTGTCTCACCATTTTCGTAAGCGTTGATAAAGTAATCGATTACATCTGATTTAAATGTTTTTTCATAATTAAATACATAGTGGGGTATATCTAATTTTTGGGCAACTCTTCTAGCGTCATAAATATCAAGACCTGAACAACAAGAACCTTTTTTTGCAGAGTTATTAGAAGTATAAAGCTGAAGAGTTATACCTATAACATTGTATCCCTCTTTTTTTAATAGACCAGCTGTGACAGAACTGTCCACTCCACCAGACATAGCAACCACCACTGTTGTGCTTGATGGATCTTTATTAAAACCTAATGAATTCATTTATAACTTGCTTTTTTTATCAAAAGTAATCTATGATCTCTTCTTTAATTATGCCAGAAGTATTTATACAAGGTGGCGAAGGTAAACTTCAAGCCAAATACTCACCTAGTGAGCAAGAAAAACCAAATATAGCTATAATTCTTCATCCTAATCCTAAACACGGTGGAACTATGGACACTAAAGTTAATTATGCTGCATTTAAAGTGATGAAAGATGCTGGTTTTTCAACTTTAAGAATAAATTTTCGTGGTGTTGGCAAGAGTGATGGTGCCTTCACTGAGGGAGAGGGAGAGCTAAATGATGCGAGTGTCTCTTTAGATTGGCTCCAAAAAAAAAATGAGGATTTTAGGTCGTGTTGGATTGTAGGATTCTCCTTTGGTGCATGGATTGGATTTCAAACTCTAATGAGAAGACCAGAAGTAGATGGATTAATTTTAATAGCCCCACCTGTAAATTTGTACGATTTTAATTTTTTATCACCCTGTCCTATAAAAACATTGATAGTTAGAGCTGAACAAGATGAAATAGTAAAAAGAGATAATTTAAAAGAATTTTTTGAAACATTTAAAAAACAAAAAAATGCAGAAGTTTCAATGGAAACTATCTCAAAATCAAATCACTTATTTGAGGGAAAGCTAGATCCTCTTATGAATACTTTAAATAAGTATATTCAAAAACACAAAAGCTAACACTTTTCACCTAAGTAAATATTTTTTAAAACTTTTGTAGTTTCATAATATGTAGATTGTTTTTTTAGCATATATCTTATACCAAGTAATGCCATTCCTTGGGATTCTATAAAATCTCCATCTATTTGGAAATCATCAATTAAAAAAATATTATCAAAATAATTACTGAAAATTTTTTTTAAAGTTAGATTTTTTCTTCCACCACCCGTTAAAATAATTTTGAATTCTGATTGCGAGGAAATCAAAGAATTAATAGCAAATGGAATAACTTCAAGCAATGTATAAATTAAATCATTTAAATTTTTATCTTTAATAGAATAATCTATATATTTATGAAAATAATTTCTGTCTAAAGATTTAGGAAGTTTTTCTAAAAAATACTTGTCACTTATTATTCTCTTAAATAGAACATCAATTTTTTGACCATTATTAGATAATGAACCATCAACATCAAATCTTTCTTTAGTTTTTTCATAAATTAAATCATTAACGATGGCATTACCAAAAGAACTATCACCAGCAGTAATTTTTTGGTTATCAATTACAGTTATATTAGTAACACCTCCTATATTCACAAAAATAACCTTTTTTAAATCTAGTTGATTAGCTAAGACTCGGTGGAATTCTGGCATTATTGGTGCCCCATTACCACCATTTAACAAATCATTTTTTCTGAAGTTACATATAACAGGAGAGTTAGTGTTAAATCTAATACTCTTATCAAATAGTTGTATTGAAATTTTTGTTTTTTGATCGTGATATATTGTTTGTCCATGCATTGCAATTAAGTCTATTTCGAAATTATTTTTTTTTATAAAATTGTTTATAGAATCCTTATATTCTTGATTTAGCTGGTTTATAACTTTGGTATCGTCTAAGTATCCTTTCAAAATTACATTACGTAATTTTAATTGCAGATCATCACTATATGGAATGAATTCATTTGATATATCAGTCACATATGAAACTCCATCAGATTTGACCAAGCTACAATCAATGCCATCTAAAGAAGTACCAGACATGCAACCGAGGGCGATATATTCCATTTGATATCTATAAAATTATGTTAATTATTATATATGATAGATTATATACAGTTATTTAAAGATAGAAATCTATTCAATCAATGCACTAATGAAATAGAACTTAATAATTTACTCAATAAGAAAAAAATTATTTTTTATATTGGATTTGATGCAACTGCTGATGCATTACATGCCGGTAGTCTTGTTCAATTAAGAGCTATTAAGACTCTAATCAAACATGGTCATCAGGCTATAGTACTATTAGGTGGAGGCACAACAAAAATTGGTGACCCCTCTGGCAAAGATGCCTCAAGACAAATTTTAACTTACGAAACAATCCAAAAAAATATTGAGAATTTTAAAAGAATATTTGAACATTATTTTAGAGATTTCAAAGAAAATATAAAATTTATAAATAATGATCAATGGCTTGATAAATTAAATTACATAGAGTTATTGAGAGATTTGGGAAGTCAAGTTTCAATCAATCGTATGCTTACATTTGAGAGTGTTAAAGAGAGACTTAAAAGAGAGCAATCATTATCATTTTTAGAATTTAATTACATGATACTCCAAAGTTATGATTTTCTTCACTTAAATAAACATGAAAATTGTGAGTTGCAAATTGGCGGCTCGGATCAATGGGGTAATATCGTTTTGGGTATGGAAATTATATCAAAAATAAACAAAAAAGATGCTTTTGGTCTTACTACACCTCTTTTAACTACATCTACAGGTAAGAAGATGGGCAAGACCGAGCAAGGCGCTGTCTGGATAGATCAAAATAAATACAGTTCTTACGATTTCTTTCAGTATTGGAGAAATGTGGATGATAATGATGTGGAAAAACTATTACTTATTTTTAGTGATTTAGATAAAGAAGAAATAAAAATATTAATTAAAGAAGATATCAATAATGCGAAAAAAAAATTAGCATATTTAGTGACAACAGATTGTCACTCAGAAAGCTCAGCACAAGAGGCTGAAGAAAAAGCAAGATCAATTTTTGAAAATAATTCTTACGATAATATTGATGAAATTAACTTTAAAATAGACTCAAAACTCATAGATACGCTAACATCCAATAGTTCGGTCTCATCAAAATCTGAAGCAAAAAGGCTAATTGAGGGTGGTGGTATAAAGATTGACGACGACCAAATTAACGATATTAATCTTACGATTGATAAGTCTTATAACGGAAAAATACTCAAGATTGGTAAAAAAAAATATTTTAAAATTATTGTAAAGTAATCAATATATCCTTTATAGCATCATTAACAAAATTTAAATCATCTTTGGACTTACCTGCTCCAGCATAGTGACCGTAGCTTGAAGGAATGATACGTAATTCACCATTTTTAATATTCTTCAATTCAATTTCATTATCCTCTGGGGGGAAGTATAAATCATTTTTACCTGGCATTAAAATACATCGCGCAGTAATAGAGTTAAGAGCTTTATCAAATTGATTATTAAATTTATTATTGTTGCTAATGTCGTGCTCTTGCCAAGTTCTTATCATCGCTAATAAATCATTTGCATCCTTACGATAATAAATTCTATTCCAAAGTTTATCCAAAACTTCTTTTGCATCTTTGTAACCATCGTCGATATATTTTTTTTCCCTAAACCAGTCTTGCCCATGCGCCCATCCAGCCCATACTCTTGCCATTGTTGTTTTTCCATTTTGAGGTTGTTTTTCATAATTTCCAGAATTCCAGTTTGGATCTGAAGTCAAAGCAGCATATACGCCCTCTAAAAATACATATGTATGCTCTGTGGTTTTAGCATGACCACACATAGAAATCATATTTTCTACCATGTCTGGAAAATATGACGCCCACTCAAATGCTTGTTGTCCTCCCATTGACCAACCTATAACTAATTTAATTTTTTCTATGTTAAATATTTCTTTTAGAAGTGCGTATTGTGCTTGCACGTTATCATATATTGTAATTAAGGGAAAATTAGGGCCATTAAAGGGTTTTTCTGTATTACTGGGTGAGGATGAAACACCATTACAAAACATATTTGGTATAATGATGAAATATTTATCTGGATCTATGGGTAAATTATTACCAATCAGATATCCTTGCTCAAGATGCGTACCAGCATACCTAGTAGGAAATAAAATTACATTTGATTTGTCAGAATTTAGTTTCCCAAATGCTAAATAATTTAATTGTAAATCTATTATGTCGCCTGATTTTAATTTGAAATTATTTAATTGGTATTTATGTAGTTCCTCTTTACTAATCAATTAAAATAACTTTAGATATTCTTTGATTTCCCAATCAGTTGTAGTTGTATGATATCTAGACCACTCATCATATTTATATCCAATAAAATTGTTTATCATAGCCTCAGAAAAAACTTTTCTAGTTAATTTATCAGCAGCAAAAGCGTCTACTGCCTCTAATAAATTTCTTGGCAGAGTAGTAACCTCTTTTTTTTCTTTCTCGGTCAAATCATAAAGACTTTTATTAGTTGGTTTTGGGGGCTTCATTTTTTTGTCGATACCCTCTGTAACAGCTGCGGCTAATAAAGAAAAAGTTAAATAAGGATTTTGAGTTAAATCAGATGCCCTATTTTCTATACAATATCTATTTTGTGGTAGTCTTATCATAGCTGATCTATTATTACTGCCGTATGTCATGTGTGTAGGAGCCCATGTATGACGGCCACCATCAAGGCCCTCAACTGTAGGAACAAATCCGTTATATGAGTTAACAGTTGGACACGCTAGAGCTGTAATCGCTGCTCCATGTTTTAAAATTCCAGCGACAGCATTGTAGGCCTTATCAGAGAAATTATTCCCATTCTTATATATGTTATTATTTTTCTTTTTAATTGATGCCACACTATGATTAATGTGAGCACCAGCTCTCCAATCACTAATAGTTGTCTTTGGCATAAATGATACAAAATATCCATATTTTTTTGCAACTTCCTTGAGTAATACTCTTAAAAATACAAATCTATCAGCCATCCCTAAAATATCTGTGTAACCGAAATCTAATTCATACTGGCCATATGCGCCCTCAGCAACGACATCATGGAGATCCCATTTCAAATCATTATTTAAAATATCTATTATTTCTTTTAAAAAATGCATTCCATCTATTGAGTACTCTGAGTCATACCCAAAAGCTTGTCTTCTCAAATTTATAGGATCTCTATCAATTGCTTTAACTGGTTTGTCGCCCTCCCACTTCATTAAGAAAAATTCGGGTTCGATACCAACAAAAAATTTCAAGTCAGATTTAGCGCTTTCCTTTATTTGTTTTTTTAACGTCATTCTTGGGCAAACATCGTAAGGTTTGTCATTCCAATATAAATCTGCAAAAACCCATGCACATGTTTTATCCCATGGACATATAACGAGACTATCCAAATCTGGCACAGGGATTTGATCATTATCTGCTGGAGTTAATTCTGGAACAAAGGAAACAGAATGAACAGCAAATTGAGGGCCTTTACCCATACAAAGATCCTCAAAATCAGATATAGGCATAGGCTTGGTTTTTGGACTACCCAGAAAATCAATCCAATTAGAATAAATGTATTTTACGCCTTTTTTTTCTAAATCCTTTTTAATTTTTCTAACTTTTTTTACATCAGGTAAGGCGTCTTTAAAATTTTCAAAATATTGACCCAAGTTAGTCTCCTCCTAAAATTTAAATCTTATCGAATTGAAATTATATGACCATAATATAAAATTACCACTTCAAATTATGAATATTGATTACTTTAAAAAATCATGGATTAAATTTTACAAAAGAGGCTTTATGATGGGATTTTTTGTTTTAACTTTTATACTCACTGTTGATCAGTTTTTACAGACACCACTTTTTTTTAGTAAGATTACAGATATAAAAGTATTTATGTTCATTATATCCACTATTTTTTTTGCAGCAGTTTTTTGTGGTCTTTTAGCAGTGATTTTTTTATCACTAATTATGATCGCTACCAAAAAATAATTATAATTTAATATTTTCTAACCAATTCAGTAATTCAAGTTCTCTGTTAAATTGATTTTCATTTTCAAAACTTTGTAATTTATTTAATAATGCTTCAAATTCATTTTCACTCATAATCTTTAAATAATTTCTTTTCCAATAACTCATTAATTTACCGATATAGTTGTATGGAAGTTCTGGATGATATTGAGTACAAAATATGTTTTGTTTTTTATGACATATAGATTGGATAGAATGATTATTCTCAGAAATTATATCAAAGTCCTTGGGAAGAGTTTCTAAACTATCGTAATGATGACCAGGTGCAGTAAATAAATTTTTTTTATTTTTATAAACAAAATGATTTTTTATAATTTTTATTTTTTCAGAATATCCAAACTCTGGACTCATAGAACTTGATATTTTTCCTCCAAATGCTGTTACAGCCACTTGAAGACCCCAACAACTTCCCCAAATTGGTCTTTCTAGAGTTGCTATTCTATCAAATATCTTCAACTGATTTTTATTATGATCATTGTCATCATAAATATTACCTAGACCTCCGGTCCATAAAAAGGCATCGTAATCTTCAAAACTAAATTTATTTACATCCTCAATGTAAGGTTTATAAACCGAGATATTTGAGAGGGGATTTTGCTTTTTAATAATTTCTTCAAAAAAACTATATTGATAAGAAGAATTTGATTTAACATGTTCATTATCATGGTTTTTATCCATGCCACTGATAATTAGTAAATTCAAGTTTTCTGTTTATTTATGTCTAGAGAATTTCTTTTTTAAAATCAATTCGTTATCTTTTTTTGCTATTTTTCTTAAAATAAAAATCATAAATGCAATCCAAATAACTGCTGCTAATAGTTTATTTTCAGCTATTGATTGAATGAGATTTTGAAAAAAGAGATTTGAAGTGTTGTAATCCATTTATTATAAGGCGGGGATAATTCCCCGCCTTAAATTATACATTATTTTGTTTTTTTTGCAGTATCAGACTCGTGTCTTGCTGTTGCCATAGTGACTAGCACGCATAGAGCAATAACAAAAAGGGTCCAAAATATCAGTGCACCTTCACTAGTGGCATATGTGAAATAAGCGTCCACACCTTCCCAACTATTTTCAGGTCCTGGAAATGTATTCATATTTTCTCCTTCCTTATATGTTACTGATATGCCTTGAGATTTAACTCAGCGCTATCAATACCTGCTTTTTGAACTGCATCTGGTACACGTAACCAATTCATCATTTTCATAATAAATGATAAACCATAACCAGGTACAAATCCTACTAAGAACATGACTATACATCCAACTAACTGTCCACCAAAACTTGTTGGAGGAATATCACCAGATGCTGGATAGCCTGATGCAAATAATCCCATTGCAATCACACCCCATATACCGGCAACTCCGTGAACAGATATAGCTCCTACTGGATCGTCGATCTTGAAAACACTATGTAACCAATTATTCGCAGGAATAATTATCACACCGCCAACAAAACCGAGAACAAAGGCTAATCCTGGATACCAAACATCAAGTCCCGACGCACAAGAGAATATACCTGCAAGTCCACCTGACATCATCCAGAATGGGTTACCTTTACTCATCCAAAATGCACCAATCATTCCACCGCCAAGACCCATTAGGGTATTGAATGCGAAAGAAGATAGTGTTGCTGGAGCACCGTAAATGTTTATCCAACCACCAAACTCTGCACCTGCCCAGATTAAACAACCACCGAGGAATCCGAAGAAACCAACAATAATCATTAACAGGCCTATAAATGAAAAACGAAGGTCATGACCCTCAATCTCATTCGCAGAACCGTCAGCATTGTATTTACCAACTCTAGGACCTAAGTTTAAGACAACTCCGAAAGCAAACCAACCTGCTACCATGTGAACAACACCAGCTGCTCCAACATCATGATATCCAAATTGTGTTACTAACCATCCATCAGGATGCCAGCCCCATGAAGCGGCTAAGATCCAAGCTACTGATCCTAAAACAACAGCTAA
Organism: uncultured Alphaproteobacteria bacterium; assembly: GCA_902575065.1. Taxonomy (GTDB): domain Bacteria; phylum Pseudomonadota; class Alphaproteobacteria; order HIMB59; family HIMB59; genus HIMB59. The sequence goes on from CACGPU010000001.1 coordinate 222,516, forward strand.
GAAAGTAAATGAGCTAATTCTTATTCTCTCAAGAACAGATCCTGAAAAAATAGATGCTGTGGTACAAGCAAATAATGTAAATGCTGCCCAGAAAACACCTGTGGCTTGGTCACTTAACATTGGTCCCATTGATACGTTCCAAGGGGTTCCATAACCCTCTAGATCAATAGGAGTAAATCCCATTGGGAATGCTAAATAAATATACCAACCAAATAACCAGAAGGTTGGTATCATAAACGCGAACGCTAAAAGGTTTTTTGTAGCTGAAGAGACCGCGTTTTTAAAACGAGACGATCCTACTTCATACATCAAGAAACCTACGTGAATTGCAATCATTAACGCAGTACACCACCAATAGTAAGCTTCCATACTGACGTTCGCTTGCATCATCACGTACGATTCAAGTTCTTCAAGTGTCATTATATGATCTCCTTATAAATTATTACTTTTTATTTTTATAAAAATAAAAAAGGACAGAGAAAAAATCTTTTTACAACTTTATAGAATCTTCTTTCCTGTACTTTTATGTATTTTACTTTTAATTGACTTAATTATAAAATCAAAAGAAGTTAATTAATGTTAAAAAAAGATTGAGTTCAATTGTTTTTTTAATGGTATGCACTATTTGCATATTCAAATAGAGGAGATATATAATGGCAACTAACCTTCACCAATTTGCTAAAAAAAATGGTGTCAAATATTTTTTTGTAAGCTTTGTAGATTTATTTGGGGTGCTTAGATCAAAGCTTGTACCTGCAACAGCTATAGATGAAATTCAATCTGAAGGAGCTGGATTTGCAGGTTTTGCAACATGGCTTGATATGTCTCCAGCTGACTCTGATATGTTTGGTATGCCAGATGGTGATAGTGTTATCCAGCTTCCTTGGAATAAAGAAATAGCTTGGGTTGCCTCTGATTTGTATATTGATGGTAAACCAGTAGAAGCTTCACCCAGAATAGCCTTAAAAAGACAAATAGAAAAAGCAGCTAAAAAAAATCTTTATATGAAGTCAGGTGTTGAATGTGAATTTTTTTTGGTCAATGAAGACGGGACATCTTTATCAGATCAAAGGGATACGCAAGCAAAACCATGCTATGACTCCTCTGCTTTAATGAGAAGATATGATGTTATCACTGAGATATGTGACTCAATGATTGCACTAGGATGGAAACCTTACCAAAACGATCATGAAGATGCGAATGGGCAATTTGAAATGAACTGGGATTTCTCGGATTGTTTAGTAACAGCAGATAGACATGCTTTTTTTAAATTTATGGTGAAATCTATTGCAGAAAAACATTCACTAAGGGCAACTTTCATGCCCAAACCTTTTACAAATTTAACAGGTAATGGATGTCATTGTCATATTTCTATTTGGGATAAATCTGGCAAAAAAAATATGTTTTTAGATAAAAAAGATGAATTAGGTTTATCCAAAACTGGTTACAATTTCTTAGGTGGAATAATGGAAAGTGCAGACAAAATGGCTGCTGTTTTTAACCCAACTGTAAACTCCTATAAAAGAATTAACGGTAGTGTAACAACATCAGGTGCAACATGGTCGCCAAGCTCGATTACTTGGGCAGGTAACAACAGGACACACATGGTAAGAGTTCCTGGAGCAGGAAGATTTGAATTAAGATTAATGGATGGAGCTACAAATCCTTATTTACTTCAAGCAGGTATTTTACTTTTAGGTTTGGACGGTTTAAATAATAAAAGAGACCCTGGAAAACGATTAGATATTAATATGTACACAGAGGGTCACAAGGCTGGGAAAGTAAAAAAATTGCCATTAAATCTTCTTGATGCAATACGTGATTTTGATAAATCAAAAATCATTAGAGCAGGTTTTGGTGATGATTTAGTCAATAGCTATGTAAAATTAAAAAATCAAGATTGGGGTACTTTTAATAAACACCTTTCTAGTTGGGAAAGAGAAACAACTCTAGATTGTTAAATTATTAATGACACCTGAAGTTTTACAAGAAAAGTTTCTTGATTGGCAATGTCAATCTAGAATTCAGGCATTTAGAACACAAAATGGTAGACCAAACTCATCTATGGCACCAATATTGCTTGATAAGAAAGGAAATGAACTTCTAAGAATTATTGTTGTAATTTCAGAAAATGATCCTGTAAACACAACAAAACTGTTTGAACACACATTTAAACGAACTTACGATCCAGCTGATCGATTTGATAAAATGAATAAATTTTTATCTTCTGAATATTTTATGGATAAAGATAAATTTTCAGACTCTTTATTTGCTACTTTTCCAAAAAATTCAAGTATCTCAAAAAAAGTAGTTAAAGACGGCTCATGTATTTTAGATTTTATTCACCTTTCTACAAATTATAGATTGTCATGTTCTCCTTTTATTCTCGATAAAAATGAGGAACATTGGGAAAATATTTTTTGGCATAATAAAAATTTTAATCCTGGTTTGGGGAATGACATAGATGTTATAAAGTTTATTCCAAATTGGAAAAAATCTAAATTAATAAGAATTAAAGATTAAAATATTTGAAAGTATAAGGGAGCGAAGGCTCCCTTATTTATAAAATTTTACTCAACTAACTTAAAGTTCTCACCCTTAGCGTATGTTCTTTTTAACTGTACCAAGGGATGGTTAGGTGACATTTGAAACTTAATTAAAAGCTCTCTTGCTAACATATCTCTATCTTGTTGGTTTTTTGGAAGTTTAATCTTCTTTGGCAAAGTGATCCAAGCGTTTGCATTTCTGTCAAAAACAGCAGGGGTATCACCTTCAAAACCCATATGGATATCCTCTAACCAATTTAAATCATCCCAACCCATAATTTCGATATATTGTTTAAGAAATGGTGTTAAGTGCTTGTAATCAGGAATTAAGTTAACATCATAACGATAGCCAATATGCTGGCCAATCATTTTTTCTCTTGATGTTTTAATTTCCTTATCTTTTAATTTAGCTCCGCCGACAACTTGATAACCTTTTGACTTAGTAGGTTTTTTTGATTTTGCAGAAGTTGATTTCTTTTTTGTAACTTTCTTTTTAACCATAATACTCTCCTAAATTGAGTGGTAGTTATCTACACCTACTGTTAAATCTGTACCAGCTAATGGGACTTTAGCCATTGCTGATGACTCCATTGTCAATGCAGCTAGATCTTCTGGCTCAAGTGAGTGAATGTTTGTCTTACCACATGCTCTTGCTAACATTTGGCACTCAAGAGTCATAGTGCTAAGCAAATTATAAACTCTTTCTGCTGCCTCTGTTGGGTCTAATCTACTTCTAAGAACAGGATCCTGTGTGGCCACACCAACTGGACATCTACCAGTATGACAGTGATAGCAGTAACCTGCCTCCACTCCCATTTCTTTTTCATAATCAGCTTCTGGAATATCTTTGTTACAGTTCAGTGCTACTAATCCAGCTGTACCGATAGCAATAGCATCTGCCCCAAGAGCTAAGGCTTTAGCCATATCAGCTCCATCTCTAATACCTCCAGCAAATACCAATGATATTTCACCAGTTTTGCCAACATCGTCCAAAGCTCTTCTTGCTTCTCTAATTGCCCCAATACCAGGAATACCAGTATTAGCTGCTGCGATGTGTGGACCAGCTGCTGTTGAACCTTCCATAGAGTCTAAAAATATAGAGTCAGGGTCACATTTTGCTGCCATTCTGACATCGTCATAAACTCTTGATGCGCCTAATTTCAATTGAATTGGCACTTGATTGTCAGTTAATTCTCTTAATTCTTGAACCTTAAGAGCTAAATCGTCAGGTCCCATCCAGTCTGGGTGTCTAGCAGGAGATCTTTGATCAATACCAGCAGGTAACGATCTCATCTCAGCTACTTGGTCAGTAACTTTCTGGCCCATTAAGTGACCACCCATCCCAACTTTTTGACCTTGGCCAATGAAAACCTCAATAGCGTCAGCTAATTGAGCATGGTGTGGGTTGAAGCCATACCTGGATTGAATACATTGATAATACCATTTGTGAGAGTACCTTCTCTCATCAGGTATCATACCCCCTTCTCCAGAGCAAGTTGCACTTCCAGCCATTGATGAACCTCTAGCTAAAGCAGTTTTTGCTTCATAAGAAAGAGCACCAAAACTCATACTTGTTATGTAAACAGGAATATCAAGTTTGATAGGATTTTTTGCTCTAGGACCTATTATTGTTTCTGTTAGACACTTCTCTCTGTAACCTTCAATAACAAATCTTGTTAATGTGCCCGGTAAAAAAACTAAATCATCCCAGTGAGGAATTTTTTTCATTAACGCCATACCACGCATACGATAACGACCAAGTTGTGATTTGATATGAATGTCGTCCATTACCTCGGGGGTAAAAATTGAGTTTTGTCCTAATAATTGTGTATTACGTTTTGCCATTAGCCTAATATTCCTTTCTTTTCTGCTGGCTCTAGATTGTCATAATTCCAGAGCATTCTTCCTGCAACGTATTTCTTAAATTTTGAAGCTGGGACTTTGCAATCAATCTCAGCATTTTTAATTTTTTGTTCTAGCCATCTAACCTCGTGTTCATTCATTTCACCAGGTACGCAGTCTGTTCCAAGCGAATGAGGCTCTCCTCCTACAAAAATGATTCCATCATACATTGAGTCACCCATGTTTGCGTTTACATCACCACAAACTATAATTCTTCCTCTTTGCATCATAAATCCAGTGTAAGCTCCAGCATTTCCGCCAATAAGAATAGTGCCACCTTTCATATCAATTCCGGTTCTTGCACCTGCATCGCCTTTAACAATAAGGTCACCGCCTCTAAGAGCAGCTCCAAAACAAGATCCTGCATTGTTTTCAACAACAACTTTTCCTGACATCATATTTTCAGCACATGACCAACCAACTCTTCCATTAACTCTCACTGTTGGTCCATCGATACAACCGATACCAAAATAACCTAAGCTACCCTCAAAGATTAAGTTTAACTTATTTAGAATTCCCACACCAAGTGAATGTTTTGCACCAGGGTTTTTAATAACTATAGACCCATATCCCTTTCGAATTGCATCTCTAATTTTTTGATTCAATTCATGAGCATCAATGCCTTCACAATCAATGGAGGTTCTTTTATTAAAATCAACTTCGTGATTACCGTAGTAGGTATAATTTTCTTCTTCTGTTACTTCAAAATATAATTTTTGCGATCTACCTGATAAATTTTCATCATCAAAAGCAGTAGTTCTTTTTGTTATGCCTGCCATACTTTTACCTCCGCTTCATAAGGGTCATATGTTTTAATTTCGTGAGGAAATATATTCCTAATTGCAACTTCCTCTGATGCACATGCTACGATGTCTTTACTTTCGTAGATTACCATTGGCTTAGCGGCCATATGGTCTTTTGCCATTCCCAACTGATCCTTTGTTGCTACAACATATGTAAAAACTCCATCGAGTTCATCCAAGCTATCATGCATAGCTTTTTCTAGTTCAATGCCGTTAGCCATCTTATCAGCTATATAGACAGCAATTATTTCTGAGTCACAATTTGAATTAAACCTGTAACCTTTTCTTTCAAGTACTCTTCGATTGCCCCAATAATTAGTCAATTGACCATTATGAACAACTGACACATCCTCAAAAGGGAAGGCCCAATAAGGGTGTGCGGATTTAATATCTACATCAGACTCGGTAGCCATCCTTGTATGGCCAATACCGTGGGTACCCATAAATTTATCAAGGCCATATTGATTGGATACAGTATTTGCATCGCCTAAGTCTTTAATGAGCTCGAGACCCTTACCAATTGATAAAATTTCAGTTTTTTCGACTGTTTCTATCTCAGTAGCCAAATCTGTGAGGTCACCTTTAAAATCAAATATATATCTGAAAGCGTATGGGGTGCTGGAGCTTTCTTTTGTTACTTTAGCACCATGTTTTTTTAAAATAGAGTCGACAGCATTTTTTCTATTTTTTAAATCAGCAGGTGAGTCGACAGTTGCATTTACCTTTTCAGCCTCGTTTTCAGATATTTTAAATCTCATTACAAAGCCTTTTTTTAAAGGTGTTCCGTACATAGCATATCCCGTTGAGTCAGGTCCCCTATGTTTAAGACCTTGTAACATAAGGCCCATTTGTTCACCGACGTTGACTGTCTTCTTTTTATTTATAACTCCAGCTATTCCACACATACTTTTCTCCTATCTTATCTTATGGTAAGCAATCTAGGTATTTATCGAGATCCCATTGAGTCGGAGTTGCTAAAAATTCTTCCCACTCATCTCTTTTATACTCCATAAACACTTTCATCATGTCACCTGGTAGAGCATCTTGTATTACCTTGTCGGTTTCTAATCGATCTAATGCCTCACCAAGAGTCATTGGTAATTTTTCAACTTGCTTACCAGCTTTCATTTGTTCATACATATTTTGTTGTTCAGGTTTGCCTGGATCCATTTTCTTTGTAATACCATGGTCGAATGCTTTCAACAGACCGCTTCCCATTAAGTATGGGTTGTGGGCTGAGTCGACTGATCGATATTCAAATCTACCAGGGGCAGATACCCTTAAACCACAGGTTCTGTTTTGATATCCCCAGTCCGCATAAACTGGAGCCCAAAAACCTGTATCCCAAAGTCTTCTATATGAATTCACAGTTGAGGAACCCAAGGCTGTCAAAGCAGGAAGGTGTTCCATGACACCACCAATTGCTTGAAGGCCTATTTTTCCAGGAATTCTTCTATCTTTTCCGTCCGGCATAAAGACATTTGTACCTCCTCTACGGTGATGAAATACATTTTCCATACCTGGGATAGTCTTGTTACCACATGGTATTAACTCATCTTTTCCGCCCTTCCAGAGTGAAATATTTGTGTGACACCCAGAAGCAGACACGCCGACAAATGGCTTACTCAGAAAACAAGCAATCAAATTAAATTCTCTTGCTACTTGAGCACATATTTGTCTGTAAGTTGATAACCTGTCAGCGTTTCTAACAACATCATCGTAGTTGAAATTTAGTTCTAATTGTCCAGGCGCGTCCTCATGATCACCTTGGATAATGTCCAAACCCATTGCACGTGAATACTCAATTACTTTCATGTAAACAGGTCTTAATGATTCAAATTGATCAATGTGATAGCAGTAGGGCTTAGAGAAACCTGAACCGGTCGGTGAACCATCTTCGTTTTTTGTTAACCACATCATTTCAGGTTCTGTCCCTGCTCGTAATTCTAGTTTGTGTTTCTTTTTAAATTCTTCGTGGGCTCTTTTTAAGTTACCTCTGCAATCAGATGTAAGATATCCACCAGGATCTTTTTCTTCTTCCCTGTTTCTAAAACAAGTACAAAAAACTCTGGCAATTCTTTTATCCCATGGAATTTGAACAAATGTTTCAGGGTCAGGTATACCCACTAATTCGTGAGCCTCTGGTCCATAACCTATGTAATCACCATGTCTATTTGTAAATAGATTAGCAGTAGCTCCATAAACTAATTGGAAACCTTTATTGGCTACACTCTCCCAATGATCTGCAGGAACACCTTTACCTACAATTCGACCTGTAACAGAAATAAATTGATAATAAATGTACTCAATTCCTAATTTATCAATTTTTTTTCTAACTTGTTTTATATAGTCTTGTCTCTTTTTATCCTTAACGTACGTTTCTAGCGCTGTCATTTTATTCCTCCTCCTTTTACATCAACTCCAAGGGAACGGGCTCTTTGAAACCGGATGTAACTTCCCTTCTTCATAACGAGAAAATCTAAAAGGTTCTAGAATTTCAGATTTCTCACCAAGTAACTCATTAGATACAAGATCACCTAACCCAGCCATTTTGTATCCATGGTTTGCATCAGCTATAATATATACGTTTTCTCTGTATCGGTCGAATACGGGAAAACGATCTGGAGTAACACAGCCAATACCGCCAGCTTTTTGCTTTTTGTATTTAGCGTGACATCCATCAAATTGCTTTTGGCAAAAAGCCAAAGCTGAGGTCCATTTATCCTCAAAAGAAGCCCTTGGTTGAAACTCATCTGAGTCATGACCATAAGGGTCAAGACTTATATCGTTTACAGGTTTATTTATGTCATATGGAGAGGAGCCGCCTTGTATACCATCTCTGTAGACATCGGGCTTATAGTAAAAACCCCACATAACATTTTCATGTATAACATCTCCTGTTTTATTTGAGACAAGTGTAGCTTCTGTATCAACATGAATAACTGGGTACTCTGTTCCGTTTGCTGTTTTATAACTTCTTGGATCAACTTCCAACTCACCCTCTTCAAGCGCCATGTATGACCACATAGGTATATCATCAGTAAATGAACCATCAGGTTTTTTTATTTTTACGGTGTTAGGTAATTCTAAAATTTCCCAGAATTTTCTTACCCATGGACCAGCCGCAACAACTAATTGAGTGCATTCAATTTTACCCTCTGATGTTTCTACAGCCGAAACTGCGCCACTACCATTAGAAGAAATTAAATTGTTAACAGTCACACCTTCTAAAACTTTTGCACCAGCCGATACTGCTAACTTATGGAAGCCCTCTATGGCTCCTCTATTAGCTCCATATCCTGTTTTCTTTTCGTGTAAAACTGAAGTGATGCCTTGAGCTTGCCAATCTGGCAACATGTCTTTCATATACTTATCACAATCTGATGCTCCCTCAATAAACTCAGAGTCAAATCCTATTTCTTTTTGCTGCTCATAAACTTCAGACATTCCCTCTTGCATAAGCTCGGAGTTGATCTGCATGTAGCCAACTGGCTTGTAAGTTAAAGCCTCAGCATTCTCATTCCAAACATTTACAGAATGAGCCATTAGTCTTCTCATTGCAGGCTGGTAGTAATTGTTCCTTACAATTCCACATGCAACACCACTAGCTCCATTTGCAACTTTGGATTTTTCCAAAACGACTACAGAATTTTCTTTGAGTTGGCCTTTGCTGGATAATTTTTTACAAAGATGCCATGCGGTGCTCAGACCGTGAATTCCAGCACCGATTATTAAATAGTCACATTTAGTAGGTAAGCTCATTATTTTAGTAACCTCCAAGCAATTACATTTTGTCTGCGAGGTATGAAAAAAACACATTTTGTTTCATATTATGAAACAAAATTTTTACAAAAATCTATTATTTATCAACAATAATCGTCAATTGGCAACAATTAGTCGAGAAATTTTAATAGAGGCAGATTGAAGGAGATCAACATAATCCATCATAGTTTTTGGGTTTAAGATATTTTTACTTCCTGATAAAGCGATTCCTGCAAATGATCTTTTATCTTTGTCTAAAATAGCAACTCCTATTCCATAAGAGTTTTCAAAAGCTTCTCCATGATTAAGCGCATAACCGTTAGTTCTAATTTTGCCAAGTTGTCTTTTTAAATCATTTAAATTTGTAATTGTATTGTTTGTGTGAGGATAAAAATTATAGCTTCGATAAATTGTTGCAATTTCATTTTCAGGTCTGTACGCAAGCATGACTTTTCCTAAAGCACAGCAATGAGCGTCAAGTCTCATTCTAAAAGTTCTAATAGTTGCATCATCATTGTTGTCAGAAATTTTATCAGAATGAACTATTTGAGATCCTTCAAGCATTGCCAAATAGGTAATTAAATTCGTTTTACTAGAGACCTCTTTTAAAATTTCTTTAGAAGTCTCAGAAATTGACTGAAGATAATCTGAGGTTTCTCCAAATTGAAAAGCTTTATGTCCCATAGTGTATGTATTCGATCCAGTATTTTTATGGATATAACCAAGTTGAGATAAAACAGACAATAGTCTAAATGTAGTTGTTCTAGATAAAACTGCTTTTCTAGAAATATTTGATGCCTTCAACGGGAAAATTGATTTTGATAAAATTTCAAGAATTTTGAAAGATTTTTCCAGAGACTTATTTATATATTTTAAATCTTGTTGCAAAACTGTCCTCCAACAAATGTTCCATAGTGTGAAACATTATAGTAGAGTATAAGTTATTAGCAACTAATGGTTAAATCTTTCCAGGCACCCAACCCGTTCCCGCTAAAGGAACCCTTGCCATTGCAGCAGCTTCAACTGTTAATGCACATAGGTCCTCAGGTTCAAGATTATGTAAATCGTTTTTACCGCATGCCCTGGCTATAGTTTGGGCTTCAAGAGTCATAACCTTGAGATAATTAGATAATCTTTTTCCACCTTTTACTGGATCTAACCTTTTCATTAATTTTGGGTCTTGTGTATTTATACCAGATGGGTCTTTACCTTCATGCCAATCATCGAAAGCACCAGCTGTTGTTCCAAGTTTTTTGTAATCGCTCTCCCACTTTGGATCATTATCACCAAGTGCGATTAATGCTGATGAACCAATGGAAACAGCATCAGCACCCAATGCCATTGCTTTTGCAACATCCGCACCATTTCTAATTCCACCTGAAATAATTAACTGAACCTTCCTGTGCATATCTAAGTCTAATAAAGCATCTACTGCTGGCCTGATACACGCCAATGTTGGCTGACCTACATTTTCGATAAATACCTCCTGTGTAGCTGCAGTACCTCCTTGCATACCATCAAGCACCACCACATCAGCACCTGCTTTTACTGCAAGAGCAGTATCGTAGTAAGGCCTAGATCCTGCAATTTTTACAAATATGGGAACTTTCCAACCTGTTATTTCCCTGAGCTCTAAAATCTTAATTTCCAAATCATCTGGTCCGGTCCAATCTGGATGTCTACATGCTGATCTCTGATCAATTCCTTTTGGTAATGTTCTCATCTCGGCAACACGATCACTTATCTTTTGACCGAGTAACATACCTCCACCGCCAGGTTTAGCACCTTGACCTATCACAACTTCAATAGCATCTGCTTTTCTTAAATCCTCTGGATTCATTCCATACCTTGAGGGAAGTAATTGGTAAACCAAATGCTTTGATTGTCCTCTCTCCTCAGGGGTCATGCCTCCATCGCCTGTTGTCGTTGAAGTCCCGGCAATACTAGCTCCTCTTCCAAGCGCTTCTTTCGCAGGTCCTGAGAGAGCTCCAAAGCTCATTCCAGCAATTGTTATTGGAATATCTAATTCAAGCGGTTTTTTTGCAAATCTTGTTCCAAGAGTGACGTTAGTACTACACTTTTCTCTGTAGCCCTCTAAGGGGTATCTTGACATTGATGCGCCTAAAAAAAGAAGATCGTCAAAATGAGGTAATCTTTTTTTTGAACCACCGCCTCTAATGTCATAAATACCTGTTTCTGCAGCTCTTCGAATTTCAGAGTTTGTATAGTCATCAAATGTCCAAGATTTTCTTGGTGTAGTTTTAAATTTTTCTGCCATTAGTACTCCGATACATTATCTATATTAAAATTATAAAGTTTTCTTGCTGAACCATACATTTTGAAGTTTTTAATCTCACTTTCATTTATACTTGCTTTTTTTAAAAGAGATCTCAAAATATTTTGATCTTTTTTATTCATTTTTTTCTCTTCGCAGTCAGCACCGAGTGATTTCACCTTACCCTTAATAAAAATATTTGCTTCATAGATACTGTCTCCCAGAGCGTCTCCAGCATCTCCACATATAACTAAATTTCCAGATTGAGCCATAAATGCAGACATATGGCCTACCGATCCTTTAACTATAATATCTATTCCTTTCATTGAAATCCCACAACGTGAACTAGTATCACCATCAATGATCAAAGTTCCACCATGTGCTGTAGCACCGGCTGATTGGGATGCATTGCCCTTAACATGAACAGTTCCAGACATCATATTTTCTGCAACACCTGTGCCCACATTTCCATTTACAATGATATTTGCATTCATGTTCATACCAGCACAATAGTATCCTGTGTGACCATCAATAGTGACTTCAATCTCGTCTTTTAGTCCAGCACAAATAGCGTGATTTCCATCTGGATTTGAAATTTTAAAAATCTTTTTGTTTGATTTTCTATCTATACTCTGAAGAGTTTCATTAACTTTTCTCAATGACTCTTTTTTTAAATTTAAATTCATTATTTGCCCCAGCTGTATACTTTTCCGGGCTCTGGTTCAAAAATTTTTGCTGAATTTACATTTGGTAAGTGTGCCATTGCTTGAAACTCTGAGGCAATAGCAACATAATCCTTTGTTTCTGCAACAACTGCGGGTTTACAAGCTATCTCATCTCTAACAATTGCCATGCCATTTTTGGTTCCAGAAATAAATGTGTAAAAACCATCGAGGTCCTTCAGTCCATCCAAAAGTGTTTCTTTGAGTGATTTTTTATCAATTAATCCGTTTGAAATATAACCTGCAGCGACTTCCGTATCATTCAAGGACTTTATTTCAATCCCTTTTTTCTGAAGCGATCTTCTTAAATTGTTGTGATTTGACAAAGATCCGTTATGTACAAGACATTCATCCTCGCCTGTGGAATATGGATGAGAGCCGTCTGTCGTGATTGCACTTTCTGTTGCCATCCTTGTATGCCCAATAGCATGTGAGCCAGAAAACTTCTCTAGTGAAAAATTTTTAACAACATCCTTCGGATTTCCTACTTGTTTAAATATTTCTATGCAACTACCATACCCAACTAAACTTAATTCATCATGATTTTTTAAAATTTCTATAAATTTCTTTGGCTTCATTGCTGTTTCAATTATTAAATGATCTGAAATAGATTTTACTTTGATATCTTTTACTTGCTTAGATAGTTTTTTTGAAATTTCTTTTACTTGATCAGTATTAGAGCAGACCGAATATTTATATTTCTTTTTTTTCTCAGATGAGTATATCGCAAAACCTGCACTATCAGGACCACGCGTAGCCATACTATTCATCATTCCAGTAAGAAATTTACCTAATTGTGAATTATATTTTTTATTTTTTAAATATATTCCAACTATACCGCACATTAATATTAAATACCCTCATACCCATACTCTAATGACGAGTCAGTAATGCTATGGTAAAAAGAACCACCAAAGCTTCTTAATGCATAAAGGTTAAAACAAAACGGTTGGTCGTCTAAATAGTCGATCAGTATGTTAATTCCGTTATATGTCGTGTTCACGCAATTATTTGGTTTAAACATATTTTCATTAAAATTTATTGGAGAACCTTTTTTTAAAACATTTTTTGCATTTACGCCTGATATTTGTAATACAGCTCTTGATTGTGAAATATCTGTAATGGCAAAATCCTCATCTCTAATCGATTTATAAATTTCGTCTTTCAAGTCAATTTTTTTTGAGATAATTAACCAGGTATCAGGACCGGTCCACAATACTCTTGTTTCTTGGTTGTGAGAAACTTTTAGACTTTCTGTCGGTAAATTAAGTTGATTTATGGTAACTTTTTCAATCTCAATTGAGCTTTTTTTAAATTTAGCAATTTGGATAATACTTAGGTCTTTTATTTCTGAAATTTTTAATAGGTTTTCTTTATTCTCATAGTCGCCAAACAAGCCGAGCTTATGATCAAAATGAAGTGGTGATAGGTTTTGTGCTCCCATTATGATCTTACCCTTGAGCCTTCGGGATCAACATAGTGTGAGGATACTACCTCAACAGGAATTGAAATATCTTTCAAAGGAGAGACAGCATATAGATTTTTACCAATTTTATTTTTACCATCTTTTATAATAGCTATGGAAAAAGGATTATTATATTCAACACTCCAACAAGAAGATGAAACATGACCAAGTTTAGGTATTGGGGCAACAGCACTATTGTCTTCTATAATATGTGAACCCTCTGGGATCTTTGTTTTTTTGTCTAGTGGAACAAGTCCAACAATAGTTTGTCTATCCGACTCAGTGAATGCATCTTTAGATAAAGATCTTTTACCTATGAAATCTTTTTTCTGACTCACCATACTATTCAGTCCAACATCAAAAGGAATAGTACGTCCGTCTAATTCTGCTCCTGCGACATGACCCATTTCTATTCTTAAGGTTGATAGAGCTTCTGTTCCGTATGGTTGAATATCAAATGACTGTCCTACTTCCATGATCTTCTTCCACATATAAAGACCATAGTTTGACTCGACATTTACCTCATAAGCTAGTTCGCCAGAAAAAGAAATTCTATAAATTCTAGCTTTGATACCGTCTATTGAAGAGTCCACTAGCCCCATGAATGGTAAGCCCTCATTAGACATATCTACATCAGGAAATAACTTAGATAAAAGATCTCTAGACTTTGGACCTGCCACTGCTATACCAGACCACTGTTCAGTAGTTGATAAGACATTTACATCTAAATCTGGCCATACAACTTGTAAATAATACTCTAAGTGCGATAAAACATTTGCAGCTTGGGCAGTAGTGGTAGTCATATGAAAATGATTTTCAGATAATCGAGATGTTGTTCCATCATCAAAAACCATGCCATCTTCCCTTAGCATTACACCATATCTAGCTTTTCCAACGGGCAGTTTCAGCCATGCATTTGTATAAACTCTGTTTAAGAATTCTGGTGCATCCGGACCTTTAATATCAATCTTACCAAGTGTAGTAACATCACAAATTCCAACGTTTTTTCTTACATTTGCAGCTTCCCTATTAACAGCACTGTTCATATCCTCAGAACCCCTTGGGTAGTATCTGGGTCTTTGCCATAAACCTGCTGCTACAAAAACAGCATTATTTTCCTCATGCCATGTATGAATGGGAGATTTTCTTGTTGGTAAATAGTGATTACCAACTTCTCTACCCACGATAGCTCCAATTGTTACAGGAGTGTATGGTGGTCTAAATGTTGTATGACCAACTTCTGGAACAATCTTTTTTTCAATTTTAGATACATATTGCAAACCATTTAAATTACTTGTCTTGCCTTGATCGCCAGCCATCCCAAGAGTTGTATATCTTTTGACGTGCTCAATTGATCTGAAGCCTTCTCTAATTGCTAGCTCTACATCAGAAACTGCAACGTCATTTTGAAAGTCGATAAAGCGTTTTGGTTTTTTTCCAGATGGTAAAGGCATACACCAGAGCTTTTCATGCTTTTCATAGCTAGGTTCATTTGAGTTGGGACTATTTGTAGGATTATTTTGATCTGTGAATTTGTTTGATAAATCAAAGCCCACTTGAAAACCTTCAGCTAGAGATTGATTTAATGTAAAAGAACCATTAGCTGCTCCAATTGCTGTTTCTTTTTGTCTTTTTTTATCCGGTACGAACGCATCAATATCATCATTGAACTTTAATTTATTTCCAGCTTGGGAAGATAGATGAACTGTTGGTGTCCAGCCACCGGACATACAAATGCAATCACACTCTACTGTTTCTTCTGAAATAAAAGACTCTTTTGAAGAGTCAAGCTTGCCAATGATAGCAGAATTTATCTTCAAATGTCCTTTAGTGTCTGCGATCCCTGAATTAAATTTTATAGAAATACCCTTTTGCTGAACTTCCTTGACTAATTCACCGTTTGAGCTGTCTCGAGTGTCTACAATGATTGGTTCAATATCATTTTTAATAAACTCAAGGGCAGTTGAATATGCTGTATCATTATTGGTAAATATAATTGGTTTCTTACCAACTAATGTTTCATAAACCTTCATATACTCTTTTGCTGCTGAGGCTAATACAATTCCTGGTCTATCATTATTTCCAAAAGATATTGGTCTTTCAATAGAACCAGTTGAAACTATTACTTCTCCAGCTCTAATATAATGTAATCTTTGTCTGGGAGTGTATTTTGATGGATTTTCAATATGATCGCTAACTCTTTCAATCATTACGGTCATATTGTGATCATAGTATCCGAAGACTTGTGACCTTTTTTTTAATATTACATTTGGCATACTTTTTAGTTGGGAAATGGTATCACTAGCCCACTCTTTTCCTGACATGTTACCAATCGTAACTTCGTCAGTTAGAAGAGAGCCACCAAAATTAGGCTTGTCTTCTGCTAATATAACCCTTGCCCCATTTTTAGCAGCAGCCAGAGCACTTGCGAGGCCTGATGGGCCAGAGCCAACAACTAGTACATCGCAGTGTTCATAATTATGTTCGTACCTATCTGGGTCAGGTAACAGTGGTGCTTTACCCATACCAGCAGCTTTTCTTATAAATGGTTCATAGATTTTCATCCAAAAACTTTTTGGCCACATAAATGTTTTGTAATAGAAACCTGCAGGAAAAAAACGATTTAAGACATTATTTATTTCTCCAATATCAAATTGAACTGAAGGCCAACAATTTTGACTTTTAGCTTTTAATCCCTCAACTAACTCAACTTCGGTTGCAATGATATTAGGTTCAGATTTATTACCATCATGCAATTGAACCATTGCATTTGGTTCTTCAACACCAACTCCCAAAAAACCGCGAGGTCGATGATACTTAAAACTTCTTCCAACTAAATGAACACCATTTGCAATTAAAGCAGATGCAAGAGTGTCTCCTTCATAGCCATGATAAATAGTACCGTTAAAAGTAAAGTTAATTTTTTTATCCTTATTAATAAGTCCATTTGAGTTGGTTGTTCTAAAATTGTTAGACATTAAAGTCCTCGTTCATTTTACAAGTGTCAAAAATTTCATGTGTAGCGGTGTCTCTTGAGACTTTAAACCATTGTCTACATCCAGAAACATGATGCCATAGTTCTGAGTGTTTTCCTCTTGGGTTATCTCTGTAGTAAACAAAATTATCCCAATCCTCGGTTGAAATTTCTTCTCCTAGTTGAGGTCTTTTTATAGTGGCGTCTCCGCCATAAGAAAATTCATTTTGTGAGCGCTTGCCACAGTATGGGCATTTTATTTCTAACATCTATTAACCGATCCAAGGTTTAGGGCCTACACCCTTTTCATCTATAATTTTTCCAGTATGGAATCTTTCAAGGTTAAAGTCTGAGTTGAGTTCATGTACTTGATCTTGTGCTATTGTATGTGCAAAAACAAAACCTGAGCTAGGAGTAGCTTTAAAGCCGCCGTAACACCAACCGCAATTAAGATATACCCCCTCAATATGAGTTTTATCGATTATTGGAGAACCATCCATGGACATATCCATAATACCTCCCCAAGTTCGAAGCATTTTGAGTCTACTAAAGTTTGGGAAGACAGCCAATCCACCTGTTAAAACATGCTGTATCATTGGCATATTTCCTCTTTGAGCATAGCTATTGTAACCATCCAAATCACCACCCATAACCATTTCACCTTTGTCAGATTGGCTACAATAAAAGTGACCTGCTCCGAATGTAACTACATTATGAAGTAAAGGTTTAACTGGTTCTGAGACACAAGCTTGCAGAACATGTGCTTCAATTGGAAGTCTCATATTTAACATGTCTGCTAAAAGTGTTGTGCTTCCAGCAACACACAATCCAACTTTTTTAGTTTTAATATTTCCTCTTGATGTTTGAACGCCTTCTATTTTTCCGTTGTTAACATCAAAACCTGTCACTTCACAATTTTGAATTATATCGACACCCATTGAGTCTGCCTGTCTCGCATATCCCCAAGCAACTGCATCATGTCTTGCAGTTCCCCCACGTGGCTGCATTAAACCACCATGAATAGGAAAACGACATGTTTCTGAAAAATCTGCAAATGGGATCATCTTTTTTAAATCATCCCTTCCAAGAAGAATTGCATCAATACCATTTAATCTCATAGAGTTACCTCTTCTAGCGTAAGCATTCATTTGAGCATCAGAGTGAGCTAAGTTTATAATTCCTCTCGGTGAGTACATAACGTTGTAATTTAATTCTTGGCTAAGTGTTTCCCAAAGCTTCATGCCAAACTCATAAAAATGAGCGTTTGAATCAAACATATAGTTAGATCTCAAGATGGTAGTGTTTCTTCCAACATTACCTCCACCAATCCAACCCTTTTCAAGTATGGCAACGTTTGTGATGCCATGTTCTTTTGCAAGATAATAAGCTGTTGCAAGACCATGACCACCACCGCCTACAATTATGACATCGTATTCTTTTTTAGGCTCAGGGTCTTTCCAAGCTACCTCCCAATTTTCATGGTTGGTGAAAGCATTTTTTACTAAACTAAAAACTGAGTACTTTTGCATGATTCAATTAAACCTCTTCGAAAATATATATTCCTAATAAAATGCTACAATAAACCTGTTCCATAATATGAAACAACATTTTTATTATCCCTGTATTTATTACAGAGTATGACAAAAAATGGATTGGAAATTAAAATTTAATTATTAATATTAATTCAAATCGGAGGAGAATAATGACAAAAGTTGCACTAATTGGTACAGGTCCTTGTGGACTTTCTTTTTTAAGATCTCTGCATCAAGCGCAAAGCAAAGGCGAAAATATTCCTGAGGTTGTTGCCTTTGAAAAACAAGAAAGTTGGGGTGGTCTTTGGAATTATACTTGGAGAACCGGGTCTGATCAATATGGAGATCCAATTCACAATAGCATGTATAGATACCTTTGGTCGAATGGGCCAAAAGAGTGCCTTGAATTTGCAGATTATTCTTTTGATGAGCATTTCAAAAAACCAATTCCCTCCTTCCCTCCAAGAGCCGTCCTTCAAGATTACATTTTAGGTCGTGCAGAAAATTCAGATGTAAAAAAATACGTAAAGTTTAACACCACTGTTACCTCTGTTGCTGATAATGGTAATGGATTTGATATTACATACCGAAGTAAAAAAGACGATCAAACTAAAACTGAAAGTTTTGATAAATTAGTTGTTGCGACTGGTCACTTCTCTGTTCCCTACATTCCTGAATATGAGGGAATGAATAGCTTTCCAGGGAGAATAATGCACTCTCATGATTTCAGAGACGCTGAAGAGTTTAGAGATAAAAACGTTGTCGTTCTCGGAAGTAGTTACTCTGCTGAAGATGTAGCGTTACAGTGCCATAAATATGGAGCTAAAACTGTTACTATTGGTTATAGAAACAATCCAATGGGTTTCAATTGGCCTGAAGGCATGAAAGAAGTACATTACATGGATAAGATCGATGGAAATAAAGCAGTTTTTAAAGATGGCACAATTCAAGAAATGGATGCCTTAATACTATGTACAGGTTACTTGCATCATTTTCCTTTTTTACCAGAAGATCTAAAATTAAAAACTCATAACAGGCTGTATCCTCCAAACTTATACAAAGGAGTAGTATGGCAAAATAATCAAAATTTGTTTTATCTTGGTATGCAAGATCAGTTTCATACTTTTAACATGTTTGATGCCCAAGCTTGGTATGTTAGAGACATAATAATGAACAAAATAACTCTGCCTTCAGCTGATGAGTTAGCAAAGGATATTGATAATTGGGTTAAAAAGGAAGAGGCTCTAGAGGATGCCTATCAAATGATTGATTTTCAAACAGATTATTGTGTAGATTTATGTTCTGCTGTTGACTACCCAAAAATTGACTTTGAGTTAATTCGCAAACATTTTTATGATTGGGAGCACCATAAGGAAGAAAATATCCTGACTTATAGAGATAAATCCTTTTCCTCGCCTGTCACTGGCACCACTGGTCCCTCACATCACACTACGTGGTTGGATGCTATGGATGACTCTATGGCTACATATTTAGATACAAAATAAATATTATATATGTCCAATAATACTCTTAATTTTATTGGATGGGTTTTATTTATTATTTCTGCCGTGGGCTTTATAATATCAAGTATTGGTAGTTTCTGGGCTATGTTTGGAAGTCTTTTTTTCTTTGTAGCTTGTTTTGTTTTTCTAATACCATTCTTTAGAAAAGAAAAAAATAAAGATTAAGGAATATTTTTGTCAATCCCTTTTGGGATAAGTTTATCTTTATCGTAAAATGGTAAATCAATTATTTTGCAGTCAGCTAAATTATCATTAACAGACTCAACTTTAATTTGAAATTCTTTCCACTCACCAGGGTAGTCAAAACGTACATAACCTACATACTTTTCTAAAGTAGGAGACCAAGTTGATGCTGAAAGATATCCAATTTTTTGTTTATTTGATGATAAATAAACTTTTGCTCTTGGAATAATTTCTTTATCGGTAGTTATACCAAATAATCTCTTTCCAAATTTTGTTGATAAAAATTCTAAAGCTTTTTTTCCAATAAAATTTTCTTTTTCTAAATCAACTAGAGAGCCTAATCCAATTTCATAAGGATTCATTGAAGAGTCAAAATCTGTGTTGTTATCTAGGATGCCTGCTTCAATTCTTCTTATATCCATTGATTCTAGACCATCAAATGTCATACCCATCGGATATCCGATTTCACAAATAGTATCCCAAATTTTTTTATAATTAGTCTTATTTCCTAGAGTATAAATTTCGAAGCCTAATTCAGAAGTCCATCCTGTTCTAGAGACATATACATTTTGATCAGCTATTTTTGAATAGGCTGAATGATAGTATTTAAAATCATCGTTAATTTCTCCATTCGTTAGCTTTGAAATTATATCTTTAGAAATTGGACCTTGAATTTGTATCACTCGAGAATTAGGGTCAGTTATAGTAACTTCATAGTTTTTTTGATGAGCTTTTAACCAAGTTTCAAGGGGTCCATCTGGTTGGACATACCAAAATTTATTTTGCTCTAATCTAAAAAGTACACCATCTATAAATATTCCGCCATTTTCATAACAGGCAATTGCATATTTACCCCTTCCTACTTTCATATCTTTAATTTTTCGACAAAATATTTTATCAAGAAATTCCTCTGACTGTGGTCCCTCTATTTGAATAGGTTTTTCAGGTACGTCATACATGACTGCTTTTCTTCTCAAATTCCAATAACTATCTTTGATTTTATTTCCAACAGATATTGGAAAATAGCGATCAGCGTATACACCATAAGAATTATCTTCTTTATGATAAAATTCAAAAAAAGGTCCTTTATCAAACCTGTTATCACTAATTGGTAAAGTTGATGATTTATCTAAAAAAATTGAACTCATTTAAAAGATAAAAAAATTAGGATTTAACTCTTGATTTAGTTGGATCATAAAATGGGAAAGGAACAACCTTAGCCTTTATTCTTTTTTGTTGACCATCTAACTTACCTATTTCAACTTCAGTATTAAGCTCACTGTATTTGACATTGATTTTGCAAAGAGCAATATTTTTATTTAGAACAGGGGATTTCATACCACTTGTTATAATGCCAACTTGTTCCCTTCCATTATTTGAAGGATGAACACAGTCTCCATGCCCGGTAGTTTCATTTCCCTCAATCTCAAGTCCAACTAGTTTTCTTTGAGGGTTTGCCTTTCTTTCAAGTAAAGCTTCTTTACCAATAAAGTTATCCTCTTTTGATTTAAGAGGAACTGTAAAACCAATTCCCGCCTCAAACGGATCAGTTTGATCATCGAATTCATAATTTGCGAAAACTAAACCAGCTTCAATTCTAACTAAATCCAAAGCGTCTAATCCCATAGGCACAATTCCAAACTCCTCTCCGGCTTTCATTACAGCATCCCAAACTTCAGCAGCTTTACTCGGATGACAGAATATTTCATAACCTAGTTCACCTGTATATCCAGTTCTAGAAACCATTAAAGGAATTCCATCTAAAGTATTTAACCTAGCTATAGAAAACCTAAACCACTCTAAATCAGTCAATGATGTTTGATGAGGAGGGGTCCAGATTATCTTTTTTAATATTTCTCTACTCTTTGGCCCTTGGACGGAAACATTATGTAAATTATCAGTAG
The DNA here is from genome assembly GCA_902575065.1 of uncultured Alphaproteobacteria bacterium. Lineage (GTDB taxonomy): Bacteria > Pseudomonadota > Alphaproteobacteria > HIMB59 > HIMB59 > HIMB59. The sequence continues at coordinate 244,107 of CACGPU010000001.1, forward strand.
AAGATTTAATCCATACCTTTAAGTTATGTTCCTTTGCTTTTTCTCTTAACCATTCACCGCAATACTCATCTCCACAAATCCACCTAAAATTATCATCCGTCATTTTGAATACTGTACCGTCATCAAGCATACCTCCATGCTCGTAGCACATCGCAGTGTAAACAACTTGGCCAACAGATAGTTTTCTGATGTTTCTGGTGCAAGTCATTTGTAAAAGTTCTTCAGCGTCTGGGCCTCGTACTTCAAACTTTCTTAGTGCTGATAGATCCATAATGATAGCCCGCTCTCTGCAAGCTTCATATTCTTGGTGCGCCCCGTGATTATTATAATTAGAAGCTAACCAGAAGCCTTTGTACTCAACAATATTTTCAGTAAGTTTTGATACTCTTGGGTGAAAACCAGTTTCTTTAGTTAATTTGGGATCAGAGTCTGCTTTCATTCTAAATGCCATTCCTTTACTAAAAGGTCTATTCGGTCTATAGACTCTAACAAAAATGTCAGTAGGATTCCATCCATTAGCTGCATCTACATCGTCTGGACAGGCAGAGGAGACACAAACTAAATTTTTCAGGGCTTTAAACATCACATAGTCTCCTGGTCTAGACCATGGTTCATCAAAAATTAAAGCATTATTTGCATCAATGGCTGTGTTGTAAAATAAATTTATAGCATTCCAACCTAGTCTTTTTCTCACAGTAAACTTATCTAATACATAATTGAAATTATCTGAGCAATTTGGATGACCAAAATAGCCAATATCATCATAAAATTTTGAAGTACATGCAGTACCGAACGTATCATGTCTTCCGACAGTGTCTCTGTAGACTTCAACCATGGGCATTTGATTTTCATCGTAATATTTAGAATGTAGACCTGGCATTGGAAAAGCACTACCCATTAAATATCTACTATTAGTTGTATCTATTGAGAGCTCTTGGCCTTTTTGAAGGCTCTCTGAGTCGAATGCCATAAAGTCAGAACATTGTCTTCCATAAACATCAATTATCTGAATAAAATCTCCTTCTTTGACCTCATAGGCCATTGCGGTATATCTTTTAACAAAAATTTCTTCAACAGGATCCATTAAAGGGTCTGGTAATAAAAATTCCCCCTCTTCACGTTTTTTATTTCTTTGAACAATTACTCGTAGTTCGGATGCAGGAATATTTTCATGTGTAATTTCACTTTCGCCTGGTGCAGAAATTATACAAACAATGGAGTCGTTTGTTTTAAACTCCTCAATTGAACCTGAAAGTGAATTTTGAGAAAATACTAAAATCGATTGATTAATAGACTCTACCTCATATCCAAGTTTTTTTAATTTAGTACGTGCTATTTGAGCTGACTCCTCCTCGCTCGAAAGGATTTTTTTTGTTAATTGACCGTTGTGCTCGTTATTAAGGCCTAATGCTGATAGATTACACTCTCGCTTTGAATTAAAGCATACAATCTCGGCCAGTTGATGGCCTTCTAAATTAATTATTTTAAATTTGTCATCTGGTTCTAATTTTAATGTGAGAGAACCTCCACCAATTACCAAATAATTTTCTAAGTCGTCACCAAGAGCTGGTAATCCAGGTTCATAAGGTTGAGTAACTCTTGGGATGATCATTCTCTATGCTAATCCAAGAGCTTTTTTTCTTTCCTCGGCCCATTTTCTCACAATTACATCTACTGAAATAGCCATTAAAGAAACGAATAAACCTAGTGTTATAGCAACACCAGGACCGTCTTGAGCTCTTGATAATGCTCCAAAAATAAGTTGGCCTAAATCTTCAGTTCCAATTAATGCTCCTAAAATTACCATTTGAAGAGTGAAAACAACTGTTTGATTAACGCCAAGCATAATTGTCGGGAAAGCTAAGGGAATTTCAATATTTGTCCATCTTTGTATTCTTGAGACACCGGACATGGTGCCTGCTTCATGTAAGGAGAGTGGGACACTATTTAGACCCCAGACAGTATATCGAGTAGCAGGAACAGTAGCATAAACAATTGCAGCTATTAACACTGAGGTATCAGTAATATTGAACAAGAAGATAACAGGTATTAAATAAACAAAGGATGGAAATGTTTCAAAAAAATCACACACGGAGAGAATAATTTTTGACCCCCTCTCAGTCTGTGCAAATATTGATCCAACTATTATTCCATTGAGAGATGCCATAATTACAGCAAATGTTGCCATGTACATTGTAATTAAAGCTCTGTCCCAATATTTTGACATAGCAATAAATAACATCATGCCCCCAACTAATAAGCTTGTTCTAATTCCACCAATGATATAAGCGACACCCATAGTAAGAGTCAACGTGGCAACTACTGGCATACCTAGATAAGCTTTTTTCATAGGACCTAGAACTTCAGTTAGAAGAAACTTATTGAAAGAATTGAGAGAATAGAAAAAAGTTTCCCAAACCCAATCAACAGCAGCATCAATATAGTGAGCAAAAGTAAAACCTTTTTCAATAGGTATGACATATAAGTAATTAATTTTATCGAAGTAACCATTTGCCATAAAAGCAATGATTGAAAAAATTAAAATTGAGGTTCCAAAGATGATTAAGAGTTTATATCTTTGAAAAAAAGTTAAATTTTCAAAATAATCAACTTGTTTATTCGCCCATGCTTTTGTAAATCGATCAAGGATAACAGCAATTAAGACGATACAAAAACCTGCTTCAGCAGCTTTGCCAATTTTTAAACTATTTAAGGCAATTTTTAAATTTAGACCAAGTCCTTTTGCACCAACGAAAGACGCAATTACAACCATTGCTAGGCATTGCATAATAACTGTATTGACACCGTTTAAAATATCTCGTCTAGCTGTTGGTATTAATACTTTAAATAAAAGCTGAGTTTTTGTACAGCCGCTCATAAGTCCCGCTTCTACTACCTCAGGTGAAATTCGTTTTAATCCTAAAATGGTATTTCTTATCATTGGTGGGGTAGCAATTACTATAGTAGCTATCGAACCTGCATGATCGCCTAAACCAAATAAAGCAATAATAGGGACTAGATATGCAAATTGAGGCATAGTTTGCATTACATTTAGTACTGGTTGCAAAGCTGTCTCAACTTTTCTATCTAGGTATCCCCATATTCCAAAGGATAGACCTAGTACAAAACAAATTGGTGTTGTAATTAGAACAAAAGAGAGTGTTTGTATAGATGGTACCCAATTTCCAAAGATTGATACATATAAAGATCCTATCCCTCCAAGTAAAGCCAATCTGATACCGCCAAGTTGGAACCCAAGCAAAAAAGCACCGACTGTAGCTGCTGTCCATGGAAGTGCTGGCCATGTCATCCAATCATTATCTTTCAGCCAAGCATCACTAACAAAAACATCAATTATTTTGTCACCACCCAATAAAAGTTCTCTTACAAAAGTAATTAAAAATAATAAACCTTTAGATATAGATTTTGTGAATTCACGAAATGCTGCTTTTTCTTCATACATTTCAAATATGGGGTCCCATACTTTGAGAGGAAACCATTCATATAAAGCTGCATATATAATCTCATTTAACTTAATTGGTATGAAAGCTAATAAAGAGGGAAGTCTCCAAAAATAGTTACCCTCATTATGTGGAACTAAATTGTATAAAAGCAAAAATACAATTAATAAAATACCAAATTGAGCTGGTTTTGAAGATCTAATGATATTTAAATAATTTTTATCCACCGAATAAAACTTTTATAACTTTAGAAGGGTTTATAGAGCCAACTACTGAATTTTTATCATCAACAACTTTAATAATTTCTTTACTATTTAAAATTTTTTCTGCTACGGTTTCTATAATATCATCTTTTTTAACAGCTATTTCTCCGGAGGCATGTGGATCAGAGGCATCCATGATTGACTCTATCTTCAATACTTTTTCACGAGGGACATCCTCAGTAAATTTCCTAACATAGTCAGTAGCAGGATTTAAAACTATATTATCTGGTTTATCTAATTGTTCTATTATTCCATCTTTCATAATAGCTATTCTGTCAGCAAGCCTCAATGCTTCGTCAAAGTCATGAGTGACAAACATAATTGTTTTATTCAAAACAGACTGGAGTCTCAAAAACTCGTCTTGCATTTCTTTTCTAATTAGAGGATCAAGCGCGGAGAAAGGCTCATCTAAAAACCAAATATCAGGTTCAACTGCTAATGACCGAGCAATTCCAACTCTTTGTTGCTGTCCACCAGAGAGTTCTCTTGGAAAGTAATTTTCTCTACCCTTTAGGCCTACAAGCTCAACCATTTCAAGTGC
>CACGPU010000002.1 GCA_902575065.1 uncultured Alphaproteobacteria bacterium
TAATTCCGACTCTCAAACATCAGCTAGCGTACAGACAATTAAGAGTGAAAATAAAATGTTCAAACCTTTTGACTGTCGTAAATTAGAGACTGAACACTTAAGAATAAATAATCGTAACGATTGCTTTATTATTCATGAATTGAGTAATAAATATAATGTAAAATCACATGATGTAGATCCAAATACTTGGAATAGACCTCTACTCTTAAGATATATTGGCAATAAAGATGGAGAAAAAATTATTGCTCATACATGGAATAATGTAGTCAAATGGGGTGAGAGTTCAAATAAGCAGCCTTTATCACACTTAGTGGTTATAGATATACCTAATTTAAATAAACTTTTTGAAACCAATATAAATCAAATATCATCAAAACTTTATAATTTACCCCTCACAGCTAGGAGGGTTGATACATTCGATGCAGACAATGATGGTGATGAAGAAATAATTTATTTATCGAACAAGGAGGATGGCAGGAATAGAAATAGCAGTTGGAAAGATGTTAATTATATATTTGATTTAAATGACAATAGTCTTTCAAAGTTTGGTTCTTCACATTTTTCTCACGACTTAATGTACACTGATTTTGATAAAGATGGATATTTTGAGGTAATTGATTATTTTTATGACCCTGGTGGTCAAATTGAAGTTTGTAATTTAAAAACAAATAAATGCAAGAAGGCTAAAAATTCCAGTCAGTTTATTGATATTGGCTTTAACCATATCCTGCAATCAAAAGATGAAACAATTTTATTTGGAGGATGCCCAGATTTAGGAGACACATCTTTCTGTTGGTCGAAGATTGATTATCAAAATGACAAACTTACTTTTGAGAAATTAGACAGCTTTGAACTTAAATCTAAGCCAACGGATGAAGCTAAATTTTTAATTTGGACTGGCGATGTTCAAAAAAAACCAGGTTACTGGGTAAAAAACACCAATAAAAAGGAATTTAAACTAGCTGATAGAGCTTGGATGTCTGCATCAATTGATTTTAATAATGATGGCTATGTAGATAGTTTAGGAATTGAAAAAGAAGTTGTATGTAAAAGAAAAGACGCATCAAAACCTTTTAGCCGAAGTAAGGGTGATTGCAAAGATGAGGCCTATTTACATGTATTTAAGAATCTAAATAATAAAAAATTTGAAAAACATCAAGTTATACCAACTTCCATTAACGATGCATTTAGGATAGAAAAAGCCGATATAAACAAAGATGGTACATTGGATGTGTATGGATTTAAACAGGGTTACTACAATCCATGGATGGCTTGCAAATACCCTCAATTAAAATCTATATATTTAAATATAAATAATGAATACTTTGAACACGCCACAAGTAAATTTATCAATGAAAATTTTGGCCTATATGGGTGCGAGAGGGCTTCAAACTTTTTTGAGAAAAACAATCAGTATTATCGTTTATTTATAACAATACCTAATGAAGAGTCAGAGATAGCTTATATTGGTATTGAAAATTATACTGGGAAATTATCAGCAAGTGAAAAAGAAGAAGTAAATACTGATCAACTAAATGCTCTAGATGATTTATTAGATTTAGATTAATCTATTGATTCATACTACTGAAAAACTCTTCGTTAGTTTTACAGTCTTTCATTTTATCAAGAAGAAACTCCATAGCATCAACTGTTCCCATAGAGGATAGAATTTTCCTTAAAATAAAGACTTTTTGTAGATCTCCAGCATCTAAGAGTAAATCTTCTTTTCTAGTGCCTGACTTTTGAACATCAATAGCAGGATATGTTCTTTTATCAGATAATTTTCTATCGAGGACGATTTCTGAATTACCAGTTCCCTTAAATTCTTCAAAAATAACCTCATCCATCCTACTACCTGTTTCTATTAATGCAGTGGCAATAATTGTTAGTGAACCCCCTTCTTCTATGTTTCTTGCTGCACCAAAAAATCTTTTTGGTCTTTGAAGTGCGTTGGCATCCACACCACCTGTTAAAACTTTACCACTTGATGGTACAACTGTATTATATGCTCTTCCTAATCTTGTAATGGAGTCTAAAAGAATTACTACATCATATTTATTTTCAGCTAGTCTTTTAGCTTTTTCAATAACCATTTCTGCAACTTGAACGTGTCTTGCAGCTGGTTCATCAAATGTTGAGCTGATCACTTCACCTTTAACAGATCGTTGCATATCTGTAACTTCCTCCGGTCTTTCGTCTATTAATAAAACCATTAGATAAACTTCAGGAAAATTTTCTGCAATTGACTTTGCTATTTTTTGTAAAATTACTGTCTTACCTGATCTTGGTGGTGCAACAATTAATGATCTTTGACCAGCACCAACTGGTGCAATAATATCTATAATTCTAGATGATAAATCTGTGTCTGGTTTTTCTGTTTCTAGGTTAAATTTTTTCTCTGGATAAAGAGGAGTTAAATTATCAAAATTTGTTTTAAATTTATTATTTTTAGCAATTTCTATGAAATTAACTTTGTTTGTTTCTACTAGTGCAAAATATCTTTCACCATCTTTGGGAGGTCGGATAGGTCCCTCAAGTGTATCTCCTTTTCTAAGACCATATTTCTTTATTTGGTTTGGGCTAACATATATGTCATCTGGTCCTGGAAGATAATTAGAGTTTGCCGATCTTAAAAAACCAAAGCCATCCTGCATTGTCTCGAGAACACCTTCGCCAATAATTTCTTCATTTTTCTCTGCAAATTTCTTTAAAACTGAAAAATATATGTCTTGTTTTTTTAAGCCAGAGGCGTTTTCAATACCTAAAGACTCAGCATAATCTAAAAGTTCTTGAGGTTTTTTATCTTTTAATTCGTTTAAGTGCATATTGGAAATTACTTAGGTAGTTAGATATATTGAATAGGTATATAACAAAAAATAAAGATAAAATATATATATTTATATATAGGTATGTTGTTGTATGTCGAATGATGGGGATTAACATCTTCTTATTTAAAAAAACCTATATTTTAGTACATTTTTAGTTATTTAATAACAAATGTTAATAACTTAATATTTATAAATTAAAGGTAATTTAACTGTTCAAAAATCAAAAAATTCATGAATAAAACATTTAATTCACAACTAACCAAACAAGTTATTATTGGAACAAAAAGTCAATCTAGGAGAAAAATTTTCAAATTAATGAATCTTAAATTTCAGTACAAATCACCTAATATAAATGAGAAAAACGTAAAAGATTTAAATAATGATAAATATGATGCATTGAAAATTGCAAAAGCTAAAGCCATACACCTTTCTAAAAAATATAGAAACAAAATTATAGTAACTTTTGATACAACAATTTTATTTCAAGGAAAAACTATTTATAAATGTGGCACCGCTGAATGTTGTAAAAGTACTCTTAAAGCATTTAATGATAAATCGCACGATCTTTATACGGCAATGATTTTTATGATCAATAATAATCTTATCAAAAGCTCTCTTACAAAAACAAGGGTAACTTTTAAAAATACTAGAGTAAAAGATATCAATAATTATGTTGAAAAAAACTTTAAATATATATCAAAGGCTGTAGGTTGCTATAATATAGAGGGAAAAGGAAAAATTTTTTTTAGAGATATATACGGCAGCTATTTCAATATTATTGGTATAGATACCATTACATTCTTAAAGACCCTAAAAAGTATCTAAATGGTTAGTAAAAAAATAGGCATAGTAGCAAAAAAACTCAATCATTCATTATCTCCGTTAATACATAATTACTGGTCAAAAAAAAATAATAGTAAATTTATTTATAGAAAATACGAGGTACAGGAAAAAGATATAGATAAATTTTTTTATAATTATAGAAAAGATAAGCAATTTGTTGGATTTAATATTACAATACCATATAAGGAAAATTTTATTGATTTTTGCGATAGAGTCACAACAAGAGCAAAAAAAATTGGTTCTGTAAATTTAATTTATAAAAGAAACAAAACAATCTTTGGTGATAACACAGATGTTATTGGCTTTAGTAAGACTTTTAAATCATTAAAAATTAAAAATACAAAATCTGTACTATTGGTTGGAGCTGGCGGTGCCGCGAGAGCAATATTATATTTTCTTAATAGAAAAAGCATTGTAAATATTGATGTTTTTGCTACATCAATGAGAAGGCAAGAAAATCTCAAAAGAGAATTTAAATTTAGTCGTTTTTTGATTAGATCAACTCATCTCAGAAAAAAATACGATTTGATTATAAATGCATCCAGCGCAGGGATGACTAAAAAAAATAAACTCAACAGAAACATTTTGAATTTAGTAAAAAAGACTAAAGGAGTAATTGATATAGTTTATAACCCAATTGACACAGAACTTTTAAAAATAGCTGAAAAACATAACATAAAATCCTCAGGTGGATTGAAGATGCTTGTTGAACAAGCAAAACCATCTTACGAAATATGGTCTGGCAATCAAATAAAAATAGACAGAAAAATTTATCAAATGCTTACGAATAAAATATGATTAAAGTTGCAGTCACAGGAAATATAGGATCAGGTAAAACTGAATTCATTAAATTTATATCAAAGCTAGGATTTTATTGTATCTCTTCTGACGCTATAATTTCAAATCTTTACAATGATAATCGCACAAGAAAAATTATTTTAGCAAAATTAAAACTTGATGAACATAATTACAAACAAGAAATAATTAAAATGTTACAAAATGAAGATTTTAATAGGAAGCTTAAGAGAACAATATATCCTTTACTATATTCCAAAAAAAAAATAATAACCCAGAAACATCAGTCTTATCAGCCAGTATTTTATGAAATCCCATTGCTTTATGAAGAAAATCTGTTCAATAATTTTAACCTCACCGTATTCGTAAATTCGGATACAACTAAAAGAAAACAAAGGGTTTTAAAAAGAGGTGTCTCCGAGGAATATTTTAAATTAATGAATAATAGGCAGATTAAAGAGAATATAAAAAAGAATAAATCAACTTTCACAGTAAACAATAATGGTTCAATCTTGAACTTACGACTAAATATTATTAAATTATTAAATAAACTATGAGAGAAATCATACTTGATATTGAAACTACAGGTTTAGAGTTTAAAGAAGGACATCGAATTATTGAAATTGGCTGTATTGAACTTAACAAAAAAATTGTTGGATCAAACTTTCATGAATATATAAATCCTACTAAAACCCTTACTGAGGATAATATTAAGATACACGGAATAACCAATGAATATCTGACAGATAAACCAATTTTCGAAGAGATTGCAGACGAATTCTTAGAATTTATCCGAGATAGTTACATTGTCGCCCATAATGCATCTTTTGACATAGGTTTCTTAAACTTTGAGCTTGAGAAACTATCTAAACCAACAATATCGAAGGAGAGAGTTATAGACACAATTAAAATTGCGAGACAACGGTTTCCAGGGCAGCAAGTATCATTAGACGCACTTATAAAGAAATTAAAAATCAATACTCTTATAAATAGAGACCAACACGGTGCTTTAAAAGACGCTAAAATCTTGACTGATGTATATTTGGAATTACAAGGCATAAACCAAATCGGATTAGAATTAAGTATGGCAAAATCAGAAAAAATTAACTTAGCTAGTGAGCCGAATTACGCATCGATCGTATTAACAAAAGAAGAGACAGAAGCCCATAAAGAGTTTATAAAAAATAAAATACCTAATTCAAATTGGGCCAAAATGTTGAAAAATTATGAGTAGTGAATTTATAGATATTGTGCTTTTTGGAGCAATTGCGATATTTTTAGTGTATCGCCTAAGGAGTATTCTTGGATCTTCAGATGGAAAAATTGTTAATATTAGAACAAAAAAAAATCCTCAATCGAAGTTTAAACCTAAAATAGTTCCAAAGAATGATAATAACGAATTTTTAGAAGGCGCTAATAAAGCATATGAGATGATCGTTCAGGCTTATCAAAGTAACAGTATTGAAAAAGTGAAAGATTTGCTCACACCTGAAGCTATGCAAGCGATGGTACAAGCAAAAGCACCTAAAGAGATAAAATTTTCTGAAGTAAAAAATAGTTCCATTTTAGATGATAAATCTGATGACATAAGATTAGTAAAGTCTGTAAAGTTTGAAACTGAACATTACAATGTCGCAAACAATGAAATTCTAAATGTAGTTGAAGAATGGGGTTTCGAAAAAGATAAAAAATCCTCCGATCCTAATTGGAAGCTTTTTTCTATAAAACTTGTCTCATAAAATCAAATTTAACTTAAATAAACAACAAAATAAGAAACCATTAGAGGAGCAACCAAATGAAAAGATTAGTATTTCAATCAGTACTTCTATGGAGAGTAAAAAAAAGAGTGAAAATATAGATAAAAAAAATATAAAAGAAAAAAAAATTTTTGTTAAACCAGTACTTTTAGACAACAATCTTTATAAACAATTTAAAAATCATAACTTTAGCAAAATCGATTTACACGGACTAACTGTTGACCAAGCACACCAAAAATTAATTGAATATTTTTCAATCAACTACAAGAAGAAAAACTTATTTCATATAGTAGTTACAGGACTTGGCAATAAAACCAACGGCGAGGAATTTTTTACAGGAAAAATAAGAAGACAATTTCCCTTTTGGTTAGATACAGAAAATTTTCAATTTATGATAAAATCGTATTCACCTTGTAAAATACAACATGGTGGTTTGGGTGCTTTTTATATTAAGTTAAAATCTAAAGAATAAATTTCTTTTCGTCGGTAGGTTTTATCTCTGACTTTACAGCGTCTGTTACCCAGGCTTTATTCACTACTTCAGTTTTTTGATCATTAAGGTTTGCATCAAAACTAATTCTCTCAAGAATTTTTTCAAACATTGTTTGTAATCGTCGTGCACCAATATTTTCAACTTCGGTATTTATTTGTTCAGTGAGAGTAGCTATTTCTTCTAAAGCCTCATCTTCAAACTTTAATTCAATGTTTTCTGTTGCAAATAGTGACTTATACTGTTTGGTTAAGCTATTATCAGTTTCTTTTAAAATTCTAATAAAATCATCTTTCTTAAGAGCATTTAATCTTACTCTTACAGGTAGCCTTCCTTGAAGTTCTGGAAGTAAATCACTTGGTTTGGATTGATGAAAAGCACCAGACGCAATAAATAAAATATGATTTGTTTCGATTGTTCCATATTTTGTGCTTACAACTGTGCCCTCAATAAGTGGAAGTAAATCTCTTTGTACACCTTCTCTAGAAACATCACCACCTCGTCTTTCACTATTGGGCGCAATTTTATCAATTTCATCTATAAAAACTATTCCACTTTCCTGAACACTTTTAATAGCATTTTGAACAACATTTTGTTTTTCAGCGATTTTTTCAATTTCTTCTTGAATAAGTGGCTCATAAGCTTCACCTATTTTTAGTTTTGTCTTCTTTTTATTTTTTAGACCTTTACCAAATATATCATTCATATTGATCATTCCCATTTGTGCGCCGGGCATTCCCGGTATATCTAATGATTGAAAAGGATTGGATTTTTGATCTAATGCTATTTCGATCTCTTTATCATTAAGTTGGTTATCTCTTAGCATTAACCGAAATTTTTCCTTAGTTTCATCACTTGGATTGTCACCAAGTAGTGCTTTTAAAACAATTTCCTCTGCATTTGTTTTGGCTTCATCTATGAAACGATCTCTTATTTTTTTCTTTTCTAAATTAATTGCAACTTCAATTAAATCTCTAATTATTTGTTCAACATCTCTTCCAACGTATCCAATTTCTGTGAATTTAGTTGCTTCCACTTTTATAAACGGTGACTGTGTAAGCTTAGCTAGCTTCCTTGCGATTTCAGTTTTACCGCAACCTGTTGGCCCAATCATTAATATATTTTTTGGGATGATATCATCTCTAAGCGTCTCATCCTTTACATTTAATCTTCTCCAACGATTACGAAGGGCTATGGCGACTGCTTTTTTTGCATCATCTTGACCAATTACATAACGGTCAAGTTCTTCTTTAATTACTTTCGGTGTAAGAGACTGGCTATCCATTAGATTTTAATCTCTGAGATGTTCAGAGTATCATTTGTATAAATACAAAGTTCTGCTGCAACTTTAAGTGACTCAGTTGCAATTTCTTTTGCAGACAAATTAGATTTTCTTTTTAAAGCCCTTGCTGCGCTCAGCGCAAAGTTGCCACCTGATCCAATTGCAACTATACCTTCTTGAGGTTCCAGAACGTCCCCGGTTCCACTAATAAGATATGTTTCGCTTTTATCAGCGGCAATAATCATTGACTCTAATCTCCTAAGATACCTATCGGTTCTCCAATCTTTAGCTAGTTCGACACAAGCCCTTTTTAGATTATATGAAAATTCTTCGCATTTTTTCTCCAGTCTATCAAACAGAGTTAATGCATCGGCGGTTGATCCAGCAAACCCAACAATAATTTGATCATTATGAAATGTTCTAATTTTATTGGCGTTTGACTTAATTACAGATGTCCCCAAAGTTACTTGTCCATCAGATGCTATAACAACACTCTCACTATCACGAACGCAAACAACAGTTGTCGAGCGTATTATTGTTTTATTTTTATCCATTATTCCTATAAATATAGGTACTAAATAGCTGATTACAAATGCGTGAATTTACATTTAATAGAGACACAAAAGAAACAAAAATATCAATAAAAATTAACCTTGACGGCTCAGGAGTAAATAAAATTGATACTGGGATTGCTTTTTTTGATCATATGCTTCAACAAATAAGTACTCACAGCTTGATAGACTTAGAGTTAAAATGTGATGGAGACCTAAAAGTCGATATGCACCATACTGTTGAAGATGTTGGCATTGCTTTAGGCGAAAGTATAAAAAATGCTCTTGGTGATAAAAAAGGTATTACACGATTTGCATATTCTTATGTTTCTTTTGATGAAACATTAACAAGATCAGTCATTGATCTTTGTAATCGCCCATACTTTATTTGGAATGTTAAAACATCATTAGAAAAAGTTGGTGAAATGGACCAAGAGTTATTTTCGGAATTTTTTAAATCTATAGTTACTGAGTCAAGAATGAATTGCCATATCGAAACGTTATATGGAAAAAACAATCACCATATCATTGAGAGTTGTTTTAAATCATTTGCGTTATCCTTGAAAAAAGCAATATCTGTTGACCCCAGAAAAACAAGTATTCCTAGTTCTAAAGGGAAACTTTGAAAAAAAAAGTCATAGGACTTATTGACGGGCAATCTGGAAATATTGGATCGATCAATAAGGCAATCAAAGATATTATAAAAGGAAGGCCATATCGATTAAAGATTATTAAAGGTCATTTCAACCATTCTTCGTTTGATAAAATTATTTTGCCTGGACAAGGTGCTTATGCCACTCTTATGTCAAATTTAAAAAAATTAAAAATTATTAAACCACTAAAAGAATACTTAGAAAATAACTCTTCATACTTAGGTATTTGCGTCGGGATGCAAATTTTATCAGATTGGGGTTATGAAGATAAAATTACAAGAGGTTTAGGAGTTATTAGCGGAGACATTAAAAAATTTAGAAATAAAAAACTTATAATTCCCCACATGGGATGGAACACAATTAACTTAAATAATGATGACACTATTATTGCAAATAGTTTCGATAAAAAGGATTTTTACTTTGTTCATAGTTACATTTTCCAAAACATTAAAAAATCAAATGTTTTAGCTTTCACTCTTTATGGTCAAAAATTTCCTTCTATTGTAAAGAAAGGCAACATTTATGGAGTGCAATTTCATCCTGAAAAAAGCCACAGACAGGGCCTAAATTTGATAAAAAATTATATTTTGAAAGCATGAATATATTCCCAGCAATTGACATAATAGATGGAAAATGTGTGCGATTAACCAAGGGTATCGCCGATGATAAAACAACCTATCAGTATTCCCCCCTTGATATGGCAAAAACATATCAAGATGCAGGTTTCAATACTATCCATGTTGTCGACTTAGATGCTACTCTAGGAAAAGGTAATAACAATCAAGTTCTGAGCCAAATTAGAAGAAAAATTGATATTAATATTGAAGTCGCTGGCGGTATAAGAACCAAAGAAGCGATTATTGAAAAAATTAATGAAGGATTTAATACAATTGTAATTGGAACCTTTGCGATAAAGAATATTGATGATGTTTTAAATTTTGACGATACTTTAATTGAAAAACTATCCATCGCTCTAGATATAAAAGATAATCAAATTGCTTCTCATGGCTGGCAAGAGACAACTGATCAATCTTTGGAGTACATTGTAGAAAAATACAACAACCGACCTATTCATTCCTACTTTGTCACTGATGTTGCTAATGATGGAATGCTGTCTGGCTTAAATATGGAAACATTTAATTCTATAAAAAAATTAACTGATAAACACATTACCATTGGAGGAGGTGTTAAAGACCTTAATGATATTGAATTGAGTAGATCAAATGGTTTCAATAATGTTGTTGTAGGTAAAGCTATATACGAAAATAAAATATCTATCGATAGTCTGGCTCAGTTCAATGCTTAAAACAAGAATAATCCCATGCCTTGATGTTATTAAAAATAAAGTTGTTAAAGGTGTTAATTTTAAAAACATAAGAGTCATGGGTAATGCAGTTGAAATGGCAAAATATTACTCTTTATCAGGTGCTGATGAGCTTTGTATGCTTGATATAAATGCATCATATCAAAATAGAAAAACATTTATTAAAACTGTTGAATCCATAGCCAAGGTAATAAATATTCCTTTGACTGTAGGTGGAGGAGTTTCAGATTTGAGAGATATAACAGATTTGCTTAATGCAGGCGCGGATAAAGTATCAATTAATTCTGCAGCAGTAAAAAATCCAAAATTAATAAGACAAGCCTCATTGAGACATGGCTCTCAATGCATAGTCGTAGCAATTGATGGAAAAAGGTATAAAAATAAAATGAAAGTTGTTATCAAAGGAGGAAGAGAGATTACCAAAAATGAACTTATTACTTGGGCAAAACAAGTACAATCCCTTGGTGCTGGAGAAATATTAATGACCTCAATGGATACAGATGGTGTTCAAAATGGGTTCGATAGCAATATGCTAAAAAAAGTGACCGGTAGCGTAAGCATTCCTGTAATTGCTAGTGGTGGTGTTGGGAATTTAGAACATTTTTATTTAGGTTATTTGACAAAATCCACTGGCTTATTGGCCGCAAGTGTATTTCACTCTGGAAAATATAAAATTAAAACTGTAAAGAAATATCTTAGTAGAAAAGGAGTCCCTGTTAGAATATGAGTTATGATAAAGAAAATATTTTTGCAAAAATTTTAAAAGGTGAGATTCCTTGTGATAAGGTTTTTGAAAATGATCATGTTCTTTCATTCAAAGACATTAGCCCAAAAGCAAAAACACATATTTTAATTATACCTAAGAAGCCTCTACTTGATATTTCTGATTTTTTACAAAACTCAGACAGCTTATACCAAACCAATTTTTGGAAATCCGTTGATGAAATTATTAATATTTTAGCTTTAAGAGATAAGGGTTTTCAAATTAAGACACATAAAGGAAAAGCAGGCGGCCAAGAGGTATTTCATTTTCATCTACATTTGTTAGCAGACGTTTAGACTATCTCATTTGAATGTAATTAATTATATCTAAAACACCCTTTATGTTTTTAGCGTGTTCAATTACCATATCTATTTCTTTTTGATCACTGGAAACACCAAACAAATAAACTATTTGTTTTTGTACTTCAAAATCATATTTAAACTTTTTAATATTCGAGTCTGTAAATATCTTAGTATAAAGCTGTGTACTTATAAATTTATCTTTTGCTATATCATCTAAACCATAGCCTGTATCTATGGATATCTCATTTAGTACCTCATTAACACCTTCCTGTTTCCAAGCTAATCTCACAGCTTCCAACCTCATATCGCCATATGGAACAACACCTGTCAAAAGAACCTTGCCCAGCTCTACTTCAACATCTATTCTTGTAAATAATGTTGCATCGTATGAAAAATACTTCTCTTTAATGCCGAGTTTAATAGTGGCGTCATCCCAAGTTTCACTTAATGTTTTTTCATCTTCATTTTCCTTAACAATTGTTTTGGCACCAGTAGTAATAAGAGACGGCCCACAACCAATAAAAAATACTGAAAGAAGAATTATAAAATACTTAGTCATTCTTTAGATCAATTGATAATTTATAAAAATCATTCCTAGATATCTTATACTTACTTTTAAGCTGTTGATAAGCCTTTTTTACACCTACCTTGCTAATTATCGCTTTTATCTCTTCGAACTTAAAGTCATCAATTTTGTCAATCTCTTTTTCAATGCTCACAGCCAAAACTAATTCGCCTTTAATTCTAGAGTAATTGAAACTTTCATAATTTTTGAAATCTATGTAAATTCTTTCCTCATATAATTTTGTTATTTCCTTAAGAATTATAATTTCAAATGTTTTAGAAATAGAGGCAATACCATAAATATCTTTCTGCAGTTGTTGTTTAGTTGAATATATTATTAAATTATTATTTTTATTCTCCAAAAGAATTTTCACTTTATGTTCTTTTTTTTTGGGAAGAAAACCAATAAAAGTAAATTTTTTTTTATTCAAAAAACCACTTAACTGTATGCCTGAGATTAAGGAACTTGCACCTGGTATTGAATATACTTTTATTTGATTTTTAAATAAAAAATTTATTAATTGGTTTCCTGGATCAGATATTAGGGGAGAACCAGAGTCTGATATTAATGATATCATTTTATTAGACTTTAGTAATTTATATATGTAATCCTTTTTTTTATAAAAGTCGTGATCAGTGTACTTGGACAAAGAAGTTTTGATGTCATATTTTTTTAAAAGTTTTCTACTATTAGTAGTGTTTTCACATAAAATTAAATTGGAATTTTTTAAAATATTTATAGCTCTTAATGTGATATCATCTAAATTTCCTATGGGAGTTGAAACTAAATATAGACCCGAGTTCATTATGAGTTTATTAAAAAATATAACTATATTATTTACATTAATATCATTTTTTAGTTGTGCCCCAACAACAATCGAAAAAAAAAAACCGATTGAAAAAGTACCAGAAAAAGTTGAAGAGATAGAGACCGTTGAAGAAAAAGAGGAGGAAACAGAGAATGTCGAGACAATAAAGAAACCATCTAAACCTGAGGACAAAATAATTGATTTTAATAAAATAGATAAGATAATCGTCTTCTTATCAGAGGATGAGGTTTTAACTTCCTTATTTTACGATGTTTTTTTACAAGAAATTAATAACTTTCCCGATATTAAAAATATTGAGTTTATCTATTCAATTGAAGAAATACAAAACCAAATCAGAGATACTCTCATTGTAGGCCCTACTAATTCAAAAGATTTGTTCAACTTGCCAAATAAACTAGGTGATAATACATTCACGATTTCTTTATCAAATGACTATTCTGTTATGAATAAATATTCAGATAATGAAATCATTTTCGTATTTAGTAGCCCATATCAACATATAGAAACACTTAGGGATTACATCAATTCATCAAATTCACTCGGTGTGTTATATAAACAAAACGAATATGGATTAAAATTATTTGAATATTTTAAGGACTCTTACCCTTTGAAGTATATTAAATCATCTCCTTTTGGAGATAGTGCAGTAGATTTAGAATTATCAGTGAAGTTGATGGGCGACTTAAACACATATGACAACATAATCATTATTGATGATACCTTTAGCTACAAAGATTTAGTCGGTTATTTAGCAACAGAGGACGGAACTTATCCCCTTGAGAGGACATATCTAATTGACAATTTTTTAGAGCACAGAAAGAATCTAGAAAATTATTATAAGCCAATTAACCGGACTTTCATGCAAAATATAGATTTGACTACCATGGATGAACCGCATCGGGAATTCTTCTTCAGGACCTCAGTAAAAATATCACTAACTATTGCTAACCAAATTTTAAAAAACAATTTTCTACCAAGTGCTATCGATTTAGAGGATTTTGGAAGATTGCCGTTAGAAAATATGATGATTAATTATCCTGTAATATTTGATTAGATAATTTTTTAAAAGCTACATACCTGTGAGAATTTAATAATTTTTGTTTCTTATTCATTTCAGCAAATGTCTTATTGTTTCCTGTTGGAATAAAATATGGATCATAACCAAAACCATTATTGCCTCTTTTATATTTTATTATAAAACCTGGTATGGACCCTGATACTATATATCTTTGGTTTTTTCCTAAAACGCAAATAGAACAAAAAAAAGTCGCATCAATATAACTTAAGTTTTCAAATTTGTTAAAAATAAAATCTATAACCCTTTGCTCCCCACCTAATTTTTTTGCCTCTCTTGCCGTTTTAATTCCTGGATAGTTATTTAATTTATTTACAACAAATCCACTATCATCACATAGTACGAGTGTATGTGTTTTACTTAAAAAATATTTCGATTTAATTTCACAATTTTCTTCAAAAGTTTCACCATCCTCAGTAGGCTCACCAATATTGTTAAATTTACTTAGATTTAAAACCTCATATTCACTAAATAAATTGAAGTGCTTTATATAAAAAATAAATTCTTTTAATTTTCCAGTATTATTAGTGCCCAGTAATAAATTATTTTTCAATTGCCAAGTCTTGAATTTTGAAAATTTCTGGCATCGATCCCTCAACTAGTTCTATAAAACTCATAATAGTTTTCTTACTAAATTTGGCCTCTTCACCAGTAGATTGAAACTCAATAAATTGACCATCATTTGCCATTACTACATTGCAATCTACTTCAGCACTAGAGTCTTCAATGTAATTTAAATCTATGCATGATGTTCCTTTAACAACACCAACCGATATTGCTGCAACTTGATTTACTATAATTGCCTTTGATAAATTAAACTTATTTTTGAACTCATTAACTGATCGAACAAGACTAACGTATCCGCCAATGATAGATGCTGTCCTTGTTCCTCCATCAGCACTAATCACATCACAATCAATCTTGATAGTTTTTTCGCCAAGTATATCTAAATTAACAGCACACCTTAAACTTCTTCCAATAAGTCTCTGAATTTCTTGTGTTCTTCCAGACTGCCTACCTTTGGCTGCCTCTCTATCCACTCTTTCAGATGTAGAAGAAGGTAACATACCATATTCTGCAGTTAACCAACCTTTCCCAGAATTTCTTAAAAATCCAGGAACTCTATCTTCAATAATCGCTGAGCAACAGACATGAGTATTTCCTAACTTAACTAAACATGATGATTGATTATTTGGTTGAAAGCCTGGAATTATTTCTAAATTTCTAATTTTAGAGAGCTCTCTATCATTTCTTGTATATCCAGACATTTATGTTTTATTATTTTAAATTATAAGATTAATTAAGATTAATGAATAAAAAAATTACAGATATTGGTGCACGATCAAAGCTTATATTCAAGTCACTTGTCGAAAGTTACTTGAAAACAGGTGAACCTATGGGCTCCAAAGCACTTAGTTCAAAAATTTCTTATAAACTCTCACCAGCCACAATTAGGAATGTTTTAAACGAAATAAATTTTCACGGACTTATACAAAAAGGACATTTCTCTGCAGGCAGTATACCAACTGATTTAGGTTTACAATTTTATACTCATGCACTTTTAGAGCCAGGATCAATTAGTAAAAGTGAAAAAGAGATTATTGAGAAGTCATCTAAAATGAATAATCTTTTAAATGAACAAGAAATAATTACTAACACTTTAAATGGCCTATCGAAACAAGCTAGTCTTGTTATTAATAATGAAAAAATAACAAAAATTAGAAAAATTGACTTTCATAAAATCGATAATCATAAAGTAATATTCATCATCGAGCATGAAGATGGGTATACATCAAATAGAATAGTAGAAATTGACGAAAATATTCAAACAGAAGATTTAAATAGTATTGGCAACTTTATAAGTAAGTTTTCAAAATCTATGTCACCTACAGAAATTCAAAATAATATAAAAATTTTTATAAAATCTGCAAAAAATCAAATAACCAACACCTCAAAAAAACTTTTGCTTAAAGGAATAAAAATTGAAAAATCTCAAAATACAGAAACCTTTTTTGTTAGAGGCCTACCAAATTTAATTAAGAATAATTTAGAAACAGACTTAGACAGCATAAATGAGCTTTTGAGTGATATTGAAACAGGTAAAATGGCAAACAAAATGATTAAAGCCTTGAAAAAATCAAAAGGAGTGCAAATATTTATCGGAAGTAATACAAATTTTTTTAATAATACAAACTTATCTATGATTTTATCAAATTATAAAACTAAAAATGGACTCACTGGTGCTATTGGTGTCATAGGTCCAAAAAGAATTGATTATCAGCGAATTGTTCCTATTGTGAGCTATATGTCTGAGACAATATCAAAAAAATAAAGGAATTATTATGGAAGAAGAAAAAAAATACGAAGATCAAGCTAAACAACAAGAAGAAGATGTTACAGAAAACCAAGAAACCACTAAGACTGATATAGATGAAAATTCAGATATAAATGAAGATGAAATCGAAAAACTCAAACAGGAAATTGAGAGTTTAAAAGACCAGAGGTTAAGAGCTGTTGCTGAACTAGAAAACTTTAGAAAAAGGGCAGAAAAAGATCAATCAGATGCACTTAAATATGGTATAGCTAATTTTGCAAAGGAAATAATTAATATCGGTGACAATATCGAGAGAGCAAAATCAAGTATTTCAGAGGAAGTGAGATCTAATGAAAACATTAAGTCTGTTGTTGATGGTTTAGATCTTATTGCGCAATCTACTATGGCCACTTTCGAAAAAATTGGCATCAAAAAAATTGAAAGTATAAACCAAAAATTTGATCATAACTTACACCAAGCTATGATGGAAATTGAAAAAAATGACTGTGAGCCCGGAACTATTGTTCAAGAACTAATTCCAGGCTACACTTTGCATGATAGGTTACTAAGACCAGCAATGGTAGGGGTATCAAAAAAATCTCAAGAAAATCAAGACGATAAAGCCATCAAAGAAGAAGAGAAATCCGAAAAGTAAGAAAATTCAATAGTTTTAATGCTCTTGAATTAAGTAAGTATCAACCCATATAAATATAAGATTATTAAATTTTTAAAGTAGGAAAAACAATATGGCTAAAGTAATTGGAATTGATTTAGGTACTACAAACTCTTGTGTGGCAATAATGGATGGAAAGAATCCAAAGGTAATAGAGAATTCTGAAGGTGCTAGAACAACACCTTCTGTTGTAGCTTTTACTGAAAGCGAAAAACTAATTGGTCAATCTGCAAAAAGACAAGCAGTTACAAACCCTGAAAATACACTTTATGCCGTAAAAAGATTTATTGGCAGAAGTTTTGAAGATGACACTGTGCAAAAGGATGTAGGCTTATCACCATTTAAAATTATTAAAGGTAATAACGGTGATGCATGGGTTGAAGCTCAGGGTGAAAAATATAGCCCTAGTCAAATATCTGCTTTTATTCTTCAAAAAATGAAAGAGACTGCTGAGTCCTATACAGGAGAAACTATTACACAAGCTGTGATAACTGTTCCTGCTTATTTTAATGATGCACAAAGGCAAGCAACTAAAGATGCTGGCAAAATTGCTGGCTTAGAAGTTTTAAGAATTATTAATGAACCAACTGCTGCTTCATTAGCATATGGACTAGATAAAAAACAATCTGGCACTGTAGTTGTCTACGATTTAGGCGGTGGTACATTTGATGTATCAATTTTAGAAGTTGGAGATGGAGTATTCGAAGTTAAGTCTACAAATGGTGACACACATTTGGGTGGCGAAGACTTTGATTTAAGAATTATTGATTTTTTAGCTAGCGAATTTAAAAAAGAGCAAGGTATAGATTTAAAAAATGACAAATTAGCATTACAACGTTTAAAAGAGGCTGCTGAAAAAGCAAAAATAGAATTGTCAAGTTCAACTCAAACAGATGTAAATTTACCTTTTATTACAGCTGATCAATCTGGGCCTAAACACTTAAATGTAAAACTTACCAGAGCTAAGCTTGAAGAGTTGGTTGACGACTTGCTTCAAAATACCATTGAACCATGTAAAAAAGCTCTAAGTGACGCCGGTCTTTCAGCAAGCGACATAAACGATGTTATTTTAGTTGGTGGAATGACAAGAATGCCAAAAGTAACAGAAATTGTTAAAAACTTTTTTGGGAAAGACCCTAGTAAAGGCGTCAACCCTGATGAAGTTGTGGCTATGGGAGCAGCTATCCAGGCAGGTGTATTGCAAGGTGATGTAAAAGATGTCTTACTTTTAGATGTGACCCCACTTTCTCTTGGTATAGAAACGCTAGGTGGAGTGTTTACTAAGTTAATTGAAAGAAATACGACTGTTCCAACAAAAAAAAGCCAAGTATTTTCAACAGCTGAGGATAATCAAAATGCCGTTACTATTAGGGTCTTTCAGGGTGAGAGAGAAATGGCCGCTGATAACAAGCTTTTAGGTCAATTCGATTTAGTTGGCATACCTCCCGCTCCAAGAGGAACACCACAAATTGAGGTGACTTTTGACATTGATGCTAACGGTATTGTCAATGTATCTGCAAAAGATAAATCTACAGGAAAAGAGCAACAAATTAAAATCCAAGCATCTGGTGGTCTATCAGATGAAGAGATTGACAAAATGGTTAAAGATGCTGAAGCCAATGCTGAAACAGATAAGAAGAAAAGAGAAGAGGTTGATGTAAAAAACCAAGCCGATAGTCTTGTCTTCCAAGTGGAAAAAAATATAAAAGAGCATGGCGATAAAATTAGCCCCGAAGATAAGTCTAAAATAGAAGCAGACTTAAAAGATTTAAAAGAGGCACTCGAAAAAAATGAAATTGAGACCATTAAACAAAAAACACAAGATCTAACTCAATCATCTATGAAAATGGGTGAAGCAATGTACAAAGATCAACAATCATCTGAGGCGCCTGGTGGAGAACAACCTAAGCAAGAAGAAAACACCGGTGAAAATAAAAGCGATGATGATGTCATAGATGCAGATTACGAAGAAGTAGACGACGATAAAAAAGCAAGCGGACAGTAACTCTTAGCTTGGTTTAAAATATTATGGCTGAGGATTTTTATGACACTCTTGGTATATCCCGTGAAGCTAGTGACTCTGAAATAAAAAGTGCTTACCGAAAATTAGCAATGAAATATCATCCTGATCGAAATCAGGGTGACTCTGCTGCTGAACAAAAATTTAAAGATGTGAGCCAAGCATATGAAATTTTAAAAGATCCAAAAAAAAGACAAACTTATGATCAATTTGGTCATGCTGCTTTTGAACAAGGTGGTGGTGGAGCTAGTGGATTTGGGCAACAGGGCTTTGGCGGTTTTTCAGATATATTTGAAGATATTTTTGGTGCGTTTGGTGAGGGTGGTCAACGCGAAAGTAGAGGCGATGATTTACGTTACGATGTGACAATCGATTTAGAAGAGGCTTTTACAGGAAAATCAATAGATGTAACGATACCCAAAATGATAAATTGCCCTGAACAGCATAGTTATAAAAGTTGTTCTACTTGCCAAGGTTTCGGAAAAGTGAGGACGCAAAGCGGGTTTTTTTCAATGGAGAGGACTTGTGGTAGATGTGGTGGAACTGGGCAAGAAATGAAGGGTCGATGCTCAAAATGCAGTAATACTGGACGAATTAAACAAAATAAAAAAATTCAAATCAAAATACCTGCTGGGGTTGAAACAGGTAACAGAATTAGAATGAGCGGAGAAGGAGAGGCTGGAGAAAGAGGTGGCTCCTATGGAGACCTTTACGTTTTTATAAATATTAATAACCACAAACTATTCCAGAGAGAACGAGATAATATTATTTGTGATGTTGCTATACCTTTTACTACAGCAACTCTGGGTGGAAATATAGAAGTTCCTACTATAGAAAAAAAAATGGTTAATGTCTCCATACCAAAAGGAATGCAGTCAGGTCATAAACTCAGAATCAAAGGTAAGGGAATGAGTATTCTGAGAACAAACACAAGAGGTGATATGATTGTTAAAGTACATGCTGAAACACCAGTAAACTTATCTTCAGATCAAGAGAAACTTTTAAATCAATTTAATGAAACCCTTACTAAGAAAAACTCTAAAATGACGGAAGGGTTTTTTGATAAAGTAAAAAAAATGTTTAATTAATGAATTATTGTTTTGATTTTATCGAAACACCAATAATTAAACTTTTTGTCCTAGATAGTTCAGAGGGAGTTCACTTTCTTATAAAAGATAATGATAAAAGAATTAAAAACATACTTAATTTATATAACCCAACTAAAGGTTTAAAATTAAAAAAAGCAAAAATATTAATAAACAATTTATTGAAAGGTAAAATTTCTAAACAAAAAAATATAAAAATAAAATTCCTCGATGGAACTACACAACAAAAAAAAGTTTGGACAGAAATTACTAAAATTCCTTATGGTCAAACAATTTCCTACAGCGAGCTTGCTAAAAAAATAAAGAGACCAGATGCAGTAAGAGCCATTGCTTCAGCGGTTGGTAAAAATCCTGTTGGATTATTGGTTCCTTGTCACAGAGTAGTAAGAAAAAATGGAGATCTCGGTGGATATATGTGGGGCGAAAAAATTAAGAGAAAAATACTAGATATAGAGGGTAGAGGAACGGCTGACTCGACATATAGAGGAGGAAAGTGAGATACCGAATCAGCCCCCGCATGAATGCTAACTGAACACTAATAAATATTTTGATATAGTCAAAGTTGTTCAAGTATTAAATATCCAAAAATGAGTTTAAAATCGATTTTATCCTATAGTTTTCAGTCATTTTACCTTGCTGGGAGTTTTTTATTATTATTTATTTTTTTGCCCACATTTTACAATTTATCAATTGGTATCTCTTTAAGTGTTATCGGTCTAGTAATACTGATATCTAGATTTTTTGATGTCTTCTCAGACTTTTTAATTGGTTATTTAACAGAAAAAAGAATTATTTCAGGTCGATCAAGAAAAAATCAAATTCTTTTAGGAATAATAATATTTATTTTCTCCTTATTTGGCCTTTACGTTTTCCAATCTTCTAATATTTATTATTTTATTTTTTTTTATAACTTAGCATTGATAAGTTACTCAATTGCAATCATTCCTTACGACTCTATAGTTATCGATCAAAAAAAAATTTTAAAAAAAAGATTTCGTTTGGCAGCAGTCAAAGAAGTATTTGCAATTTTAGGAGTTCTTGCAGCTCTTATTATTCCAACGACTATTTCAAATTTAAATAATGTTGAGCTATTAAACCCAGACGTTATAAAAACAAGTGGTTTTATTTTTATTTCTCTTGCAATTATAGGGGGATTAATTTTTTATTTTTTCTATGATGATGAACTGAATTACAAGCCAAATGAAATTTCTTGGATAAAATTAAAAACTTTCATTAAAAAAAATAAAAAAATCTTACCTTTTTGTTACATTACATTTTTTAATTTACTTGCTAATAATTTTACTGCCAATTTATTTATTATATTTGTATCCGAATATCTGGGTCTTAGTGATTATGCAGGCCATTTATTAATTTTGTATTTTCTTATAACATTAATTTCCACGCCATTTTGGTATTTTTTTGGAAAAAAATTTTCAAATATGTTTTTATTACAAATTGGAACCAGTATAACTATTTTTGGTTTCTTATTTGTTATTTTCACTAGCAGTGACTATTGGCAAATATATATATTTGTCATACTTATTACAGGAATTGGAATTGGAATTGATCTTATAATACCCCAGATTGAGTTAGCTGACATATTAGATGTAAATAATGAAAATCGTTTATCACAGTTTTTTACCTCATTTTTCTCAATTATAAGAAAAGCTGCTATAGGAATTGCTGCTGGTATAGCACTAACGGGATATGGTTACTTACAATCAATAAATTTTACAATTCACCCAAATATTCCAAATATTATGATTTTTTATTTTTTTATACCGCTTACCATTAAATTGTTCGTATTAATCTTAGTAATGAGATATAGAAGTAAATTCAATGTCTCAATTAGAGAGTAAAAAACACCTAATTTACATACTAGGCACTGTTGCCTTTTTCTTATTTTCAATTGCAGACACTATTATAAAGTTAATTGGAGATTTATATAAAGACACAGTTATATTTTCCATAGCGAGTTTCTCCGCAATAATCCCAGTGCTCTTTTATTTACTGTACAGAAAGAGCTTAGAAGAAATAAAAACAAGCAATTATAAACTTCATTTTATAAGAGGTATTTTAATGACTTTGACCTATTATTTTGTTGTAAAAGGTATCATTTTATTACCTTTATCTATTGCTTATCCAATAATTTTGTCAGCTCCTGTGTTACTCTCAATTATGGGAATAGTAATTCTAAAGGAGTCGATTTACCTTTCCAAAATAATTTCTTTAATACTAGCTATGATTGCTGTTTTTATGGTCTCAGGTTTTAGTTTAAACGCAGGTTTTAATGCTTTGGGAGTAATATTTCTTATATTAGGAGTAATTTCATTAGCGTGTCTAGACTTTACAGTGCGAGTTTATGGGAAATCTGAAAGAACTATGGCTTTGACTTTTTATAGTATGGGAATTACTGGCATAATTTTCACAGTATTTTCAATCAACCATTACAAAGATATCGCTTTGTACGATTTTTTAATAATGGTAGGTGCAGGGCTTATTGATGGTGTGGCCATGATGATTTTAATTTATTCTCTTAGGAGAATAGAAGCTTCATTTTTTAGCATCACACATTATTCACAGATCATTTTTGGAATAGTAATTAGTATTTTTGTTTTCAATCACTACCCCTCAATTATAGAATTATGCGGAGCTATTTTAATAATAATTTCTGGATATCTTGTTTATTCTAAATTAAAAAAGCTAAATTGATTGCTTTTCCATTGGGTAAATGGAGCATCCTGAAATTTTCCACTCTCCCTTGTCTTTAATGAGTGAGTACATTGCTAAATAAGAAACATTATCTTGCGAGACGATTTGTAGTTGATGATATACTGCTCCTTCAAAAAATTTAGATTCCATAAAATAGTAATTTTTAGGATTATAAACAGGCTCATAATAGTTTTTCACCATACTCATAAAATTTTGAGGATTATTGAACCTCATTTTGATGTAAGGTGAGGCATGGAAGAAAGCCCCTTCAGCATCTTTGTTAATGAAGGCCTTTAGTTGACTTTCAATCACTGCTTGTGTTTCACTAAACTCAATTTTATCAATAGTTTCTGCAATCGATATAGTGTTAAAAAGCAAAAGGCATAAACTGGTGTAAATTAATTTTTTAAACTGCATAATATTTATATGCGTAATTAAACAATATAGATGAAAATCATTTTAATTATATTCGCATTATTTTTGAACATATCCTATAGTTACGCAGATCAAAATAGCCCAAAACTTGATGAATTATTCAGTCAGCTCTCCGAGGTAAAGGACTCAAAAGAACAAAGTCTAATTATATCAAAAATATGGGGAGAATGGATGAAAATTGAAAATCCAGATGTAAAAATAGTAATGGATAATATTTCAGATTTTTTTGAATCTAAAAACTACCAATCTGCGATATCAGCTTTGACTCTTGCTATTGAGTTAGAGCCAAATTACGCCGAGGCATACAACAAAAGGGCTACTTTTTATTTTATGATGGGAGACTATGAAAACTCTATGAGAGATATTGAAGCTACATTGTATCTTGAACCAAGACATTTTGGTGCATTAGATGGTTTGAGTAGGATTCTTATAAGCTACAAAAATTATGATGGAGCACTTAAGGTTTATCAAGAAATGAAAAAGTTAATGCCAAATGATTTGTCTGTTGATATGAAAATTGAAAATCTTAATCAAATGGTGTCAAAGGAAACTTAAATTAATTAATTTGTTAAGAAAATAGATTAACTAAATAATGAAATTTATTGCCCCTTGCCACCTTCCTCCTCGACAATGTCTCAACCCAAGCGGCTAGGGGACGAGTATAATATTCGAATTTTGGTTGATATGAAACAGATTTCTTATAATTTAAAAAGCCTATCAAATAAGAAAAATATCGTTATAGATGTTATTTAAAAATTAATTAGTTATAAATTGAGCTGTGAAAAAAAAATTTAACACAAAAGTAATTCATTCTGGGCATGGCCCAGATAAAGAAACGGGAGCTGTTATGCCACCAATACATCTTTCATCAACCTTCAAACAAATGGAACCCGGAAATTTTGAGTATGAATATGCT
Organism: uncultured Alphaproteobacteria bacterium; assembly: GCA_902575065.1. Taxonomy (GTDB): domain Bacteria; phylum Pseudomonadota; class Alphaproteobacteria; order HIMB59; family HIMB59; genus HIMB59. Next base: position 24,234 of record CACGPU010000002.1, read on the forward strand.
AGAACCAAAAATCCTTCTAGAGATATATTAGAAAAATTACTGGCACAAATTGAGTCTGGAGATAAAGCTTTTGCATTTGCATCTGGCATGTCAGCAATAAATACAGTTTGTGACCTATTTGGCACAAACTACCATATAGTTTGTTCTGATGATGTATATGGGGGTACTCGTAGGTTATTCGACAAAGTTAAATCAAACATTGACGTAACTTACATCGACTTTGATAAAAATATAAACTGGAATGATGAAATAAAAGAAAACACAAAATTTATATGGATTGAAACACCTTCAAATCCTTTAATGAAAATTATTGATATTAAAAACACTGTTAATATTGCAAGTGAGTTTAAATTACCTGTGATTTGTGACAACACATTTGCCTCTCCATTTAATCAGAGACCACTTGAATTAGGTGCAGATATGGTAGTGAGTTCTTCAACAAAATATTTAGGAGGCCACTCAGATATTGTTGGCGGGTCTATTGTTATTAAAGAAAATAAGGAGTACGCTGAAAAAATTTCTTTTATTCAAAATGCAGTTGGGGCTGTCCCCTCTCCCTTTGATTGTTATTTATTAACAAGAAGCATCAAAACACTCTCTGTAAGAATGAAGCAACATAATGAAAATGCTATTGCTGTGTCTAATTATTTATCCAATCATCCTAAAATAGAAAAAGTTTTTTTTCCAGGTACTGATAAAAGGCACAAGGAAATTGCAGAAAAACAAATGGATGGTTTTGGTGGAATGATGTCTTTTGTAATTGACACAGATATTAATGGGGTAAAAACTTTTCTAAAAAATTTAAATTTATTTACACTCGCGGAAAGCCTAGGAGGAGTCGAAAGTTTGATCGAGCACCCAGCCATCATGACCCATGCTTCTATAGATCCATTAATTAGAGAAAAATTAGGCATATCAGAAACATTACTAAGAATATCTGTGGGTATTGAAGATGTAGATGATTTGATCTCAGATTTAGACCAAGCCCTATCAAAGATTTAAAATGAAAGACATAGTTGATTTTATTGGCAATACGCCACTTATTAAACTCAAATATCCATCTGAAATTACGGGTTGTAATATTTATGGTAAAGCAGAATTTATGAATCCAGCAGGTTCTATCAAAGATAGAACGGCATTGGGTATAATCCTTGATGCTGAGGAGAATAATTTAATTGAACCAGGCGGCACTGTCGTTGAGGGTACCTTTGGAAACACAGGTATTGCTTTAACAATGATTAACAATGCTAGAGGATACAAAACTATAATTGTAATGCCTGACGGTGCATCAGAGGAGAAGCAAAGCATTTTAAGGAATATGGGGGCAAAGCTTAAAGTTGTGCCAACTAAACCTTATTCTGATCCGGGTAATTATCAGCATGTATCAAAGAGGTTAGTTGAAGATCTACAATCAAAAGGAGAGACTTCAGTCATGTGGGCAAACCAATTTGACAACACAGCAAATTACAAATTTCACGCAAAAACCACTGCTAAAGAAATATTCAATCAGCTTGAAGGAAAAGTAGATGGTTTTACTTGTGCAATTGGGTCGGGTGGAACATTAGCAGGTACATCTATTGGACTCAAAGAATTAAATTCAAATATAAAAATAGCTTGCACAGATCCACAAGGTGCTCAAATGTATAATTATTTTAAATATTCTAAATTGGAAGTTAAAGGCGATCCATCAGAAACTGAGGGAATAGGCCAGTATAGAGTGACAAAAAATGTTGAACCTTCCCTTATTGATTTCTCATACCATATTACTGATTATGAAGCGTTTGAACTTTTATATAAAATGGTCAAAACAGAAGGCTTATTTCTCGGCTCTAGTTCTGGAGTAAACGTAGCAGGGGCTATCGAAATGGCTAAAGAAATGGGACCAGGTAAAAACATTGTTACAATTCTGTGTGATGATGCTAACAAGTATTTTAGTAAGTTATATAACAAAGAATATCTGATATCAAAAAAACTTCCCGTACCCGAGTGGCTTTAAAATATTAATCACTATTAAAAGTCATTCTTTTTAAAGTTCTATCTTTAAATACAAAATGGTGCATAAGTGCGGCTCCTGAATGTATAAAAAATAAAACTAATAAAACATTACTAGAATATTCATGGAAACTTTTGAACAAGTACCTTAAATCACTGTTGTGATCTAATAAATTTATTAATTCAAAATTTAAAAACATTACCGTGTCACCTTGCAAGTTTGTAAGGATGTATCCAGATATTGGTTGTAAAAAAAATATAGAGTAAAATAAAAAATAGTTAGTTTTCGCAACATATATTAATATTTTATTTTTTAAAATGGGTCTGGGCCTAATATTGATAAATTTCCAGCTTAATCTAAAAATGGCTAGGACAAGAATTGAAAGGCCTAGTGTGTTGTGTATCATCAATATCTCATAGTAATACTCGAAATTATTCTCTAAATTTTTGCCTAGTAAGTATGTTGCAATTATAAGAGCAGCCATAATCCAATGAAATAACTTGCTAATTAAACCGTAATTATCTGCGCTGTTTGCTAACTTCATTATCTTCAATTATGTATGTTAATATTGTTGATTATAAATGAAATTAAAAAATTTATTTTTATCGTTATTTTTATTTTTTTCCATAAGTGTTTATTCTAAAGATTTTATAATCATTCAGTCTACAACAAGCATTGCTAATACGGGTTTGCTTGATCTCTTAGCATCAGAATTTAAAAATAAAACTGGAATAGGTATAAGACCTATTGCAGTTGGAACCGGCAATGCTATTGCAAACGCAAAAAGGGGCGATGGAGATTTATTATTTGTTCATTCAAAAAAAGATGAATTAGAATTTATAGATGAAGGCTACGGTGTTCAAAGATATGAGGTTATGTACAATAAGTTTATTTTAGTTGGTCCAAAATCTGACCCACTGAAAATATCACAAGAGGAAGATATTTTATCCGCATTAAAAAAAATATATAACTCAGAATACAAATTTATTTCAAGAGATGATAATTCTGGAACTCATAAAAAAGAACAAGAATTATGGAGTTTGGCAAATATCAAAAAATTTGACTCTGATAAATATATAAAAACTGGAACAAGCATGGCCAATACATTAAATATTTCCTCTGAAATTGATGCCTATACAATAAGTGACAAAGGCACCTGGCTATCTTTTAAAAATAAAAATAATTTAAAAATTCTTTTTGAGGGTGGTGATGAATTACATAATCCTTATGGAATTATTGCAGTCAATCCTGAAAAATTTCCTCATGTTGAGTATAATAAATCTCAGATGTTCATTGAATGGTTGATTGCAGGTGAGGGCAAAGATGTTATTAATAGGTTTACATATAACGGTGAAAAGTTGTTTCATACGAATTAATATTACCTAAATGCTAACTTTTGAAAAAATACAATCCGCAGTTTTTATTACAATTTATGTAAGTATTTTTTCAACATTAATTGCATTTTTTTTATCAATGATTTTTGGCTATTTAATTGCTATTTATCAATTCCAATTAAAAAAACCAATTGTAATTTTCTTAAGCTCTCTTACCTCTATCCCTCCCGTATGCGCAGGGCTATTAGTCTATATACTCATAAGTAGATCTGGCCCCTTAGGTTGGATGGAAATTTTATACTCACCTATAGCAATGATCATTGCCCAGATCGTAATTATCTTTCCAATTATGATTACTTTAATTATTAAAAACATTGAAGAGGATTACCCAATTTATAGAGATGAATTAATGTCTTATGGAGCATCCAAAAAAGATATAATTTTCATACTCTTTTCAAATAAAACAAATATCTACATAACAGTTCTTTTATTAGGTTTTGGCCGAGCTATTAGTGAGTACGGCGCGGCCGCAATAGTAGGAGGTTCAATTGATCACTTCACAAGAAACATGACAGCTACAATTGCATTAGAAACATCTAAAGGCAATGTCTCACTAGGTATTATTTTAGGAGTTATTCTTATCTCTCTGACACTTTTAATTTCAATATCTCTTAACTTTTTAAATAAAAAATGATTAAAATTAATAATATTTCATATGCAATTAATGAAAAAAATATACTTTCAAATATCAATCTAAATATTAGAAGGAACAAAATTACAGTAATCACTGGAAAAAATGGTTCTGGTAAAAGTTCCTTAATAAAAATTATAAATAAAATTATTTTTCCTAGTAAAGGATCAATTGAATCTGACTACTCTGAACCTGTTCCGATGCTTTTTCAAAAACCTATTTCTTTAAATAAAAGTCTAGAGGATAATTTTTTATTATTAAGCAATATTAAGAAATCCAAGGTTAATAAATCTTATTTTAATCTTTTCAATTTAAATAAATTAAAAAAACGTAAGTTTCAAAATTTATCGGAAGGGGAGAAGCAGAAAGTATTTATATCTAGATTTATGAGTTTCGAACAAGATTTAATTATACTTGACGAACCTAATCAAAATCTAGACCTTGAGAGTGAAAAATCTTTTTTTTCATCTTTGTCTAAAATGAAAAATAAAACTATCGTATTAACGTTACATAATTTAACCTATATAAAAGATTTTGCAGATTATTTAGTAATTTTGGACTCAGGAAAGATAATATTTAATGACACTATTAAAAAATTTACAAAAAAATAAGTCTATAATTTTTTATGTCACGTTAAAAAGTTATGTTTAAATTAATTTCAATTTTTTTTCTTCTTGCACAGTCATTACTCTATGCAAACCCAATATCTGATAGACAAGAATTAATGAGAGATTATAACAAACTCATGAGGGCAGCAAATAACTTGATCAGAGAAAATGATATAAATGATGACCTAGCATCAATTTATGAAGAAATCGAAGAGATTATGAGAGTATATCCGACTTTATTTCCAGATGACTCTTTTGGTGGTAAGTCAAAAGCTAGTACTGACATAATTGACAATAGGGAATTATTTAATCAAATTGCAAAAGAAACCGAGAACAGTGCAGCGCTTGCCAAACTTTCTGCTCAAGAAGGAGATTTTGAAAATGTTATGCAATTCCACCAAAATCTTTTTGGAAGCTGTAAGAGTTGCCATTCTCGCTTTAAAAATTAATAAAAATGAATTTACTAAAAATTTTTTTTCTATTTTTTTTTCTGTTAACTAATTTATTATTTGCTCAGAGTAATACAATGAAATACACACCTATAGATACCGAAGAGTCGTTTAAAAGAATTCAAGAGGGTGCAATAGTGATCGATGTTAGATATCCAAAAGAACATAATATGATTCGAATTGAGAACTCACACAATATTCCTTTTAAAGAAATAACTGTTGAAAAAATCAACTCTATAAACCCCGATAATAAGGATATTATTATTCACTGTACTGCAGGTATTACCTCTAAAAAAGTTGCAGATAATCTAGTTTCTGAAGGTTATCAGGGTACTATTTATGAAATGGACAAAGGTTTAATTGATTGGATTAATTTAGGTTTTAAAACCGAGCAAGGTATATAGTTTATAATTCTAAAACCTCTAAGAAAAATAGTTGGTACTGAACATATAGTAAATCATATATCCGATAAGCCCTACAACTAGTAAGACAAGAGGTATCACTGATATTGTAAAAGCCTCCCTAAATTTCTTATTAAATATTAATAAACTAGCTAGTAATAAAATAAGAAGAATAAGTGCAAGTCTAATCATAATTTAATTTTAGCATAAAATTTAATAATTTTGCTATTCCATATCTGCTAATTTATGTATAACAAGTCTTAATCATGTCTAGAACAAAAATAGCTATCGCAGGGGCATTGGGAAGAATGGGAAATAATCTCATAAATTCCGCTCTATCGAATAATGACGTTGAGCTCGTTGGAGTATTTGATGTTAACGATATTGACCCTAGTTTTATTAATAAAAATCAAATTCAAGAAAATGTTTTTACCACTAGGGAAGAATCATTTGAAAAAGCAGATATAGTTATAGATTTTACAACACCTAAGGCCTTATTTAATTTCACGGAAGCTGCCGTTTCTAATAATACTGGTTTAGTTATAGGAACGACCGGACTAGATAAGAGCCATTTTAACCTTTTAAAGCAAACAAGTAATTCAACAAAAGTATTTTACGCACCGAATATGAGTTATGGAGTTAATACATTTTTTGAAATAGCAAGAAAAGCCGCAAAACACTTAAAAGATTTCGATATAGAAATAATTGAAACACACCACCGACACAAAAAGGATGCACCTAGTGGAACAGCTTTAAAGCTTGGAGAAGAAATTGTAGAAGAGCTTGGGCTATCCAAATCAAATTTTAATTTTAAACGTCAGGATCAAGAAGGCCAAAGAAAAGAAAATGAAATTGGTTTTTCATCTATTAGAGGTGGAAATATTCCAGGTGAACATACGGTCATATTTCACGGTGACAATGAGTCTATAGAATTAACACATAAGGCCCACAACAGAAAAATTTTTTCTGATGGCGCTATTCAAGCAGCAGTATGGTTATCATCAAAGGAGAAAGGCTTTTACACCTTCAAAGATATGATTAGCTAGACGAGGAGCTGTACTTCTCAATAATTCTTTTTAATTTTTTCCTTCTATCCTCACTCAAAAAACTGGCAAAGAATTTTTTCTTTCCAGCATAATTTACACTTAATGAATTTTTTTCATTCTTTATCTTCAACCAATTTAAATTATAACTGTTTTGTTCAATAACCTCATCTCCATCAAGCCGCTCTAGTTGCATAGATTTTGATTCTAATGAAATTTTTTCTGTTTTTTTTAAACTCTTTACAAAAAAATAAGTACATACGACCAAAATAGAAAATTCAACAATACCAAATATAATTATCGGCCAAGCACCGACTAATAAAAATCTTCCACCAATAAAAATGATCAAGAAACCTGTAATGAATAAAAAAAATAGAATTTGAAGATTTGTCAGACTCCTATTTGGTTTGATATGAAGCTTTCTTGTCATTTCTATAAGTTTATAAAATTATATTTATATTTATAATAGATTAAATAGCACACCAATAATAATATGAAAAAACAAGAAAGAGCAAACGTAGTATTAGATAATTTAAACAAATTTTATCCAAATATTCCTATCCCTCTTAAACATAAAAATGTATATGAGCTTTTAATAGCAGTTTTATTAAGTGCTCAATGCACAGACGAACGTGTGAATAAGATCACACCTTTACTATTTAAAACGGCAAATAATCCCCATGATATGGCAAAGGTGCCTGTTAATAAAATTTATAAAATCATTAAACCATGTGGACTTGCACCTAAAAAATCAAAAGCTATTTCTAAACTATCAAAAATATTAATTAAAAAATACAATGGTAGAGTCCCAGAGAATTTTGAAGATCTTGAAAATTTACCTGGAGTTGGCCATAAAACAGCGAGTGTAGTAATGTCCCAAGGTTTTGGTCACCCCGCATTCCCTGTAGATACACATATTCATCGTCTAGCACAAAGGTGGGGTCTGACAAATGGTAAAAATGTAGTTCAAACTGAATTAGATATTAAAAAATTATTTCCTGAAGCAACTTGGAACAGACTTCATTTACAAATGATTTTTTATGGAAGAGAATATTGTAAAGCTAGAAGCTGCTTTGGTGTTGAATGCAAAATTTGCACAGACTGTTATCCAAACAGAAGAAAGGGTATAAAAGTAAAAAAACCCTAATTTTCTATAGATTGTCTATGAAAAAAAAAAGAATAATGTATAAAAATAAACTTATTTAGCACTATGAAACAAATTAAGAAAATATTAATTGCTAACAGAAGTGAAATTGCAATTAGAATATCTCGTGCAGCAACTGAATTGGGCTTTAGGACTGTATCCATTTACTCGTACGAGGATCGTTTTGCATTGCACCGCTTCAAAACAGACGAAAGCTATCTTGTTGGATCAGGATTAGGTCCTATTCAGGCTTACCTAGATTACAAAGGTATCGTACAAATTGCTGTCAATTCAGGTTGTGATGCCATCCATCCAGGATATGGCTTCTTATCTGAAAACCCAGAATTTGCTGATGAATGTGCAAAACATAATATTATTTTCGTTGGACCCTCTCCAAAGATTATGCGATCTCTTGGAAATAAAGTAGAAGCTAAAAAAACTGCAGGCAAAGCTAAAGTACCAACCATACCTTCCACAGGACCCTTACCAAAAGAATTAAAAAAATGTAAAGATCTTGCAAAAAAAATTGGTTATCCAATTATGCTCAAAGCATCCTGGGGCGGTGGCGGTCGTGGAATGCGAGTGATCAGAAAAGAAACAGAATTAGAAAATCAAATCAACACCGCTAGGAGAGAAGCTAAAAGTGCTTTTGGAAAAGATGATGTATTTTTTGAAAAGTTAATCGAAAAAGCTTTTCATGTTGAAGTTCAGATAATTGGCGATACGCATGGAAATATAGTTCACCTTTTTGAAAGAGATTGTTCTCTTCAAAGACGACATCAAAAGGTAGTAGAAAGAGCTCCTGCTGCCTACCTATCTGACAAAGAAAGAAATGAGATTTGTAACGCAGGTGTTAGAATAGGAAAACAAGTTAATTATTCATGTGCTGGAACTGTAGAGTTCTTAATGGATGCTAAATCTAGAGATTTCTTTTTCATTGAAGTTAATCCAAGAGTTCAAGTTGAACACACTGTAACAGAAGAGATTACTGGTATTGATATAGTAAAAGCTCAGTTCCTCTTAGCAGCTGGTGCTAAAATTGGAGATGATATATGTGGTGTGCCAACTCAAAAAGACATTCATATGAAAGGACATGCTATCCAATCAAGGGTTACAACAGAAGATGCCGCTAATGATTTTGCTCCAGATTACGGTAAAATTAATGTTTATAGATCTGCAAGTGGCTTGGGAATAAGATTAGATGCTGGAACTGCATCTACTGGTACGGTTATTACTCCTTATTATGACTCTCTTTTAGTTAAAGTAACTGCAAAAGGCCAAACCCCTATTGAAGCAAAGAGACGAATGAATAGAGCATTGAGCGAATTTCGCGTAAGAGGTGTAAAAACAAATATACCTTTTTTATTAAAGTTAATTAACCACAAGGGTTTTGATGTTTTCAAATACCATACAAAATTTATAGATAGTGAAAAAAGTTTATTTCAATTCTCTGGTCGAAAAGATAGGGCAACCAAAACATTAAACTTCTTAGCTGAAGTTATTGTCAACGGTAACCCAGAAGTCGCTAATAGACCAAAATTAAGAGAGACAACACCAGCAAAACTCTCAGATTATGGAATATCTAGATCAAAAAAAGCTCAAGAGACTGTCAATAAAACTTATAAACAAGTTTTAGATACTAATGGGCCATCTGCTGTTGCTGAGACTGTGTTAAAAGAAAAACAATTATTGATTACAGACACTACTTTTAGAGACGCTCATCAATCTTTGATTGCAACTCGAATGAGAACACAAGATATGTTAGGCATAACTGACTTATATGAAGAAAGACTCAAAAATTTATTCTCAGTAGAGTGTTGGGGTGGAGCAACTTTTGATGTTGCATTAAGATTTTTAAAAGAGGATCCATGGGAGCGTCTAGAAAAGTTACGTGAACAAATGCCCTCAGCTTTATTACAAATGTTATTCAGAGGGTCGAATGCTCTTGGATATACAAACTATCCTGATAATGTTTTAAGAAGGTTTATACAACTTTCCGCTCAGTCTGGGATTGACGTTTTTAGAATATTTGATGCACTAAACTGGATTGAAAATATGAGAGTCTCTATTGACGAGGTATTAAAATCTGGAAAAATCTGTGAGGCTTCTATTTGTTACTCTGGCGATTTATCGTCTCCAGCAGAGAAAAAATATACACTCGATTATTACTTAAAAATGGCGCAAAAGCTTGAGAAAATGGGAGTTCACTTTCTTGCAATTAAAGATATGGCAGGTTTGTGTAAACCCAAGGCAGCAAAAATTTTATTCAAAGAATTAAAAAAAAGTATAAAAATTCCAATCCATTTTCATACTCACGATACAAGTGGAAATGGTGTTGCAACATTGCTTAATGCCTCGGAAGCAGGGGTAGATATTGTTGATGTAGCAATTGACTCTTGGTCTGGCTTCACATCGCAACCTAGTTTTGGTGCAGTTTTAGAGTCCCTTGATGGCAATAAAAGAGATCCAAAAATCTCTTCTGCTGTTGTCAGGACTGCTGCAAATTATTGGGAAGGTGTTAGAAAACAATACCAACCTTTCGAAAGCAAAACTCGCACTAGTATGTCAGAGGTATATTTACATCAGATGCCAGGTGGTCAATACACTAATTTAAGAGAACAAGCAAGGTCAATGGGCATTACAGACGAGAGATGGCCAGAACTTGCATCAATGTATGCCGAAGTGAACAAAATATTTGGCGATGTAATTAAAGTTACACCTATATCTAAGGTTGTTGGTGATATGGCAATTTATATGTTGGCAAATAATATTCAAATTCAAGATGTTTTAGACCCTAAAAAGGATGTTGGCTTTCCTGCATCAGTCATCGAATTCTTTAGTGGTCGATTAGGTCAACCATATAAAGGTTTCCCAAAAGCACTCCAAAAGAAAATTTTAAAAGGAAAAAAACCAATTAATTATAGATTTGGATCAAAGCTACCCTCATTAAAAATTAAAAATAGAACGAAGGAATTGCAAAAGAAGTATAGTGAGACTATTTCAGAGAAAGATACAATTTCACAAATATTTTTTCCTGAGGTTTTTGATGAGTATATAAAACACAAAAAGAAATTTGGTAATACTAGTGTTATCCCAACATCGAACTATTTCTTTGGGATGAACACAGGGGAAGAGATATATGTTTCTATAGAACCTGGTAAAACACTTATAATAAGATATTTCACTTTAAGCGAGCCAAACGAAAAAGGTTACAGAACAGTATATTTTGAATTGAATGGCCAGGCCAGATCAGTTGACATTAAAGATAATTCTATTGCAGTTGACGATTTAGCTAAAGAAATTGCCGATCCTAGTAACAAAGATCATGTTGCAGCCCCTATACCTGGTTTACTTGTAGACGTTGCTGTTACTGAGGGAATAAAAGTGCCAAAGGGTGCTAAATTATGCACTATTGAGGCCATGAAAATGGAAACAGTTATTTACGCAGATCAACCAGGAATAGTTGAGAGACTTTTCGTAAAAGCTGGTGAAAATATTGAGGCTCAGCAACTTTTACTAATTATAAAATAATTTTTTTCTCTTAATAAAATAATATGATAACAATTTACCGTGGTTAAAAAGATTATAACTGCCAAACACAGAGGTTTTTGTGCTGGAGTTGAGAGAGCCGTTGAAATGGTCGAAAAAAGCCTTTTGAAATATGGAGCTCCAGTTTATGTCCGTCATGAGATTGTTCATAATAAATTTGTTGTCAATAATTTAAGAGAAAAAGGAGTTGTATTTGTAGACTCGTTAGAAGAAATCCCTAAAAATACAAAACAACCAGTTATTTTTTCTGCACACGGTGTTGCACAAAGAGTAATTAAAAAAGCCAAAGATTACAATCTATTATTTTATGATGCCATCTGCCCACTAGTCAGCAAGATTCATAAAGAAATAATTCAATTGGAAAAAAACGAATATAAGATAATTATGATTGGCCATGAACACCACCCTGAAGTTGACGGGACAGCTGGACAACTCAAGGATATTAGCAATTTAACTTTAGTTCAAAATATTGACGATGTTGAGAAATTATATTTTCCTTCAAATCAAAAACTTGCTTACATAACACAAACAACCTTATCAGTTTTTGATACACAAAATATTGTTGATGCTTTAGAAAAAAAATTTCCTTCAATTTTAGCTCCTAAAAAATCCGATATTTGCTATGCAACTTCAAATAGACAATTATCTGTGCAAGAAATGTCGAAAAATGTAGATGCTTTTTATGTAATCGGGGCTCACAATAGTTCTAATTCTATCAGGTTAGTCGAAACTGCTAAAAAATTTGGTTGTAAACATAGTGAACTTGTTGAAAATATAGATAACTTTGATTATTCAAACTTATCAGAATTTAACACAATAGGTTTGACAGCTAGTGCATCTGCTCCTGAAGAACAATTAAATTTATTTATAGATCAAATAAAAAAAGTTTATGCAATCGAAGTTTTAAATTTCAAAGAGGATGAAAACATCACCTTTAAAATACCTAATTTTCTCAATTAAATTTTCTTCTATAAAAGATATCTACTAAAGTCATATGGGGAAGAGTTAATGCCGCTAATCCAATAAACAGTGTCTTTATAAAAGACTCATCAAAAGAAAAACTCTTATGAAGATAGATAATTGCTAAGCTGCCCCCGACCCATGTTATGATAGTAAAAGAGATGGTAGTTATAGTTATAAATCTGTTATTTGATAGATATTTTGATGTATCTTTTAATATTGATTTAACATGTTTAAAAGTATGAATGAAACAAAAATAGATAGAAAATGCAACGAGCGGTTCTGTTAAAAATATTACCAATAAAATAATAGACATTTCTAAAATCCCCCATCTTAATTTTGTAAATTTAATTGCCAAATATGCGTATCTAATTAAAAGAAGAAAGTAACAAACGTAAACAATATATAGATATTCTTGAAATTGATTAAATGATAGATTTGATAAAAAAGTAAATATCTCAAATGTTTCGTTAGTGTGAAAAAATATAATCCCAAATACAATATTTAAACCATGCGTTAAAGAAACAGACCATTTATATTTATTCAAGCCAAGATAGGACCAGTCACATAATCCAAAATGAACGATACTCATTAAAATGAATAAAATTAAAGCAATTACGGAAAAGTAAATCCAAAATATAATCACTGCGGCAGAAATAATTAAATATAAGAATACAAATATAAAAAAATCTTTTCTTGTCTTATACCCTAAAAGTGCAGCTACAGCTCCGTCAAATGAACCATGCGGCACACCTATGAATGAAACCATGCAAAGAGCAAGTAAAGATATAAAGCTTAATTCATACATTTAATTACGAATGGTGCTTAAGGCACTTTTTATAAATTTAATTTTTGGCATTGACATAATGACCTTTAATTTTGTCGGAAAATCAGCTACACCCATCATAAATGATGCAAATTCATTGCCATTTAAAGAGTAAGCCATATTAATAAAAACCTTCTCTGTTCCACTATTATTTTTCAGATAATTCACAAATACCTTATCCATCCATTTATCAAAATATGAGTGATGAGCTTTATTAATATTTTCAAAATTTAACATTATGTTTTTTAGAAAAAAGGAAAAAGCATACCCTGTTGATATTTTGGTGGCACCACCTCTTGAACCGATATTAATATAATTTTCACTTGATTTGTTTTCAATATCATACATTGGTAACGCCCCTTTTTCTTCATCAACTATTTTATATTCAGATAAATTTAATTTTGTCTCAATGTATTCTAATATCTGTTTTTGATACCAATCATCCTCTTGGATTTCTGAAGAAAAAACTGTTGACTCAACTAACATTCTATTTTCATCTATTGGCAAACAATACATAAAATGTAATCCCATTTTTTGTTCAACGCGAAAATCCATTAAGGTCACACTATTACTATTTATCATTTGTTCAGTTTCTATTAGGTATCCAAAAAAATGCTGTTTTACTTTTTTATTTTCTAATTTCGGTGTACGAGAATCATAAATTTTCTTAGCAAAAATTTCCTCACCATTCTCTAGCTTGATTTCATAGTATTTTTTTAAATTCGTAATACTTTGAACATTGAACTCTTTTATTGATAAGTTTTCTAAACCTTTTAAGCAATAATTTTTCCAATCTTGGTATCTTATAGTGCAATACGGTAAATCCTTAGTTTCATGTTTTATATGATTATTTGTTAAGTAAAAGTTCCAGCAAAACCATTTTTTTTGGGCAAGACTATCAAAATCTTTCATCCAATCTGTCAGCCAAAATGCAAAAAAATTATTTCTTTTGCTATGATAATTTTTATCAATGCCAATTAAACTAACACTTGTTCCCTTATACTTTAATTTTGCAGTAGCAAGGGCACTGGCACCCATGCCCAAAAATGCTACATCATATATTTTCATTTTTAAAAGAGCCCCTAATTGGTTTGTAGGATTTAAAAATATTTTTTAAAAATAAAAATTCAGGTATAGAAATTATTGTAATCCATAACTTTTCTAATTTGTTTAAATAAATTCTTTCAAGCTTGTAAACATAACCATCACTTTTAATCTTTTCCCCAATACCTTTGTAAATTTTTGCTGCAAAAAATATTGCTAGTCTGGTTCTAAGAGGAATATATTTCATACCAGAAAAACCGTTCGCATAGAATTTATCAGAGAGTTCTATTAAATTTTTAATAGATAATTCAACCAATTTTTTTTTTTGATCATCTAACTTATTATCTACCAGGTCACTTATTGAGACTTGTCCTAACCATTCTTTTGGTAGATATAACCTATTCATTTTTGCGTCCTCATAAACATCTCTTGCAATATTTGTTAGTTGCATAGCAATTCCTAAATCAATAGCATGCTTTCTTGCTTCAGTATCTTTGGTATTAATTATTGGTAACATCATTAACCCCACTGTTCCAGCAACCTTGTATGAGTAATCTATTAATTCTTTCTCATCTGTAACTCTGACGTTCTGCTGATCGCTGATCAAACCATCTATTAGATCCTTTAAAATACCATGGTTAATATTATTTTTTTTAAAAAAGATATTTATCTCAGAGCTTTCATTTTCTTTTATTTGATTAAATATATTTTTTATTTGAGAAGAGGTATCTAACTTCGAATTATCTGCCACATCATCTAGATATCGACATATGCTATAGAGCCTTGAAGCTGCAATTCTATTTTTTTTGGGTAAAAAAAAACTTGCCCAATAAAAACTTTTACCTTCCGATTTAATGCTATAGGTATTTGTTTTAAATGATGTCACCTTAATGACTAACTTTGAAATCCTTAATTATAAGCTTCTCTATTACCTTAGCAGAGCACAATACACCTGGTATTCCGGCACCTGGATGTGATCCCGCAGCTGAAAAATATAAATTTGGTATTTTCTTATCTTTGTTGTGATAGCGAAACCATGCAGATTGAGAAAAAATTGGTGCCACGGAAAATCCAGCTCCGTATTTTGATCTATAATCATTTTTAAAATCCTCAGGAGTCATCCAGAATTCTGCCTCAATGTTTTCTTTTAGTCCTGGCATAATAGTTTTATCCAGTGCTTCAACTATTCTATCCTTAAGTTTCGGACCCTCTGAATTCCATTGAACATTTCCTTGAAGATTAGGAACAGGGCATAACACATAAAAACTATCACATCCTTCTGGTGCAAAAGTATCATCTGTTGCTGTTGGACGATGAAGATAAAGTGAAAAATCCTCAGTCAAAATCTTTTTCTCAAAAATATCGTGAAGGAGCTCTTTATATCTTTCAGACATCCAAATAGTGTGGTGAGCGACATCAGAGAATTTTTTCTTCGATCCAAAAAAAAGAACATAAAGGCCCATAGAGTAATGTGTAAATTTCTTAGGTTTGAGAAGACTATCTCTGGAGTATTCTGATGGTAACATTTCACTGTAAACTGTAGGGGGATCTGCATTACAAATCACAAGATCCGCAGGTATTTTTTTTCCGTTATTGAGCACCACGTTTTCTGCTTTACCATTTATAATTGAAATTTGCTTTACATCGGTTTCTTTATTAATAGTAATACCCTTTCTTAACATTAAATTTTCTAACTCTCTTACAATTTTACCTGTGCCTCCCATGCAAAAGTACACCCCCCACTTTCTTTCAAGATAGTGTATTAATGCATATATAGATGTTGTAGTGAACGGATTGCCCCCAACTAATAAAGGATGTATCGAAAATGCCTTCCGCAGATACTTATTTTTTAGTTTGCTATTTACCAATTGACTGACTGTTAAATAACTTTTGAGTTTTATTAACGACGGTATTTGCTTTGCCATTTCCCAAAAGGAAATAAATGGCTTATCCGATAACTTTTCGAAACCTACCTCAAAAATATCTTTTGAAGTTTTTAATAATTTGTCATACCCATCAACATCATTATCATCAAATTTTCTTATTTCATTATTTGTATCTTCGATAGATGGTCGATAATCAAAAGTTTTTCCATTGTGAAAGTAAAATCTGTACCAAGGATCTAAGGATTTAAAATTTAAGTAATCTTTTAAGTTTTCACCAAATAATTCAAAAAGTTCTTCAAACAAAAAGGGCGCTGTTATAACAGTTGGTCCAGCATCGTGTCTATAACCATCTTTTTCGAAAACTCTTGCTCTTCCGCCAAGCATGTTAAGTCTTTCAAGCAGCGTGACATCAAAACCAAGTTTTCTGCACCTTAATGCAGCAGCTAGTCCTCCAAAACCCCCACCAATAACTACAGCTCTCTTGCTCAAGATAGTTAAAGTATATGAAATTTAGACAAAAAAAAACCAGGCAAGTTAGCCTTGCCTGGTTTAAATAGGTTATAAAGCTTTATTAAGCTTTTTTGCCTGAAGATGCTACAGCAGCAGCCCAAATAACTGCGACAAAAGCAATCTTATTCACAACGTCAGCAACGTTATAGATAACGTTTAGAGTTACAGCATCAGCTCCTCCAGTTAAGTAACCGAAGAAATATCCTAATGGATAAATTGCCCAACCAACTGTAACGATCCATCTCATTGTGTTGAAAGCTGTTTGAACAGCTGCAGGACATTTGTCAGCAGCAGCTTTACCAGCTTCACCAGCAAAAATTTCATATAAAATGTATGCCCAACCAGCAAGACCTACGATGAATCCTGCCCATGCGTTGATGAAGCCAGCTTCACCAGCATAACCGGCAACAAGCATCACTAGAGTACCGATTAACAGTCTCCAGAAAATACCAGCTGACACTGCAGCAACTGCAGCAAGGATAATGTAGAATTCAATCATCTGTAATGGAACAGTGATTAACCAGTCAACATATCTATAAACAGTAGGTGTATCACCTGTTGTTACCCATACTTCTCTCATATAGAAGTAGTGTACTGCGGCAACTAGACAAACAAGACCACCAAGTGCAAGAGATGTCTTCCACTTACCTGATACGTTGTTAGTTTCTAGGAAAAAGAATGCAGTAGCGGCAACCATACACATTGAGATAACCCAAAAAGATATCCCAACAAAGTCGTCTGGCGCTAAGCCAACGCTTGCAGAAGCTATTCCTGGCAGTGCTACTAGAGCAGCTGTTGGGATAGCCATAGATTTTAAAAACTTAATCATTGAGTACTCCTTTTCTTAAGTTCTAAAACTTATAACAGAATCCTAAATGTAAGGATTTGTTAATTTCAGGGGATTATAGGTATAAATTGCAAAAAAAAAATACCTAATATGACTTTTATTAATATATTTTGGGAGTATAGTGGGTAAAAAAATGGCTATTTTTCAAGATAGTGTACTGTTTAATGGGTTTTTATTCTTTTTATCCACACTATTGCTATGGATAATACTGAAATTCAATAAAAGCTACATAAATAACAAAAAAACTAAGAAAATCATTAATTTCTTTGTTTACCTTGTATTTATAGGTGTAATTATATTCATTTTCGATAATCACACCTCTCATTACTTGGATAACTTGTAATTAAATGAAAATAAGTGAAAACTTTGAGAAAAAGCAAATTAAATCATTTTCTTTGAATTTTGATAAAAAGCTTATTAGACACATACAAGAATTAAAGTCACCCGATAAACGAATTAAGAAGGCAATGATTTATTTTGCCAAAACTGGTGGAAAGAGGATTAGACCGTTCTTGCTTTGTCGAATGGGTTTATATTTAAATATTAAGCCGAAAATATTAGATGACTTTGCCCTTTCGATAGAATGTGTTCACTTGCACTCACTAATCCACGATGATTTACCGTCTATGGATAACGATGACTTTAGAAGGGGTAAATTAACTGTGCATAAAAAATTTGATGAGGCAACTGCTGTCTTAGCTGGAGATATGTTTCAAGTTTTATCAGTAAAAACGCTAGCAGAGTCAAAAAATCTCTCTGATAATCAGAAAATCAAATCAATACAGATGCTTTCAAAAGCTAACGGTTTGGAGGGTTTAATTGCTGGACAATCAATGGATATTTACATGAAAAAAAATTCAACAATAAAGGATATAGAGACAATGCATCTTTTAAAAACAGGTGCATTATTTAGTTTATGTTTCAATCTTCTTCTAACTGTAAAAAAATTAAATTTAAATAAAAAAAGAGAGCTAAAAAAAATTGGAGATACAATTGGAAAAATTTTTCAAGTTACTGATGATATGCTTGATAGATGGGGCAATGAGAAAAAAGTTGGAAAGAAAATTAAAAAAGACTCACAAAAAGCAAATATTGCATATAAGCTTAATCGCACTGAATGTATTAAGTATTTAAAATTGATTCAAAATAGAAATTACAAATCAATGCAAAATTTCTTTAATAAAAAGAGGGAACCCTTGCTATATATGTCGAGTCTTGTTAATTTTATCGTTAATCGTATTAAATGAATAATCATTTTTATAAATATGAAATAACACATAGCCAATGACAATAAATGAAAATGATTTAACGAATGCTCGTACTGCTTGGGGAGAGAGCATGATTGCAATTTCACAGGCTTATGAAAAAAAAGGTATTGATCAAGCTACTTTAGTTGCAAACGAAATGTTAGATAATCTTTATGGGTTTGAGTTAGGATCAGTATTATTTAAACCAACTCTTAGTGGAGGTAATCAAACATTTCGATTAGACAAAGAGGGGGCGCTTTCATACTTTGTTGGAAATAACCCAAAGTACCCTAAAGATAGTGGGTTTGGAATTAAAGATTGGCTCGAAGTCAAATCGGAAACATCATCTGTGTTTATAGATCAAAATGTAGCAATGTGGATGGGTTGGGTAACCTTGATTAACAAAGAAGGAACCGCTGTTAAAGTTGATAAGAGCTGGGGATATAAAAAAACCGAAAATGGCATATTAAAAATAGTTTTGCATCACTCTTCGCTACCTTATGAAGCTTGAGTAAATATTTATTTTTAGAAAATCCGAAATTCATTTAACTTTTTACATAAAGTAAGTTTTTTTAAAATTCTTTTAATGTAAATCTAATTATCGTTAACTTTTACTATGTGTTCTATTGGTTTTCCCTTAATAGTAAACTGATCATGGAGATAGGAATGAATTGTAATTTTGATAAAGTTTTCTTTCAGATTAAAAAAACGTTGAGGCACGTGTACCCAGTCAGAATAAATTCTTGTGATCCTAATATCATTTATAAAAAGCTGTAAATATCCAGAGTTTGAAATATTTTCACCTCCAATTTCTGAAGGGTTTAGGTTAAAATATTTTAAATCTATAAAAATATTGTAACCATCAATTTTATCTTTGATGACTGTTAAATTAATTGAAGGGTAAGGCTTATCAGCATCTATCTGATTTCCTGGATGATGAGCAAAACAATTTATTGAGAAAAATAAAATAAATATCCCATACTTAAATTTCATAATTAAGAATTATATTATTTGTTATTAAACTATTATCTATTTTAAATATCAGTACACAAATCTTTTGCGTATGTTTCAATAAACAAATTCTTTTTATAGTTGTAAATCGTAATGTTTATTATTGTTTTATCTACAGATCTGTTTTGTATAAAGATTCTACAATTATCAGTGTTATATCTGTGGAATTCATAAACACTCTCAATTTTTGAAAAATCAACTTTTCCATATTTTAAAATTAAATCATTTACCGATTTATTTAAAAATAGTTCTACACCTTTGAAATGCTCAACAATTTCATCACTTTCCTCAACAGTTTCCTCTACTTCAGGGGTATATATAATTTTAGGTACAGGCTCTGGTTTTATTACTTTCTCTTCTACATCAGTTGTTTCACAGCCTGTTGCTATAATCAGAAAAGAAATAAAAATAAAATATTTAGATAATTTAACTAAATTCATCAAACTCTTAAATCAATAAGAACACAAATTGCTCATGCAATTTCTATATTAAAAACACGATAAGACAATCAAAACAAATCTCCAACATACTTTTTTCATCTAAATATTTAGTTTATAATCATCTTTGTGAGAATTAAATACGAGCAACCGTCTGTTTGCCATCAATCATATAAAAGTGTTCTAGGTCAAAGACCACTTTGGGATTGGAGGCACGATAAGCTGTTATGGGTGGATATTTATGAAAATAAAATAATTGAAACTGATCAAGATAATAACGAAGAACGTCAATATTCAGTACAAGACGGTGTCACCAATATTCTTTTACAAGATAATAAAAATTATATCATGAGTTCATACGACTCTCTTTATTCAATTCATCCCTCAATATCTAAAAAACAGCTTCTAACAAAGATCAATTTTGATAGTCCAAATAACAGGATTAACGATGCAGACATAGATTTAAATGGACAAATTTGGATATCAACAATGGATATTCAACAAAAGTCTCAGACTGGAAAAGTTATATGTCATGACTCCAATTTAAAACCAATATACTCAGATAACTCCTATATTATTTCAAATGGACCAGTTTTTGACTATGAGAGAAATGTAGGTTATGTAACTGACTCTATTAAAAGAATTATTTATATTTTTTCTATCAATGATTTGTCCGGCAATGGAATAAATAAAAAAGTTTTTCTATCCATGAACAAAATCGATGGAAACCCAGATGGAATGACAGTTGATAAAAATGGTAACTTATGGGTAGCAATGTGGGGAAGTGGCAAAGTTTGTTGTTTTGATAAAAAAGGTTCACTTAAATTAATTCTACAACTTCCTGTTTCAAAAGTAACAAGTTGCACTTTTGGTGGGAAAAATCTCAATGAGCTTTTTATTACAACTGCATCTGTTGGTCTCAACGACATTGAAGCAGAAAGACAACCGCATGCAGGAAAACTGTTTAAGTTTGTTACCCAAGAACAAGGTTATGCTTCAAATTGTTATAGATCTGAAAATATCCCCGATTTGTATCATTAAGTATGAAATTTAATCAATCTCAGATTAGCGAAATAATTCAAATGGCTTGGGACGATCAAACAGATTTTAGTCATATCAAAAAAATTTATGAAATTGATGAGGGTGATGTTAAAAAAATTATGAAAAAAAATATTAAACAAAAAAGCTATGAAATTTGGAGAAAGAGAATTCACCAAAGAAGTGCCCAAAAGACACAACTAAAAGGAAAAGATTATGTCTAAAGCATTATTTGGTGCAGGATGTTTTTGGGGGCCTGAAAAAAAATTTTCTGAGATCAAAGGTGTGATTGAAACCCAAGTAGGCTACTCTCAAGGCTTAACTGATAAAACTTCTTACGAAGAAGTTTGCAAAGGTAATACAAACCATGCTGAAGTCGTTTTCTTAAAATTTGATGAAAATCTCGTTTCATATACCAACCTTGTGGAGTTTTTTTATCAAATTCATGATCCGACAACTTTAAATCAACAAGGCCCAGATCGAGGATCTCAATACCGATCATTGATAGGCTATTATGACGAAACTCAATGTGAAATAGCAAAGCAGATCACGGACAAATTGAACGAAAGCCAATTTAATCAAAAAATTACTACTATTATAGAACCCGTTAAGAATTACTGTCCCGCAGAGGATTATCATCAAAAGTATATGGAAAAAAAATACTCTTTTTTAAATTTTTAATTTTTAAATCGGAGAGTAGGGATAAATTATTTTTGGGAACTTATAATAAGATTTTTTCTTATAATGCTTTTTAATAAAATAATTTGATTTCAATTTTGTTGGCGAAATAATTTTATTTTTAATAAAGGCAAATTCAGAAATTTTTTTTAGTTTTTCTAATCCGTTTCCTATTAAAAAATAGTTTTGACTCAATATATCCTCAAGGTCTGAGTCAATTTTTAAAGTTTTTGTCTTTCCAACTAATCTCCCTGAAGTATCAATCTTTTGAATAGCTAAATCTTTTCTATTTGTGTCAATCACACACAAGACATCTTTAGTAAGTTTTTTGTTAATACCTAAAAAGAAATGCTCAAAGATAGAATAACCCACAATTTCTACTTTATGATCTATAAAAAATCCTTTCATAAGTGAGTGACAATTTCTTATTGCTGTAAAGCGTGCTGGTCCATAATTTAGATGCAATTTTTTGATATCATCAGCCTTTATTTTTGTTTTAGTTACTAAGTTTTGTAGTAATTTCGATAATATTTTTTCATGTCCATACTCACTTTTTACAGTTTTATCCCAAATGATTTTTTCATTTTTAAATAAAGTAATTGAACAGTATGATAAAGAGCTATCTATGCCGATTTCAAAATTTTTTACTTTACTGATCATTTTTGTGTCAAATTTTACTTTTCCAATTAGTACATCCTATGCAACAAGTGTGAATGATACAATTCCAAATAATATTCTAATGTATCATCGATTTGGTGAAAATAAGTATCCCTCAACAAATATACGCGAAGAGCAATTAGTAAGTCATCTAGAGTATTTAAAGGATCAAGGGTTTAATTTTATTTTAGCTAGAGATCTTTTGTTTGAAGATAAATTACAAAAAAAAACTATTTCAATAACTGTAGATGATGCTTATTTATCATTTTTTGAGGTGGGATTACCTATTTTTGAAAAGTATGAGATACCAGTTACTCTTTTTTTAAATACAGAAAACGTTGGCGGACAAAATTATATGAATTGGACTCAGCTTAAAAGTGTACTAAGTCGTGGTGTAGATATTCAAAACCATACACACTCTCATTCAAGTTTATCTAGTCTTAGTGAAATTGAAATTGTAAATGAAATAGAAAAATCACAGGATCTTATTTTTGAAAATTTAGGTATTACTCCAAATTTATTTGCTTATCCTTTTGGTGAAAATAGCACTATAGCACAAAAAGTAGTTTCTCAGTATTTTGATGCAGGATTTGGACAACATTCAGGTGCCTTTTCAATTAATCAAAAATATTTTATTCCAAGATTCCCTCTAAATGAGAATTACGGATCTATTAATCGAATAAAAGATGCATCAAGTGTTTTACCTTTTAATAATGTGCTTATTGAACCTGGCAACCCTTATCAAAGTGAGCCTATCAGTAGATATGCTTTAGATTTTAACGAGGACTCTTCCAACATAAATTGTTTTATTAGTGATTTTCAAGGATCATTTAATCCAACAATTACAAATCTTAATAATAAGTTATTAGTTGAACTTAATCGTTTACCTGTGAAAGGTAGACTTAGGTTTAATTGCACAAAAGTTAATAATGGTATTTTCTGGTTTGGCTATCAATACTTAGTTAATTAAATTTAAATCGATCAAATTCTTGAAGATTATTTGAAGCAATGATCAGCTCTAATTTATCGACATATTTATCGCCGATTTCAGCATAGGCTGCTAAATATTTCACTTTCATACTAATAGGGTCTGTGTATTTTATGCGCTCATCTATTCGTCTAATGACACGAAAATTATAATAAGCTTGATGGGTATTTATATTAAACATATACGCCTCAACACTCTCTGATAAATTTTTAAATTTTAAAACAGCGTGAGTTTTATCCTCATCTCTGTCTTGAGGAATGATCCCTTTGTCTTCACTTGTAGTCCACTGACCATAAAGAGCATTACCCTCAGTTGCAAATCTAGACTGTCCCCAACCACTTTCAATAATTGCTTGTCCAAGAGCTAGTGACACTGGGATAATATTAATACGTTGTTTAAGTTTTCTAAAAAGTTTTGTGTTAATTTCGCTATAATCTAATTTATATTTTTTTGACAACTTAATAATTTCGTCAGTTTCGTTTTTATTTAATTCTTTTCTAGCAAATTTTTTTTCTATATTAATTACCATCCTTCGTTCTTGCATGATTGAGGCATTCGCATTGTAAATCAAAGGAAGTGTTACGAGGTAAAATAGTTTTTTCTTTGTCGGAACATCTTGTATTTCTGAAAAATCATCAGGTAATTCTGATATTATAGGAAGATGACCAATATTTTCTTGCGTTAAAATTTCAGGAATAAAATTATTTTTTTTATAATATTTATTTAAATCAACCCAATTATGAAATTCTCCTGCGTTAAGAGATGAATTTAATAAAAATCCAAAAAAAAAAAGTAAAAGACTAGACTTCAACGGGTCGTACTTCACGGACTTCGGGAATATAATGCTTAAGCATATTTTCAATTCCCATTTTTAAAGTTGCCGTTGAACTTGGACATCCCTGACAAGCCCCTTGCATTTGTAGAAATACAATTCCTTCATTATATTTGTCAAATATGATATCTCCACCGTCCATAGCAACAGCTGGTCTTACTTTACTATCTAGAAGTTCTTTGATCTTTTTTACAACATCACTATCGTTCTCATCAATTGTATGTCCAGTTGATGCAGATTGCTCTGAGATAATAGGTTTGTTCATTGTAAAGTGCTCAATGATACAACCCAAAATTGCAGGTTTCATAAGCGTCCAATCATTATCTTTGCCTTTGGTTATAGTGATAAAGTCAGACCCAAAAAAAACACCCTCAACACCTTTAATATTAAACAAGTTCATTGCCAAAGGTGAATTTGAGGCAGACTCTTGGTTTTGATAGAACATAGTTCCGTCTTTCATGACCTCTTTTCCTGGCAAAAACTTTAAGGTTGCAGGGTTAGGCGTTGGTTCAGTTTGTACGAACATTGCTAATAATATGTCTATAAAATTGGAAATTTCAAGCCAAAGTGTCTATCTAAAACCGACTATCTTATAGACTTCTTTGAGAATAGGGCCTGCAATTGTGGATGCTTTTTCACTGCCCATATCTAGGACTTTATTTAATTCATCTTTATTATTGAGAAGATTTAATATCTCGGTTCTAATTGGTCCTATGACTTGAATTAATTTGTCTGCAAGGTCATTTTTTAATTTTGAGTATTCTTTGCCAGCATAACTTACCAGAGTTTTTTCAATACTTTCATTTGAACAAGCAGACAAAATATTGATTAAATTTAAGCATTCAGGTTTATTTTGTAACTGATCTTTGTCATCAGGAATAAGGTCTGAGTCAGACTTTGCTTTTTTTATTTTAGAACTTATATCATCATCACTATCAGTTAATAAAATTCTAGAAAATTCAGATGCATCAGATTTTGACATCTTTTTAGTTCCATCTCGAAGGCTCATTACTCTTGTCGCATTTCCATAAATAAGTGGTTCTGGCAGTGGAAAGAAGTCTACTTTAAAATCATTATTAAATTTTTGTGCAATGTCTCTTGACAGTTCTAAATGTTGTTTTTGATCATCACCTACGGGAACATGTGTTGCAAGGTAAGCAAGAATATCTGCAGCCATTAAGTTAGGATAAACCATTAAACCAACACTTACATTTTCTTTATTCTTTCCAGCTTTATCTTTAAATTGTGTCATTCTATTAAGCCAACCAATTCGACTGACACAATTAAATACCCAAGCAAGCTGAGAGTGTTCTGCTACACTTGATTGTTGAAATATAATTTGTTTTTTATAGTCCACTCCTGCTGCGATAAATGATGCTAATACCTCTAGCGTGTTTGAGCGAAGCTCAGCTGGATTTTGCTCAACAGTAATGGCGTGTTGATCTACAACACAATAAATACATTCAAATTCTTTTTGAAGCTCTACAAAGTTTTTTATCGCACCAAGATAGTTACCTAAATGCAGGGTTCCTGTTGGTTGAACACCAGAAAAAACTCTTTTTTGGAAACTGCTCATATTTAAATATTATTAAAATTGATATCAGAATTATCTAGTAATATCGAGGGACTTAAATCGATAAACATAAAAAACCTAAAAAATAGACATCAAATCCTTTTCAATTGATTTGAGTAATTTTTCATCTTTGATTTTTTGGTTATTACTATTTGTTAATTGAAAAATATCGAAAACCTTTTCACCGTATGTGGAAATTTTTGCTGATTGGACACTTATTTTTTTGTCATGAAATACTCCTAAAATATCCATTAATAATCCAGGCCTATCGCCAGATAATATTTGAAAAGTAGTGACTTGCTTACTCATATCGTTATCAATTGTAATTTGAGGATTTACAGTAAGTTTTTGTAAACCTTTGGTAAATGACCGTAAGGGTTTAAAATCTTTTTGATCAAGAGCACTCATTACATGTTTAGCTGCTCTTTTCTGTTCGTTTAAATCTAAAACACCTTTATTCAAAAAATTGGTTACCCAAAACACATCAATTACTTGATTGTTATTTAAAGATATTATTCTAGAACTAAGAATATTCGATTGAGAGTGTGTAAACCCCGAAACAATATCTTTTAAAATTCCTGGTCTATTTTTACTTGTGACAACAACAGCACTATATTCTTTATTTTCATAATTAAGAAAATTTACAGAGTTAATAACCTTTGCTTTTTTATTTCTTTGGTAAATTTTAAAGATATCGACGATCATTCTTGATGAAAAGGCTTCCCAGAATTGATTTGGAAATTCATTTATCGAATTTTTTATAAACTTTTTTAAATTAACATCAGATTTTTGTAATACTGATTTCTTTAAAGATTCTTGAACAGAAGTAGAATAAGTTTTTGTATCTAGACCTCTTTGCAGAAAATCTCTTGCATTATAAAATAAACTTCTAAGCAGGCTTATTCTCCATTCGTTTAGAACGTTTGGTCCGACAGAGGCAATGTCACATAAGGTAAAAAGAAACAATGAGTTTATTTTTTCTTCTGTGTTTGCAATAGAAGTAAATTTAGCAATTGCCTCAGGACTTTGAGTGTCATTTTTAAAAGCTGTATCGCTCATTGCTAAATGATTTTCAACTAACCACAATGTCAATTCTTTTACTTCTTCTGATACAGGAAGTCTTTTTAGGACCTTTTTGGTCAACTCTGTTCCATAAACAGAATGATTTTTTGGCCCCTTCTTTCCAATGTCATGAAATAGTAAAGCGATGTGAAGGGCTTCTCTTGAGGATAGCCTGCTATATATTTCATTATAAAAGGATTTTTGTCTTAGCTCATTTAGGTTGTGCAGTGTTAATAATAAGTGTTCGTCGGTGGTGTAGTGATGATAAATATCAAACTGCACTTGTCCCCAAACTCTGCCAAACTCAGGAAATATTTCGCTAAATAGCTGGGTATCATTAAAATCATGAAGGGCTTGTATAGGATTTTTTTTGGAGACAACAATATTTAAAAATGATTGGAGGTGCTGTTTATCTGTGGTTTTTTTTAAAACTTTTCTTTTTTCCTCGACGGTCTTTAAAAAGCGAGGATGAATGAGTAAATTATGTTCCAAGGATTTTTCAAAGACGTTTGCCCATTTTAGTTGAAGGTTTTTAGCGGTATTATTTTTTAAATTCAGAAAACCTTTTTCAATTATAAATTCTTTTTCTAATGATTTAGTTTTAGTGGGTTTTCTTTTATAAATTGTTTTGATTATTAAATCCTCTGGAAGCTTTGAATAAAAGGCTCTTAAGAGAGAATTAATCTTTGCAACATTCACAAACAAATCTTTCATAAAAATCTCCACTCCTTTTTCCTTCTTTTTATCTTTGTAAGAGAGTTTTTTTGAAACTTTTAATTGATTTTCGATAGATAGAACATCACCTTTGCTTTCGTTAAATAAATGAATAAATGCTCGAATGGTTAAGAGAAATTTCCAAGCATTCTTTAATTCTTTAATTTCCTCTTTGGTATAGATATTAACAGACGTTAAGTCTTCTAATTTATAAATGTTAAACATAAAGATCGATACCCACAGTATGGTATGAATATCTCTAAGACCCCCAATACCCTCTTTGATATTCGGCTCTAAATTACTTTTAATTCCTATTCGATAGTCATGTCTTTCAACCAACTCTATAAGCTTTAATTCGCTGAGCTTTAGGGGATTTTGTTTTCCAATTAAAATCTTAATGGACCGAACAAACTCACCGTATTGAATTTCATCACCAATGATAAATCGACTCTCAACAAATTTTGTAATTGTTTTTATATCTTTCTTAGAGTCGATTAATGCCTGTTTAATTGTTAAGAAAGATATTCCAACTTCTAATCCAATATCCCACAGTGTATTATTTAATTGAGTAATAAAATCTCTTATATTTTTATTAGATTTTTTATAAATAAATAGTAAGTCAACATCACTTTTTGGTGACAAGTCATGTCTGCCGTACCCACCTACAGCGATTAAAGAGAAATCTTCTATTGGATAAATATTATAAATTCCTTTAACTATTTCTTTTACAACTGTATCCACAAGATCTGTATGATTTTTATTAAAATAGAAGCCATCATTAGTTGATGCTAATTTTTGAAATAATTTAACCTTATTTGATTGATACTTCTTTTTTATTTGAGAGATATCTTTCATTAATAAAACTTTAACATTGTATATATGTAATGGTCTCAAGAATCAATTTATGTCATCAATAACTGTTTCAGACGTAATTAGTACTATTCTTCGAGGGCTGAGAGATGTTTATTTTTTGATTAGCTTATATGAATCTACCTCATCAAATAAAAAAAAAATAATCTGTTACCCTAGAAGGCCTTTGAATCCACTTTATACTTTAGCTAAAGTTAGATGGGGCTTGCCAGTTAGGTTTACGTCCTCCCCAGAACTAGCTGACATAGAATTATATTTTTATGACAAAACTAATAGTAACTACCAAGTCTCTGGAAATCCAAAAAAAATAGTAATAAATAAAAATTGCACTGACATCAGTAAATCTAATGTTGATAAAGTTTTCTTAGAGATTTTTGGTTATTCTCTGAGCTTAGATCCAAAAAACTTTCATGGTTCAATTTTAGAAAAATCGGAGCAAAATGCAAAACATGACGGGAAGATTATAAATAGTTCTTCGTTAGGATTTAAAATTTATAAAAATAAGGTTTACCAAAAATTAATTAATAATATTTATAACGAATTTGCTATCGATTATAGGGTCGTATGGGTTAAAGATGAAATTGTATTAGCTTACGTGAAATTTGCTCAAAAAGAATATCGCTTTAAATCTAAAACTGTTTATTCAAAAATAGTCTCAATTTGTTCTTTATTTGAAAATGAAGAGATTAGTTTAATAAATGAATTTTGTAAAAAATTTAAACTAGATTTTGGGGAGTTAGACATTTTAAGAGATAGGGATACGAAAAAAATTTACATTGTTGATGTCAATAAAACTGCTTGGGGTCCGCCAGATAAGATTTCACTTGAGGATGGAAAAAAAGCTATTGCACTTATTAATGACAAGTTTAGAAAAAGCTATTTAATCTAACCCTCCCTATTAATTTAGAGAGGGTAAAATAAATATTACTAATCAATTATAACTTCGTAAATAGCAGTTGAACCCGAAAGTTCATAGGCTCCAATCAATAAAGGAGTTCCTTTTCTGACATGATAAAGTGGAGGTGTCTTGTCGGCAGGTATAAAAACTAATGATTCAGGAGATATGTCACCACCAGTTTGTTTTGTACCATCTCCAAAAAAGTTTCTACCATTAAAATATCCAAGAAATTTTGGTTTTACCATACCAGTAATATCGTACATCATGATACCGCCCTGTCTTTCAAGACCTACAAAAGCTATTGTTCTTCCATCAATTTCTCCAACTGTAAGAGCCTCTGGCTCTGCACCTTTATCGTCACTTCTGTCATCAAAAGATCCCGCATCCTCATTCCAGTTAAAAAAACCTGAAAACGCTGTTCTAACAGCAATATCATTACCGCTATCATAAATAATTTGTCCGGTATTACCGTCTAAAATTGAAAAAGATCTTCCGCCGTAGGTATAGATTTCTTCATAAAAACCGTCACCATCAGCATCTCCCATAGTAGTAGTTGTTTTTAACCTACCGAGATTTGATTTTTTTTGTAGCTCTGAGGCATTAGGAAAGACTGAAGGGTCTAAAGTTAAATCAGCGACCCTTACCTCTTCTGAGAATCCATCGTAATCTTTTGCATCTCCCTCATTAGCCATTAAAACATAATCATACATTTCACCATTAATCTCTTTACTGACAACTACCATGGTGTCTGGTTGATACATTCCTTTAACCGGCCAAGGCTGTATATTAACTCTGTTATCCTTATTCGAAGCATCAAGAGCGGACTGAGACCAATCTTTATAGCCTAAACCAAAGTAATCAGTAACTATGCCCAAACTAATATCTATCTTTGCAATAACGTTATTTTCTTGAAGAGCTACATAAGCTCTTTTAGAGTCACCGCTAACTGCTATAAACTCTGGTTCAGCATCATACAAAAAAGATGATCCAGGTTTTACAATTCTGCCACCCTCTGGAGCCCCATTGTAATAAAAGTTTATATTTCTGATTTTATCTTCACTAGGGCCAACAAACCATTTGTTTAAATCAATAATTGAAACAGATCCTTTGGGATCAACAGTGTAGTCATCATTTGGCTCACCCTCATTGGCGACCAATGCATATTTCCCATCCGGAGTAAATACAACATTATCAGGCAGCGCACCTACTGAGTACCCAAAAGCCAATTTTAATGTATTAAGATTATAGAACAAAACAGCACCATTGTCTTGTTTGTCTTCTGCCTCGATTGCTAAAGCAAGCAAACCTGCTTGTTCTGAAACAGCAACACTGTTTATTCCACCAACACCTGCTCTTGGTTTGATTGAAATTAATTTTTCTGTATATGGTAATCTTGTAATATCTAAAACATCTATAGATTTTGTTAGATTGTTTGTTACAAATATTCTGTTTCTTTGAGAGTCGTAAGCTAAAATTTCTGATCCACCTTCGTCCCATGAAAAAGTTGAATAGCCTGAGATTTTATTAAGTTCCAATGCATTTACATTGAAAAAAACAAAGCTTAAAAGCATTGATAATAATAATTTCATTATTTTTTCTCCAAATACCAAAGAATATTAGATTTATTGATTATGTAATTTTAATTAAAAAAATATTAATCTAATATTAAAATTTTCTAATAAGGTTATAAAGCTGTTCAGTTTTGCCTGATTTTGGTACTTTTTGAATAGACGAAACCTTTTTTTGCTCTGCCAATGTTAAAGATTTAAGATCAAGCTGTTTTAATAAAAAAGAAGAACCCTTAGTTATAGAGTATAAAAAATTTAATACACACCCAATCTGATAAGCTAACTTTTTTTCGTCACTTGATAAATAAGATAAATAGGTACTTAATTCTTTTTCAATAACCCTTTGGTCTAAGATATTTTTCGTGTGCCTTAAATACACTAAATATGCAATAAATACTTTTTCTGATTGTTCTATTCCTACTAGAGGACTATTTAATATTAGGTTGAATGCATAAGAAGCTCTAATTTTGGCTGTTTGCTCCCATCCCAAATCTGAAATAATGCATGAGAGTTTTATTACTCTCAGTTGGTTAGGGGACATTTTTAAATTTATAAATTTTAAATAAACATTTTTAATCCAAGCAAAAGTCTTTTTATTAAATATTAAAAAACGACATCTACTTTTAGCTATTAATTCTAAAGAAATTTCAGTTGGATCTAAAACCCTTTGCTTTTTGGGAAGATTTTCGTAAATGAAACCCTCTCTAATCCCGTATCTTGGATAAATAAACTGCTCGCAGTTTGATAATTTTAACACCTTGTCCAATACTTCTATTGCAATATGAATATGTTTTATTCTGTCGACAGAAATTTTCGGAATTTTTTGTAGGTCGTCAATCCCAATTTTTTGTAATTCTGATTTTAATTCATAAAAATTTTTCCGAGAGATACTCAAGTTGTGTATTTCATTAAAGGGCAATTTATTAAAATAAATATAACATCTTGCAATTGTCCTAAATGCTCCACCAATTAAATAGAAGATTTTTTGATTTTTATGTTTTGAATTTATTTCTTTGTTAATTTTTTTATGCTCTTTATGTTCTTTAGTGAAGTTTAATATACCCAAAGGAAAAGAAGATATATTTTTAATTTTATGTGGTGTTATTTGTGCTAATTCAAGACTGCCACCTCCCATATCAATAATGGTCCCATTGGCCCTAGGTATTGCAGAACGAACGCCTAGTGTGGCATAGGAGGCCTCTTGTCTTCCAGATAAAGTTAAAACTTTTCCCTTAAAAACTTTTTGTATCTTATTTGTAATTTGTTTTTTGTTAGAAGCATTTCGAATTGCTGCAGTACACAAAGCGACAGAGTGGTTAGGTTTTATTTCTTCAATTATTGAGTTAAAAAAAATTATTGAGTTGATACATTTTTTTTCAGCCTCTTTGCTGATCAATTTTGTTTTTGGAAGGTATTCACCTAACCCACAAAAAAATTTTTTATTATAGAGCACATCAGGGCTTCTCATATTGCCCCTAAATACACACAATCTTACTGAATTTGACCCTATATCTATTACTGCAATAGAATCTTTTTTATTAAGCATATTATATTGCATATATTTAACAGATGATTGAAAAAAAACTATTTTTATTACGTCACGCTAAATCCTCTTGGAAAAATTTAGAATTAGACGATCATGAAAGACCATTATCTGAGAGGGGGATTTTTAGTTGCAAAGTAATGGCAACGCATATTTTTAAAAAACTAAATTTTAAAGATATCTCAATTTTTTCATCGAATTCAAAAAGAACACAAGAGACTTGCAAAAAAATATTTAAAGACTCAATTAAAGTTAATTTTGAAAGTGAACTATATACTTTCAACTTTAACGATTTAATTAAATGGATAAAAAAAATTAAAATTAACAAAAATTTAATGATAGTAGGTCATAATCCAGCTTTGATTGATTTAATTAACTATATTGCAAAAGATAAAATAATAAAATTTCCAACATGTGCATTTTGCGAGATTAATCTATATATTAATTCCTGGAGTGAGATAAAAAAAAATACTGGTGAAATTAAAGAACTACAATTAGTAAAAAGACTTAAAAGTTATAATTACAAGAATGAATAAGTATTTTAATAGAGAAATATCCTGGCTAAAATTTAATGAGAGAGTAAATGAATTATCCTATGATAAAAACGTCCCAATTTTAGAACGACTAAATTTTATAAGTATTGCTGCATCAAACTTAGATGAATTTTTTTCAGTAAGAGTGGCTGGATTAATTGAACAGTTAAAACTCACTCCTAATAAAAAAAGTTTTGATGGAATGAAGATTGAGGATCAAATTAAAATTGTTGACTCATTAACAAGAGGTTTGATTAAAAGGCAAAATGAATCGTATGGTCAAATTGAAAAAGAATTAAAAAAAAATAAAATCTATATTTTAAGAGATAAGTTTTTAAAAAAACATTTGTCCCACATAAAAAATTATTATTTGAATGAAATTATTTCGATTCTGACACCAATTACAGTTGATAGCACACACCCTTTGCCCTTTATACCAAATTTAAGTTTGTGTCTTATCGCTAAAATTAAAAATAAAAAATCAAAAAAAGAATTTATCTCAGTTATGAGAGTATCAGATTTAAAACAACGCTTTCTTAAAATTATTGATAAACAGGGTATTTATTTTTATCCCGTAGAGTCAATAATTAACAATTATGTTGGGGATGTATTCCATGATTTTGATGTTATTGATACAAATCTATTTCGCGTAATAAGGGACAGTGATTTAGAGGTTTTGGAGGAGGCAGACGATCTTATCAGAGAGTTTAAAAAACTTGTCAGGGAAAGAAAAAGAGGACAGGTAATCAGATTAGATGTTCAAAAAAGTCTTAATAATAATTTTAAATCATTCATCATTAACGAGTTGAATGTATCTGAAAATGAAATTTTTGAATACGAAGATCTACTGGGGTTCGACCAATTATCAGAAGTCTTTGGAAATATAAAAAACAAGAATTTAAATTATAAAAAATTTAAACCTCGTTTCCCACAGCGAATAAATGATTTTGGCGGTGATTGTTTTGCAGCAATCAAAAAAAAGGATTTAGTTGTACACCACCCTTTTGAGTCTTTTAATGTTGTTGTTAGTTTTTTAGATCAAGCATCAAACGACAAAAACGTTGTGGCAATTAAGCAAACTTTGTATCGCACTAGCGATCAATCGCCAATCATTGATGCACTCATTCGTGCTGCTGATGCTGGTAAATCTGTAACAGCAGTTGTTGAGTTAAAAGCAAGGTTTGATGAAGAAAAAAATCTACAGTGGGCATCAAATTTGGAAAAAGCTGGAGTTCAAGTAGTGTATGGTTTTTTAAATCTAAAAATTCATGCAAAAGTTTCCTTAGTTACTAGAAGAGAAAAAAAAAATTTAGTCCATTACGTTCACTATGGTACTGGTAACTATCATCCTCAAACAGCAAAGGTTTATACAGATCTATCATTTTTTACTTGTAATAAAGATCTAGCATCTGATGCTATAAAATTATTTCATTATATGAGTAGTTACAACATGGCAAAAGATTTTAAACGAATATCTTTCTCTCCATATAACTTAAGACAAAAACTATACGAACATATTGACTACGAAATAGGTTTATCAAAAATTAAAAAGCCAGCTAACATATGGATCAAGATGAATAATTTAGTTGATCAAGAAATAATTAACAAACTTTACGAAGCATCTAAAGCAGGAGTGAAAATTACTTGTTTAATTAGAGGTATCTGCTGCTTAGTTCCTGGTGTTAAAGGAATGTCAGAAAACATAGAAGTTAAAAGTATTGTAGGAAGATTTTTAGAGCATTCACGTGTAGTTTGTTTCGGAAAAGGCAATAAACTACCCAGTAAAAAAGCAAAAATTTATATTTCATCTGCTGACTGGATGACTAGAAATTTTGACAGGCGCGTGGAAACATTAGTTCCTATCGATAACAAAACTGTTCACGAACAAATTTTATATCAAATTATGTACACTGCCATTAACGATAATCAAAATACTTGGATACTCGACTCAGATGGAAATTATCAAAAAATAAACTCTAAACTAAAAATAGACTCACATAAATATTTTATGACCAACCCTAGTCTCTCAGGGAGAGGCACTGCTGCCAAAAAGGTCTATAAAAAAATAGAAAAACAATAAAATGTTATTTGTATTTTCTATTGCTGTTCTCTCATTAAACTTATTTTTGTTTTTTAGTACTTCAATTAATATTTTTTTAATATCAATTATTTCTCAGAGTTTAGTTTATTTCATTTCTTATTATTTCTTTGAGAGCTATCTTGAAAAAAAAACTTTTGACCTAAGAAAATCTGACAATATGTTATTTACAAAAGTCCGAAATATTTTAGAAGAGACTCTTTTAGACAAAGAAAGACGCATCGAAGTTGGTGACAAACAAAGTTTGGAGTATCAAGACATTCTTAACTCCTTAGACCTCTCAATAGTTATTATAGATTACGATTATAATATCATATTCGTTAATAATATTTTCAAAGAGACATTTAATTTAGAAAATGCAGATAACCTTAAAATAGGTTTAAGAGACTTATCTTTGTCTGAAAATCTAAGTAACGCACTTAAAACTAAATCAAAAAAAAATTTTGAGTGGAACAGATTAATACCAAATGACCGATATTACGACGTTACAGGATTTCCAATTAACGATTTTTTTTGCGTTGCTTTTAAAGACATTACTGCAATTAAAAATCTTGAGATGGTAAGAACTGACTTCGTAGCTAATGTAAGTCACGAATTAAAAACTCCACTCTCTTCAATAATAGGATATTTAGAAACACTTTTAACTGTTGACGATGAAAAAAATAAAAAAAAATTTATTTCAATTATTCAAGATCAGTCAAATCGAATGAACTCTTTGATTGATGATCTATTAAGTTTAAGTTCCATCGAGAATAAAAAAACTAATGAGAATGACCAATTTTGTAATTTATTAAATACCGTTAAAATTGGAATAAACTCATTGGAGTCAAAAATTTTAAAGAAAAAAATAAATGTTGATATTAATTTAGACCAATCTCTTTTAGTTGGATGTCCTCATGAAGAATTTATTCAAGTGGTTGTCAATATCGTTAACAACGCTGTTAAATATTCAAAAGATGGTGCTAAAATTTTAATTAAAGCTCGTGAAAAAATGAATACTAGCAATATGACTGAATATGTCGAAATTTCCTTCAAGGATAATGGCATAGGCATTGCAGAAGAGCACATCTCAAGGCTTACCGAGAGATTTTACAGAGTGGACAGTGCTCGATCCAAAGAGGTTGGTGGTACTGGATTAGGCCTTTCAATTGTGAAACATATTTTGAATAAAAACATGGGTTTTATTGACATAAAAAGTGAAGTTGGAAAAGGCTCAGAGTTTTTAATCACAATTCCAAAGCATGCTTAATAAAACTTTAACATATTTGTAACATAAGATTTACTTCTAATGGATATTTTTAGCTCAATTTAAACAACATAAAGGAACTTAACTATGAAAAAATCTATGTTAACTTTTCTTGCTCTAGCAGTAAGCGTACTTTTCTCTGCTGAAACTTTTGCAAGAGATCAAATTAATATTGTTGGCTCATCAACAGTATACCCATATGGAACAGTAAACGCACAAAGACTCGGCGAGTCAGGTTTTAAAACCCCCACTTACAATCCAATTGGAACTGGTGGTGGAATGAAAGCATTTTGTGCTGGTGTGGGAGTTGAATTTCCAGATATTACTGGAGCGTCACGACCAATGAAAGCTAAAGAAGCTAAATTATGTCTTGAAGCCGGTGTAACAAACGTAATTGAAGTGATGTGGGCTAATGACGGTATTACTTTTTCTCACTCCAACGAAGCAGAACCTTTTTCTCTAACAAGAGAAGAAATCTTTACAGCTATGGCTGCAAAAGTTGTTGTTGATGGTGAAGTGGTCGAAAATCCATATCAAACTTGGAACGAAATTAACCCAAGCCTTCCTGCATATAAAATTGAAGTATTAGTAGCTCCTCCAACCTCAGGAACAAGAGATGCATTTGATGGTAAAGTAATGGAAGCTGGATGTACATTAGAAGCAGTAACTGGCAGTGACGATGGATGTACTGATTACAGAGAAGATGGAAAAATCATCGAGATGGGTGAGAATGACACTCTTATTGTTCAAAAACTAGTTGAGGATCCAGAACGTTTTGGTTACTTTGGTTATTCTTATCTAAAAGACAACGGAGATAAATTACAACCATCTACTGTTGAGGGAGTAGTACCATCTGCTGAATCCATTGCAACTTATGAGTATCCAATGGCAAGACCTCTTTTCATATACTTAAAAGCAGATCACATCGGGGTTGTACCTGGCATTCAGGAGTTTGCACAAATGATGGTAAGTGATGAAGCAATTGGTGATAACGGTTACCTAACAAAAATTGGTGCTGCACCTATGGTACCAGACCTTATCAATAGAGTAAGAAACGTTACTGACAGCTTAGATGCAATGGGATTTGATATTGCAGCATGTGCTGAAAAAAAACATCCATTAAAAGATGCTGGTTACGCTTTTTCAAGCGGACTTTGTAAGTAAGCATTAATTAATTATCTTATTTTTAGGGGCAAGATTTCTTGCCCCTAAGACAAAATCAGTTTATAGAGGAATAG
This sequence comes from uncultured Alphaproteobacteria bacterium, assembly GCA_902575065.1. GTDB lineage: Bacteria > Pseudomonadota > Alphaproteobacteria > HIMB59 > HIMB59 > HIMB59. The sequence continues at coordinate 61,750 of CACGPU010000002.1, forward strand.
GACAGTATGCTTTATTTATCACTTGTTTTTGTTTTTATACTTTCTTACTCTTTTTACTTCTATGGTAAAAAAAGAGCATTAAGCCTAAAATTTAAAAAAAATGAAAATCTTTCCTCTCTTCCAGATTATTATGGATATTACGTTGTCCTTTTAGTTTTTTTTCCAGCAATAATTATTTGGTTCTTTTTACTTATTTTTAAATCAAACTTTCAAGAGATGTTTGTAATGTCCCCTGTGTTATTTCCAGATGTCGCTACATGGAGCTCTGGAAAATTCGGTTTAATTATGAATAAGATTAGCAACCTATCTATAATTGTTAATTTACCAGAAATTGATTTGACCGTAGGCGATAAATCAATTTTAAAAATGGCCAGTGAGAGTGAGATAATTGCAGCAAAAAATTTAGCAAATTTTGACAAGATCTACGGATGGTCGAATTTAACTCTATTTATTATTCTACCTGTGCTTTTAGGATTTTTGGCTACGAAATCAATATCAGGAAAACTAAATGCACAGCCAATTGTTGAGAAAATAATTTCATATGTTATCAAGGGCAGTTCTTATATTGCAATATTCATTACTTTTGGAATCTTCTTTTCTCTTGTTTTCGAGGCCATTAATTTTTTTCGGTACGTAAATTTTATGGACTTTTTCTTTAATACGGCATGGAATCCCAATAGAGCTTTTGTTATCAATGCATCAGAAGGCTTCGATCAAGAGGCTTTAAAAGAGGCTTTTGGTTTTGTACCTTTGCTTACCGGAACGCTTTTAATTGCATCTGTTGCCATGTTAGTCGCTGTTCCTTTAGGACTGCTAACAGCAATTTATTTAGCAGAGTATGCGTCATCAAAAGTAAGAGATATAGCTAAACCAATAATTGAAATTCTTGCTGGCATACCCACAGTTGTTTATGGATTTTTTGCTGCTTTATCACTGGCACCTTTCATAAAAGATGTCGGTGAAGGCGTTGGATTACCGGTGTCCGCTGAAAGTGCTCTAGCTGCAGGTTTAGCGATGGGTGTTATGATCATACCTTTTGTTTCCTCTCTTAGTGACGATGTCATAAAAGCAGTTCCTCAATCTTTAAGAGAGGGTTCTTATGCAATTGGAGCAACTAAATCAGAAACTATTAAAAAAGTAATTTTACCAGCAGCTCTAGCTGGAATAATGGGCTCATTTTTATTAGCTATATCTAGGGCAATAGGTGAGACAATGATTGTCGTTATGGCCGCCAGCCTAAGAGCAAATCTTACTTTTAATCCCTTGGAGCCAGCGACTACAATAACAACACAGATTGTTACAAGTTTGATAGGAGATGTCGAGTTTGATAATCCAAAAACCTTAGTTGCTTTTGCTTTAGGCCTAACTTTATTTGTAATGACATTAATTCTTAATATTGCTGCTATAACAATAGTAAAAAAGTACAGAGAAAAATATGAGTAGTTTAGAAAAGAGACTTGCAGCAGAGAAACGTTTCAAATTTTATGGAATGTTTGCGATGACTCTCTCTTTGTTCTTCGTGCTTATTTTAATGTATAAAATTTTTTCTACCGGCAGTGGTGCTTTTGTTAGAACAACTATTAATGCTGATGTTTATTTTGACCCAAATTTTATAGAGGTTTCTAGTAACTCCTCCAAAAAAGAAATAATGAAAGCATCTTATGTTGATCTTGCTGATCAAGTGATTAACCAAAACCATCCTGGATTAGATGAAGAAAATTTTATTAAAGTCAGAGAAATGTACACAAGAAAATTTGATTATCAGCTGAGAGATTATATTGCAAACAATCCAAATGTAATTGGAAAAACTGTCAATTTAGATATATCTGCCTCATCAGATCTTGACCAAATTGTCAAAGGAAACTATCCAAGAAATGTTCCCGAAGCACAACGAAAAATAAATGATTATCAACTTTCTATCTTAGACTCTTTAGACTCCAAAGGTAAAATGTCTAAGACATTCAATTTTTGGTTTTTCACAAATGGAGACTCAAGAGATCCAGAAACAGCCGGAATACTTGGAGCACTTATGGGGTCTTTTTATGCTTTATTGATCTGTTTTAGTTTTGCTTTTCCAATCGGACTTTTGGCTTCTGTGTACTTAGAGGAATTTGTTAAACCAGGAAAAATAACTGACATTATTGAAGTAAATATAAATAACCTTGCGGCGGTTCCCTCTATTGTTTACGGACTTTTAGGCTTAGGTATGCTAATTGGAGTTTTTGGGATGCCATATCAAGTCCCTTTAGTTGGAGGATTAGTTTTAGGTTTTATGACTTTACCAACAATTATTATAGCATCTAGGGCATCGCTCAGAGGCGTCCCCCCTTCAATTAGAGAGGGAGCACTTGCTGTGGGGGCTACTAAAATGCAAACTGTATTTCATCATGTAATCCCTTTATCTTTGCCAGGTACTCTTACTGGAACAATTATTGGAATGGCACAAGCTTTGGGTGAGACAGCCCCTTTATTATTGGTAGGTATGGTTGCTTTTGTGATGGAAATACCGGGAGGGGCATTCGACCCTGCCACTGGTCTTCCTTCACAAATATATCTATGGTCTGAGAGCGCTGAAAGAGGTTTCCTCGAAAAAACATCTGCAGGAATAATGCTACTTTTATCTTTTTTGATTATAATGAATACTGTGGCAGTGTTGGTAAGAAGAAAATTGGAGGTGAAATGGTAGATCAAAACAGCAATTATGCTTTGCAAACAAGTGAGGTATATGTCCACTATGGAAAAAAAATGGCAATCAATAACGTTGCTCTTAATTTTCCAAAAAATGAAGTAACTTCTCTTATAGGACCCTCAGGTTGTGGTAAGTCGACATTTTTGCGATGTTTAAACCGTATGAATGATGTAATAGATATTTGTAATGTTAAAGGTAAGTTTTTGTTGAATGGCAATGTTGATATATATAGCCCTGATATACAGGTAGAAACTCTTCGCGAAAAAGTTGGAATGGTTTTTCAAAAACCCAATCCTTTTCCAAAAACTATTTATGAAAATGTTGCCTACGGACCAAAAATTCATGGTATTGCTTCTTCTCAAAATGAATTAGATGAAATAGTAAAAGACTCACTTCACAGAGCGGGTCTTTATGAAGAGGTAAAAGATAGAATGGATGATATTGCTACCGGTTTATCAGGAGGACAACAGCAAAGATTGTGCATTGCAAGAGCGATTGCTATAAGACCGGAAATCATTTTGATGGACGAACCTTGTTCTGCATTAGATCCAATAGCAACCGCAAAAATAGAAGATTTAATTAACGAATTGAAAGAAAATTACACAATTATTATAGTAACTCATTCTATGTCTCAAGCATCACGAGTATCATCTAAAACTGCGTTTTTTCATTTAGGTAACCTTGTCGAATATGGAGAAACTGGTAAGATATTTACAAAACCTGATAAAGAACAAACAAATGACTACATAACTGGAAGGTTTGGTTAAAATGGAAACAGCACACACAGATAAAAACTTTGAACAAAAGTTAAATCATCTTACAGATAATTTAATTAAAATGAGTAATATTGTTGAGAAACAAATTGAAATTGCAGTAAATGTTATTAAATCTAAAGACTCATCTGATGCACAGACAACACAGAATCTTGATGAACAAGTTGATGAAGTGGAAAGAGATGTTAGGGATTTAAGTTTCGAAATTATGACTTTACATAGACCCGTTGCCAGTGATTTAAGACTAGTTTTCACTGCCCTCAAAGTTTCAAAAGAGCTTGAGAGAATGGGAGATCACTCTAGAAATTTAGCAAAAAGAGCTATTTCAATTTCTTCTTCATTTGACGAGGATTTAACGGACCAAATGCATAATTTAGGTAAAGGTGTCCAAAAAATGGTTAATCAAACACTTGAGAGTTTTTTTAAAAAAGATGAGGTACAGGCAAGGATCTCATGGAATCAAGATGCAGAAATTGACAGGCAGTACAAATCTTTATTATCTGATTTAATAGAAAGAATGCACAATAAAGAAACAAGTGTTATTGATGAAGGCACTAAGCCAATTTTAATTGCAAAGTCCTTAGAAAGAATAGGTGATCATGCTACTAACATAGCTGAAGAGGTCATTTTTAACATTACAGGTCATTATATTGATTTAAAAAAATCTGATTTTGAATGACAGACAAGATTTTAGTTGTAGAGGATGAAAAACCAATCTCAGAATTAATTGGATTTCATTTAGAACAACAAAACTACCAAATAAAATTTTCATACGACGGAGAATCTGCAATCCAAGAGATCGAACATTGGCTGCCTGATTTAATTTTATTAGATTGGATGCTACCAAATATATCGGGCATTGAAGTTTTAAAGAGAATTAAAAGAAAAGATAATCTAAAAAAAATTCCAATTATAATGTTAACAGCTAAAGGTCAAGAGGATGATAAAATTAGAGGTTTTGAATTAGGTGTGGAGGATTATGTAACCAAACCTTTTCTTCCAAGTGAGATCCTTGCTAGAATTAAATCATTACTTAAAAGAACAAAAGCAAGAGAAGAGAACGACTCACTCAAGTTTCATGATATTAACATTAATCTTACCAACAGAAGGGTATCAAGGGGTGAGAGAAAATTAAATTTAGGACCGACTGAATTTAATCTTTTAAAATTTTTTATTGAAAATAAAGGTAGAGTCTATTCTAGGCAGCAACTATTGGATAATGTTTGGTTAAATGACGCTTACGTTGAACCTAGAACAGTTGATGTTCACATAAGAAGACTCAGAAAAGAGCTGAATTTACCAGGAGAAAAAGATTTCATTCGAACAGTTAGATCCGCTGGCTACTCTATCGATTCAGAAAATTAAAATGATTAAAATTCTTGTACTTTGTACAGGTAACTCTTGTCGATCAATTATAACAGAGGGGCTTTTAAACCATTATGGTAAAGACTTTTTTAATGCTTATAGTGCAGGAAGCCACCCTGCAGGATATGTGCATCCATTAAGTATCAAAACATTAGAAAAAAATAAAATTTTCCTAGACAATTTTAAAAGTCAATCATGGAATGATTTTTCAGATATTAATTTTGATTTGGTTATTACTGTGTGTGATAATGCAGCTGGAGAAACTTGCCCCCTGTATCTCAAAAATACATTAAAGGCACATTGGGGTGTAGCTGATCCTGCAAAATTTAAAGGCACTGAAGAGGAAGTTGAGATAGAATTTTTAAAAGTATTCAATGTTCTTAAAAAAAGATGTCTTGCACTAGTTCAAAATTATAAGCAAAACAACTTATTAAATATCGATCAAATAAAAGAAATTGGAAATTTAATCTAAATTTAACTTTAATTTAATATAAATGATTATTTTATTAGGTGGAAGATTGGCATTTCCCCTGTGATTGAAACATAGACCTCCTCTACTTGTAGAAAAATCATGTCAATCTTCCCAAATTAATTAAATAAACCTAAGAATAAAACTATTCCATAGGCTGTTAGAGATAAAAAAATTGCAGCAGAGCCCAAATCTTTAGCTTTCTTTATTTTGTTTGACTTATCCATAGTAATTTTATCACAGGTATATTCTATTGCAGTGTTTAGAGCCTCAATACTAAGTATGAGCAAAGGTAAAATTATCAGCCAAAGTATGAACAAAAGAGCCGGTTGAAAAATTACGATGTATAGAGCAGACAAGGGAAGCAATAATAGCTCTCTTCTTGCTGCTTTTTCTTGAAGGAGAATTTTTAGGCCTTCAATTGAACACCAAAAAGCATCTACTATATTTTTATTTTTAAAATCCATATCTGAAGTTTAACTACTTATGTGAAGTTTTTGTTAAATCTTGACTTTTTATTTTCAATTAACCTTTTTTTAACCCTCCATCTAAGATTGCTTCGAACAATATATCCAATACAGTTTTGAGACCCACATCGACACGGGTGATCCTCGAAACAAAACATGTCATATCCATAGTCGTAGGACAGCTCCTCGCCTTTCTTAATATCTTTAATTGCGCTAATCCATATTTTTCCTTTGATGATATCAGTTTCACAATTAGGGTCGCAGGAATGATTAATATATTTTGCTAAATTCCATGTTACTTTTCCATTGATGTCGTATTTTTGATTCAGTGTAAAAATGTAAACAGACCCGACTGTTTTAGCCCTTTTGTTTGCCTCTATGTGAACATCAGCAATCTTGTCGGATTGAGCTTTAGTTATCTTTAACCCGCGATATTCAATGATTCTAGTGCCAGCACTGATATCAGCTTTTGCAAAAAGACCAGATGCATGAATTTTAGAATTTTTTCTAATATAAAGCTTTTGTGAAGAGTCCATTTAATAAAACTTTAACAATCCTCAATACTATCAATCGTAGATATATCTATTTTTAGATTCTATGCAAATCAAAAAACATCGATCTATATTTATTTCAGACATTCATATTGGCATACGTGCTTCAAAAGTAAAGGAGCTCTTACACTTTTTAAAATATAATGATTGTGATCATCTTTATTTACTTGGAGATATTATAGACGGATGGCGTCTAAAAAAAAATTGGTTTTGGAATCCTGATTTTAATACCTTCATACAAAAAGTTTTACGAAAAGCACGCTCAGGTACCAAAGTCTATTATATACCTGGAAACCATGATGAAGTTTTTTCAGATTATTGTGGTTTTTCATTTGCAAACATTAAAGTTCGAAAAAATAGAATTCATACAACAGCGAACAATAAAAGACTTCTCTTAATGCATGGGCATGAATTTGATGGAATAGTTCTAAATTCAAAATGGTTAGCAAAGATAGGTGCCGTCCTTTATGACTACTCTGTTTGGTTTAATAATATTTTAAATTTCTGTCGAAGAAAACTTGGTCTTTCGTATTGGTCTTTATCAGGATATTTAAAAACACGAGTAAAAGATGCTCAACGATATATTGAAAATTTTGAAAATGCATGTCTTGAGAGAATAAAAAAAAATAATTGTGATGGAATTGTTTGTGGTCATATTCACCATCCCCAAATAAAAAAAATTGGTGACAAGACATATCATAATCTAGGAGATTGGGTAGATAGCTGTAGTGCAATGGTTGAGGACTTTAAAGGCAACTTGGAGTTAGTCTTTTGGAATGAAAAAAAAATCCAGTCTTTAGAAAAACAAACTCTTAATAAGGTATCTGTAGCTTGAAATTATTATTAGTAACAGATGCATGGAAACCTCAGGTAAACGGCGTCGTCCGTTCTTATCTGAATACCATACCGGAATTGGAAAAAATGGGTATGCAGGTAGAAGTAATACACCCTGAGTTATTTAAAGTTCGCTTTGGCCTTCCTTCGTATAATGAGATTAAAGTTGTGATTACTCGCAAAAAAACATTGAAAAATATGATGGATCAGATCAATCCTGATCATATTCACATTGCTACAGAGGGGCCCCTAGGTTTTTTGGCCAGAAAAATATGTCTTTCAGAAAAAATTATTTTTACAACTTCATTTCATACTCGTTTCCCTGAGTATATTCAACAACGTATAAAAATACCTGCAAGTTTCTTTTACTTCTTCATAAAGCATTTTCACAATAAAGCGAAAAAAGTTCTTGTTCCTACCCCATCCATGCAGGCCGAATTAATAAATATGAATTTTAAAAATACCGTTGTTTGGTCAAGAGGTGTCGATCATCAAAAATTTGGCAACTATCAAAAATTAGACTTAGGCCCGGGACCAATATTTTCTTATATCGGTCGAGTGGCTACTGAAAAAAATATTCAAGCTTTTTTAGATTTAGATTTAGAAGGTACTAAAGTTGTCGTTGGCGATGGACCACAGTTAAATAAACTAAAAAAAAAATATACAGATATAAAATTTGTTGGTTACCAGTTTGGCCAGAATTTAGTGAATTACTATGCTAGTTCAGATGTAATGGTTTTCCCTAGCAAGACTGATACCTTTGGAAATGTGGTAACTGAGGCAAATGCAACCGGCACACCAGTCGCTGCTTATGATGTAACAGGTCCTAAAGATATTATTGTTAATGGGGTCAACGGTTTTATTGGTGATAACTTAAAAGATAATGTTTTGAATTGTTTGACTATCGATCGAAAAAAATGTCAAGAATATACAAAAAAATTTAACTGGTATGAGTGTTCCAAGGTTTTTTATGATAATATTGTGGCTTGAACTTTACACATACTCTATCTGATTCTAAAAATTGGATTATCAATCATAAAGACCAACTAGAGATTAATTGGAGTGAAAAAGATATTGAGCTTCACCTCAATAAAGAAACAAGTTTTAATATTTATCTTCTAGATCAAACTAACGTCAAAGGTGCTTTGATAGGACATTTTTTATATCAAGATCAAAAGGTCAGTGAATTTGAAATTTTACATATTGCTGTTTTGCCTGAATTTAGAAACCAAGGGTTGGGAAGAATGATTTTAGAAGAGCTTGAAAAACAACTCAAAAGTACTGGAAAATCATTTAAAATCTTTCTGGAAGCGAGTGCTATTAATAAATTTGCTATTAAACTTTATGAAAAATTAGGCTATAAAGCCTACAATGAAAGAAAAAACTATTATCGGAGTAAGTCTATAAACGCTCCAAATACGCAAGACGCAATTTTGTTTGCAAAATCCCTTAATGCCATCAAATAAGAAATTTTATATTAGAACATTTGGTTGTCAGATGAATGTTTATGACTCTGATAAAATGAAAGATATTTTTCTATCGCATAATATTAATCAAACCGATGACTTTCAAAATGCAGACTATGTAGTTTTAAATACTTGCCACATCCGTGAAAAGGCAACAGAAAAAACATTTTCAGATTTAGGAAAAATTCATAAAAAGGGGAAAGAAGATCAAAAAGTTATTGTTGCTGGTTGTGTAGCTCAAGCTGAAGGTGAATTAATTCAAAAAAGGGCACCTTACGTGGACTTAGTGATCGGACCACAATCTATTCAGTCATTAAATAAATTTTTAGATAAAAATAACTTACCAAAAACCTCTATCACTGAATTTGATGTGATTGAAAAATTTGACACGCTCAATCATATTAAAACGAATACATCGAATAAATCTGCATTTGTGACTATCCAAGAAGGCTGTGATAAGTTTTGTCATTTCTGCGTTGTTCCTTATACAAGAGGATCAGAATATTCAAGAACAGTTAAGGAAATCTCTGATGAGGTTAAATCTTTAATTGATCAGGGGGTGGTGGAATTCACACTTTTAGGTCAAAATGTTAACGCCTATCATGGTTTAGACACTCAAGGTCAATCAAATAATCTAGCAACTCTTATTAACAGTATTAGTTTAATAGATGGAGTTGAAAGAATTACCTATTCTACAAGTCACCCTGTGAATATGACTGATGACCTAATTTCCCTTCATGGTGAAAACTCAAAACTTATGCCCTATCTTCACCTTCCTGTTCAATCAGGTTCTGACAAAGTTTTAAAATTAATGAATAGAAAACATACTAGGGATTATTATTTTGAAATCATCGAAAAGGTCAGAAAAGTAAAACCCGATATAGCACTTTCCTCGGACTTTATTATTGGTTTTCCTGGAGAAACAGACAAAGATTTTGAAGACACAATCGATCTAATTGAAAGAGTTAAATACATGAATTCTTATTCTTTTAAGTATAGCCCAAGACCAGGTACACCTGCAGCCGATCGTGAAGAAATAGATGAAGCAATTCTCAATGAGCGATTAAAGATCACACAAGATTTACTCAATGAACAACAAATTGAATACAACAACCAGTTTGTAAAAAAGACAGTGCAAGTATTAATTGATGGTGCTGGTAAACACTCGGGACAAATCAAAGGCAAGTCACAATTTAATCAAAGTGTAGCCCTACAGGGAGATAAAGAAATAATAGGTCAAATAATTCCTGTGCAAATCAAAGAGGTTTTAACACACTCATTATTAGGAGAAAAAATTTAGTTGAGTCCTGTAAATATTTCTTCCCATCAAAAACAACTTGAGTTTGAGGATAATCAATTTCTATCAAGCCTATTTGGTTACCACGATAAAAATTTAAAGGTCTTAGAGAATAAATTTAAAGTAAAGCTATACACAAGAGGCAACCTTCTATCTATAAAAGGCAATAGAGATCCAGTTGAAAAAGCCTACTTTATTATTCAAGGCTTATATCAAAAATTGAAGAATAACGATATTTCTGCAGAAGAAATAGAAAACAATATTGATTTAGCAAAACCTACATATATCAAAGAACAAATCGAACAAGATCAGAAATTTCAAATCAATACAAAATTAAAAACAATTTATCCCAAGACTAAAAACCAAGAGCTCTTTTTAAAAGAAATGAGATCAAAAGATGTCGTTTTTGCTGTTGGTCCAGCGGGAACAGGAAAAACTTATTTAGCTGTTGCATATGCAGTTAGTCTTTTTGTAGAGGGTAAAATTAATCGATTAATATTATCAAGACCAGCAGTTGAAGCGGGTGAACGATTAGGTTTTTTACCTGGAGATATGAAAGAGAAAATTGATCCCTATTTACGACCACTTTACGATGCCTTGTATGAGATGATGCCAGGTGAAGAAATTGACCGAAAAATGGTAAATAATTTAATAGAAATAGCTCCTCTTGCCTTTATGAGAGGAAGAACATTAAATAAATCTTTCATAATTTTAGATGAAGCACAAAACACTTTATCAACACAGATGAAAATGTTCTTAACTAGATTAGGACAAAACTCAAAAATGGTTATTACTGGAGATTTAAGTCAAAAAGATTTACCCGATAATGCAAAAAGTGGAATGCAGGATGCAATGGAAAAATTAGAAAAAGTTAAAGACATTGGGTTTGTTCATTTAAATAGTAGTGATGTATGCAGACATACACTAGTAGAAAAAATAATTAATGCTTACGATAAGTAATTTTGAGGATTAGTAATAAAAAATTTGTGATTGAGATAATTGGAGATAAGAATTTAGAGCAATTTCTAAAATCCTCCAAGGAAAAGCTAAAAAAAATGTCAGAATATTTTCAAACAATCCATCAAGCTGATCATCAAACACAACTGACAATAAAAATAGTTTCTAATGAAGAAATTAAAAGCATGAACAAAAAATTTAAAAATAAAAATAAAATCACTGATGTGTTATCTTTTCCTGATGGAGACTTTTCTGGTGATATCGCTATTGCAGATAGTTACATTTTAAATCGCAATAAAAAAATTAATGAACAAAACTTTTTTATGCTAGTGAGCCATGGTTTACATCATTTATTTGGTTATCATCACTACGATAAACAATCGAGAAGCAATATGAGATTTTTAGAAAACACACTGATGAAATTATTAGGTTTAAAAAAAGTACATGAAAATTAAAAAAAATTTAGCCATAAAATTAGTCAAAGAACTTATTCAAGACGAGAATTTTAAAAAAGATATTATTGATCTTATTTCAGCGACTTCAGATAGTTCAGGGATTGCCAAGAATGAAGAAAAAAAAATCTTTAATAACCTTTTAAAGGTTCACAAAAAAACTGTTGATGATGTAATGGTTCCAAGAGGTGAAATAATTTTTATTGATCAAAATATTGATAAAGAAAACATCATTAAAATTATCAATAAAGAAGCTCACTCAAGAATGCCAGTCGTAAAAAAGGACTTAGAACATTGCTTGGGAATGGTTCATATCAAGGATTTATTCAAGAAAATCAATAATAAGTCCTTTAATATTAAGAGTTTGCTAAGAGAGGTCATTTATATTCCCTCTGCTACACCTGTTTTTAATCTTCTTCAAAAAATGAAAAAACAAAACATCCATTTAGCAATTGTCATGGATGAATTTAATAGTGTTACTGGTTTGGTTACCATCGAAGACTTAGTGGAAGAAATAGTAGGCGAGATTGAAGATGAACACGATAAGGATGAAGCACCGATGTTTCGTCAAAAAAACAATAATATAATTATGGATGCTGCAATGCTTGTTGATGATTTTGAAAGAGAATTTGATGTCAATATCCCAGATGATTTAAAAGAGGATGTAGGAACTATAGGCGGTATCATATTTAATATAGCTGGTCGTATACCAAAGAAAAAAGAAAAATTTACTATAAATAAAAAATTATCTTTCACCATTCACAAGGTATCAACAAGAAAAATTCTTGAAGTTGTGGTTAGTGGTGTCAAATCTCAATAATCTACTGCCCTATCTCTCTAGGCCAATAAACTTAATAATTATTTTTTCTATTGTTTATGTATTTTCTCTTCCTCCATTCGGAGTATCTATTTTCTATTACATATCATTTTCAATCATTTTTTATAATATTCTAACTAATGATAATTTTTCGAAAAAATATATATTTTATTTTTTCTTATTTACTCAAATAATTACATTAAGTTGGATTACACAGTCCTTCTATTCAGGAGGTTTTGGGTATTTATTCTTAGGTATTATTTTAGTTGGCGCACTCTCTTTATTTATTGCATTCTTACATTATTCAGCAACAATTCTAATCCTAGTTACATTTAAAAAAAAACTACTACAGATTTTCTTATTACCACTAGGTTTATCAATAGTAGAAATACTAAAGGAATTTATTTTCGGAGGCTTCCCTTGGAATCCTAGTTCAATCATATATTACAAAAATATTTGGATCTTAAAATCACTACCATTTTTTGGTGTTTATGGTTTAGGATTAGTTGTCAATTTGATTGTGGGTTTAATTATTTATTTTCTCTATTACAAAAAAAAAGTTGTAATTTTTAGTTTGTCATCAGTGCTTGTTTTAATTTATGCATTCGGTTTTTTTGAAAATAATACTGAGAGAAAAACAAACAATGAAACTCTAAACATTCTTTTAATTCAACCTAATCTCTATGAGTCATTAGTAGAATTTGACGTTCTAAGAAACCTTGAAATATATGAAAAATTGACTTTAGAAGCTCTTACAAATTCTCCAAAAGCAGATTTAATTATTTGGCCTGAAGGCTCATTGCCAATTGATTTAAATAACAGGGACGGACTTCTTAGTAGATTATCTTCTTTAATTAACGAGGATCAAAAAATAATAGTTGGGTCGAGCGCTATTGAGGAAAACCAATTATTTAATCGTCTATATATCATTGATCATCAAGGAAAGACTATTGATTTTTACGATAAGCAAAAGTTGGTTCTATTTGGAGAATACATACCCTTTGTTAAACCTATTGTAAGCAAATTTTTAAATTTAGGAATGAACTATACCCCTGGAACTAATCAAAAAATTTTAAAATTACCAAAAAGTATAAATGCTGCTCCAATGATTTGTTTTGAGTCTATTTTTAATTATAAATCAATTAATACTGAGGTTTGTAACGCAGATATAGTAATACAAATTTCAAATGACTCTTGGTTCGGTAAATGGTACGGACCACATCAGCATCTGGCTAACTCTCTTTTAAGAAGTGTTGAATTCCAAAAACCTCTCATAAGATCAACTCCTTCAGGTATTACATCTGTTGTTGATTACTCGGGCAAAATTATTGAGACTATTCCAACAAACAAAAAAGGTTATCTTTATTATCAATATCCAATTAATAAATATAAATCAAATTGTTCATCAACATTATTTTCAGTAAGTCTTTTGATTTTTTTAATATTTCTACTTAGTTTTTTATATGTTCGAATCAAAAAATAAATACTTTGGTAGAAAAAAAGGAAAGTCATTTGTAAGACTTGAGCAATACTCAAAATTTCTTAAAGAACCAAATAAAATATTATTTAATAAAATCAAAACACCAAGAATTTTAGAAATTGGAATTGGTGATGGAGAAAAAATCAGTGAAGATGCAAAACTATATTCAAAAATAAACTTTATTGGTTGTGATATTTTTGCTGATGGAGTTTTAAGAGCTATCAGAAACTCTGTTGATGATAATTTGAAAAATCTTCAAGTCTTTCATTTAAATATTCAAGATCTTTTACCATTCATACCAAACTATTATCTTCAGGAAATAAGAATATACTTTCCAGATCCGTGGCCCAAAAATAAGCATAAAAAAAGAAGAACTGTTAACCAAACACTTGTAAAAGAACTCACAAAAAAATTAAAAAAAAAAGGAGTTATTTGTTTTGCTACTGATCACGGTGACTATTTTATTGAAGCTTTGGCTTTGATGAAAAAGTTCAAATACACCATGCCAGATATTAGCCCTAAATGTTGGAAATATAGTGATTCCAACGCTTTGCACACCAAATTTGAGAAAAAAGCCTTAGACAAAAATCATAAATTATTCTATTTTAGCGTTCTTAAAAATTATTAACCAACGATGAGGAGGTGGGTTATCCCGCCTTTTTTTTTAACTAGAAAAGATAATGCTAAATAACACAGAAATATTAAAAGTTGCCGAAGTCGTCTCACAAGAGAAGGGTATCGAAATGGATATAGTAATGGAGGCTCTTGAGGAGTCTTTTGAAATTATTGGAAAATCAAAATACGGAATGGACAATAACATTAAAGCATCTATTGACCGTATGACAGGAAATATAAGTTTATCTCATATTAAAGATGTGGTTGAAAAAATTGATCCTGTTTTGCAGGCAAATCAAATTTTATTAGATCATGCTAAAAAATATGATGCTGATACTGAAATTGGAAAACAAATAACAATTCCTTTACCATCCGTAAACTTCGGAAGAGTTACAGCCAATATGGCAAGGCAAGTTATTTACTCCAGAGTTAGAGAAGCAGAAAAAAGAAGACAGTTTAACGATTTTAAAGATCGTGTCGGAGAAGTTTTGTCGGGTATTGTAAAAAGAATTGAGTTTGGAAATATTATTGTTGATCTTGGTAAAGCTGAGGGATTTTTAAGAAAAGATGAACTCATTCCAAGAGAGAATTTTAAAAATGGTGATCGTATTAGAGCTTACTTTTTTGATATAAAAGAAGAGGCCAAAGGACATCAAATTTTTCTTTCAAGAACTCACCCTCAGTTTATGGCAAAATTATTTGAACAGGAAGTACCTGAAATATATGAGGGTCAAATAGAAATTTTATCTGTTGCAAGAGACCCTGGTAGTAGAGGAAAGATTACAGTACGTGCAAACGATAAGTCTATCGATCCAGTTGGGGCATGCGTAGGTATGAGAGGATCTAGAGTTCAGGCTATTGTTAATGAATTACAAGGTGAAAAAATTGATATCGTAAATTGGTCAGAGTTAAAGTCGATGTATGTTCAAAATGCCATTGCGCCCGCACAAGTTGCAAAGGTTAATGAATTTGAAGACTCAAATAGAGTAGAGATAGTCTTACCTGAGGATCAGTTAAGTATTGCTATTGGTAGAAGAGGTCAAAATGTAAAATTAGCTTCAATACTTACCAATCTTGAAATTGACATACTAACTGAAAAAGAAGATGCAGAAAGAAGACAAGAGGAATTTAAAAAAATCACCTCTCTTTTCGCTGAAAAACTTGATCTTGAAGATATGATTGCACAATTATTGGCGGTCGAGGGATATACAAGTATTGAAAAAATTGCCAATGCCTCAATCCAAGATATAGAAAAAATTGAAGGATTTGATAATGAGCTTGCCGCCGAGATATATGCTCGTGCCACGCAGTATATGGAAAACGAGAAGGCAGAACTTGAGAAATTAATACAATCTTCAAAACTAGATGATTATGTCAAAGGGATTTCAGAGTTTGATAATAAAATTTTAGCTACATTGATTGAGAATAATATCTTTTCACGTCAAGATCTTGCAGATTTAGCAACTGATGAATTAGTGGGTAGAGATGGCATACTACAAAAAAGAGTTGAAAAATCTGCTGCAGAAAAAATTATTATGGATGCTAGGGAGATTTATCTTAATAGCTAGTTTTTTGAATGACAAAAGAGACAAAGAACACAAATACATCTTCAGCTAAGCCTTCTACGCCTACCTCTACAACTTCTACTCCTCCCAGAAAAAAACTAACTCTCAATACAACAGCATTCCAAAAAAAACTTTCCTCTATTTCTGTTAATAATCTCTTAGATGAAGAACCAGACTATGAAAAAATGCCCAGTCTTGCAAAAACAAAAAGAAATAGAGAAAAACAAAAAACAAAATTTAAACCAAATTTAACTAGCTCTCAAAAAATTGTTCGTGAAGTTGACATCCCTGTAAAAATTTCTGTGCAGGAATTAGCAAGTAGAATGTCCGAAAAAACAGGTGATGTTGTAAAAGCTCTTATGAAAAGTGGAATTATGGCTACTGCTAATCAATATATAGATGGAGATACTGCTGAGCTTATAGTTACAGAATTAGGACATACACCGAAAAGAGAAGAGGCGATCAGTTTAAAAGATGAAATCGCAAATCACCAAAAAACAAAAATATCAAAAATTTCACCTAGGCCTCCAATTGTAACTGTAATGGGCCATGTTGATCACGGTAAAACTTCTTTATTGGATGCACTAAGAAATACAAATGTAACTTCAAAAGAGTCTGGTGGAATTACTCAACATATTGGTGCGTATCAAATTCAACATAAAAACAATCCTATTACTTTTTTGGATACACCTGGTCACGCAGCCTTCTCAAATATTCGCTCTAGGGGAGCCAATTTAACAGATCTTGTTGTATTAGTAGTGGCTGCTAACGATAGTGTTAAACCTCAAACAATTGAAGCGATTTCACATGCTAAAGCAGCAAAAGTTCCTATTGTTCTCGCAATTAATAAAATGGACTTACCAGATGTTGACCCAAGTATTGTTAGAAATGATTTGTTAACTCACGAGGTAGTTGTAGAAAGTTACAGCGGAGATGTATTAGAAACTGAAATATCTGCAATTAAAAAAACAAATCTAGAAAAATTATTAGATAACATTTTATTACAAGTAGAAATCCTAGATCTTAATGTCGAACATAACAAACTCGCTGAGGCAATTGTAGTTGAGTCCAAAATTGAAACGGGAAAAGGACCTGTTGCAACTGTGATAGTAAAAAATGGAACTTTTAAAGAGGGCGATCATTTTACATGTGGTTCATCTTATGGAAGAGTTAGAGCTTTACTCGATGAAAATGGTAGTAGGATTAAATCAGCTAGTCCTGGAATGCCGATTGAAGTATTAGGTTTTGACTCAGTGCCACAAGCAGGTGATACAGTTTATGTTATGCCAAATGAGGATATCGCAAAAGATATTACAGAAAAAGTAAAAGAACAAAAAAAATTAGAAAATACAGAAGCAGTTAAAAAATCATCACTGGAAGAAATGATGGCTAATGTATCAAAGGGAGATATGAAAAAACTTCCAATCATTGTCAAAGCAGATGTTCAAGGATCTCTTGAAGCAATAGTTTCCTCACTAGAAAAAGTCGGTAATGAAGAAGTTAAAATAAATGTCGTCCATAACGCTATTGGTGCAATTAATGAAAGTGATGTGAGTTTAGCGAGTTCTGCACAAGGGTTAGTAATTGGTTTTAACATCAGAGCTATCCCACAAGCCCGAACAATCGCAAAACGTGATAAAGTAGATATACGATATTATTCAATTATTTATGAATTAATTGATGATATGAAAAAAATGCTCTCTGGTCTTCTCACTCCAGACACTAAAGAGGAAATTATTGGTCATGCTGAGGTTCGTGATACTTTCAAATCCTCAAAGTTTGGTACAATTGCAGGCTGTTTTGTTACTGACGGTATAGTCCAAAATTCTGCTAAAATCAGGCTTGTTAGAGAAGGTAAAATCATACATGAAGGAGAAGTTGGTACTCTTAAACGATTTAAAGATGATGTCAAAGAGGTTAGAGAAAATTACGAGTGTGGTATTTCATTTAAAGACTATTCAGATATTTTGGAAAAAGACGAAATTGAATTTTATGTAACTAAGGAAGTTCAAAAAGAATTATAGTGTGGACAATAAGCCAAGTTTTCGTACCAAAAAAGTTGAGCTTTCAATTAAAAGGCTTATCTCTGAATATCTCGTAACCCAAAAAGATTATCTTTTAAAATTTCCAACTGTTCGTTTCGAAATTACTGAAGTAAAAGTAAGTAAAGATCTAAGATTTGCAAAAATTTATCTTATTCATAATATTTCAGAGGAGGATTTTAAGGAATTTAATAAACTTTATCTGAGAGAAATACAAAGTTTAATAGCAAGAACTCTTACAAGTAAATATACTCCAAAAATATCTTTAATTTTTGATGAATCTTTTCAAGAGTCTTTAAAAGTACAATCACTTTTAGATAAATTATAGATCTTGGCAAAAGAAAACTTTCTTAGTGATGGATGGTTATTAATAAATAAACCACAGGGCATAGAGTCATTTGGAGTTATAAGAAAATTAAAATTATGTTATTCCTTTAAAAAAATTGGCTTTGCTGGAACTCTGGACCCTTTAGCTTCTGGTTTATTGTTAGTAGGTATTAATAAAGCTACGAAGAAAATACCAAATATACATCAAGAAAAAAAAAGTTATGAGGTTGAGATACGATTTGGTGCCTCAACAAATACATTAGACTCAGAGGGTAGATTTTTAAAAATGGAGACGTCCTCACATAATATAAATGAAAGATTTTTACATTTAAAAAAATTCATAGGAACATATCAACAAAAAATACCAAACTTTTCTGCGCATAAATTAAATGGTAAAAATTTTTATGAACTTGCTAGAGATAATAAAGATATAGAAGATCGTTATAAAAAGGTATCTGTTCAAAGTTTAAAAGTTCTATCTTCAAATAACTTAAAAATGAGGGTCGAGTTGAATTGCCATTCAGGGTTTTATGTTAGGGCATTCGCAGAGGAATTTGCAAATTCCCTAGGTGACATAGCTTATGCAAGTATGATTAAAAGATTGAAAATAGGGACTTTTGATATAAATCAAGCTATTCCTTATGAAAAAATCCTTGATTTCTCAAGTATAAATGATTTACATACCAATCTGATTACCATTTGAACTGGGCGACATCCTGGTCAGATGATGTTTACTTTGAAAGGAGTATTGATGTCGGAAATTCAAATAAACGATATAGCTCGTGCTGATAATGACACTGGTTCGCCAGAGTCCCAAATTTTTTTTCTCACAAAGAAAATTAATCTGTTAACAGAACATATCAAAATCCATAAGAAAGATTTTCATTCTCGAAGAGGTCTGCTGATGATGGTTGGTAAAAGAAATAGATTGATGGCGTATTTAAAGAAGAGGAATGTAGGAAAGTACACAGAAGTAGCAGATAAACTAAAGCTAAGAAAAAAATAGTTTTTAATTAGCTATAAAGAAAGAGGAAGATGAAAATAGAACATAAATTTGAGTTGGGTAACCAACAAATTACACTAGAAACAAATCGAATAGCAAAACAAGCAGATGCATCTGTGGTTGTAACCTGTGGTGAAACAATGGTTATGGCTAATATTTGTGCAGCAAAAACACAAAAACCTGATATTGATTTTTTCCCATTAACAGTTAACTATCAGGAGAAATATTATGCCTCAGGTAAAATACCCGGAGGTTTTTTTAAGAGAGAGGCCAGACCGACTGAAAGAGAAACATTAACAAGTCGTTTAATTGATAGACCTATTAGGCCTCTATTTCACAAAAACTTTAAAAATGAAACTCAAGTAACATTAACTGTCCTATCTTACGATAGCGTTGTTGATCCTGATATAATTGCAATGTATGCAACCGGCGCAGCATTAGCTATTTCAGGTCTTCCTGTGGCAGGTACTTTGGGTTCCGCTAGAGTTGGATATATAGATGGAAAGCTAGTTGCAAATCCATCTATCCAAGATATGGAAAACTCTGAACTTGATCTCGTTGTGGCTGGAACAGAAGAGGGTGTCTTAATGGTTGAGTCTGAGGCCCAAGAACTCTCTGAGAACACCATGCTAGAGGCAGTAATGTTTGGACATGATTTTTATCAGACATTTATTAAAGAAGTTCAAAACTTTGCAAGCAAAACAGAAATTAAGACTTTTGAAGTCCCAAGCCTACCTGATTTTTATGAAGGCTTACAAAAAGACATTGAAAGTAAAATTTCAGATCCTATTCGTGAAGCATACGGTTTAGTTGATAAGCAAGAGCGAAGTCAAAAACTGACAGAGATCAGATCTTCTATTGTCGATAATGTTGAAGATGATCAGATTTTAGCCGCTACAACAATCATTAAAGATATAGAAAAAGACGTAGTTCGAGGCGATATCATCAAAAATAAAAGCCGTATTGATGGAAGAAAATTAGATGAAGTAAGACAAATCACATGTGAATTAGACATTCTTCCTCGCGCTCATGGCTCAAGTCTCTTTACTCGCGGAGAAACTCAAGCATTAGTTGTTACCACATTAGGAACGGGGGATGATGAGCAAATGATTGACTCTCTTGATCCTATGCATAAACAACATTTTATGTTGCATTATAATTTTCCTCCTTACTCTGTAGGAGAAGTAGGAAGAGTAGGAGCAACTGGTAGAAGAGAAATTGGTCATGGAAAACTAGCATGGAGAGCAGTTCATCCAATGTTACCAAAAAAAGAGGATTTCCCATACACACTAAGATTAGTATCTGAGATCACTGAATCCAATGGTTCTAGTTCTATGGCTACAGTATGTGGCTCATCTCTTGCTTTGATGGCAGCGGGTGTGCCAATTAAAAAACATATTGGTGGAATAGCGATGGGTCTAATCAAAGAGGGAGAGGACTTTGTAGTGCTTAGCGATATCTTAGGTGATGAAGATCACTTAGGTGATATGGACTTCAAAGTTGCTGGTACTATGGATGGTATTACTTCTCTTCAAATGGATATTAAGATTACCAGTATTACTAAAGAAATTATGGAAATTGCTTTAAATCAAGCATCAGGTGGAAGAAAACATATTATTGGTGTTATGTCAGACTCCTTACCAGAAGCTCGAACAAAATTTTCTAAGCATGCTCCTCAAGTAATCTCAATCACTATTGATAAAGCTAAAATAAAAGATGTTATTGGCTCAGGCGGTAAAGTAATTAAAAATATAGTCGAAGTCTCTGGAGCAAAACTAGAAGTCAATGATGATGGAATTGTAAAAATTGCATCTAGCAATGAAGAGTCAATTAATAAAGCTAAACAAATGGTGGAAGACATTGTAGCAGAACCTGAAGTTGGAAAAGTCTACACAGGAAAAGTTGTAAAAATTGTTGAGTTTGGAGCTTTTGTAAACTTTATGGGCGCAAGAGACGGATTACTTCATGTCTCACAAATTTCACAAAAAAGAGTCGAGAATGTCTCTGATGTTTTATCTGAGGGACAAGAAGTTCAAGTTAAAGTGCTCGACGTAGATCGTGCGGGTAAAGTAAAGCTCAGCATGAAAGAAGTCTAAAAAAATAATCAGTAGCGCAGATTTTAGAAAAATTTGTGCTACCTTTTCTAAGATTAGATTTAGTTTTCTCCAAACCACTCCCAAATGACTGTAGCCATCGTATCACAGTCAGTTTCACCAGCAGATATTACAGCTGATGCACCTAGCCCACCTCTCTCCCAAGCAAGTTCTTGGTCGTTTGTTAAGTGCTCTAATTCAGAAGAGTATCTATCAAATCTAGGACTGTTCGGCAATCTGTCTAATATTACCTCGTAATATTGATTATCAGCACAATACTCTTCATACACATATATTTGAGTCCATAAACCACCTAAAGCTGCTACATCTTCATTTGCAACTTCAACATCGTGAAAAGCAAGTGCAAATTTACTTAAAAAAAATAAAAATATTAAAGGAATTAAAAAGATTTTCTTCATTAGGTCAGTTTATATACTTTTTTCGTTTCTACAAATCTTGAATGCTCATACCTACATTGTTGTAGCCGTTGTCTACATAAAGTATTTCACCTGTAACACCTTTAGAAAGATCGCTCATTAAGTAAACAGATGACTTACCAATATCATCCAATGACAATGGTTTTTTTATAGGAGAATTTTCAATGGTATAATTATAAATCTTTCTTGATTTGTTTATAACGGCACCTGCTAAAGTTCTCATCGGCCCAGCTGAAATTGCATTAACTCTAATTCCTCTGTCACCCATATCAACAGCAAGATACTTTATAGAGGTTTCCAAAGCAGCCTTTGCAACACCCATTACATTATAACTTTGCATATATCTTGTGGACCCATAATAAGTAAGGGCCATAATTGATGCACCATTATTCATTTTTGGCGAAAGCATCCTCACCATTTCAGTCAATGAGTATGCAGAAATATGCAGTGTTTTAAGAAAATTTTCTCTAGTTGTATTTATATATTTACCCGACAGTTCATTTTTATCTGAATAGGCAACCGCGTGAACAAAAAAGTCAATATTTCCTTTAATGCCATTACAAACATTTTCAAGTGATGATGTTTCAGATACGTCACAAGGCATAATTCCTAAGCAATTAATTTTCTCAGATAGGGGCTCGACTCTTTTTTTGATTGAGTCATTCTGATAGGTTAAATACATACTTGCACCTTCATCACTCAAGGACTTTGCAATACCCCATGCAATCGAATGATCATTGGCTATACCTACAACCAATCCTTTTTTGCCCTCTAAAATTTTACTCATTAAAGCTAGTTAGATAGATAGATGCATTCGTTCCGCCAAAACCAAAGCTATTCGAAAGTATAGAATTGATTTTGATATCATTTTTATTCTCTAAGAGAATATTCATTCCTTCAGCCTTTTCATCTAAGTTTGTAATATTGGCTGACTCAACCATAAAATTATTTTCCATCATTAAAAGAGAGTAAACGGCTTCTTGTACACCAGTTGCTCCGAGTGAATGACCAGTTAGTGACTTTGTAGAGCTGGTTGGAGGTATCTTATCTCCAAAAACCTCTTTTATACCTTGTAACTCAATCATGTCCCCGACAGGTGTTGATGTTCCATGAGCGTTGATATAATCAACAGGTCTACCCTGTGTTGCCATCTGCATACACCTTACTGCCCCTTCTCCAGAGGGTTGAACCATGTCATATCCATCTGAAGTCTGACCAAAACCTTGAATTTCTGCAACAATACTGGCCCCTCTTGCTTTTGCACTATCAAGGCTCTCAACTACTAAAACTCCAGCACCTCCACCAATGACAAACCCATCTCTTGAAGAGTCGTAAGCTCGAGAAGCAACCTCTGGTGTTTCATTATATTTACTTGATAAAGCACCCATGGCATCAAATAAAATTGACATTGTCCAATGGGTTTCTTCACCACCCCCAGCAAATACAATTTCTTGTTGCCCATGTCTAATGAGATCATAAGCATTACCAATACAGTGCAAACTTGTCGAACACGCTGAACTAATGGAGTAATTTACACCTTTAATTTTAAAAGGAGTTGCTAAAGTAGCAGAATTTCCTGATGCCATTGTTCTAGTAACCATATAAGGTCCAATTTTTTTAACACCTTTTTCTCTAGCTATATCAAATGCTTGTTGCAGTTGATACGTTGAAGGCCCACCTGACCCCATCACTAACCCAGTATTAACATTAGATATAAGTCCCTCATCAAGACCTGAATGTTCAATTGCCTCTTTCATTGCAATATAATTGTATGCTGCGCCTTCCCCCATAAAACGCAAAATTTTTCGATCTACATTTTCTTCAATATTTATTTTAGGTTTTCCATGTACATGACTTCTCATTCCAAGTTCTTCATATTCCTTACAATGACTAATCCCAGATTTCACATCTCTTAAGCTCTGTAAAACTTCTTTTTTATTATCTCCTATACAAGAAACAATACCGTATCC
Source organism: uncultured Alphaproteobacteria bacterium (assembly GCA_902575065.1). Classification (GTDB taxonomy): domain Bacteria; phylum Pseudomonadota; class Alphaproteobacteria; order HIMB59; family HIMB59; genus HIMB59. The sequence goes on from CACGPU010000002.1 coordinate 85,419, forward strand.
AGTAACGACAACTCTTTTATTACTCATTGAATAAACCCACTCTTAAATCATTGGCATGGTAAATTATTTTTTCTTTGTGAATTATCTGCCCATCTCCATACCCAATTGATAACCCTTTTTTATTTAAAGATTTTTTTAAACTAACTTTATATCTTATTAATTCTTTGTCCGGTTTAATTTCTTCAACAAATTTTATTTCCCCAACACCCAAAGCACGACCTTTCCCAGGATACCCAAGCCAACCTAGATAAAAACCCAACATTTGCCATAAAGCGTCAAGACCCAAACATCCGGGCATAATTGGATCACCCAAGAAATGACATTTAAAGAACCATAAATCCTCATTTATATCCAGTTCAGCAGTTATTTCTCCTTTCCCATGTACCCCGCCATCTTTATTGACATTAGTGATGCGATCAAACATAAGCATAGGAGGTGCTGGTAGTTGGGCATTTCCCTTTCCAAATAAATTTCCTCTCCCACACTCAATGATTTCTTCGTAACTATAACTAGATTGAGGTTTAAATGTATTCATATTAATGAGGACAATCTTTATTTGTTAATTGTAGTTTGTTTATGTCCGAAGTCAAAAGGTCTATCAAATTGATTTCACTTTTCAGTTGAGTTTTAATTTTTGCAAGGGCAAATATAATTTTCATACAAGCAAAACTAGTAACAAATCCTGCAACTGGACCTATCATTGCGCTGTTAAGACAACGGTGATTCTGATCAACTTTAGGAAATAGACACTCAAAACATAATGGATTATTTTCTTCATTGTTTTGTGCAAAGTATATGCCCTCTGAAGAGTTAATTGATATGGATACAAATGAGATTTTATTTGCTTTAGAATATTTTGAAGAAAAAATTTTATTATAATGATTATCTGTGCAATCAAATATTAAATCAAAATTATTATTTGGATTTTTTTTTATGAAAGACTCAAAATTAAAAGAATGCTCTTTTATTATTGTTGAGTCATTTATATTTTTAAGTTTATGTTTTGAAGTGTTAGATTTAGATTTACCAACATCATCTTTATCGTAATTAATTTGTCGATGTAAATTTGACTTCTCTATAATATCATAATCAACAAGATGAATTTCACCAACCCCAGCTCGAACAAGATATTGAGATGCAACAGTTCCCAGAGCGCCTAAGCCAATTATACAAATTTTTTTCTTAGAGATATTTATTTGCCCCTCTTCATTTATCCCAGGAACTAAAATTTGTCTTCCAAACTCTTCAATCAGTTTTTCACTCTGTTCCTGTTGATCCAAAACCACCACTCCCCCTCTCGCTTTCACTTAAATCACTTACCAGTTCAAAATTAACCTTTTCATATTTTGACACAACCATTTGTGCAATCCTCATTTTATCTTCAATTTCAAACATTTTTGATCCATGATTTATTAAAATCACTTTTATTTCCCCTCGATAGTCCGCATCTATAGTTCCTGGACTGTTAAGAACAGTAATAAAGTTTTTCAAAGCCAGTCCACTTCGAGGTCTAATTTGAACTTCTAATCCATTTGGAATTTCAAAAAATAATCCAGTTCCAATTAGTTTTGTTTCTTTTGGTAGTATGCTAACTTTTCCATTAGGTAAGAATGCTCTAATATCCATCCCTGCACTAGATGATGTCTCATAAGTTGGAAGAATTACCTTATCGTTTATTTTTTTTACTTTTATATGAACCATCCTAATTCTTTATATTGTTAATGTATTTAACAATTTTATTTGCAAAAATCGTTTTACTTACATTTCCTAAATTTAAAAAGTCACCTGACTTTCCAATTAAAATACCATTATTGTATTTTGAATTAAAAATTTTATTTTCTGCTGTTGGAAAGTTCAAAACTAGATAATCACAATTTTTGGAAAGCAACTTTTTTTTTGCATTTTGAAATACATCATCTGTTTCATAAGCAAATCCGACTGTAATCTTAGGTTTATATTTTCCAAATGACATTGATTTTAAAATATCAGGGTTATTGATTAATTTTAAAGACATTCCATTTTTTTTCTTAATTTTCAGTTTATTATATTTTTTAGCTTTATAATCACTTACCGCAGCATTAAAAATTCCTAAGTCGATAGACTTATATTTTTTTGCTTCTTTTAACATTTCATCTGCTGTAGGAGTGAAGATAAATTTAACATTTTTTGAAACTATTTGTTTTGTTTGAAGATATCCATGTAAACAAATAACTTTATAATTAAATTTTAATAGGCTTTTTATTAAAGCTATGCCTTGCCGACCTGATGACTCATTTGATATATATCTTACTGGATCTATATACTCTCGAGTGCACCCAATAGTTATTAATGCTTGTTTCAATTACTTAAGTTGACTAATTATTTCACTAGGATCAACTAATCGACCACTACCATATTCACCACAAGCTAAAGACCCATCATCTGGGCCAATAAAATGATGACCAATTTTCCTTAAATAGTCCACATTGTCTTGAATAATTTGATTAGCCCACATTTCTTTATTCATTGCAGGTGCAAAATATATAGGTTTGTTTGCAGCAATCATACATGTTAGAGCTAGGTCATCACAAAAACCTTTTGCAAATTTTGAAATTATATTAGCTGTCGCAGGGTAAACAATAATATGATTATTATCTCGTGCTAATTTTATGTGACCAATTTTTTTTTCCATATCCAAATCAAAGAGCTCTGAATACACTGGCTTATTGGAAATTGTTTCAACTAGTAGTTTAGAAATAAACTCATAAGTGTTTTTTGTTGCAATAACTTCATATTCAATGGCTTTTTTTTGGCACTCACGAATTAGATCTAAAGATTTATAACAGCCAACACTCCCCGTTATTATTATTAAAATTTTCATTTTTTCTGCACTATATATATGCTGTTAGCTCCAGAAATGAAATCAATAGTTTTAATATGAGAAAAACCTGTATTTATCAGTTCTTTAAGAAGGTTATTTTGATTAGGAAAAGAAATAATACTGTCAGCTAAGTATTTATAACTATGTCTATCATTGGAGATAATGCTACCGGTAAAAGGCAAAACATATTTTAAAAATTTTTTGTATGGATTTTTTAATAAATCTCTTTTTGGAATACCAAATTCCATAATAAAAAAATAACCATTTTTTTTAAGACATCTATAAATCTCAGAAAAACCATTTTTTCGTTTTTTAAAATTTCTTACACCGTAAGTACATGTTATAATTTGAAAAAAATTTTTCTTATACGGCAAATTTTCTGCATAACCAACTTCGTAATTAATTATTTTAGAACTATTTTTTTTTCTAGATATTTTATGCATTTCAGAAACGGGGTCTAAAGCATAAAGATTTTTTGAAATAGGAAGCAAATTAAAAATATCCCCACTGCCACTTGCAATATCTAAAATTTTCTCATTGTCAGTATGTTTTGATAATACAAGATCAACAAAATATTTTTTCCAAAGTCTATGTATGCCAAAACTCATAATATCGTTCATTAAGTCATATTTTGCATGAGATACATTTTCAAAAATATCTGTAATATTATAATGATTTGAATTATTTTTAGTTATCATGCCTGAATTACCTGAAGTAGAAACCACAATAAGATATTTAAAGTCAAAAGTTAAAGGAAAAAAAATTATTTCTATCAATAGGTCACAAAAAAAACTAAGGAAAAATTTAAACTTTAAAGATCTTGAGCAAATATCTCAGAAAAAAATCATATCCGTTGAACGTTTTGCAAAATACATAATCATAGGATTAGAAAATGATAATTACATAATTATTCATTTGGGAATGAGCGGTCGTTTAAAGTTTTATTTAAACGAGAATTATAAAAAAGAAAAACATGATCATGTTGTTCTGCAATTTAATAATTTTAAAATTATTTTTAATGATCCTCGTAGGTTTGGCATGTTTTTTAGACTTAAAGATTCAAAAGAAGTTAAATTTTTTTTTAATAACTACGGCACTGATTTACTAATTAATAAGGTTAATTTAAATAAGATATACAATATACTTATAAAGAAAAAAATTTCTTTGAAACAAGCTCTCCTAGATCAAAGTTTAATAGTGGGTATTGGAAACATATACGCTAATGAGGCTCTTTTTCACTCAAGGTTAAATCCTCAAAGACTTACACACACACTTAAAAAAGCTGAAATATCTAAGTTATTAAGCTCTTGTAAATTTGTATTGAAATTATCTTTAAAAAATGGTGGCTCTTCAATAAATGATTATAAATCCCCAGATGGAACCCTCGGAAGTTTTCAAAGCTTATTTAAGGTTTATCAAAAGAAACATGTTATATACAAAAAAAAGACCTATAAGATAAAAAAAATCATCCAAAATGGGCGTTCAACTTTTTTTTCACCTGCTTTACAAAAATAAAAAAATGTGTATAAGTTACTAACGCTTTTAGACGAACAACCTGTTAATAATATTTTTATATGCCACAACATAAATCAGCAAAAAAAAGACTTCGACAGTCTGATAGAAAAAAAACAGTTAACAAAGCTGTAAAATCAAATGTTTCAACCCAACTAAAGGCAATTGATAAACTCATTAAAGATAAAAAGGTAGAGGAATCAATGGTGAAACTAAAAGTAGTTATGTCTGTATTGCATAAATCTACTAAAAAGAAAATTATGCACCTTAATAAGGCATCTAGAACTATCTCAAAACTACAAAAAGATATAACTGCAATTTCAAAATAATTTTTTTTTTCAAGCAATTTTTTTAAAAAAAAACATTTTTTTTATTCCTCTTTTTTAACTTTTCATGCTTAAATAGCGCATCTTTTAGAGGAAGGAATTAAGTTAGTGGAAGACGAAAAGCATCAAGGTGGCATAGATGTGTCCTGGCCGAAGATCACATCTGAACTAAAAAAATCACTTGATAAAGATACCTTCCAAAATTGGATTAAGCCAATCTATTTCGAGTCACATATTGATACCTCTCTCACCCTTTCAGTTCCAACGAGATTTCTTCGTGATTGGATAATTAAAAATTATGCTTCTGTTATCAAAAAAGCTTATATGGATCAAGGTCATAGCATCGATAAATTGGCTATACTCGTCAAAGAAAATAATAATCGAATTATTCCTGGCACAGAAGTCATTTATGAGGATAAAGATGATGATGAAGACACATATTATGATGATATTTCTGCACCATTAGATCCAAAATTTACTTTTGATAATTTTATCGTTGGTAAACCCAATGAGTTGGCTTACGCAGCAGCCCAACGTGTAGCACAATCAGAAGTCGTAAGCTTTAATCCATTATTTTTGTATGGTGGTGTTGGATTAGGAAAAACACATTTAATGCATGCTGTTGCATGGAATATTAAAAAAAGAAATCCCAAAAAAAATGTTGTTTATTTAACAGCTGAAAAATTTATGTATCAGTTTATTAAAGCTTTGAGATTTAAAAATATTATGAGTTTTAAAGAACAATTTAGATCAGTAGATGTTCTAATGATCGATGATGTGCAATTTATTATTGGTAAAGATAACACACAGGAAGAGTTCTTTCATACTTTCAATACTTTAATCGACAAAAAAAGACAAATTATCATCTCAGCTGATAAATCTCCTGCTGACCTTGATGGATTAGAGGACAGATTAAAGTCCAGATTAGGCTGGGGATTAGTAGCGGATATACATCCATTAACTTATGAATTACGATTAGGTATTCTGCAGGCTAAAGCTGAACAAAAATCCCTTAAACTAAAACAAGAAGTAATGGAATTTTTAGCAAATAAGATCACAAATAATGTCAGAGAAATGGAAGGCGCCTTGAATAGATTAGCAGTTCATGCTTCAATTCAGGACTCAGAAATATCTGTTGACCTCGTAAAAGATGTTTTAAAAGATTTACTCAGGACCAACTCAAGAAAAATTACAATTGATGAGATTCAAAAGAAAGTTGTTGAGCATTACAACATCAAACTTTCAGATATGCATTCACCGAGAAGATCAAGGTCTGTGGCGCGTCCAAGACAAGTTGCAATGTATTTAGCTAAGTCAATTACCACAAGATCTTTACCTGAAATTGGTAGAAAATTTGGTGGCAGAGATCATACCACTGTTATTCATGCTATTAAAACTATCGAAGAAATTATGGTAAATGATCCTAACCTAGCAGAAGATATTGAACTTTTGACTAGAATATTGCAAACTTCTTAAATGGATTTTAGAGTAAGTCGAGAGGCTTTTTTAAGAGTCTTAACTCACGTTAGTTCAATTGTTGACAGTAGATCCACAATTCCAATTCTTTCTAACATTTATATAAAATGTGATAATAACCAAATAGAAATTAGATCGACAGATATGGATATTTCCATCAGAGAATTTGTATCAACCGATTCTTCAAAAAATGGCGAAGCAACTGTAAACTCAAGAATTTTAACAGATATAATTCGCAAGACAAAAAAAAACTCTATTGTAAAATGTAAATTAGAGGGAAATAGATTAATAATAAATTCTGATAACTCAGTCTTTGAGTTAAATGCATTAACTGCAGATGAATTCCCGAAATTTGTTCCTTTAGAACAGACAAACTCATTCGAACTAACAATCTCTCAGATTAAAAGGCTTTTTAATAAAACTAAATTTGCAATATCTGCTGAAGAGACGAGATACTACCTTAATGGTATATACTTCCATACTGTTACTAACGGACCAAAGTCAACTTTGAGGTGTGTTGCTACTGATGGCCATAGACTTGCTAAAACAGAGCTAGATCTAACAAATGTCATAAATATATCTGGAATTATACTCCCAAGAAAATTTATACTTCAATTAGACCGTATTTTAGGTGATTTTGAAGGTAAGGTTAAAATAATATGTACTGACACTCAAGTGAGTCTAGAAGCAGATAATTTCATTATAATCAGTAAACTAATAGATGGAACATTTCCAGATTATGAAAAAGTCATACCTGTATCAAATGACAAATTATTACAAGTAGAGGCAGAGCCTTTTTTTAACGCAATTGACAGGGTCTCAACTGTTAATCAAGACAAAACACCAACAGTTAAGTTACAATTTGAAAATAATAGCATTAAGATAATGGCCACAAGCACTGACAGTAACAAAGGCGATGAAGAGGTTGCAGCAAATTATGCTGCAGATGGTCTTGAAATACTTTTTAATTCCAAATATATATTGGATTTACAAGATGTTGTTGAAGGAGACACTTTGATTTTAGAGCTATTAAATCAATCATCACCAGTAATAGTAAAGGACCCTAAAGATACAACAAGTTTATTTATTTTAATGCCTATGAGAGTTTAATTGCCCCCACCATTAAAGGGTATACAGCTATCGAACTATAGAAATTTCATCAACAAAAAAGAAATTTTTAACTTTGATCATACTTTGTTTAAAGGAAAGAATGCTGTTGGCAAAACAAACCTATTAGAGTCTATAAGTTTTTTAAGTCCTGGCACAGGTTTTAGAAAAGATGTGATACAAAATTTTATTTTTAAAAAACATGAAAAGTTAGAAGCTTCTATGACCTTTGATTTTATTCACGAGGATTTAGAAAATCATTTAACTATTATATTGAGTAATAAAGATGAAAGATGGACAAAACAATATTTTTTAAACGATAAAAAAATACAACAGCAAAAACTTTTAGATATTTTTCAATTATTTTGGCTAACAGAAACAGATAAAGTTTATTTTATCAAGGATGCCCAGTATCAAAGAAATACTATCAATCGAATTATTTGTTATTTTGATTCAAAGTTATTTGGTTTTCTAAGCAAGTATACAATTTTAAGAAGAGAAAAAAGAAGAATATTACAATCTTCTCAAGATATTTCATGGCTAGTTTCACTGGATAAACAATTGTTTGACATAGGCAGAGCAATTATTGAGATTAAAAAAAAATTTCTTTCTGAATACCAAAATTTCCTATCAAGTAACAATAAACTATTTTTTGACTTTGAAATTAAGCCGAGTTTTGGCCTTATAGAGACAGAGAGTTTTTTAGAAAAATTTCAAAAAGATCTCTCTGATGAGAATCAATGGCCAAATGATCATAAACTACAATCACAACATGATCCAAAAAAATCAGTCTTTGAAATTACGCACAATCAAAAAAATATTTCTCAACTATCTTCTGCTCAATCTAAAATGTTAATACTAAGCCTTCTTCTAAGTTGTGCGAAATTTCTTAATCGTAACAAGATTACTATTTTTTTAATTGATGAAATATTTGATAACTTTGATATGATAAATATTGAAAAAGTTATTCAATACTGTGCAGAAAATAAATTTCAGACTTTCTTCTCAACCACTGATAACTTCACACTTCAAGGGAATATAGATAGCTTAGATATAAAAGAAATATTTTAATGACAGATCAATATACAGCTTCCTCGATAAAAGTTTTAAAAGGCTTAGAGGCTGTTAGAAAAAGACCAGGTATGTACATTGGTGATACCGATGATGGCACAGGTTTGCATCACATGGTCTACGAGGTGCTTGATAACTCTATTGACGAGGCTTTAGGGGGTTATTGTGACAGTATTCAATTAATAATTAATAAAGATGGGTCAGCTACAATATCAGACAATGGTAGAGGTATTCCAGTTGACCAGCACAAAACTGAAAAAGTCCCAGCAGCTGAGGTAATCATGACCCAACTACATGCAGGTGGTAAATTTGACCAAAATAGCTATAAAATTTCCGGAGGCCTTCATGGGGTTGGTGTTTCTGTGGTAAATGCCTTATCAGAAAGACTATCTTTAACAATTCGCAGAAATGGCAAAATTCATACAATGGAATTTAAAGATGGTGTTACTACAAAAAAATTAAAAGAGATTGGTTCAATGAAAAAGACGGAGAGAACTGGCACAACTGTCCAATTTTGGCCATCAAAAAAAATTTTTTCCAATACAACTCTTGTTCTTAAAACACTAGAAAATAGAGTTCGCCAGTTAGCTTTTCTAAACTCTAACGTACGCATTACATTATCTGATATGCGCACATCAAAAGTAGAACCTATTGAATTCTTTTATCAAGGAGGTTTAACAGCATATGTGCAGTTCCTTAATTCGAGAAAATCGACTTTAAATAAAATTATACCTTTTAATGGTGAGTCAAACGGAATTAAAGTTGAAGGCGCTTTACAATGGAATGATGGATACAATGAAAATATGCTTTGCTTTACTAATAATATACCTCAGGGAGATGGAGGAACACATTTACAGGGTTTTCGATCAGCATTGACACGCTCATTAGTTGGATACTCAAATACAGTTGCAGTTGCTAAAAAAGGCAATGTCACCATTTCAGGAGATGATGCCAGAGAGGGCATGACATGCGTGCTATCTGTAAAGGTTCCAGACCCTAAGTTTTCATCCCAAACCAAAGATAAACTAGTTTCTTCTGAGGTAAGACCAGTTGTTGAGAAAATAATATCCGAACAATTAAGCGCTTGGTTAGAGCAAACTCCTGGTGAGGCAAAAAAGTTAGTTTCAAAAATTATTGAGGCAGCAAGTGCCAGAGAGGCAGCAAGAAAAGCAAGAGAACTTACAAGAAGAAAAAATGTATTAGAGACATCATCGCTTCCGGGAAAATTAGCTGATTGCCAAGAAAAAGATCCATCAAATTCAGAATTATTTATAGTTGAGGGTGACTCAGCTGGAGGCTCAGCCAAGCAAGGCCGTGATAGGGTCACTCAGGCTATACTTCCACTAAGAGGTAAAATATTAAATGTAATTAAAGCAAATCCTCATAAAATTTTAGAAAATAATGAAATCTCTGCACTTATAACAGCCATCGGTGCTGGATATGGTAATCCACCAAAAGATAAAGAGTACAATCCTTCTGATTATTTCAATGCTGAATCAATGCGATATCATAAAATTGTTATCATGACAGACGCTGATGTTGATGGAAGTCACATAAGAACTCTACTACTCACATTTTTCTATCAATTCATGAGAGATATTATAACTACAGGTCGTTTATATATTGCTCAGCCACCCCTATATAAAGTAAAAAAAGGAAATTCTGAGAATTATTTATTAGATGATCGAGAGTTAACAAAGTTTTTATTGTTAAATAACAAGGATGATCTCGATTTCAACATTTATAATAAAAAGAAAAAAATTCAGTTAAAAGAGGAACAGCTAAACGAATTGATAGATTTAGCCTCTCGTGCAAATTCTGCTTATCAAAATTTAGATCTCACATATTTAGATACAAAGTTTTTTGATCAAATTCTAAATACAGTTTTATTTTTTCAGGATTTTCATCCAAATAAGATAGAAAAGTCACAATTTAAAATTTTCTTATCTAATTTAAATCAAGTTTATAAATCAGAAAATATTAAGTTTACATTTCAAAGTATGATCAGTAATGAATTAATTTTTTTACAAGAAAAAGAGGGTTACAATAAAATAATAAAGGTCGCTCTAGATAAATTACTACTTCTAAGAGAGTTTATTTCTTTAGAAAGTTTATCCCTATATAATAAAATGGGTTTTGCAAAATCCACAGATACTTATTTTGGTATTTCTAAACTTTCTTCAAAAGAAAACTTTAATTGTAATGGACTTGTTGAATTTTTTACTACTCTTTTTGAAATGAGTAAAAAAGGCCAATCAATTAGCCGTTATAAAGGTTTAGGTGAAATGAACCCTGATCAATTGTGGGAAACAACATTGGATCGAACTAATAGGAAGTTGCTTCAAGTTAAGCTCGAAGACCAAATCAATGCTGAAAGACAGTTGATCATGCTGATGGGTGATGATGTGACTGATAGAAAAAACTTTATTCAAGATAACTCAGTCAAAGTAGCAAATTTAGATATTTAGTTGAATAATCAAAAAAACTTTCTTTTTGTTAATTCTTCAGATTTTTTAATTATACGTGCGATTGCTTTTGGAGGTCAGGCCGCTACTTTATTTATAACACAGTATTTTTTCGAAATTTCTAAGACTGTAGCTATGAGTTCTTGGATAATAGCTTTTATCTTAATGGCTAGTATTCTCTTAGGATTTTATTTAAATAAAGGAGACAAAATTATTTCTGAAAAACAAGTCTTCTTATTTTTATGTTTTGATATTGTTCAAATTTCAAGTTTGATTGCTTTAAATGGTGGACACACTAATCCTTTTATATTTATCATCTTAGCTCCTATTGCTATCGCAGCATCATATCTTACGATAGAAAGAATAATAATTATTTTAAGTTTAGCGTTAGTTTGTTTTGCGTTGATATTTAACTTTTATATTAATCTTCCTTTGTCTGTGCACCCTAATATTAATTTTACATACAGCCTAGCCATTATGATTTCTTTATTTATAAGTAGCATTTTTTTAGTTTTTTATCTTTATTACTTTTCCTTAAATTACAAAAGTACCCAAAAGGCATATGAGCTAGCTAGTAAGCAACTTCAAAATGAAAAAGAGCTTTTAAAAGTTGGAGGTTTAGCAGCTGCAGCTGTTCATGAATTAGGCACACCGCTGAATACCATAAATTTAATTGTTGATGATTTAAAAAAAGATCAAAAATTAAAAGATGATTATGGGAAAGATATCAAAACTTTATTATTAGAGTTAGACAGGTGTAAGGAAATACTAAAAGAGCTCTCAACAAATCCAGAGTCAAAAGAACTTTCTTCTGAAATTACAAATATGTCACTAGATGCATATGTGCAATCTTTATGTGATCAATTTTCAAATAACTATCGAGCTGTAAAATTAGATCATAGATCTGATGAAAATTCTAAAAATATCAACATTAAAATCACACCCGAACTAAACATAGCGATGAATAATATTATAAAAAATGCCATAAGCTTCGCTTATAGACAAATATTAGTAATCTCAGAGACATCGAAAAATTCTTATTCAATTAAAATCAAAGATGATGGTCCGGGTTTTGATAAGAAGTTTATAGCTAATTTTGGAAAACCATTCTATTCTAGCAGACCTGAAAAAGGGGTAAATATGGGTCTTGGCCTATTCATAACAAAACAAATGATTGAAAATCTAAATGGTGAAATATTAGTACAAAGTAATGATGGAGCTGAAGTAACTTTAACATGGCGGATTTAGAGCAAAACACATTAAATAAAGATAAAACGCTTTTTATTATTGAAGATGATAAACCCTTTCGTGAGCGTTTGACCACCTCATTTCAACGTAAAGATTTCACGGTAACAGCAGCAGCTTCAAAAAAAGAAGCTTTAGATGTTTTAGCTGGAAACAATTTTAATTATGCCATAGTTGATCTTCGTTTAGGAGATGGTTCAGGGCTTGATGTTATTAAGGTGATCAAGGAGCAAAATCCAGAATGTAGAACAGTAATGTTGACAAGTTATGGCAACATAGCTACAGCTGTATCCTCTGTCAAATTGGGTGCTGATGACTATTTAACCAAACCTGCAAATATAGATGATATCGAAAAATCATTAATGTCTGCCACCGCTACATCCTTGCCCCCACCACCTGAGAATCCAATGTCTGCTGACAGAATAAGATGGGAACATATTCAAAGAGTTTTTACACAGTGTAACCGTAATGTATCTGAAACTGCTAGAAGATTAAAAATGCACAGAAGAACTCTTCAAAGAATTTTAAATAAGCACGCACCTAAAGAATAGAAACTCACTACATTCTTTGTTATTCTGCTTGAATGTCTAAGCCAAGACTAATACTTGTTGATGGTTCCGGATATATTTTCCGAGCTTATTACGCCTTACCACCAATGAATAATTCTAATGGCATCCCCACAAATGCAGTTTATGGGTTTTGCAATATGATGCTTAGACTTATTGAAGAGCATCCAAATGACAAGATACTAATCATTCTTGATGCAGGAAGGAATACTTTTCGAAATACTTTATTTCCAGAATACAAAGCAAATCGTGGCGAGGCACCAGAAGATTTGATTCCTCAATTTACTATTATTCGTGAAGCTATTGATGCGTTTGGTTTAGATGTTATTGAAAAAAAAGACTTTGAGGCCGATGATGTCATAGCAAGTTACGTTAAATATGGTGAAGACAATAAGATACCCACCACAGTATTTAGTTCAGACAAAGACCTTTTTCAACTTTTATCAGCTAATAATCGCATCATGGATCCAATGAAAAATATTGAAATTGATGAAGCAAAGGTAATGGAAAAATTTGGTGTTGGCCCTGACAAGATTACAGACGTACAAGCTTTAATTGGTGATAGTGTTGATAATATTCCTGGCGTCCCTGGCATCGGACCAAAAACAGCCTCTAAATTAATTAATGAATTTGGTTCTTTTGAGGGCCTTCTGGCAAATAAAGAGAAAATATCAAATGAAAGAATTAAAAATCTTATACATGACCATGAGGAAAAAGCAAAAATAAGCCACCAACTAGTCATTTTAAAAAATGATCTTGAACTACCTATAACAATCGAAAAGTTAAAAGGCTTTGAAGACTCACCAAAACTTAATGACTTTTTCAAAAAATATGAATTTAAATCATTAGTTAGAAACAGCGCTCATGAAACAAAACCGCATGCGGCAAAAAAAAACTTAGAATTTAAATCACTTATTAAGACAAAAGATATAATCGAATATCTTAAGTCTCTTCAATCTGAAAAAACTTTAGCGATAGATTTAGAGACAGATAGTTTAGACGTCAATGAAGCAAATATCATTGGCATTTCATTATCTAATGCACAGCAAGCTTATTACCTACCTTTTAAATCACCTGAAAATGAAATATCTGAGACAGATCAAAAAAAAATATTAAAAGAGCTGAATTTATTATGTGAAGATCCTTCAATTTTAAAGATTTTTCATAATGCTAAATACGATAGTGTTATTTTAAAACGCTTTAAGGTAAATACTATTTCTTTTCAAGATACATTATTAATGTCTTTTTTTGTCAATAACGGCTTAACAAAACATAATCTTGAGGATTTGTATTATTATTATTTTGGAGAAGAAAAAGAAAAATTTAAAGATGTCATTAAAAATGAATCTAAAAGAAATTATAAAGATTTTTCTGAAGTGCCTTTACAGTCTGCAACAAATTACGCTGCCCATGATGCTTATGCCACCTATAAATTATATGAGACATTACACGATCAAATATTAGATGCCCCCGATAGTTATATTTATTTTGATATCGATAAAAAATTAAGCTTAGTCCTTCAACAGGTTGAAAACAATGGTTGTAAGATTGATCTTAAATTTTTAACAAAACTTGAAAAAGATCTAAATAAAGAAATTGAAAAAATTGAACAGAAAATTTTCAAAATCGCGGGTGAGGAGTTCAATATTGGTTCGCCAAAGCAACTTACTGAAATCTTCAAGAAACTTGATGTGAAGGTAACAAAAAAAACAAAAGCAGGAGATTTTCAAACTAATGTCAAAGTCTTAGAACAATTAGAGTCTGAGGGAGTAGAGATTGCCTCACATATTTTACAATGGCGTCAATACTCTAAGCTCGTGTCGACCTATACATCTTCTTTAGCTGAACATGCTGATAATAACGACCGTGTTCACAGTACATTTAATATTGCAGCAACTATTACGGGTAGATTAAGTTCATCTGAGCCTAATTTACAAAATATCCCTATTAGAACTGAGATCGGAAAGAAAATTAGAACAGCATTTATTGCGGAAAAAGATCATGAGTTATATAGCTTCGATTACTCCCAAATCGAACTTCGTGTGCTTTGTGAAGCTTGCGAAGACCCTAATTTATTAAAGGCTTTTCAAGAAGATCAAGATATTCATCAAAGTACAGGCCAATTAGTTTTTAACAAAAAAACAATTAATGCTAATGATCGAAGAATGGCCAAGATTATTAATTTTGGAATAATCTATGGAATTAGCCAATATGGTTTAGCTAAACAGTTAGGTGTTAGCAATGCTGAAGCAAAGCTTTTCATAGATAACTATTTTCAAAAATTTCCAAACATTAGTAACTTTATGAAATCAACTACCGAAAAAGCAAAAAAACTAGGCTACGTTGAAAACCTTTTTGGAAGAAAGTCTCACATTAAAGACATCAATGCTAAAAATTTTATGCTCCGATCTTTTGCAGAAAGACAAGCTATCAATGCACCTATTCAAGGCACAGCATCTGAGTTAATTAAAATTGCAATGTTGGATATTCATAGCTATTTAGAGAAAAATAAATGTAAATCTAAAATGACATCACAAGTCCATGATGAGCTTTTATTTGAAATTCATAAAAAAGAAAAAGATATTATTCCACAAATAACTAAGTTGATGGAAACATCACATCAAAAATACAAATCTTTTAAAACCCCTATAAAAGTCGACTTCGGTGGTGGCTTGAACTGGGGATTAGCTCACTAGTTAAAACTAAAAATCATCGTCAGGTTTATTAAATGCCATCCAACGTTCTAGCTCATGGTAGCCACCAATTTTCTCACCGTTAATAATGATTTGGGGAAATGTTTTGGCAGTTGGAAATATTTCAAAAAACTGATCACGGCTGTAATCCTCATCAAGCATTAATACTTGGGGGTTATGTGAGGATAAAACTGCCTTGGCTTTAGTACAAAAAATACAGTTGTCTTTACTATAAATTTTGACTTCCACTTAGAAAGACTCGTCAAAAGACAAAGAACGATCTGTTGGACGCTGGTATTCAGATACCCTTTTCTCGAAGAAATTAGTCACGTTTTGAACATCAAGAGCTCTCATGAAATCAAATGGATTTTCGGTATTAAATACCCTTTCAAATCCAAAAAGATCAGCAATTCGATCTGAAACAGCTTCAATATACATACACATCATTTCCTTGTTCATACCAATGAGATCAACAGGAAGTGCGTCAGTAACAAACTCTTTTTCAAACTCTACCGCTTCTCTCACTATTTCTTCGAACTCAGACTGTGCGACAGGACCAGGTATTAAATCCATCGATTTAATATCCTCATCTGACAAGGTTCCTTTGTTAAACTTTTCACTTAATGTTTTAAACATCAAAGCTGAGAAACTAAAGTGCATTCCTTCATCTCTAGCTATCCAGTCATTTGATAAGGCTAAGCCTGGAAGTAAACCTCTTTTTCTAAAATAATAAATGGCACAAAAGGATCCAGCAAAAAATAACCCTTCAACTAAACCAAAGGCGATTAAGCGTGTTAATAAATTTTGATTCCCATTCAGCCATTTTGAAACCCACTGTGCTTTTTTATTAATACAAGGAACGTTTTGAATAGCAGAAAATAGCTTATCTTTTTCTGTTGGGTCCTCTACATAAGCTTCAATTTGTAAACCATACATTTCTGCGTGAATAGACTCATTCAGCATTTGCATGGTGATAAACAATCGAGACTCAGGAATTAAAATCTCATTATAAAATCTGGATGCTAGATTTTCATTTATCATTGCCTCTGAATTTGCAAAAAATGCAAGCACATGTTTAATAAAATGTATTTCTCCTTCTCCTAGAGTTTTTAGATCTCTTAAATCATCTTGAAGAGACACCTCCTCAGGTGTCCAAAATGCTTGAACGTGTTGCTTGTAACGATCGAAAATTTCTTGGTGTTGTATAGGGAAAATTGATTTGCATCCTTTAGATATCATGACTTGCTCCTTAAATTAAATTGATTGAAAATCTTACGCACTACATGTTACACAATCTTCTGGTTCATTAGATTGCGCCTCTTTGACATAAGACTCTTTTGCTTTTTTTTCAGAAGACACCGTTACTTTAACTGCGTCTACGGCTGATCGGCTTCGCAGGTAATACATGCCTGTTTTTAAGCCTTTTTTCCATGCATACATGTGCATGGAGTTTACTTTTCCAAAAGTAGGTGTTGCCAACCATAAGTTCATGGATTGGGTTTGGTCAATAAATGGCGCTCTATCAGCTGCCATATCTATAACTGTTTTTTGAGATGTTTCCCAAACAGTTTTATAAACATCTTTTAAGTCTTCAGGAAATCCTTCAATATTTTGTACAGAACCATTTTCCAAAATAATTTGATCACGTAATTCTTTGCTCCATAAGTTTCTCTTCATAAGTTCTTTAACAAGGTGACGATTTACTAATAAAAATTCACCTGAGAGAGTTTGTCTTTTATAAATGTTTGATGTTTGTACTTGGAACGTTTCAGTATTTCCTAGGATAATACCAGTGGAGGCTGTAGGCATACATGCAGTGGTCAAAGAGTTTCGAACACCATGCTTTTGGATTTTCTCCATTAATCCCTTCCAGTCCCACATACTTGACGGTTTAACACCCCAAAGATCAAATTGGAATTTCCCTTCAGATAGAGGGGAACCTTTAAAAGTAGAGTAAGGCCCCTTATCAGCAGCAAGTTCCATTGATGCTTCTAAAGCTCCAAAATAAATTGTCTCAAAAATTTGTTTATTAATTATTTGCGCTTGAACAGAGTCATAAGGGATATTCATTTTAAAATAAACATCTGCTAAACCCTGTATACCAAGACCAATAGGACGGTGACGACTATTTGAGTTTTCAGTTTTATTAGTAGGATAGAAATTTATATCAATAACTTGATCTAAATTCTTAGTCGCCAGTTTTGCAACTTGATATAAGTTTTGATAATCAAATTTACTTTCGTCAGTTACAAATTTTGGTAATGCAATTGACGCAAGATTACAAACAGCAGTTTCATCTTTTTCAGAATACTCCACTATCTCTGCACAGAGATTAGAAGATTTAATGACACCAATATTTTTTTGGTTAGACTTATTATTAACAGCATCTTTGTAAAGCATGTATGGCTGACCAGTTTCAATTTGGGCTTCGATGATTTTAGACATTAAAGCTCTTGCCTTTATTCTTTTTAAGTCAGGCATTTCATTTTCATATTTTGTATAAAGATCAACAAACTCCTTGCCATATGTATCCGATAAACCAGGGCACTCGTGTTCACTCATTAGAGTCCATTCGGCATCTTCTTCGACTCTTTCCATAAATAAATCAGGGATCCATAAGGCATAGAATAAGTCTCTGGCTCTAAATTCTTCAGCTCCAGTATTTTTTCTAAGCTCTAAAAAAGCTTCAATATCCGCATGCCATGGCTCTAAATAGACAGCAAAAGAGCCTTTTCTTTTACCTCCACCCTGATCAACAGACCTTGCTGTTTCATTAAAAATTTTAAGAAAAGGTATCAATCCATTAGACTTACCATTGGTTGACTTAATACGGCTACCGCCACCTCTGATGTTATGAGCATGAAGTCCAATGCCACCAGCGGTTTTTGAAATTAAAGCACAGTCTTTTACAGTATTAAAAATTCCTTCGATAGAGTCATCTTCCATTCCAATAAGAAAACAGGACGACAATTGTTGCATCTTCAAACCACTGTTAAATAGAGTGGGAGTTGCGTGTGTGTAGAAACCCTGAGATAGGCTGTCATAAGTTTTCTTGACCTGATAAAAATCAAACTTATCTCCGGACACACATAAAGCGACTCTCATCCATAAATCCTGAGGTCTTTCTGCTGTTTTATTGTTTGATTGTAAAAGATAAGCTCTGAACAAAGTAGTCAATGCAAAATAATCAAAGTAGTAATCACGATCGTAGTCAATAATTTTTTCAATCTCTTCAGCATTAGCTTTTACTTTTTCATAATATTCATCGCGCAATAAACCATCCTCATAAAGATTTTTTGTTGCAATAATAAAACCTGGTGTTTCTTTATGTAGAGCATTAGCTTTAATCCTCCCAGCTAGATACGAGTAATCGGGATGTTCTACTGTCAGAGCAGCAGCTGTTTCTGCTAAGTAAGTGTCAATTTCATTTGTTGTGATACCATCGTAAAGACCTTGAATTGCCTTTTGAGCTATTGTAATGGGATCTATCTCTAAACCGTTTGACAAAATAGAGATACGATTTGTAATTTTTTCTAAAGAGATATCCTCTTTGTTACCATCTCTTTTGGTAACAGCCATTGTGGATACTTTGGCACCAATTTGTTCATTCAGTTGAGCAGTCTTATAACGTTGGTTAGCTCTTTGTTCTCTGTAGAGTACATAGGCGCGAGCTACTTTATGATGCTCACCTCTCATGAGGGCCAATTCCACTTGGTCTTGGATATCCTCGATATGAATCATATCACCGTTTGCAATACGTCTAGTTAGAGCCGCGGTGACTGTTTCAGTTAACACTGAAACATTTTTGTCAATTTGTTTGCTATCACGAAGATCAGTTTGTGCCAAAAATGCTTTTCTTATAGCATTTGCAATTTTGTCAGATTTAAAAGGTGTTATAGATCCATCACGCCTTACAACACTGAGACTTAGCAAGTTTATTTCTTCGTTTTGCTTATTTATAACTGTGTTTTTTGTTGAATTTTCAAGTGATTCTGCGTTATTTGTTTCCATTCTTCCTACCAAGTTTAAGTGTACTTTTTTGAATAATCACTAGATGTAGTGTTTATTGCCTAGTGACTATACAATCTATAGACAATCTTAGTCAATTTATTTTGTATTAAATTCTGAAAAGCCAATAAATTCAATTGGAAATTAAAGATTCAATTAACAAGTAATTTGAAAATATTCACAGGTTTTTATCAAATTTTCCAAAACTACGAATATCTCTTAAAAAATATTATTTAGGTCCATTTTTAATAGCCCTAATTCTGACCTGATTCGCATTTTGCACATCAAAAACAATTCACATTTATGTTCAACTTTCATAAGAAATTCAGGATTTTTTAATAGATCTCTGTTTAAAATCCCTTACTTTCATGTGGTGAAAAAAATTCTAGGGGTAGGGACTGCTTTGGTTGATGTCATATGCCAGGTAGAGGACAGTGTCATCAATAATCTGAAATTAACTAAAGGCTCTATGACATTGATTGAGGAGTCTCAAATTAAGGAAATTAGGTCAAATTTCGATAATCCATTAATTACTTCGGGTGGGTCAGTATGTAATACTATCCATGAATTAAACTTTGGCTCTCATGAGGCAAGTTTTTACGGCAAGGTCAATGATGATGAGTATGGAAATGCTTTTGTTCAAGATTTACAAAAAGAAAATATCTCGTTTAAAGGTGTCTCCAATAAAACAGATCTTCCAACTGGCTGCTGTAATATTTTAGTTTCACCCGATGGTGAAAGAACAATGGCTACACACATAGGAATAGGTTCACAATTAAATCCAGACGAAGTTAATGAGGATATACTCAATTCAATTGATCATGTGTACATGGAGTCATATCTTTGGGATCATGAACTAACAAAAAAAACACTCAAAAAATTTTCAGATATTGCAAAATCAAAAAACATAGAAATATCTCTTTCATTGTCAGACCCTTTTTGTGTTGATCGACACAGAGATGAATTAAAAAATTTTATAACTGATAATGTAGATTTAGTTTTTTGTAATTTTGATGAAGCAAAGATGTTTACACAATCTGATTCAATGGCAGATGTGAGTTCTTTTTTTAAAAATTTTGGAAAAAAAATTGTTATGACCTCTGGTGCTGAGGGTGCATATTATTTTTTTGAAGACGATGTAAAACATCAATCTGCTCAAAAAATAGAAAATGTTTTGGACACAACAGGTGCTGGAGATAATTTTGCTGCAGGATTTTTAGATTTTTACTTATCTGGAAAACCTGTCGATGAAGCGCTTAAAAATGGTAATAGAAAGGCTGAAGAAGTTATTCAGCAGCTGGGACCAAGGATAAAAAGAGCTTGATAATGAAGAATAAATCATATTTTATTTTAAATAGTCTATCTAAAAGGAGGGTTAAGTGGATTACAAAGTAAAAGATATTTCCCAACATGAATTCGGGAGACAAGAAATTGAAATAGCAGAAACTGAAATGCCAGGATTAATGGCTATTCGTGAACAATATGGAGATTCAAAACCGTTGGCTGGAGCCAATATTATGGGTTGCCTTCACATGACCATCCAAACTGCTGTTTTAATTGAAACACTTGTAGCACTTGGCGCCAAATGTAGATGGAGTTCTTGTAACATTTACTCTACTCAAGATCATGCAGCTGCTGCGATTGCCCAAAGCGGTACACCTGTTTTTGCCTGGAAGGGTATGAATGAAGAGGAATTTTGGTGGTGTATTGATCAAACAATTGAGGCAGATGGGTGGGAGCCTAATATGATACTAGACGATGGCGGAGACTTAACACTTCGAATGCACGAGAAGTACCCTGAGCTATTAAAAAATGTTAGAGGACTATCTGAAGAAACTACCACAGGCGTTCTTCGTTTAGAGCAAATGGCATCTAAAGGAACTCTTCAAGTTCCAGCTATAAATGTGAATGACTCGGTAACAAAAAGTAAATTTGATAATTTATATGGTTGTAAGGAGAGTTTAGTAGACGGTATTCGAAGAGGAACTGATGTAATGATGGCTGGTAAAGTTGCAGTTGTTGCTGGGTTTGGAGATGTTGGAAAAGGTAGCGCAGCTTCATTAAGAGGGGCCGGGGCTAGAGTTCAAGTAACAGAAGTTGATCCTATTTGTGCACTTCAAGCAGCAATGGAAGGCTATGAGGTTGTCACTATGGATGATGCATGTAAGTATGCTGATATATTTGTAACTGCAACAGGCAACAAAGATATCATTACCCAAGACCATATGAGAGAAATGAAAGACCGAGCAATTGTCTGTAATATCGGACACTTTGATAATGAAATTCAAATAGATGATTTGCAAAACTATAAATGGGAAGAGATAAAACCTCAAGTTGACCAAGTAACATTTCCGGATGGTAAGAAGCTAATAATTCTTTCAAAGGGAAGGTTAGTGAACCTAGGTAATGCCACTGGCCATCCTAGTTTTGTGATGAGTGCGTCATTCTCAAATCAGGTTTTAGCTCAAATCGAAATCTGGGAGAATTACAAAAACTATGAAAATAAAGTCTATGTCCTTCCTAAAAAACTAGATGAAATGGTTGCAATGTTTCATTTACAAAAAGTTGGTGCTAAATTGACTGAAATGTCCAAGGAACAAAGCGATTATTTAGGAGTTGAGCAACAAGGCCCATTTAAGAAAGATACATATAGGTACTAAAATGAGAAAAAATTATATTTTTACATCTGAGTCAGTGTCTGAGGGACACCCAGATAAAGTTTCTGATAGGATTTCTGATGCAGTTGTCGATCATTTTATCTCCAAAGACCCATTTGCTAGAGTCGCTTGCGAAACATTAACAACAACCAACAAAGTTGTTTTATCTGGTGAAGTAAGAGGACCAGTCCAAGAAGACAAAGATGAAATTATTTCAAAAGTAAGGGAGTGCATAAAAGACATCGGCTATGAGCAAGATGGTTTTCATTGGCAAACCGCAGATATCCAATATTTACTTCACGGACAATCTGCAGATATTGCAATGGGTGTAGACTCATCATCTGACAAAGACGAGGGGGCAGGTGACCAAGGAATTATGTTTGGATACGCTTGTACGGAAACACCTGAACTGATGCCGGCACCAATTTTTTATTCTCATAAAATCTTAGAGATAATGGCTAAGGGTAGAAAAGACGGTAGCTTAAAAGGATTAGAGCCTGACTCAAAAAGCCAAGTAACTCTTAAATACGTTGATGGTAAACCAAGTGCAGTTACATCTGTTGTGATATCAACACAACATGCTGATGGATTATCTCCTGCTGATGTTAAAGAAATAGTAAATCCAGCATTAAAAGAATCTATCCCTGAAGAGTTATTAAAAAATTTAGATGATAAAGAATACTACGTAAATCCAACAGGTAATTTTGTAATTGGAGGACCAGATGGTGATACGGGATTAACAGGAAGAAAAATTATTGTCGACACCTATGGTGGTGCAGCACCTCACGGTGGAGGGGCTTTCTCTGGAAAAGATCCTACAAAAGTCGACCGCTCTGCCGCTTATGCCTCACGATACTTAGCAAAAAATATTGTTGCTGCCGGTTTATGTGATCAGTGTACTATCCAGTTGTCTTATGCAATCGGTGTAGCCAAACCGTTGTCAATATATGTGAATACTCAAGGCACTAATAAAATAGATGAAGCAAAAATTGAGTCTGCGATACCTGACATTATGAATCTTTCTCCAAGAGGAATCAGAGAGAAATTACAGTTAAACAAGCCAATTTACGAACAAACAGCAGCTTACGGTCACTTTGGTAGAACACATGACAGCTCTTCAGGAGCTTTTTCATGGGAAGCTCTAGATTTAGTGTCCGATTTCAAATCGCTAGCTTAATTGAGTTTGAGATTTGCAGTCTCAAATGAAATTGAGTTAAAACCTTTAGCTAGAAAAATATCTAGGTCTATTTCTAAAAACCAGATTATTTTTTTTGAGGGAGAGGCCGGTTCTGGTAAGACAACTCTAATCAGATATATCTTAAGTGAAATTAGCAAGTCAGAAAAAAAAACTTTTTCCTTCCAAGGGAGCCCCACGTATCAAAGAGAACATATTTACAATTTTAATAAGTTTAATATTATTCACTTTGATTTTTATCAAGTTCAAAATAACAAACTAGATTTGGATGAGTATTTTAATGATAATTGTGTTCTTATTGAGTGGCCATTAGAAAATCTTATTAAAAGATATAATCATATGGCTTTATCTATTAATATTTCGGTTACTGGTGAGAAAAGAAATATAGAGATAAAATCAAGTAATAAAAAATGGCTTCACAAAATAAAATAAATCTAATCAAAATAAAAAACCACCTTCAAAATAAAAATTTTAAAATAGGGGGCTTTTTAAATTTCAAGTCTGATGCATCAGAAAAAATTTTCAAATTATGTAAAACAGCAAATCAATCATTACTTGTCCTCTCTTTTTTAAATAAACCTAGCGATTATCAAAAATATATTAAAGCAACTGATATTTTAATCTCTCAAAATGTTAATACACCAAAAATAATTGACCAAAGTAATTTATATAAGTTTGTAATCATGGATTATTTCCCTATTGCAAATGCATCAAAATATTTCCAAAAACCACAAATTAAAAAAATACTTCCATTGGCTGTGAGAGCTCTTACAAATCTTCAAAAACCCAAGAAAAAGTTTTCAGGCGTTCAAGTAAAATCACAAAATAATTTACTAAAGGATGCATTGAACGGTATTGAGACTTTTATTGACCACTATGATCACAAGATCCAAATTGGTTTTTATCTCAATAAACTTGTGAAAGTATCTCTGAAAAAAAGTACTGAAAAATATAGAAAATTTAAACCAACTTTAACTCACGGTGATTTTTTTTTAGATAATTTAATTTATTACAATCAAAAAGTTTATGTTATTGATCATCAAGATACTCACTACAACCATCCATTATTAGATATTTCTTCATTGATTTTTGATGCTAGGAGATCTTATTCTACCAAAGTCGAAGATAAATTATTGAAGCTTTATGCAAGAAGAATGAAACTTAATCTCAAGCAGCTTAGGTCAGACATTCATATGATTAGTCTTTTACGTAATCTGAGAATTCTTGGTAATTGGGTGCAATTATATAATGCTGGAAAACCAAAATATCTTAAAGTCTTTAGAAAAAATACATGGGCTCAAATATTTAAACATGTCGAATATTTAAGACTTTGGGATTTAAGAGAAATATTTATGGAGATATATAACAAAACAAGTTAAATGGACGCTCTAATATTAGCTGCAGGTTATGGAATGCGAATGGATAACTTAACCAAAGATATCCCTAAACCCTTATTAAAAATAAAAAATAAAACACTTATTAGCTATGCAATCGATCTCATTAAAAACATGTCATTTGATAAAATTTATATCAATACCCACTATAAACATAATATGTTAGAAAGATTTATCTTTGAAAATTACCCTGATATTACAATTTCTTATGAAGAAACTATCTTAGGAACAGGAGGTGGTATAAAAAACATACAAACAAACGATACAGTAATTCTAAATACAGATAATTTATGGGACCAGTCCTTTGAAAATGAATTAGAAAAATCAATTAAATTTTTTGATGAAAATAAAAGTTTTGATAGTGTCCTTCTTATAAATTCTAAAAATAATAATTTTGATCTTGAAGTAAACAATGAAGGGCTTATTAACTTTCCATCAAAAATATGCAATACTTCATTTCAAGGTTGTCATATTATTAGAAAAAACTCTTTGCATCCTTACCCTGAAATTTTTAACATTCAAGACTTTTGGAAAGATTGTTCGTTAAATGAAAAAATCTATGGATATGAGACTACTAAAATCAATGCTCATGTTGGGACTAAGGATGAGTATTTGAAATACAAATAATAATAACCATATTAAATATATGACAGTTGAACAAATAAATGACGATGAATTTAATCAAAAAGTTCTTGAAGGATCAAAAGATAAGCCTGTTTTGGTTGATTTTTGGGCTGAGTGGTGTGGTCCATGTAAGGCTATTGCTCCTATTTTGGATAATTTAGCTTCTGAAATGGGCGATAAGATATCTATAAAAAAAATTAATATAGATGAAAATCCTCAAGCACCAGCAAACTTTAGTATTAGGAGTATACCCACAATGATACTCTTTAAAGATGGATCAATGGCTGATGCAAAGATTGGCTTAGGCTCAGAAGCGGACTTAAGAAGTTGGATTAACAGTAAACTTTAGAAGAAATTCATCTCAGAACACGCTTTATCAAATGAGATTTTATTTCCAATGAAATTTTTTCCCCTCTCACCTTGAAAAGCATCCTCAACATATTTATCCCATTCAATTTTTGGTATTCCAATTTCATTTAAATTTAATGGTGCTTCAAGAATTCTCAATGTCTCAGATAGTCTTTTTGAACTCTCAATGAGATCGACATTATAAATTTTTTCTAGGGATTTTTCTGTTTTTTCATCTTGGCCAATCAGACTCCTCATTATTGTCGGCAAAGTAAAAGAACAAGCTATTCCATGTGGAACATTAAAATTAATTGTTATCGGGTATGAAATATTATGTGCTATTGCAGTTTTAGTATTTGAAAAAGCTAGACCTGCATGAACACAAGCTTTAGCCATTAAAGTTCTCAACTCTATGTTATTTAAATCATTTACAAGTTTTGGAAGTGTATCGATCACGGTTTGAGCACCTGCAATTCCATGAAATGTTGAAATCGGATTTGAGTTTACATTCCAAATGCTTTCTAAGGAGTGGGACAATGCATCAAGACCAGTAGAAATAGTCAGATTTTTTGGCTTGTTGATCATTAACTTAGGGTCAATAACTGATATTTCAGGATATAAAGATTTATCTGCTAATGAAAATTTACTTTTATATTCTTTATCCCAGACTGTAGCCCAACACGTAAGTTCACTCGATGTGCCCGAAGTAGTAGGTATAGCTATAATTTTTTTTGGATCTTGAACGTAAGCTGATTTATTATTTCTTACAAAATCATTTAAATATTTATTTTCACCTTTAAAAGCTGCAAGTAATTTGGCCGTATCCATGACAGAGCCGCCTCCAAGAGCAACAACTGTATCAATTTGACTTTCTATTTTTGAAAATTTTTCCCCTACAGGAATTAAATCTTGATAGTCTGGATTTGGTTGAACATCATCAAAGATTTCTAGAGGCTTATTTGATAAATTGTTAAAAAACTCTCTGTACGTATCAAAGTTATCATCAGGATGGGTAACAAGAATGTACTTTCGATTACTTATTATATGTTCAATTTCACTAAATTTTTCCGAACCAAAAATAACATTTACCGGATTATAATATTCCCACATAAGATTTAGAGATTTTTAACAGCTTTTGAGAGAATTTGCATTTTTTGTTTTGCTTGATTTCTATCAAAAAACCCTAGACCACAATCAGGAGCAGCAATTAATCTTTCCTCATCAATATGCTCAAGAACTTCTCTGATCCTTTTTTGAATTTCCTCGACACTTTCTATACGACTTTTAGCTACATCAATCAAACCCATAATAACTTTGGTTTTTTTAAATTTTTCTAATAATTTTAAATCTAAAGGTCGGTGAGAGTCTTCCAAAGAAACTTCGTCTATACTAGAGTCTTCAACTAAGTCAGCAATTTTATTATATGCATCTAGATCTGCTTTTTTGTAGTGTTCTGAGTCAAGCGAGTTAGGATAACCGCAGCAAATATGACAAGCTTTTTGAGTTTCTTTTAGTATTCCATGCATTGCTCTTTCTAAATTTTCCATACCATAATCGTGTGTTTCTTCTGGTTTTCTGGCGAACACTGGTTCATCAATTTGAATGTATTGACAACCAGCTTCGGATAGAGCCTTAACTTCATTACTAATACATAAAGCTAGATCATAACCCATTTTTTTGGGATCATAATAATAGTCATCAGCAATGGAGTCAGTTATTGTCATAGGACCAGGTATAGTTATTTTCACTGGGTTATTAGTAAACTGCTGTGCAGATTTCCAATCATCTACTAATCGTAATGATTTATTTGAAACTTTACTTGTAATTGTTGGGAGTGTTGCTTCAAAAGCTCCTTTCCTGACTGATTTAGTCGTTAAGTGTTCAAAGCTTACCCCATTAAAAAATCTCAATTGATAAAAAATATAGTTTTCTCGCCTTACTTCACCATCTGTGGGGATATCTATTCCGCTACTTGTCTGATCAAGAATTACTTCTTCAATAGCTTTTAAGAATAGTTTTTCTTTTTCCTCATCTTTCTCTTCATATACTTTATGGTCTTCACTTTTGGGATCCCAATTTGATAACAATCCCTTGGATTGTTTTTTTTCTTCGTCAGATTTATCTTGGAGAAACCAATCTCTTATAGGTGTGTAATTAGGTTTTGGATAAGCTCCAATGGTTGTAGTTTTGATGCTCATTTAAAAAAAAACAGCAGCCAGTATACTAGCTGCTGTTTAAAAATCTAATGATAAACGGAATTGAAAAGACCTACATTAAGTCTTCAATTTCCTCCATCATTTCTTCCTGAAGATCGCCCATGTCGTCGGCGTCACCTGTAGCAATGGTCTCAGTATAGTCATAGATTACCTGAGTCACAGCAAGACCGTTTTCTCCAGGATATGCGAACCAATCAGCTAACAAAGGCAGCTGATTAACAGCAGTTAACTTGTTGGGGTTTGCATCATAAAAATCACCTAACAGGTCATTTGCAGCTTTGTTAGGAGGAACGTAACCTGTTGTTTCTGCAACAGCAGCTGCTCCTACACCTGATGTGATAAACTTTAAAAATGTCCATGCCGCTTGTACTCTTTCAGGATCATCTGAAGTAGTAACTAACATCGCTGCGTTACCACCGGCAGGTAGTCTAGCTGGAGTTCCACCATTAACACCAGGTATTCCTGGGAAAGGCGCAGTCTTTAGTTCAAAGTCAGCTTTTGCAGCTTCAACAGAGCCTAAACTACTAGTACTCCAAAACATCATACCAATAGTACCTGCATTAAACGCAGCTTGTCCGTCAGCAATAGAATAGTTAGGCATATTACAGCCACCCATGATATCTTTCATTTGTTCTAAAGTTTTTAGACCAGCATCTCCTCCCATATTAACAGCTCCATCTTTAACCATTGGAACATTTTGGCTATGCATTAGAGCTTGATGGAACCAGTTACCTGTAATATTCCATCCAAAGTAAAGTGTACCGTGTCCTGCAGCTTCTAATTTATTACAAGCGTCAATGACTTCATCCCAATTTGATGGAATGCTGCTAACACCAGCACTTGCTAAAAGATCCATGTTGTAGTAACCAACTGGAGTTGATACTGAAAATGGCAAGCCATAAACCTCTCCTCCAAAGGTAGATAAGCTCAACATAGCTTCATGATAACCGTCTTTTGCAAAATCTGGCTCATTAGCAATGAAAGGCTCTAAAGATAAAGCGATACCTTTGTCTACTAAAGGTGCTTGTCTATTAAGACCTTGCATGGTGATATCAGGTAAGTTTCCTGATGTTGACTCTCTTAGTATAGTAGCAGTAGCATCTTCATAGTTTTCATAAGTTGCTCTGAACTTAACTTTAATGTCAGGATGAGCTTTTTCAAACTCTGGCATAATTGCCTGGTATGTCACATCGAACAAACCTGAATAAGGATATGCAAATTCAATTTCTACCGCATTAGCGTTGTATGCGAAAACTGATGCAAAAAATCCTAAGATTACTTTTTTCATAGTCCCTCCTTAAAATAATAATTATTAATTATTAAATCCTTAATGTTAAGAATAAGTTAAATTTTTAAAGCAAAGTATAAATAATCAGTATGTGTGAGAAAAAATCTGTGAATAATTCCTAAAAGCTATTAATTACCAAGGTAATGAGAAGGTTTTTACATTTGTATAACTTTTCATAGCCTCTATTACACCCTCTTTATAGCCTAATCCTGAGTCTTTTATTCCGCCAAAAGGTGACATCTCAATTCTGTAACCGGGCACTTCCCAAATATTAACTGTGCCCACATTAAGACCGCTTATGTATTTTTTAATTCTTCTAAAATCGTTACTACAAACACCTGATGACAAACCAAAGGCCGTTGAATTTGAAATTTCCATTACTTTTTCATCATCATTGGGAACTCTAATGACAGGCACAATTGGACCAAAGGTTTCTTCAACAACAAGTTCTGATTTATAATTAACGTTGTCTATAAAAATTGGCGGCACAAGAGCTTCTTGGACCCCAGGGTTATAAAGAATTTTTGCACCATCCTGTTCAGCTTTATTTACTCTGTCATTAAACATACTTGCTGCCTCTTTATTAATTACTGTGCCCAACTGATTATTAATATCCATGGGATCACCAAATTTTATTGCTTTTGCTTTTTCCAAAGCAAGCTCGACAAATTTATCAGCAACTGATTCTTGAACTAATATTCTTTTTACAGCAGTGCATCTTTGACCAGAGTTTTTTGTTGCTCCCATGATTGCTAGATCAGCTGCTTTATTTAAATCATCATCATCTAAGTCACTCAAAACTATTAAAGGGTCGTTTCCACCTAACTCTAAAACAGTTCTTTTGTAACCTGCATTTTCAGCTATCAGTTTTCCAACACCAACGCTTCCTGTAAAAGTAATTAAATCTATATTCTTATTTTTAATTACTTCATTCCCAATGTCTTCAGGCCATCCTGTTAAAATTGAAAACATTTCTGGAGGAAGGCCACATTCATATAAAATATCTGCTAGTAGCATAGCTGTTAAAGGGGTCAATTCAGTTTGTTTACAAACAGTACAGTTGTTAGTTGCTATTGATGGAGCTATTTTGTGAGCAACCATATTTAAAGGATGATTAAATGGAGTGATTGCAGATATAGTGTTAAGTGGTTCTCTAATTGTAAATATTTTTCTTTGTTTTCCATGAGGTGTTAAATCACAAGAATAAATTTCTCCGTCATCCTGGATACAAAGCTGAGCAGTAAGAGAAAATACATCAAAGGCTCTACCAACTTCATAAAGCGTATCTTGTTTCGATAGCCCAGACTCAAGTGAAATTAGATCAGAGATTTGTTCTTTTCTCTCAACAAGTGTTTCAGCAGTCTTTTGAAGTATTTTTTGACGATCATATCTAGATAAATTAGGTTTATAATTTGCTGCAATATCAAAGGCTTTTTGAGCATGTTCTGCTGTGCCAGCTGGTACTGTGCCTATAACTTTACCTGTGAAGGGATAGATAACATCAATCTTGTTATCGGTGTGAACAGTTTTTCCACCAATCCTCATACCCTCATTAATAATTTTATCAGCCATGATTAAGCTCCATTAATAGCATAAAAAAATGCATCATAGTTATTTAAACTTTGATCTTTGGCAATGTTTAGTTTTTTATTAGAAATAAAAGGAACTTCTCTTTCATGATGACCTCCATGAGATCTAAGGGGTTCCTTTAATTTTGAAAGATCATGATTAGCTTTTGAGGTACCAATTGTCATATCTTCGGATGACATGCATACGATATCACCTATTCTATCTGAAGGTAGCCTATATTCTCTACATGCTTCTTCTTGTTTAACAACTACTTCAATTTCTTTAATTGATGATATTTTGCTGATTGTTTCATCAATTTTTGATTTATCTTTTACATATATTGTGGCAAACGATCCCAGTGAACCATGATGAACTACATAAGGGTCAGTAATTGGAAGTATTACTTTAGCCTCATCTTTACCCATTTGGTCATCTAAATAATCTTGAAGGAAGATGGCATTAGGTTCTCCATTAATATTTGCTTTAGACTTCATTCCATGATCTGCAGTGATAACAACCGAATTCCCATTACTACAAATTTTACTGACATACTTATCAAACATCTGATAAAAATCATTTGCTTCTTTATCTCCAGGTGCATATTTGTGTTGAATAAAGTCAGTGGTAGATAAATACATAATGTCAGGATTAAATTCCTCAAGTAATTTTACCCCAGCAGCCATAACAAATTCTGATAGATCCTGAGAATATACTTCAGGTACTTTCATTCCAATCCAGTCATTAATATTTTCTATACCATTTTCACTGAGAGTGGCCTGATCTGATTTTTCTGATGAAAAACAGATTGCTCTTCCTTCATTAAATTTTAAACCATTACCTAAAAGAGTTCTTAATTTATCCTTAGCAGTGATTACTGCTATTTTATAACCTTCATTATAATATTTCTCAAAAATAGTTGGAGCTCTTAAATATTGTGGATCATTCATCATCACTTCTTCACCGGTTGATGGGGTATAAAAGAAATTACCACTTATTCCATGAACATCACTAGGCTGCCCTGTGACTATCGAAATGTTGTTAGGGTTTGTAAAACTAGGAATAGCACTGTTAGCCATCAGATATTGGCCATTTTCCAATATTTTATCAAGATTTGGTGTCAATCCTTTTGAAGAGGCGATATCAATATACTCTTTTTGACTACCATCGAGGCATATAACTACTACAGTTGAAGTAAGTGACTTATTATAATGTCTTTTATTAATGTCAATTTTATCACTCATAATTATAACTGCTCTCTACAAAGAACAAATTTTTGATTATTTTAAAATTTGTTCATAAAGTTTTAACATAAATATTACAAATTTACTTTTAAAATGTCTTAATCAGAACTATTTTAGTTTTGAGGAATAAAAATAGATGGGGACAATTTCTTTAAAGAACATCAATAAGTCATTTGGCTCAACTGAGGTGCTTAAACAACTAAGCCTTGATATCCAAGATGGTGAATTTTTAACATTAGTCGGTCCGTCCGGTTGTGGCAAATCCACTTTGTTAAAAATTATTGCTGGATTAGAGCAACAAAATAGTGGCGATGTAATTATTGATGATAAGAATGTTAACAGCACCAGAGCTAGCAAGAGAGACTTAGCAATGGTTTTCCAATCTTACGCTCTTTACCCGCACCTGACTGTCAGAAAAAATCTAGAAACACCTTTGAAATTAAGAGACTATAGTTTTGTAGAGAGGTTGCCTCTAGTTGGTAATTTTGTACCTAGTAGAAAAGAAAAAAAGAAATCAATTGATGACCTTGTTTTTAAAACATCTGAAACTTTAAAAATAACAGAACTACTTGATAGGAAGCCAGGTCAACTATCAGGTGGTCAAAGACAAAGAGCGGCACTAGGAAGAGCGATGGTAAGAGAACCAGTTGCATTCTTAATGGATGAACCTTTATCAAATCTTGATGCTGCATTAAGAGTTCATATGAGATCTGAACTATCTGAGCTTCATAATTCTTTAAAGACCACTTTCATTTATGTGACACATGATCAAGCTGAAGCACTCACAATGTCAACTCGAATGGCTGTAATGATTGATGGGGAACTTTTGCAACTTGATACACCAAGTGAGGTTTATAATAATCCATCATCTTTAAGGGTTGCAGAATTTGTCGGTAGCCCAAAGATTAACACATTTGCTGCTCAGATTAGCTCTGATGGTTCTGTTGAATTTATGGGTATTAAGCTTGAAAGAAAATTTAATACTAATAGTCAAAAAGCTTTAGTTGCTGTGAGGCCAGAACATTTAGAAATTACAAAAGACTCAAACAAACCTGCATTTGAGGCTACAGTTTCATACAGAGAAAACCTTGGTTCGGATATATTTTACCATGTTCAAGTTGATCAATCTGACTCTAAGATCATAGTCAGAGGCTCACCAGCTGGACTAATTTCAAATGGGGAAACAGTTAGAATAAGTCCTTCTCATGCAGAGGCTATGCTTTTTGAAACATCCGGTGAGCGTACCCGATAAATATGCACCACTCTAAAGCACATATTTGGTTTGTTTGGCCTGCAATCATACTAATGATTGTCATATTAATACTTCCAATTTTTTTAGCCGGAGGTATCTCATTTACTAATTACAATCTTGGTAATTCTAGTTTCGAATGGGTAGGTACGGAGAATTATGAAAAAATGTTCTCCAGAAAAACTTATATAAAAATGATTATATCAACGGCAACTTACGTGTTAATAGTTGTCCCTGTTTCAGTGGTATTAGGTTTAGTTGCAGCCATTATGCTCAACTCTCTTCGATTTGGAGCTGATATTTATAAAACAATTTTCTTTCTTCCGGTGATGGCTACTTTATTGGCAATGGCTATTGCTTGGGAATTTACTCTTCATCCAACTCTTGGAATAATAAATTCTTATCTTGCCAATGGATGCGGAGGTATTAGAGAATTTATTTTAGGTTTTCATTGGCTACCGTGGGTTAGTTCCGAGGACAGTTGGTACAGTGTTGCTTGTGCTAACAATATGGATTTCCCGTATTGGCTCAAAGATAAAAAAACAGCGATTTGGACAATTTGTTTTATTGGAGTATGGCAAGCCTTTGGATTTAATATGGTGTTATACTTAGCTGGTTTAACAAGCATACCAAGAGAATTGTATCATGCTGCAGAAATGGATGGTGCTCAGTCAACTTGGGAACAATTTAAACTTGTAACTTGGCCAATGTTAGGTCCTACAACTCTTTTTGTGGTTACCATAACGACAATAAGGTCATTTCAAGTATTTGACACAATTGAAATTCTTACAAAAGGAGGTCCTGCCAAAACAACGTATGTAATGATGTACGCAATTTTTGAAAAAGCAATTCAACAAAATATTACAAGTATTGGTGCAGCGATTACTGTTGTGTTTATAATTTTTATAATCTTGCTAACATTCTTCCAAAGATATGTGATTGAGAAAAGGGTACATTACTAAAATGTTAGCTAGACATTATATTGGAGAGTCATGGAAGCATGGGCTGCTCATCATTGGAGCATTAATTGTGTTGATCCCATTCTACATGATGGTTTCAATGTCACTTAAATCTCAACAAGAAATTCAGTCAATATCTGGAGGTTTAGTCGGAGCACAGGAGATTCAAACATTCCCAGTTTGTACTAAGCACGGATACACTGAAGAGGTATGCACAATGCGACCTTATAAATACAATTTCTGGTTTGCATTCAAAAAAGCCCCAATTCCAAGGTATTTAATGAACGGTTTGATTGTGACTGTTTCAATCTTTTTAATACAAGTATTGATTGCACTTCCATGTTCTTATGCACTAGCCAAGCTTAGGTTTAAAGGCAGGGAATTTGTCTTTTCAATGGTTCTGTTCTGTTTATTAATACCTGTACATGCAATCGCTTTACCGTTGTATGTCATGTTAGCAAAAGCTGGACTGGTGGATACCTATGCAGCCTTAATAATACCGTGGACGATATCTGTGTTTGGAATTTTTCTAATGCGGCAATTCTTTATGACAGTACCAGATGAACTAATTGATGCTGCAAGGATGGATGGTATGGGAGAATATTCTATTGTTTGGAAAGTCATGCTTCCTGTAGCTATACCAG
Source organism: uncultured Alphaproteobacteria bacterium (assembly GCA_902575065.1). Classification (GTDB taxonomy): domain Bacteria; phylum Pseudomonadota; class Alphaproteobacteria; order HIMB59; family HIMB59; genus HIMB59. The sequence goes on from CACGPU010000002.1 coordinate 120,132, forward strand.
CGTTACTAGCTTTTGCAATTTTCTCAGTTGTTGCTCACTGGAATGATTATTTTTGGCCTAGGATTGTTATCACAGGTAATCGTGATTTATTTACACCACCACTTGGTATTAGAGAATTTAGAGGTGGTATAGATAGTGATGAATTTGGACCTATGATGGCGTCGATTGTTACTGTTACCATTCCACTTATTGTGGCTTTCATAGTTGCTCAAAAAAGATTTGTTGAAGGTATTACTATGACTGGAATGAAGTAATTATTTACCCAGAGCGTTTACCATAACAATACCAAGTATAATCAGCCCACAACCAAGAATTCCAAATAAGTTTGGACTCTGACCAAACTTAATTATACTTAATATGAACGTTCCAAAAATCACTAAACCAGCATAAGAGGCATAGGCAATTCCCATTGGTAAAAACTTCATTACCTTAGAAATAAAAAAGACCGCGATTACTATGGAAATAGCACTTAGTGAGGTTGGTATGAATTTCTCGTATCCATTTGATATTTTTGCAAAATTATTTGAAAGTATCCCGAAGAAGACCGCTGCAGCTAAATAAAAATATCCAATCAGTTTAGATATCTATCTCATAAGGAAATGAACTTAGTTGCTTCAAGCCATCTTTGGTTACAACGAACTGATCCTCAAGTTTAATTCCTTCTTTGCCGCCAACTTCACCAATATAACTCTCTACACAGATAGTCATATTTTCCTCAAAATTGGCTGAGTAATCCGCATTGCTAAAATCTCTATTTGGGTAAGCAACAAGTGGCCATTCATCACAAAGACCGACACCATGAATAATGCATGGATAATGATTATCGTAGCAATTATCAGGCAATTTCCAGGATTTTTCTGCAAATTCTCTAAAATTTACACCAGCTTTAATCAGAGATTTGTTATGATTAATATGTTCTAAAGACATTGAGTAGAGCCTTTTTTGTTCATCATTTAGACGATTGCCCTCAACAAAGGTTCGAGAGATATCAGCACAGTAACCGTACGGTCCAACCATATCTGTGTCAAAAGCAACTAAATCCTCAGACTCAATGACTCTGTTACTGCATTCTTGAAGCCAAGGATTTGTTCGTGGTCCAGATACTAAAAGACGAGTCTCAAACCATTCCCCACCATTTTCAATATTGACTTTATGCATGTATGACCAAAGTTCTTCTTCTGTCATACCTGCCTGAAGTTTGTCTCTCATTAGCCACATTCCTTTTTCAGCAGTCTCAATAGAAGCTTTCATGCAAATTAACTCATCATCAGATTTAATAGATCTTGCAAGCTCAATATACTTTTGGGCGTTCACTAGTTTAACATTAAACTGTTTAAGTAATATTTGTATTCCAACTGGATCGGAAACATCTATTGCAAGGCAATTATTATCAGGTGAATGCTCTCTCATTAAATCTTGAACAGTGCCAGCCCATTTTTTTGCATTTTGATCAACAAAATTATTTGCTGAAAAAAAATCCCAACTATCAACTGCTCGAATATCATCAATCGTGCATAAATGTTCTGAGAGATGCTCGCTCTTTGGATAATCAAATAGTATTACTTTTCCCTCTGCAGAAATAAATACGAATCGCACGAGTTCATGCATTGTAAATAAACTCATATTTCTACTGTCGGTTGCATACCTTATATTGATCGGATCAAATAATATGCAAGCACCAACATTATTTAATCGTAGTTGCTCTAAAACTCTATTGAGTCGATACATACGTAAACGGTCGAAGTCTATTTTTTCTTCGTAGAGCCTAGGTTTATAAACTTGATTTTCAAAATTTTGGTTAATTGTTTCGAAAAACTTTGGGCCAATTTTACGGTCTGCAAATTTACTTGTAAAATTACTCATCCAAATGACTTTTAAAATTATTCTTTTCAAATCTTAAAAGATAATCACTAAATTGCAATTTAAGTTTTTTTGCACTATTGCTAATTTTATCTAGAAAATTAATACTTATTTTAATACTTTTTTGTTCATTTTCGGATATTTGACCAACATAGGTGATAGCATTCCATAATCCAAGAGAGTTCATCGGTGAAAATTTTTTCTTAGAGGATAATGATAGGTTTATAAATGAAAATAAAAATGAAGATATGGATACTTTAAATTTTTTTCTAAAATGAGGTATTTTTTTATTCAGGCTTTCTACAAATTTTTTGGGATCACTAAATTGATAGGGATTAATTTTTGGAAAGAATAATTTGAGAAGCTTTTTTGAAAAATCATTTCCGGATGAATAAATAAAAAATAGCTGACCTTTTACATCTAACATTTTTAATAATGGAATAAGTACTAGCTTAAGTGTTCTGTCGTAAGGAGATCTTAGCCTGAAAGCTTGAGATGCAATTATATAGTCGTAAAACTTTGGAATACTCTCTAACTTACTTGGTATCAAATGCTTCAATGCAATTTTTTGATCCTTCCTATATATAACCATCAGTGTCTTTTGCTTCGGTCTCAATATGGTTGAAGAAGTATCCTCTTTTATATCCCAATTTTTTCTTATAACCTCACCCATATTCATGAGTTGCTGATTGAAACTAAAACTTGAATTTCCAACTAATTCTTTTTTAATTAACTTACAATCTGTGAATCGATTATCATTAATTTCTCTATAAGATGCATTTGTTATACAGAAAACTAAATTCTTATGTTCAAAAAATCTATAACCAAGATAATTTAGAAGACTGTTAATATCATCGATACTAATTTCTTTTCCAACAACTATAATTGGATCTTCAGGAAATTTGTCATGAACAGCCGATAGCAATGTGCAGATAACTGAGCCATCTCCTGTCCCAGCATCAAAAATTCTAAATGCATCCTTAGTAATTTTAGAATTTTTTAAATACTTCGCTAATTGAAAAGCTATTCGACTTTTTTCGTTGGTAGAATTTACAAATGATAAATATTTATCTCTTGAATCAAAAAAATCTGACTTTTTTGCCCCCACCTTATTTCTCCTAGTTTTTTTTTAAACTAGAAATGCATTGATTACCATAATAGAGTTAACTGGTTAGATTATAAATATGACTTTAGAAACCTCGCTTTTATTGGGTATATTTGGCGCAGTTTTAGCAATAGCGATAATGGTTTTTGATATTTACAAAAGAAACAAATAATCTAACTCAAGTAACATTTATTATAATAATAAGACATGACCAATATTATTAAATCAGGCGGAAGCCACGAAACAGACGTTGTTATTATCGGTGCTGGTCCATGTGGTCTGTTTCAAGTCTTTGAATTGGGTCTTTTAGATATGAAGGCTCATTTAATCGATAACCTTGATAAAATAGGAGGACAGTGCGCAGAATTATATCCTGATAAAAATTTATATGATATTCCAAGTAGGCCTGCTATTACCGGCCAAGAATTAACCGATGATTTAATAAAACAAGCTGAGCCTTTCAATCCCTCTTATCATCTCAATCAATTAACCTCCAAAATATCTTTAAATGATAATGAAATTTTAGTTGAAACCGATAAGGGCTCATCCATTAAATGCAAGTCTTTAGTGATTGCAGCGGGCGCTGGTAGTTTTGTTCCAAGAAAGCTCCCTGCAGAGGGCTCACAGGAGCTAGAAAATAAAAATATTTTTTATTCTGTTAAAAAAAGATCTGATTTTCAAGATAAGAATATTTTAATAATCGGTGGTGGTGACTCTGCACTTGATTATGTTATGGGATTTCAGGGAATAGCCAAAAAAGTTTCTTTGGTCCACAGAAGAAAAGAATTTAAAGGAGTTCAAGACTCTGTAAATAAAGTTATGTCTTTAGTTGATAAAGGTGATGTTAATTTCAATATGGGAAGTTTAAAAAAGGTTGAAAAAAATGATAATGGTAAAGTCACAGTGACACTTGATGATGAGACAACCATAGATGATATTGACGCTATATTTCCTTTTTTCGGTTTAAAAATAGAATTAGGTCCAATTGCAGATTGGGGTTTGAATTTAGAGAAAAACTTAATATCAGTGAATACTGAGAATTTTGAAACTTCTGTTCCAAGGGTTTTTGCTGTTGGAGATATTTGTATTTACCCTGGTAAATTAAAGTTAATTTTAAGTGGCTTTCATGAAGCAGCTCTTGCAGCTAAAAAAATGTTTGAATATTGCCATAGTGATAAGAAATACGTGTTTAGATACACTACCTCTTCTAGTGACTTACAAAAAAAACTTGGCGTAAAATAACTAAGATAAATGCTTATAAACAGTCGTTCTCGAGATATTTAAAGTTCTTGAAACACTGCTAACTTTTTCGCCAGTTTGCTTATATGTTTTTTGAATAAGGATACACTGCTTTTCTTTAATTGCAGATCCTTCGCAATTAACACAAGGCTTATATGGCTGTTTTAAATTATTATTTACCCTATTATAATTTGATACTTGTCTTTGAAATAGCTTAATAAAAAGACTTGAGCCCAACCAATCTTTTACTTTTAAAACTTTATCTAAATTTAAATCATAAGCAATTTTATGATACGGAGTAGTAAAGATATTAAAAAAATCATTAGTTGTATCTTTAAAAATACCACTTAGCATAACTCTTGCGTTAGAATTTACTCCTTCTATTTCTCCATCATCATTAACAGCAATCAAACCTATACTGTTCGTATTAAGGTATTCACTTCTTGGGTGAAAAGAGTAAATATTAGTGTGCTGAAATGAATTCAAAAATAATTTCTGTTCTACAGATTTTGCAGATAGCTTAACAAGAGCCAAAGTATGATCTTGTCTTGATGATGTATCAGTTGAAGCGTCTATTATACCAACAATATTTTGGTTATGATCAAAAATTGGACTTGCAAAACAGGAAAGGTGACAATGTTCATTAAAAAAATGTTCACCTCCAGCAACTATTGATGCAGACTTTGTTTTAAGTGTTAATCCTAATCCATTTGTTCCTCTATACTCTTCTTTCCAAACTGAGCCAGGTATTACAACCTTTCTTGCTTTACTATTATAAAATTCATTATCATAGAGTGTGTCGAGAACAACTCCCTCGTTGTTTGCAAAAGCAACCATAAAGTTTGTTCCAGCAATTTGAGAATGAAGAAGTTCTAATTCTGGTAAAATAAAACCTCTGATATCGTTATACTCATCTTGGAGTTCATTTAATCTTGACGCACTTATTACACTTTCAATAGAATTTCTCTCAGGACTTAAACCATTTTCAAAACATCTAATCCAACTATCAACAATTTTTTTATCTGTAAAATCTAAGGATATGTTTCTATCCTTTTCCAAAAGACGAGTTCTTTCAATTAACTGTCTGTAAGATTGCATTTTTGAAAATTAGCAATTTCATAAAATTATTACAACTTCTAAGATTGTTCAAAAAATGAACAGTTTTTTGTTTTTTTTCTTTCAAATAAGAGTATGCATCAATTTTGAACATTGGATATGTGGACTTTTTATAGTTAAATAAATGTAATTTTGGGAGGAATTGATGAAAGCACAAGTATTACATAGCTATGACCCTGAGATGAAACAGGACGTTTGGGTAAAGGAAGAGGAAGTTCCAAACCCAAAACTTGAAAAGGCATCTGACGTCATTGTTAAGATTGGAGCAGCAGGTGTCTGCAGAACAGATTTACATGTCATCGAAGGTGAGTGGAGACATATCCAGGACCCTGATGATAAACTTTTACCATGTGTAATGGGTCACGAAAACGCTGGATGGATTGAGGAAGTTGGAAGTGATGTAGAGGGATTTAAAAAAGGTGACTCAGTTATTCTCCATCCAATTATCTCTGGAACCAATGGCACTTGTTTAAGTTGTAGAAAAGGTTTAGACACTCACGCCGAGAACGGAATTTTTCCAGGATTAAATGTTAAAGAAGGTGGATACTCTGAATTATTAAAAACAAGTGTAAGAAATCTTATAAAGATTCCGAACACACTAACCCCTAAGGATGTTGCACCATTTTCTGATGCGGGTTTAACTGCATATCGTGTTGCAAAAAAAGCAACAAGACATCTTTTACCAGGTGAGAACTGTGTTGTAATAGGTGCAGGTGGTTTGGGTCACATAGCTATCCAATGTTTAAAAGCAATGTGTGCTGCAAATATAATTATTGTAGAAAAATCTGAAACTGCACTTAAGCATGCTATGCCTCTTGGTGGAGATCATGGTGTTTTAATTGATGGCAATGAAGTAGAGAGAGTTATGGAGTTAACTAAAGGTCTTGGTGCTGAAGCAGTCATCGATATGGTGGGGGAAAAAGGTTCAACTTCAATGGGTCTTAGTATGACTAAAAACACTGGGTCTTATTATATAGTTGGTTACGGAGAAGATATTAAAATCAAATCCGTTGATATGATTATTTCTGAGAGAAATATCATAGGAAATTTAATTGGTACATGGTCCGAACTTTATGAGCTAATGGAATTAGCGAATAAAGACCTAGTAAGGTTATCCATGCAGGAGTACAAGCTTAGTGAAGCCAATAAAGCTCTGCATGATCTTAATAACGGTCTTGTAAAAGGAAGAGCAGTTTTAGTACCATAAAAAGTTTGTTATCAGATTAAGTTCTGAGCAAAAACGAAGTATTAAGGGAGGGAAATATATGAAACTTAAAACTTTGATAAGCGCCTTGGCGTCTGTCCTCTTGATAGGCAGCCAAGTTGCACACGCAGACAAGTGGGGAGATCAATTTCCACACATCGCTGCTACAGGAGACATTCCTGGAATGTGTTCTTATGAGTCTATGTCTCAAAAGGACTATAGCGGAAGAACACTTACTATAAATACACACGCTATCCCTGTTATGGGAGAGCCAACCGCTCTTCACGCAGAGCAGTTTGAAAAATTAACAGGTGCTAAAGTAGAAGTAACACATACTCCTGCTGGTGACCTTTACTCAAAGGCAATGGTTCCTTTCCAAGCTGGTCAGGCTCCATATGATATTGTCTTTGGTTTCTCAAACTTTATCAATGACTGGAAAAGATATTTAGCGCCCGTGCCACAAGAATATGTGGACCAAATGGATGGTGTATCAGCCTCACACAAGGCTATCGCTTCATGGGACGGTGTTATGTATCAGTATCCTGTTGATGGTGACAGACACTATTTAAAATATAGAAAAGATGTCATCGATAATCCTGAGATGCAAGCTAAGTATAAAGCTGATACAGGCAAGGAATTAAAAGTTCCAACAACTTGGAAAGAGTACGGAGAAATGGCTTCTTACTTTAATGGTTGGGACTGGGATGGTGACGGAGAACTAGAATATGGCTCTGCTGAGGTTATGAAAAAAGATGATCTTATGTATGCTGCTTTCTATTCTCGTTCAGTTGCTTACGCTAAAAATGAGAGTACCCCAGGAGGTTTCTTCTTTGATTTAGAAACTATGGAACCACTAATTAATAACCCTGGATTTGTTGAAGCTCTTACAGATTGGGTTGATGCAGTTAACTATGTACCACCTGGTGGAATTAACTTTGGTCTAGGAGATGAAATTAACTCTTTCGGTGGAGGCCAGACCTTATTTAGTTTCTCTTGGGACGATGCTTTTGTAGCAGCAATGCAACCAGATAGTCCAATTGCAAACCAAGTTGGTGCCGCACAACTTCCTGGTGCTGATAAAGTATGGAATAGAGACAATGGAATGTGGGATGCTAAATACAATCAAGCTCCTTTCTTCGTTTGGGGATGGGCAGTTGGTGTTGCAGGAAAGTCAGAAAATAAAGATGTCGCTTTTGATTATCTATGTTTCTTTGCAAATGGTGCTAACCACCAAGCAGATATCGGAATTGGTCGATTTGGTGTGAACCCATTTATGGAAGAGGACTTTAAAGCTGATGTTTGGACACAAATTGGTTGGGATGCAGACATTGCTCAATCATATGTCGACACACTTGCTGATATGGAAAAAAGTACTAACAGAGTATTTCCATTAAGAGTTCCTGGTACTTTTGAGTTCAACAGTGCATTAGCAACTGGAACGGCAAAAGCTTTAGCAGGACAATTATCTCCTCAAGAGGCACTTGACGAAGTTTATGCTGAGTGGGTATCAATTCTCGATAGAGTTGGTGCTGATAACGTTAGAGATGCATACGCTGTTGGTGTCAAAATGGAAGATAACGAATTATAAATTATTAATTTGATTTAACTTAGTGATCGCTCATAATACTGAGCGATCACCCCAAAGATTAATTTTATAAAATATTTACTACTGAATGAACTTTAAACACAAATATGTATTTTTACTTCCCGGTTTAATAGTTTTAATTGGTATACTAATTTTTCCAATAATTTTTACTGTAAGATTGAGTTTATCAGGATGGAATAGTTTTAACCCTGGATTAGATTTTATAGGTCTAAAAAATTATATTCGATTATTTACTGATGACCCACGTTTTTGGCAGTCATTCTTTAGATTAAGTTTTTTAGCAATAACTACGGTTTTTCTTCAATATATAATTGGGTTTGCTTTGGCTCATATGGTCTGGAAGGACATTAAGTTTAAAAGATTTTTTAGAGTATTGTTTCTAATTCCTATGATGACTACTCCAGTAATTATGACTGTTATTTGGAGAACTTTTTTTCATGAGTCATTAGGGCCTTTAAATGATTTTCTGAGTATTTTTGGAGTACAGCCCCCATGGTTATCTAGTCCTGGTTTAGCAAAAGTTTCGATTATTGTAGTAGAAGTTTGGCAGTGGACATCGTTTATGTTCCTATTAATGTTGGCTGGACTTTTAAGTTTACCTAAAGAGCCTTTTTTAGCAGCAGCTGTTGATGGCGCCTCCCCATTTAAAAAATTTATATATGTCACTTTTCCCTTGATGGCACCCATATCTATTGGTGCAATAATAATAAGACTTATTGAAGCTTCTAAAATTATGGATACAGTTTTTGTTTTGACAAGCGGTGGTCCGGGCACGTCTACGGAAACATCTAGCTTTTTCATTTTCATAAAAGGGCTTCGCGAATTCCAAATGGGATACGCCGCAACCGCCTCATTTACTTACCTTATTATCATGATCATAAGTCTGACAATTATTGTTAAAGTCTTAACTAAGGTTTTGATGAGAGAATAAAATGCCTAAATTATATACATTTTTGAAATATTTCTTTGTTGTACTATGGGCTTGCTTTGTTATAGCACCTTTTCTTTGGGCCATATCAACCTCTTTTAAGGATTTTAATTCAGTGACAGGTGGAGCGACTTATATCCCTTGGTTGCAGTTTGAACCAACGTTAGATGGATGGAGTGTTTTATTTAAGCCTGGTTCCCAAGGTGGAATAAATATTATCGGACCATATTTCAATAGTATTTTTGTTACACTAACAGCAAGTTTGATCAGCATTGTTTTGGGCACATTAGCTGCATACGCTTTATCTCGTTACACCTTCAAAGCTGGAATTGTTAAAAATAATGATATTACGTTCTTTTTTATATCACAAAGAATTATGCCACCTGTTGTATTGTCGATTCCTTTTTTTATTTTTTTAAGCTCCTTAGGGCTTCTAGATAGTCTCGCTGGTTTAATTCTAGTTTATATTGTTTTATTAATGCCAATTGCTGTTTGGATTATGGTTGATTTTTTTAATCGTGTTCCCAGAGAAATTGATGAAACAGCTTTAATTGATGGATGCAACCCATTTCAAGCTTTTTTTAAAGTCGTTCTTCCTAATTCAGTTCCGGGTATGTTAGTAGCAGGTTTGTTTTGTATTATCTTTGGTTGGATTGATTTTTTCTTTGCCTTTATTTTAACTTTTACAAAAGTACAGTTACTACCAGTTAAAATTGTAGCATTAAACTCTTCAATCACACCATGGTGGAGTTTATCCGCAGCAGCACTCGTATCAGTCGCTCCGTTAATAATCGTAGCATTTATTGTAGAACGCTATTTATCAAAGGGTAATTTATCTGGGGCTTTAAAATAATGTCTTTATTGCTTAATAAAATATCCTTTAAACCTACAGAGGAATATCACCTAAATGATATTAGTCTGAGATTTGACTCAGGCAAAATGTATACAATATTGGGTAGAACCTTGTCAGGAAAAACCACACTTTTGAAAACTATCGCTGGTCTTCAAACACCTGACTCGGGATCTATAAATTTTGATGATACAGATTTTTTGTCAATTCCTGTTTGGAAAAGAAACGTAGCCATGGTTTACCAGCAATTTATAAATTATCCACATTTAAATGTCAGAGATAATATCGCTTTCCCTTTAAAACAAAGGAAAATGGATGAAAATTTGATTGAAAGTGAAGTTCAAGAAGCAATGGAGAAAGTTGGTTTGATTGGTTTTGAGTCAAGAAAAATTCAAGAACTATCCGGAGGACAACAACAAAGAGTAGCTCTTGCAAGGTCTTTGGCAAAAAAAGCAAAAATACTTTTATTAGACGAACCTCTCGTTAACCTTGATTACAAATTAAGAGAAGGTCTTCGAGAGGAGTTTAAAAAACTTTTTAATGTTTCTGACGAGTCAAACTCAATTTTAATTTATGCTAGCACAGATCCTTTGGAGGCGATGCAACTCAACGGTGATATTATTGTAATTGATGAAGGTAAAATACTCCAATCAGGTACAGCTAAAGATGTATTTGAAAATCCTGCAACTGCTAAAGTTGCTGAAATAACTAATGACCCCGCAATGAATATTAATAAATGTCTTATACAAGATAATTCTTTGATTATGAATGATAGTGTTCAAATCCAAATCCCTGATCAACTTAAATCAATACCTAATGGAAAGTATCTGGTAGGCATTAGAGCCACAGATATATACCTTGATGATCAAGGTTTTGCTTTTGATTTAGAAATTTCAGAAATATCAGGCTCAGAGACCTTTCTCCACTTGCGTAATAATAACTTAAAATGTGTAGCTACAATTGAAGAGGTAAAAACTTATAATACAAATGAGGTTGTAAAAATTAATTTTGATAAATCGAAAATTTATTTGTTTGAGGAGTCAGGGGAACTGCGGCATTCTCCTTATCAATAATAATGGCTAAAATAATTCTAGATAACATTGCACATACTTATGAACCTAATGTAAATAATCCAATATTTGCTCTGAAAGAAATGTCTCTTTCTTGGGCAGATGGTGGACGTTATGCGTTGCTTGGTCCCTCTGGTTGTGGAAAGACTACAATGTTAAATATTATGAGTGGATTGGTGAGACCCTCTCACGGAAAAGTATTTTTTGACGAAAGGGAAGTTACCTCAATGATTACCGAAGATAGAAACATTGCTCAAGTTTTTCAATTCCCAGTAATTTATGGAACAATGACTGTATATGAAAATCTTGCCTTTCCTCTGAAGTGTCGACAATTTCCAGAGAATCAAATAGAAAGAAAAGTTAGAGAAGTTGCAGAAATACTGAATTTACAGGATTATTTGAGTAATCGAGCAAAAGGATTAACAGCAGATCAAAAGCAATTAATTTCTCTTGGAAGAGGTTTAGTACGAGAGGATGTAGCTGCTATATTAATGGATGAGCCACTGACTGTTATTGACCCTGATTTAAAATTTCGACTTAGAAGAAAGCTAAAAGAAATTAATGATAAATATAAGACAACATTGATTTATGTAACCCATGATCAAAATGAGGCAATGACATTTGCAGATAATATTATAGTCATGGATCAAGGTGAAGTTGTACAGGCAGGATCACCTAAGGATCTTTTTGAGAGGCCTCAAACAACATTTGTTGGTTATTTTATTGGTTCACCTGCAATGAATTTATATAAATGCTCCGTAAGCTCTCAAAACGAAATTAGTATCGGTGCAAAAGCATTCAAAGTTCAAACAAATATTAATTCTGGTTCAGATAACCTTAAACTAGGAATTCGTTCTGAATATATTACAGTTGAGAGTGAACATAGTGATAACTCATTAGAAGCAGATGTAATTGAGGTTGAAGATTTTGGAAATTATAAACTTATCACAGCATCTTTTGACTCATTAAAAATTAAAGCTAAAGTTAAAAGAGAATTAGATATACCTTCAGAAAAAGTTATTTTAAAATTGCCAGCGGAACATTGCTGTATATATGAAAACAATAAGCTTATCTAATAAATTTTTTTTATATACAATTTTTTTATTATTTCTTAGTACTCATACTTATTCCATAACTTTAGAAAAGACATCAGTATTATTAAAAAATCCTTGGGGAATGAGTTGGATAGATGATCACTTATTGATCACTCAAAAATCAGGTGAAATTTTCCTTGTGAATACAAACGATTATTCACAAACAAAAATTGATCACAACATTCCTTTTGTTCAACATGGGCAAGGAGGACTTTTAGATATTATAAGTGAGAAGAATTATATTTGGGTTACTGGATCAATTAAGAAAAATGGCAAATACACAACTGCGGTGTATTCTGCTGAGCTTAAAGAAAATAAGCTCATTAATGAAATTCTCATATATGAGGCTTTACCATATTTTGGTAATGGAAAACACTTTGGTTCTCGAATAGAAATTCTTGATGATTACCTTTATATAAGCATTGGTGAAAGAGGGAAAGGCATGATTGCTCAGGACTTCTCAAATTCAATTGGATCAATAATCAGAATACATAAAAATGGTGAGCACCCTAAAGATAATCCTTTTATATCCGGTAATGATTGGCTTCCTGAGTTATTTCAAATTGGTATTAGAAACCCTCAAGGGATGACTTTGGACCCTCATACTAAATCTATTTATATATCTAATCATGGGCCTAAAGGAGGAGATTTTATAGGTAAAGTTGTTAGTGGCTCTAATTATGGTTGGAAGAAAATAGGATGGGGAGGAACAAATTACTCTGGAACTAAAATTGGAGATGGCAATGCATGGGAGCCTGGTTTTCTAAAACCTGATTTTATTTGGGTGCCTTCAATTGCAGTTAGTGGTATCAAATTTTATCAAGGAGAAGCTTTTCCAGAGTGGCAGAATTCACTTTTGGTTTCCTCATTAAAATTCAGATACTTATCTGTATTGCATAGAGAAAATGATAAATTTGTTAAAGAGGAAATTATATTTCAAGATAAAATTGGGAGAGTTAGAGATATGGAAATAGATACATCGGGGAATATATATATTATTGCTGATGAGAAAAACTCAAATTTATTTGTTTTAAAACCATAGCTTTAATTTATCCTAATCATATGAGAAAAATTTTACTTTTAATTTTCATATTTTTTTGTAATGGTTTATATGCATATGATGAGAATGAAATTATTTGTATCGCGACTTATGAGTTAGCTTCAGAATTTTTTTCATCGATGAAAGATGAAAAAACTTCGCAGGAGATGTTTGCAAAAAAACAGGAATTATTAGATAAATACGATGATGGCCATTTTCCTTTGGATGATATTGAGTTTATGAAAACAGAAATACATTATGCTTGGTCAAACAATTTTGACTTCCTTCCCCCGATTTTAGAAAATTGTATCCAGAATATTAAATAATATTAGCTTATAAATTACACAATTACACAGCTATTTTACTGTATCAATAGATTAATTTTATTGTAATAATAGGGTTGCTTAATTAAGTAAGATCTATTTTAGATTAGTAGGAGGATAAAATGAAAAAAATCATAGCTACTTTAACAGCTATTTTAGCTATGGGGTTTTCTTCTTCATTCGCAGGAACATTAGTCATTAATACCGATTTGACTGATCCAGCTCCTAAAGCAGCGTTTGAATGGGCTTTTAATAAATTCCAAGAGGAAAATCCTGACGTTACAATTGAAGTTAATAACTTTGATCATGAAGGATACAAACAAGCAATTAGAAATTTTTTAACCACAAGTCCCCCTGATGTTTTCAATTGGTATGCAGGAAACAGAATGCTTCCATTTGTAAGAGCAGGACTTGTTGAGGATGTATCAGATATCTGGTCAGATACTGGATGGGTTGATGGAAACTTAACAGAGGGTATGTCTCACGCTAAGAAACCAATGACTATTGGTGGCAAACAGTGGGGTATTCCATACACATATTACCAGTGGGGTGTTTATTACAGAAAAGATATTTTTGCGGCCAACGGAATTTCAGTACCCACAACTTGGGATGAATTTGTTGCTGCCTGCGCAACATTGAAAGCCGCAGGTGTTACACCAATCACGATTGGATCAAAGTATCTTTGGACAACAGCAGGTGTCTTTGACTATTTAAACTTAAGAACAAATGGTTATGAGTTCCACATGGCTTTGACAAAAGGTGAAATACCTTACACTGACCCTAGGGTGCATGCTGTATTTGACAAGTGGGATGAGTTAGTTAAACCAGGTTATTTTCTTGAAAATCATGCATCACTTGCTTGGCAAGAAGCAATTCCGCCAATGATTAATGGAGAGGCGGCGATGTATGTTATGGGTAACTTCTCAGTTGCATTATTCAAAGAGGGTGGATTAACAAATGACAACCTCGGCTTTTTCCAATTTCCAGAAATAACTCCTGGTATTCCTATGGCTGAAGAGGCACCAACTGATACGATGCACATTGCATCTGGAGCCAAAAATAAGACTGATGCTAAAAGATTCTTGATCTTTTTAAGTAGAGCAGATGTTCAAGAGGAGATGAATAAGACTCTGGGACAACTGCCAGTCAATAGTGGCTCTAAAGTTGATCCAGATCCATTTTTAGAAGCAGGTTTGAATATGTTAAATAATGCATATGCAATGGCGCAATTCTACGACAGGGATGCCCCTGCTGAAATGGCCTCTGAAGGAATGAAGGGTTTTCAAGAATATATGGTTAATCCTGATAGAAGAGATAAAATTCTTGAGCGTTTAGAAAAAGTACGCCAAAGAGTTTATAAATAATCAATTTCAATTGGGGTGGTTTTCAACCACCCCATTTCTTAACGTGCCTAATTCAACACAAATTACTTATAGAAAGTCATCATGGTGGAAACTTAATCAACAAAGGTTAACACCATGGATTTTTTTGTTTCCGGGTTTGTTACTTTTTTTAGTCTATGTAATCTGGCCAATTTTTAATTCTTTATATATTTCTTTATTACAATGGGACGGACTATCTCCAGCAATTTACGTTGGATTATCAAATTATATAGAATTATTGGACGACGAGTATTTTTATATTTCATTAATGAATAATCTTAAGTGGTTAATTTTATTTATGTTAGCTGTTCCGATAGGATTAGGCTTAGCCATATTTTTAAATCAAACGATTTTTGGAATAAGACTCATCAAATCTCTTTTCTTTTTCCCTTTTGTAATTTCCCAAGTTGTTATCGGAATTATATTTTCATGGTTTTACAATCCAAGAGGGGTTATCGGACCTTTTTTAGATAAATTAGGTCTCAGTAATTATGCCATATTAGCAGATGAGAATTTTGCTACCTATGGAATTATTTTTGCAGGAATTTACCCACAAATTGCATACTGTATGATCTTGTATTTAACGGGCTTAAACAATCTTAATACAGATCAAATTGAGGCAGGTAGAATGGATGGTGCAAAAGGTTTCTCTTTATTTAAAAATATTATTTTACCTCAATTGAAGCCAGCCACTTTTCTAGCAATTGTTGTAACTGTGATCGGATCTCTGAGAAGTTTTGACATGGTTGCTATCATGACACAAGGAGGCCCCTATGGTTCAACTAATGTTTTAGCCTATTATATGTTTGAGACCGCTTTAAGCGAGTATGGATATAGAATGGGTTATGGTTCAGCTATTGCTGCAGTTTTATTTACCATAATGATGTTCTATATATTATTTTTTATTTATCGGATGTACCAAAGTGAGAAAAAAGGACTTTAAATGTTTCCCATACCAATTCAAAAAAGACCTTTAATTAACAGGATTTCATACAAAATACTTGTACCTGTATCTTTGTTCGTTTGGTTGATCCCTCTAATAGGGATTATGCTTACTTCAATTAGAGGTTTAGGAGATATCACTGCAGGAAATTATTGGGGCATACCTAGTGAATTTTTATTGTTTAGTAACATTAAAGATGTATTTCAAAATACCCCAATGTTGTCTTACATAATTAATAGTTTTAAAATAACCATCCCTACTGTAATAGGTGCTGTTGCTATAAGCTGTATGACAGGTTTTGCTTTAGCGTCATATAAATTTAAAGCAAATCTTTTTATCTTTTTCACGTTTATTGCTGGAAATTTTGTTCCCTTTCAAATTTTAATGATACCAGTTCGAGACCTGACTTTCCAAATGGGTTTGTATGATACAGTTACAGGTTTAGTTTTATTTCATGTTGCCTTTCAAACTGGTTTTTGTACTTTATTTATGAGAAATTTTATTAAAGCTTTACCAAATGAGTTATTCGAGGCCGCAAGAATTGATGGTACTTCGGAGTTTAATATATTCTTGAAGATAGTAGTTCCCCTTACAAGACCTGCTATTGCTGCTCTGTCTGTGCTAATATTTACATTTATATGGAATGACTTTTTTTGGGCAACTGTTTTAATTCAAGGACAACACGCAATGCCAATTACTGCAGGTTTGAAATCTCTAAATGGTCAATGGGTTACTGTCTATCATCTTTTATCAGCTGGATCAATAATTGCAGCAGTTCCTCCTGTGATAATGTTTTTTCTAATGCAAAAACATTTTATTGCTGGTCTTACACTAGGCGCTAGTAAGGGATAGAATTGGCTAAAATTACATTTATAGGTGCGGGCAGCACTGTCTTCATGAAAAGTATTTTAGTAGATATTTTACTTGAGCCGGAATTAAACTCGTTTGATATTGCCTTACATGACATAGACCCTAAAAGATTAAAAACATCACAAATAGTAGCTGACAATATATGTAAGTCGCTAAAAGCTCCGGCATCAATAAAAACTACGTTAGATAGAAAAGAGGCACTAAAAGGGGCTGATTTTGTAATAGTTATGATACAGGTTGGAGGTTATGAACCCTCGACTGTTATTGATTTTGAAATACCAGCTAAGTATGGACTTCAACAAACAATTGCAGACACGCTAGGTATTGGAGGCATTATGCGCGGGTTGAGAACTGTTCCTGTTTTAGTTGAAATAGCCAAAGATATTATAGAACAATGCCCAAATGCATGGATGCTTCAATATGTAAATCCTATGGCAATCAATTGTCTAGCTCTCTCAGACTTTGTTCCTGAGCTTCAATATGTAGGACTTTGTCATTCTGTCCAAGGTACAGCTGCTGATTTAGCGAGAGACATAAATGAAGATTTAAGCAAAATTCAATATGAGTGCTCCGGAATAAATCACATGTCATTTTTTACAAAGTTTGAAAAAAAATTAGATAATGGTTTAACGGAAGATCTTTACCCTAAAATTTTTAAGGCAGGAGAGGAAGGGAATTTTGGCACCAATTGGGATGGTTGTTCAAATCACGTAAGATATGAAGTATTGAAAAGACTTGGTTATTTTGTTACGGAGTCATCGGAACATTTCGCAGAATATACACCTTGGTTTATTAAAAATCACCAAAAAGAATTAATTTCAAAATTTGATATTCCAGTTAATGAATACATTCGTCGCTGTAAAAAACAAATTCAAGAATGGGAAATCCAAGAAAAAGAGTTAATTAACAAACCTCAAAATGAATATAAAAAATCTATCGAGTATGCTTCGAGAATAATTTTATCAATGGTAACTGGAAATCAAGACACTATTTATGGTAATCTTCTTAATAAAAATTTTATACCTAATTTACCTAACAATTGCTGTGTGGAAGTTCCTTGTACTGTTCAAAAAAATATCCTCACCCCACAATCAGTACCACCATTGCCTATGCACTTAGCAAATCTAATTCAGACCAATATTATTGTTCAACAATTAACAGTTGAGGCTCTTAAAACTCTTAAGAAAGAGAGTATTTACCATGCTGCCATGCTAGATCCACACACCGCTGGTGAACTTAATTTAGATCAAATTTGGAAAATGGTTGATGAGCTACTTGACGCTCATGGTTCAATTTTACCTGTTTTCAAATGATGGCTAATCTATCGATAAAAAGAATTGACAGGGGTGATGGAAAAGAACTTATTTTATTTAGTCAAAATCCCATAAATTACAAAGTTTTTGAAGGCTTATTCCCAATCTCTGATAACAAAACTCATCTTAGGTACCACCCAACTCGCTCTGAATGGGTAGGATACTCAACATCAAGACAAAACAGAACCTTTTTACCTGAGGCCCTTGAATGTCCATTATGTCCAATGATAAATGATGAAACACTAAGTGACATTCCTGTTGACCAATATGAAGTTGCCATCTTTACAAATCGTTTTAGCTCATTCAAATTAGTCGAGTCTGATATACCTCATTTAGAAGTAGAAACTAATCAGGCAGTAGGAACTTGTGATGTAATCTCTTATAGTTCAAAACATAATGATGAGTTTTCTAAGTTACCTATCGAGAGAATTGAGCTAATTATTCAAGCACTATCTAACCGCTCTGAAGAATTATATAATAATTCAAAAATTAAATTTATTTTACCATTTGAAAACAAAGGAAAAGATATCGGGGTAACTTTAGATCATCCTCATGGACAAATATATAGTTTTGGACATATTCCAGAATTGATTAAAAGGCAAGCTATAGTACAAAAATCAAATCCTCTCGAAAAGTATTTATCGAATATTCCTAAAGAATTAATTTTAAAAAAAAATTCTTCTGCTATATCCTTTGTGCCTCGTTGGGCTAGATACCCCTTTGAAATTTGGATAGTGCCTTACCGAAGGACATCTAATATTTTTGAACTTTCAGAAAATGAGCAAAAAGATCTTGCTGAACTTATGCTTGATGCCTCTAAAAGTTTAGACAAAGTATTTGATGATCCTATGCCGTATACTCTTGCATGGCAACTATCTCCTAAAGGTTATGAGAATTCTCACCATTTTCATATCTGCTTTCAACCTATACGCAGATCAAAAACGAAATTAAAATATTTAGCAGGTGTTGAGCAAATTACAGGTTTTTTTATAGTAGATCTTCCTCCAGAACGCTCAGCTCGTATCTTGAGAGGTGAAGAACTTCCTGATGAATAGTCAGTCTTTATTTAAGCAGCACTTCAACTACTCTGCAGTATCATCATCAGAGGCACATGGAAGAGTAAATTTAATTGGTGAGCACACCGATTATAACAAAGGTTTCGTACTTCCAACATTAATCGAACAGAAAATTGAAGTGAGTCTAAGTCCTCGATTAGACACTAAAATAGTTGGTATTTCTGAAGAATTTGGTGAAAAGACTGTATTATCTGACTCAAATACTGATGGTACTTGGATAGATTTTGTTAGAGGAGCTTTATATTATATGGCAAAGGAAGGGCAATTAATTAAAGGTTTAGATATTGCGGTTGCCTCTAGTATTCCAACAGGGTCTGGATTATCTTCTTCAGCCGCACTTGAAATAGCAATTTTGAGGGCCTTGTGCAAAATGGTTGGACATGAACTATCATCAACTAAAATAGCAAAAATAGGACAGCTGATAGAACATCATTTTATAGGAACCTTTTGTGGAATAATGGATCAAATGTCAACATCAAAATCTAAATTTGGACAAGTATTATTCTTAGATTGTGAAAATTTGAATACAGAAATTGTACCTATCTTTAAAGATCATACTTTCATAATTATTCATTCTGGAAATACGCGAAAACTTTCAAAAGGGTTGTATAATGAAAGAAAAAGAGAGACAGAAATAGCTACTAAATTTCTTAATATCTCGTCATTACGCCATGCAGAAATTTCTGATTTAAATATCATTAAAGATCCTAAAATTTTTAGAAGAGCTAGACATGTAATTACTGAAAACGTTCGAGTACTAAAGGCTGTACAATTTTTAAAAGATAATAATGCCCAAGCATTTGGAAATTTAATGAACGAAAGTCATATTTCCATGGACAAAGATTATGAAATATCCAGCCCTGAATTAAACCATATTGTTAAAACTGCTCAGTCACACGGTGCTTTAGGCGCGAGACTTACGGGAGCTGGATTTGGAGGTTGCACTGTGGTTTTGTCGTCAAATACCCGAAGAGATGATATTATCAAAAAAACATTAGAACATTGTCCTAAATCATATTTAGTTACCAATATAGGGCAAAATATTGCACCTAGTAAAAATGAATAAATTAAAAGTTACAACAATGCTTAAATGCAAAAATTTACTTGGCGAAAGTTGTTTTTGGGACCCAAGATATAACTGCTTAGTTTGGACAGACATAGAAGCAAAGAAGGCATGGATGCTTGATGATAACAATCAAAGCTTTGTTTTTAATTTACCAGATAGGGCAGGGTTTATTCTTCCAAGGAAAAAAGAGGGATTTATTATTGGATTTCCCAAATTTATTGCTATCTCTGATAAAAATTTTTCTTCATTTGAAAAAATATGCGAAGTTGAAATCACAAATAATCAAACTCGAATTAATGATGCAAAAGTAGATCCTTATGGAGGCATAGTATTTGGTACTTATAATGAAGATCCGGATAAAGTAAAAAGAAAGCCTATTGCGAATCTCTATAGACTTGCGCCAAACTTATCTTTAACAAAACTTTTGTCAAACATCACAGTTTCTAATGGAATAGCCTTTTCAGAAGATGAAAATATCATGTATTTTGCTGATACTCCAACTGGTCGAATACAAAAATTCGAGTACACTAAAAATTTCAATAGGTTTTATGAATTAGAAACAAATATGATCTTTAAAAATGTTGGTGAACCTGATGGAGCTACTGTAGATATAGATAATAATTATTGGTCAGCAAGAGTCAGAGGGAAATGCATTATTTGTGTTGATACAAAAGATGAAAAAATTATAGAAAAAATTAGTCTTCCAACCAATACGCCTACATGTGTAACTTTTGGTGGCGCTAATTTAAACAGTCTTTACATTACATCTTTAAGAGCAGACCCTAATACTGATAATGAAGGTGGAAATCTTCATAAAATTGAAACTAGTACTCAAGGCCGTGCTCAACTTTTGACTGATATTTGATTTTAAAGAAATTTCTTATTAACTAAATTTTCCATGTTTAATTTCGTCATATTTTTTAGATAGTAGAATATATTTTGTGATGCCTCTAGAGACATTCTCTCTCTGCATTCCAAAGTTAATGCAGCATTATGCGGCGTTAATAAAATATTATCTAACTTAAAAAAAGGATGATTAGCCTCTGGAGGCTCAGAGACAAAAACATCCATTCCTGCACCTAGGATTTTTTTTGAGCTAAGGGCTTGATATAAATCATTTTCATTTACTATCCCACCTCTAGATGTATTTACTAGAATTGTTTTCTTTTTCATAAGATCTAATTCTGTTTGCGATATGAAATTTTTCGTGTTTTCATTTAATGGTAAATGTATGCTAACAAAATCGGCTAATATTAAACCATCATTTTTTTCTATGGGTATACAGCCACTTTTTTTTATTAAATCACTATTTAAAAATGGATCATAAACATATACTTCCATATCAAAACCGAGACATCTCTTTGCAACTTCTTTTCCTATTCTTCCAAAACCAGCTATAAGTAATTTTTTTTTATATAATTCAAAAAAGTTTGGTAGTTCAGACCTTTGAGTAAAATTACCTCCTTTCACTAATTTATCAGATAAAGATAAATTTTTCGTTAAATACAAAAAAAACGACATTACATGCTCAGCAACACTTACGGCATTAGATGTTGATGTAATACAAAGAGCAATTTTTTTCTTATTTAAATAATCTAAATCAACATTGTCATAACCAACACCATGTCTTGAAATAATTTTTAAATTTTTACAATATTCTAAAACATTTTGATCTAGCCTTGATGTTCTTAGTAGGATTGCATCAACATCCTTTAATTCTTCTTGTAGGTTTTGATTGTTAAAATTCGTTACCTCGACTATTTCTAGCTCATTTTCTTTTAAAAATTCTAACCCTTTTGGGTGAACTGTTCCTAATATTGCAATTTTCATTTTATTCTCTGATTAAAAGTTATGTCAAAAAAGTGTCAATTTTAAAAGGTTTTTCATTCAAATTATTTTTCTATCATGTAAGATCTTTAATAGGTTTAGTTTTTGGAGGAATAATGAAAACCATCAAATTGTCTTGTGCACATGCACTGTTTAAATATTTAATTGCACAAAAAACTATTATTGATGGTAAAAAACTACCATTATTTCCTGGAGCATTTGCAATTTATGGTCATGGTAATGTGGCTTGTCTAGGTCAAGCAATGGAAGAATTTCAGTCTGATCTCCCAGGTTACAGAGGACATCATGAACAAAGCATGGCATTGACTGGTATTGGCTATGCACGAGCCATGAGAAGAAAGCAAATTTTTATTGCTACCTCATCTGTTGGTCCTGGAGCTACAAATATGGTTACAGCGGCAGCAGTAGCTATGAGTAATCGTCTTCCAATTTTACTTCTTCCAGGAGATACATTTGCAAGTCGATTTCCTGATCCTGTATTACAACAAGTTGAAAATTTCAACTCTCCTATAGAAACAGCAAATGATACCTTTAAATCTGTTTCCAAATATTTTGATAGGATTACTAGACCAGAGCAAATTCTTGCATCTCTTCCTCAAGCAATTCAAGTGATGCTTGACCCATCAGATTGTGGTCCTGCTACTATTGCCATGTCTCAAGATGTTCAAGGGGAGTCTTTTGATTATCCTGAGGTTTTTTTTGAAGAAAAAATCCATCAGTTAAGAAGAGTTTACCCTGATCCAAATCAAATTAAAGAAGCAGCTGATAAATTAAAAAATTCAAAACAACCTATAATAATTTCAGGAGGTGGTGTTCTATATTCTGAGGCAGAACAAACGCTTTCTAATTTTGCAAAAAAACACAATATCCCCGTAACTTCAACTGTGATGGGAATTGGATGTATGACTAAAGATGACCCTTATTACATTAGTGCTATTGGCGCTCTAGGAGAGGGTTCCTCCAACAACTTATCTAAAGACACTGATTTAGCTCTAGCTGTAGGTACAAAACTTGCAGATTTTACAACAGGCTCATGGGCAAATTTCGAAAATCCTAATTTTAAACTAATCTCAGTTAATACAGCCCGCTATGATACCACTAAGCATTTAGCGACGCCTGTTATTAGTGATGCAAAAGTGGGTTTGCTACAAATATCTGAAGCTCTTGGTGATTGGAGGGCCCCTGATATTTGGTATCAAAGAGCAATTAAAGAGAGAGATGGATGGGAAGCATACGTTGCAAAACAAAGTGGCCCTACAAATCAAGAGGAGCCATCTTACGCTCACGCAGTTGGGGCAATTTATAGAAATTCAGATCCAAGTGATATCGTTGTAACAGCAGCCGGAGGCCTTGTAGGAGAGGTCGTTCAAGTTTGGAAGCCAAAGGAACTTAATACTTTTGAGACTGAATGGGGTTTTAGCTGTATGGGATATGAAATATCAGGAGCACTGGGAATTAAAATGGCTAAACCAGATCAAGATGTCGTTGTATTTGTTGGAGATGGTTCTTATCTACTTAATAATAGCGATATATATAGTTCGGTTCTCTATGATCAAAAACTAATTATTATTATTTGTGATAATGGCGGACATATGGTTATCAATCGTCTTCAACTAGCTAAAGGAGGTAAGGAATACATTTGTAATCTTCGTGCTGCAAGAGCTACCAATCTTAAATTTG
This sequence comes from uncultured Alphaproteobacteria bacterium, assembly GCA_902575065.1. Classification (GTDB taxonomy): domain Bacteria; phylum Pseudomonadota; class Alphaproteobacteria; order HIMB59; family HIMB59; genus HIMB59. The sequence goes on from CACGPU010000002.1 coordinate 143,744, forward strand.
TAGATTTTGAAAATCATGCTAAAAGCATGGGAGCGAATGCTGAGACAGTAAGTTCGACCTCAGAGTTAGAGGCTGCTTTCAAAAGAGCTAAAGAGTCTGATAAAACATATGTCATAGCTATAAAAACTCATGGCTATGAATGGTTAGATGGGACAGCTTTTTGGGAAAGCCCAACGCTTCAAGATCCTATAACTGAAGAAAACAAAAAAGCATTAGATGACTTTGAGTCGGGAAAGAGTAAACAACGTAAAGGCGTTTAATCTTGATTTCTAAAAAAAAAATTGTCCTGATAACCGGGGCTGAGTCTGGTATTGGAAAAAGTACATCTAAAATGTTTGCCAATAATGGTTATAGAGTACTAGGAACTTCACTCAAAAAAATTAATTACAAAATTAAAGATATTGAATACTATCAAGTAGATATAACCAATAATTCTCATTGGAAAAGTTTATCGAACACTATCAAAAAAAAGTACGGAAAAATTGATGTTTTAGTTAATAGTGCCGGTGTGAGACTGAGCGGAAATTTAGAGACAACCTCGATGAGTGAATGGACTTATCACTTTAATAACAATGTGACTGGCACTTTTTTAGCTTGCAAATATGCATTACCATTGCTCAAAAAAAGTAAGAAATCTTCCATAGTAAATTTAGCTTCAATAAATAGCATTAGAGGAGCAAAAAATATGTTGGCTTATGCAACATCAAAAAGTGCGATAATATCTTTTACGTCATCTTTGGCTTTGGACTTGTCTAATTTCAATATTAGAGTTAATGCTGTTGCTCCAGGTGCTATTGATACCCCAATGCTAGCCTCTTTTAAAAAGGATTTAACAAAAAAGGAATTTGAAAAAAGGATGCGTGAAAATCATCCTATTGGAAGGATTGGAAAACCGGCAGAAGTTGCAAGTGTAATTTATTTTCTTGCAAGTGATGCTTCAACTTTCATGACAGGATTGACCATTCCTGTAGATGGAGGAAGAAGCATAAGATAACTTTTATTTATTGATTTTTAAAATAGTTACATCCGCTTGTTTCATATTTTTTGATCCCAACAGAATTTCACCTTCAAAAGAGTCAGGTATAACAACATTTTTTTTTCCATAATTGGTAAAAAATAATAGATCACCTCTTTGCCTTACTCTTAAATATTCTGGAAGTGTAATTGGTTTTAAACCTGCCATAGCCATTTGTTCTTTCATTATTGAACTTAACAATGCTTCATCTGGCCATCCACACAAATAACTTCCTTGGTTCCCGCTAGTGATAACAGGAAATCCATCTTCTGATTTACCTTCAGAGATGCCTGAGCTGTCTCCTTGTTCTCTCCATACGTGTAACTTTCCCTTCTGACCTTTCCATTCTACTTCTACAGGAAGTTCATAGGGAAGGGCATCCACTCTTTTAACTTTATAACCAAGTCCCTCTAAGCTTAAGTTTTCCGGAATTTGAAAATTTCTATCTTTTAATCCTGTTCTTGGACCAGCCAAAATTTTTGCTCCAGAAGAAACCATTTTTTTAAAAGTTTCTGTTTCAAGATGCACAAATGAGGGAACAATAATTAGTTTATACCCAGCAAAATCAGCATTCTTTCCAACAATATCCAGAGAGCCACCATTAACTCTAACTGATTTATAAAAATCAATCATCAGACGCGTGTAGTGGAAATCTTCTGTTTGTCCATCCAGCTCAGTTATCCAACAAGCTTCATAATCATGCAATAACGCAATTTCGGATTTTTGTGTTTCTGGTAAATTGAGCATTTGTATCTCATTACTTACTTGCATGGCCTCGTGACTACCGATTGCTGGTGTATTATTACGGTACATTAGTCCCGCATGCATTTGTTCTTGGGCAAAGGGTGCTTGTCTCCAACGAAAATAACTTACAACCTCAGCGTCGTGAGCAAATGCCTCCCATGTCCACATCCTTACAGCACCAGCTACTGGAATAGGATTATATCTACCCCAATTAACTGGACCAGGTTGCTGTTCCATTATCCAAAGACGACCCATCCCTCTATAAAGGTCATGATGGTAAGATTGAAAATCAGGATCACCAATATTGTAACAATCCTCAAGAAGTTTTTTATCCCCTCTGGCGATAGTTTGCATGTTTTGAAGAAAGCCTAAAGGATAATTGTCCCAAGCAGCAATATTTAAATCTTTACATATTTCCCGGTGATCAAATTCTGTAAAGTGACCCATAAAGTTATGACTAATGGGCCTTCCAGGAGAGTAATCATTTAATATTTTCACCTGTTGGTAATTAAAATTTTTTACTTGGTCTGAACTAAACTTTCGAAAATCAAAATTATGAGAAGGATTTGCCTCAGTAACTGTTAAGTTAGGAAGTTCGATCTCCTCAAAAGAGCGATATTCCATAGACCAGAAAACATTTCCCCAAGATTTATTCAACTCATCTATGTTTTGATATTTTTTTTTAAGCCAAATTCTAAACTCTCGCAAAGTAGACAAGCACCAAGAGTATGTTGTTTCATGGCAACCAAACTCATTATCTATTTGCCATGCTTTCACAAAATTATTTTGTCCGTATCTCTCTGCTAAAGCTTTAGTTATACGTTGACTTTCTTTTTGATAACCAATATGAGAGAAGGAGTAGTGTCTTCGAGATCCAAATTTTCTAGTCTGGCCATTTTTATCTATGGCAACCATGTCAGGCATTTGGTCAACCAGCCATTTAGGAGGAGTGGCGGTAGGAGTGCACATTACAATCTTTAGACCATTATTTCCTAATATATCGACAATCTTATCCAGCCAATTCCATTCAAAAACACCGGAACTTGGCTCGATACGAGACCAAGCAAATTCAGCAATTCTTACCCAACTGATACCATTTTTGTGCATATTCTCAGCATCGATTATCCACATTTCTTCAGGCCAGTGCTCCGGGTAATAGCATACCCCTAATTCAGGACTCTTAGACATCTTTAGTCGATTGAAACACCAGAGGAGTCGAAAAAGTGCTGATGATTTTGATGCCAATCTAGATGAATATTTTCATTAATTTTGATACTACTATTTACATCAAGTTTAGCTGTGATCTCATTATTCTTTTCCAAGTTTATGTAACATAATAAGTGCTCACCTAAATTCTCTATATGTCTTATAGTTCCTTTGAGTTTACTAGAGTTATCATTTGACACATTGAGATGCTCAGGTCTAATTCCTATTTTGGTTGCGCCACTTGGAATATTTAAAGTAGTCATATTTAATTTATGCCCATCCTTTAAATTTATCATATTCATTTTTGGAGAACCAATAAACTCAGCAACAAATTGATTTTTCGGAGAGTTATAAAGCTCAATAGGTGTCCCAACTTGTTCAATAATTCCCTGATTGATAACAACAATTCTATCTGCTAAAGTCATTGCTTCAACTTGGTCATGTGTTACATAAATCATTGTTGCAGCTAATTGATTATGAAGCTTAGCTATTTCTATTCTCGTTTGAACGCGAAGTGCTGCATCTAAATTAGATAAGGGCTCATCAAATAAAAATACTTTTGGATTTCTTACTATAGCTCTTCCAATAGCAACACGTTGTCGTTGACCACCTGATAATTGTTTAGGTAGTCTTTCAAATAAACTTTCAATTTGCAAAATCTTTGCTGACTCTAAAACTCTACTTTTGATTTCGTCAATAGGAGTTTTAGCTTGTTTTAATGCAAATGACATATTGTCAAAAACTGTCATGTGAGGGTACAATGCATATGATTGAAAAACCATCGCAACACCCCTCTCCGCAGCAATAATTTTATTTACAACCTCTCCACCTATAGATATTTCTCCTTCAGTTATATCTTCTAGTCCGGCTATCATTCTAAGGAGTGTGGATTTACCACAACCAGATGGTCCAACAAAAACAATGAACTCACCAGAGTTAATATCAAGGTCTACTCCATGAATCACTTCAGTTTTATCATAAGATTTTCTTACACTTTTAAGGTTTACTTTAGCCATAATACCCCGAAAACTTTAGCATTTTTTGTGTAAATATACATCAGTGACTGTAGATTTAATTTAGGCTAAATACTTTGAGAATTCAAAATAAGATTTTTTTGGAGTTCGTTTAAAGCTATCGAAATCAACATAGACTATTCCAAATCTCTTGGAATAGCCAAATGCCCATTCATAATTATCAAGCAATGACCAAACAAAATATCCCTTAATAGTTGAACCTTCATTCAAACAACATAAAATTTGTTTTAAATGTAAATTAAAAAATTCTATTCGATCTTCATCATAAACTTCTCCTTTTGAAGTTAGTTTATCGTTATTTGCCATCCCATTTTCGGTAATATATATTGGAATTTTATTATCATATTCTTCGTTTATTCTTTTAATAAAGTAGCTCAATCCTTCAGGATAAAATTCCCATCCCATATCTGTCTTTTTTAGTGTTCCACTATTACACTCATAATTAACACCATCGTCTGATTTTTTATATTTGATTAATGAGCGGGTATAATAATTCAATCCTATCCAATCAATTGGTAAAGATATTAATTCTAATTGTGATTTATAATTTTCTGGTAAGTATTTTTCTAGAATAGATAAAGCTAATTCTGGATATTTACCTTTAAAGATGGCATCAGAGAACCATCTATTATGAATTTCATCAAAGAGTTTTGTTGCTTGAATATTTTCTTCATTACTATCTATGGATTGACCGAACTGATTATTTAAAACAATACCAATCTGATGAGTACCACAGGACCTTATTGCTTCAACAGATTGCGAGTGTGCAAATAAAATATTATGCATAGTTTTAGCAGCTGATTGGATATTTTTAACTCCTGGCGCATGCTGTCCAAGATAATGACTTAACCAAGAAACACACCAAGGTTCATTAATGGTTGAAATTTTTTCGAATTGATCTCCAAATGTTTTTGATATGAAAAAAGATAAATCTCCAAAATGCTTACATGTTTCTTGACTTTCCCAACCTTTAATTTTTTGAAATCTTATGGGAAGATCCCAATGATAGATTGTTGGGAAAGCCTCCAAATCGCAATTATTTATCTCTTCTAATAATCTCTTGTAAAAATCTACACCCTTAAAATTTACATCTTTGTTGTTGTCTGGAAACAATCTGGGCCAAGCAAATGAGAAACGATATGTCTTAAAACCCGCGTCTTTTATAAGTTTTATATCCTCTTTGAAATATTCAACATGATTACAAGCAAGCCTACCATCAATGCCATTCAATTTTCTCTCAGCAAAATCGTCCCAAATTGATTTACCGCAATTGCCGTACATCGTCCCTTCAATCTGATAAGAGGAAGTAGCTACTCCTAATTTAAAATCCTTAGTAAACTCTTGTAGAGGAGATAAGTTAATCAATTCTAATATTGTTATTAGAATGAAATAAATTAGTTTTGTTTAAATCAAATTTAATTTTAACATCATCACCAACCTTAATTAAGCTATCTCCTGATGTCTCAACTACTATTGGGTCACCCTCGTTATCTAAATAAATAAAAGTGTTTGAACCTAATTTCTCCACAACGAAAGCTTTACCTCGAAAATCATAATCTGAGTCACTAGTAATAATTATATCCTCAGGTCTAATACCAAAAATTATATCAGTATTTTCATTTGATTTAATTGTTTTTGAAATTGTAATCTTTGAACCTAAAACATTAATTTCAACTTTATTTTTATCTACTGATAAAATTTTAGCATTGACAAAATTCATCTTTGGAGAGCCAATGAAACCTGCGACAAATAAATTTTTAGGATTATTATATAATTCTATTGGCTTTCCTTGTTGAGAAATCTCACCTTGATCTAATACAACAATCTCATCAGATAATGTCATTGCTTCAGTTTGGTCATGAGTTACGTAAACCATTGTTGCATCTAAGTGATCATGTAATTTTGCTAATTCAATTCTCATTTGAACTCTTAAAGCTGCATCTAAATTAGATAAAGGTTCATCAAATAAAAAGACCTTAGGTTTTCTAGTTATTGCTCTACCGATAGCAACTCTTTGTCTTTGACCTCCTGATAACTGTTTAGGCTTTCTCAGAAGATAATCTTCAATTTGTAAAATTTTTGCAGCCTCATGCACTCTATCGATAACTTCATCTTTAGGTCTTTTTTCTAATTTCAGTCCAAATGCCATATTATCAAATACAGTCATATGGGGATAAAGAGCATATGATTGAAAAACCATGGCGATATTTCTTTCTTTTGGAGGGAGATTATTTACTTCTTCTCCACCAATCGCTATTTTACCCGAATTAGTTTCTTCTAACCCAGCTATCATTCTTAATAATGTAGACTTTCCACATCCAGATGGCCCAACTAGTGTTGTGAATGACTGACTTTTAATGTTGAGCGAAAAATCCTTTATCACATGGGTTTTTCCAAAAAATTTATTAATTGAGCTTAGTTCTATGTCCGCCATTAGTTTAGGTATCCTAAAAATTTTGATTGTTTATATATCATAGTATTTAAAAGTTCCTCAGCTTTAATTGCATCATCAACAATAGGATCTGATAAAAGAGCTAAATACGCACCATGTTTTGACCTATTTAAAATCGCTTCTGTTGTTAATTGTATGACTCCTGTTTGTGAGTTTAAAAGCGCGCCAAATGTTTTAGGATAATTTTTTAATTTCTTACCATTCGCACCTTTCTTGTTAATAATAGCTGGTACCTCTACTACAATATCATTTGGTAAATACTCAATTAAATTATTATTTGGGATATTTACTGCATGTTCAAGTCTATTGTCATCTTCAATAATACTCTCAATAATTGGCACAACTCTCTCATCAAGTTTTGGTTTGCTATTATCAAAAAATCTACCATACAAAAAGTCATCTTCATAAAAATTTAAACATCTATTTTTATATTTTTTATAAAAATCTGAAATCCCATCGTGATCAGCCACGCTAAAAGCCCATTGCATGTATTCTCCTACATGACTGTCTGTTGTAATGGGAAGATAAGAATATTTTTTAAATAATTCAAAGAAGACTCCTCTTTCAGCTCCAGGGTCTGACTCAAAACCTTCGTGATCATTAATTAAGTTAGAGTAGTAGCTATTAAATTTATCTCGAATAATTGGATATCCATCTTTGTTGGTATCTTTATATTTGACATCCAATAGGATACTAAAATGATTTAGTCCACCTGCTTCAAATTCTATATTGCTGAGTTCAGTATTGAGCAATGTTGGTAATTGTCTTTCCATAGAATGAATTTCGTGGCACAAGCCAATTATGTTAAGATTTGGAAATTTTGTGGTCAGAGCATGACATATTCTTTGCATTGGGTTAGAGTAATTAAATACAAAAGCATCAGGGCAAATTTTTTCTATATCCTCACAAATTTCAATTATCACAGGTATAATTCTTAAAGCATGAAATAGACCTCCAGGGCCTCCGTTTTCTCCATAAATTTGTTTAAAACCATATTCAACTGGTATCCCCCAATCTTGTTCCCAGAGTTCAAATCTATTTCCAACTTCAATTGAGATTAAACAAAAATCAGCACCTTTGAGAGCTTCGTCTCTAGAAGTAGTAGCTTCAATTTGAAAATTTACCTTAAGTTTTTCTTTATAATTTTCAGCAATTTTCCTTGTTTTTTCAACTGCCTCTGGCCTTATGTCATGGAGGACGATAGTAGATCCTTTAAGGATTTGAGATTTATAAAAGTCTCCAATTATCTTCAAACCAAAGTTAGTGCTTCCTGCTCCTATTATTACAATTCTTTTTCCCATAATTTATTTACCTATTATCATTAGCCTTTTACTGATCCAGCTACAAGCCCCCTTATAAAATATCTTTGAAGGGAAAAGAAAATAAATAAAGGTACCGTCATTGATACAAAGGCACCAGTTGTTAAAATTTCCCAATTTTCTCCTCTCGATCCAAGAAGCTCTTTTAACTTTGCTGTTAAAATAATTTCACTTGGATGCTTGTCTAAAAAAACTAAACCAACAAGCAAATCATTCCATACCCATAAAAATTGCAATATAAAAATCGATGCAAAAGAGGGTATTGATAATGGCACTACTATTTTTATAAAAGTATCGTAATGTGTCGCTCCATCAACTCTAGCTGCCTCGATCATTTCGCTAGGTAGTGTTTTTAGAAAATTCCATAATAAAAAAGTAGTTGATGCAAGACCAAATCCAGTATGTGCCATCCAAATACCAGGATAAGATTTAGCAGAGACACCGAATAATGCCCCAAAGTCATTGTATATTGTTAGTACAGGTATTAAGCACATTTGCAACGGAACAACAAGAGAGGCTATTATAGTAGCTAATAAAAGATCTCTACCGTAAAATTTCATCCAAGTAAGTGCATACGCAAAATAAGAACAGATAATTAAAGGTATTAAAGTTGCAGGAAGCGCTACTGCAAATGTATTTAAAAACGCCTGCCCTAATCCTTCTTTAAGAAGCACCTCTTTATAATTATCAAATGTAAAGCTAGGAGGACTCTTGGCGGATACAAAAATTCTTTTGCCTTTTTTCTTTTTAAATTCTTCTCTTGATTTCCAAACATAATCACCATTTTCAAAAACTGTGATTTCTGTTTCATCTTTAAATAATGCAGTCTCACCAACCTCATATTCATCAATATTCTTAGAGGTAATTCCAAACCGATAAATCTCTTTACCCTGATTTTCATCAAATAAATTACTTTTTATAAAATAGTAATCTCCCTCTTTGATCTGGTCCTCTTTACCTTTTGTCCGATATATTTCATTGACCTCAGTAGTGGTAAACGAGGTCCACCAACCACTTATAGCTAAAACATCTTTATCTCTCAGAGAGCTGATAAATAGACCAAATGTTGGAACAATCCATGCAATTACGAATAACAGTAACAAAAGTTGGGAGAATACTGAAGTAAAGGTTAGTTTTTTCATACTTTTTGCTCTTGTTTATGTCTGTATAGGTTCCAAGCTAATATTGGGATAACTCCAATCAAGATACAAAAAGCAAGAACACTCCCCCTACCTGAGTCGCCACCACCTCTAAACATCCAATCGTACATTAAATTTGCCAGAACCTCAGTTTGCCACTGACCATTGGTCATTGCATAAATAATGTCAAAAACTTTTAAAACTAGAATTGTAATTATCGTCCAAATTACCAAGATTGTTTGCTCTAAATATGGAATGATAATTGACCAAAAAATTTTCAATTCACTTGCACCATCTATCCTAGCGGCGTCTAATGTTTCAATAGGAATACTCCTCAGTGCTGCGCTAAAAATGACTAGGGCAAGACCAGTTTGTATCCAGATCATAATTGCCATTAAAAAAAGATTATTCCATATAGGTATTGTTAACCATGCTTGTGGTTCAAAACCCAAAGCAACTGCTATAGCATTTAAAAGACCAATTTGTTGATCACCAGGCCCTCTGTAGTCATACATAAATTTCCATATCACACCTGCACCAACAAATGAAATTGCCATGGGCATAAAAATTATTGACTTTGCGATTGATCCCCACCAAATTCTATCTGCTAGATTTGCAATCACTAAACCAAAAAAAGTACTTAAAGTTGGAACAACAATTAACCAACCTAAATTATTAATAATACTTCTTCTAAAATCAGGATCATTAATAGCCCAGGTATAATTGAAGAGCCCTACAAAGTTTTCACCTACTTTGTCGTAAAAACTCAATCTTATAGTTTCAAATACAGGATAAATAATAAAAACAAATAACACTATAAAAGCAGGTGCTATAAAAATAATAACCCTAACAGAATTTTCAAAAGCAAAATTTTTAGATGCTTTTACTCTAAAATAATCTAGTAAAAAATTTGATAAGTGAAAAAATAATACAAAAAACAGAACGCCAACTAAAACAGTAATTGCTAGGGAGAAAATACTCATTGTATTAGAGAGATGCTAAGGGCAAATAATACACTATTCGCCCTTAGTTTAGAAATTAACTATTTTTTTATTGACCAGCTTCCCAGCTAGCTTGGATCTCGTCTGCTACATCTTTAGCTGATTTACCATTAGTATAATCAACCATACCGGTCCAGAAAGATCCTGCGCCAACCCAACCAGGCATTAAGTCTGATCCGTCAAACCTGAAAGTTGTTGCATTCATTAGTATTTCATGAAGACCTCTAAATGTATCACTAGAGTATTTGCTAGTATCAACATACTTATGAGGTGTCAAGAAACCACCTTTTTCCATGAATCTTTCGTTAGCTTCAGGGTGAAGTAAGAACTTCATGAATTCGGTAGTAATTGGTCTGTCATTAGTTGGGGCCATTAAAGTCCCTGCACCTAAAACAGGCTTACCTAGGTCTTGAGATGCAAATGGTGGAAAGTAAAAGAAATCATAATCCACACCAGCTTCTGCACCTTCAGGAAAGAAAGCCGGAATAAAGCTAGCTTGTCTGTGCATCATGCACTCCGCAGGAGAAGTGAACAATCCGTTTGGAGAGTCTCTAAAGTCAGTCGTTGCAACAGCTTTTGTACCACCATTAACATATGAGTCATTTAATGCAATTGATCCAAAGAAATCCATAGCATCAATAACTCTTTGATCATTGAACTTCATTTCATTTGAAACCCACTGATCATAAGTGTTTGGCGAGTGTGTTCTCAACATAATGTCTTCCATCCAGTCTGTGGCTGGCCATCCAGTAGCACCACCTGAACCTAAACCTATACAGAAAGGAGTATTACCATCACTTACCATTTGATCAGCTAATGCTAATAAATCCTCCATAGTTTCAGGTATTTCATAACCGTTGTCCTCAAAGTTATCTGGTGAATACCAAACTAAGCTTTTAACATTCACTCTATAAAAGACTCCGTAGAATTTTTCAAATCCAACTGGATCTTTATATGTTGTAAGATCAACCCAAGATTGTCCCGCAGCATAATTGTCTAGAACCATTTGTTTGACATCGTCTCCTAATGGAGATAAACAACCGGTTGCTGCAATATTTGCGGCTAATCCTGGTTGAGGGAATACAGCTATATCTGCTGGGCTACCCGCTTGGCAGTCAATATTAATAATTGATTCAAATTCATCAGAACCACCGTACTCGACAGTCGCTCCTGTTGCTGCTTCAAAAATTGATATGACATCCCTGAAATCATCATCTTGTGGTGCCAACCATGGACCAAAGATCGTTAATTTTTCTCCCGACAGGTCAGGGCCTGTATATGCGTGAGAACCAGCGTTTGCATAGCTTGCTCCAAACAAAGATAAAGCTATCAAAGCCGTAAGTGTTTTAATTAATTTCATAGAAATCCTCCTCCTATAAAAATGTATTATTGAACTTAACAAAATGAGAATGATTTCAAACACATTAAAAGCTTAAACAATATGCAATTTACTGATATCAAAAAATCAATATTATCAACATTTAATTATATTAAATCTACTTTTTAGGGATATTTAATAAATTAGCTATGTTTAAAATTAATGTTTACTTATGGTATCGTATTTTTTCTGTATTGACTCAGGCCAAACAGATTTCATGTAAGCTAAAATAGACCATATGTCATCGTCATTTAATTTGTCGTTACCTTGCATTTTACCATCGTAGTTTTCATTATAAATTTTAAATCCATACCTAATTATATTAAAGAGTTGTTCTTGACTGTGATGCCATGTATGACCAGTCCCATTTAAGGGGGGGGAGAGGTTATAACCATCTTTATCTTTTTTTGTACTCCAGTTAGGTTGACCCTGCAAGTTGTCACCATGACATGATGCACAGTGAGTCACATAAAGAGATTTACCTAGGATAATTTGACTAATTAATTTTTCATCTATTGCTATATTTGTAGTTTCCATATTACCACTTTCCTTTTTGTTAGGATTTAAAAAATACAAAAGAGAAATTATTATTGATGCGAGACCAATAACAAATACTAAAATTCTTTTTAAAAGAAACGACAATGTTTTTAATTATTAAATTTTCTAAGTAAATCTTGTAATTCTTCTATTTTTTGTTTTTTTTGTTTGTCGTTTTTTTTCATAGCATCTACAACACAGTGGTCAATGTGCTTATTAAGTATGTTATTTTCTAGAGATTTTATTGCCGAAGTTATGGCTCTTGTTTGTTGTAAAATTTCAAGACAATATCTTTTTTCAACAATCATTTTTTCAACGCCTTTAAGCTGACCATGAATTCTATTAATGCGATGAATATTTTTAATATGATCTGGATTTTTATTTATTTTAATAATATTTGACATAAAATTATTATACTATATACCAGTATATAGTAAATATAAAAAATAATGATTGTATCAACTCTCACCAACTTTAATTGGAAATGTAAACACACATGGAAAAAAAGCGGTCATAATACTAAGTGGTGTTTAATTGGATGTGCCATAGGAGATCTTGGTACGATATTCTATTTTCAAATTAATGAAATTGCTTGGCCTACATTAAATATAATGATTTTAGCAATTATTAATGGACTGATTACTAGCATCATCCTGGAAACAATAATTCTTTTAAGACAAAATTTTTCTCTAAGACAGGCAATTAGCACTGCTCTTGGAATGAGCTTTATCTCTATGATATCAATGGAAATAGCTATGAATGTTACAGATGTAATTTTAACGGGAGGAGCAATGCTTACTTGGTGGGTCGTTCCTATTATGCTTTTTGTTGGTTTTATCACTCCTTGGCCCTATAATTATTGGCGTTTAAAAAAGTACAATATTGCGTGTCACTAAAATTTTCTATTATTTACCTAATTTTCACACTGTTTTTACTTGTAAATAACCTATTTGCTTCTCATGTCACTGTAGTTGATGGAGACACAATTAAATTAGGTGATGTTAAAATACGTTTAAGTGGAATAGATGCTCCTGAAATTGATCAGACGTGTGTTGCAAGTGAAGGGAAGGTTGCATGTGGAAAAATATCAAAAGATATTTTACTTACAAAAGTTACAAATAATAAAATTAGTTGTACTGATGAGGGAAAAGACTTTTATGGAAGAGTTTTAGGTGAGTGCTTTGTCAATGGTGAGTCTTTGAGTAGATATTTAGTTAGAGAGGGCTTTGCGTTTGCATACAGAAAATATTCAGACAAATTTATTTTAGATGAGGAGTATGCTAAATCAAATAGGCTTGGAATGTGGTCTATGAAATTTCAATTTCCATGGGATTACCGAAAAAGTAATAATTGAGAGATAATAAACAAATTGCAGTAATTGGCGCTGGAATTGTTGGTCTGAGCACCTCTTATTATTTACAGTCATCAGGCCATCAGGTTACAATATTTGATCAGAATGATCCTGGCTCAGGAACTTCGAGAGGACATGCAAGTGTGATTGCAGATTACGGTGTTCCTGCATTAAATCAGCCTGATATTTGGAAAAATTTATTTCGATATACTTTTTCTAACAACTCTCCCTTATCTGTAAAATGGTCTTATTTACCTAAAATGTTTCCTTGGATCTTTAAATTTCTTCAAAATTGTAATTCAAACTCAATGAACTATACAGCAGAGCATATGACAAGCCTTTTAAAGAATGCTTTACAGTCTTATGAGACATTGCTTCGTGAAATTGGGGCTACGGATTTAGTGACACATAAAGGAGTTTTATATGTTTGGATTAATGAAAAAGAAAAACCAACTTATGACCAAATAGAAATAAGAAAAAAAAATAATGTTGAGCAAGTTAGTCTCTCCAAAGATGAGATCATAGATCTCGAGCCAAATTTAAGTAGCAGTATTAGAGGAGGTTGGTATTTTCCTCGCGCAAATCATACTTTAAATCCAGATAAGATTTTAAATAAGTTATTTTTAAAGTTTACTGAAAAAATGGGAAAATTTTTAAAGGAAAAGGTTGTATCAGTAAATCATAGTTTTGGAAAATTCAGTATCAATAATAAAAATTATGACTGTTTGATTGTTTGTGGAGGAGCTTTTTCAAAAGATTTAGTTAATCAACTAGAAAATAAAAGTATACCTCTTGAAACAGAAAGAGGTTACCATTTAGAGTTTCTTGGAACTCAAGATTACTTAACTCGTCCGACCTGTCTGGTTGACTCAGGTATGTACTTAACTCCTCTTGAATATGGAATTAGAGCCGCAGGTACAGTGGAACTAGCCGGTACAACAAAAAAGGTGAATAAATCAAGGCTTAATTATATTCATCATTATGCACAACAATTAATTCCAAAACTTCAAGAATTTCAAAATTCATGGTTAGGCTACAGACCAACTCTCCCAGATTGTTTGCCAATAATTAGTAAGTCCCCAAGTCTTGAAAATCTTTATTACGGTTTTGGACATAATCACTTAGGTTGGACTTTAGGCCCAATCACTGGAAAAGTAATTACTGGGCTAGTGAACGATGAGACACCACATAATCCAGCTTTCTCGATTGATAGGTATTTATAGTGAATTTAAAATCTTTAATTCTCATTGTTGCTTTTTTAATTCCATTAAAGTTACTTTCTAATTCACTAGATCAAGATTACTGTGTTGGCTACTTAGAGGAAGTATACTGGTCTTTAGATCCTATTGAAGAGGTTGAAATACGAGAAAAAATAATTGAATTCTTCAACGATAATTTTGAAGGTGCAAAAAACTTAGATTATGACTTATATTATGACTCCCAATCTAAGCAATTTTTAATTGATTTGGACGGGGTAGATATTAGTAAATATAAAAAAGTCAATTATCCTAATTTTGAAATCTTAGTATTAGATGCATATATCAATCTATTTAAGGGAGATGGAATAAACTATTGTCCTGCATTTTGGGATAATTGTAGTGAGGAGTCATTGAAGTCTTTTTTTCAAGCCTCTGAGGATTTTAGTCGATCTTGGAGTGGCGAGGAAAATGCAATGAAATATCTCACAGATCACTTCATCAATCATCATTGCACCATGTATCTTGATACGTCTATTGATCAAAAGACTTTCATAAGCGATCTCAATATCTTAATTAATGAATTGACCAAATAATTTATTAACAACTTTTTTAATTTATGCGTAACTTCTATAAAAGATCGATCCATATGTATGATATTTATCATCAATGGGCTGGTGGAATGGTAAAGAGGAGTTATTTGAAAATAATGAAATTCCTTATAATAAGTGTTCTGAATGTGGTGACTACAAGGAAGTCTCAAAGAAATATATCAATAAAATCAGGGATGAAATGATTACGATTTGCTACGATTGTAGCAAAAAGCGCTATATTGAGTCGTTAATGGTAGTTTCTGCTATTGATGGATTTGACGACTTTTGATGGTCGTAGGTTAAGAAAAAAAATAAGATTATATACGCGTATAATAAGACACCTACTATTACCACTATAGGGATGAAACCGCTTTGATAAGACATCAAAGAAACAAAGACTAGAACACTCATAGAACTTTTTTTAAAAATACAAATACAGATAATCTTGAGCGATAATTTTTGAAGCAATAAAAACCTTTTCTGGTGGAAGCTCATCGTAGCTGCTCCAACCGATGTATTTCAGAGAACCATCTAGACCAACGAGTTGGCGGATTTCATCTAAAGACCGAAGAGGATGACCCTCTAAAGAGAGATCGAGAAGATATGAATGGTTTTCATTTCCTTGGACATGCAAACTCACAACCTGCCATTCATTTTGATTTTGATAGGGAAACACATATATGTTCGACTGTGTTTCTATACTAATTGTTTGAGCGTAATTGTGTATTTGGTCATAAATTGTTTCTTTAAATAATTGCTTTGTTTCTTTATCTAAACTACCTAGCACAAAAATCTTTGACTGATTAATTTCTGCTTTAATTTGTAAAGAAAAGGTTAGGAATATGACTACAAATAATAATTTTTTAATCATGTCCACCCCTGGCAAGTATCCAGAGCGCTGTTAAGGGCAGAACTGAGTCCATTAGCTTTCATTTCTATCTCTTGTTTTTCAAATCTGTTGAGCGGATCATTGATTGAAAATGAAATTTGTCCTCTTTTGGACAACAGGTCTTCCAGCTTGGAGAAGTGATGTTTATAAAAACTCATTAACTCCCAACGAACGTATCCATCGGCATTCAATCGGCTCGCGTTTGCGCCTTCATAAGATTGACCTGAGAGCTTCCAATCAAAAGTTTCACCGCTCATAACGTCAAAATCTTTGGGCTCAAATTCTCGATTGGTGTAAACTAAACGAGCATCACAACTTAAGTTTGGATCGACAATAAAAATAATCATTTGATCTTGGTTTTCCAAACTAAAGACTAAGTCTAAGTTTTCTTCTTTAGCCTCCATATGTATCCAATTATCAAATTCATGATGCATAGGGCTACCTTCTGCTTTTAGAGAACAATTAGTTAAAAAAACACTGATAAATAACAATAATAATGCTCTCATTACTTTTTTTCTCCTGGTTTGAAATGGCTCATTAAAAATTGCTGAGGAAAGGGCACTTTAAGATAAGAGGCATATTGCCTAGTAAAAAAGTAATTTAAGGGATACTGAATAAATTCTAGATTACCATCCTCAAGAGCATCAAGAGTGCTACGAGAATAATTCAAATGCTGCATCACATCCTCAACTGAAATATTATTTTCTTGTCTGATTTGCGCTAAACAACGCAAATACTCTTCAATATCTCTTAAGGATTGTGGTTCATTATTTTTATTAGAGGATAACTTTCTACCTAAAGTAGGAGTAATATAATTAGACTTCATGATAACAATAATGAGGAATAATATTTCTACAAATAGTCCAAAGCTTTTTTACTTTTGGACATAGATTATTGATTACCCGCTTAACATAAATTGCTATAGTAAGGTATGTCTAAAACAAAAGAAATTATCACCATTGAACATACTCTAAAAGAAGTTCTTAAAAATTTAAGTGATCAAGACATTCAAGATATCACTGGAAAGTCTAAGTCTTATATATACAAATGTGCTGACCCTGACGACAGTGATAGGAATATTCAATTTAGAACTGTCATACGTTTAGAGCATGCTATGCATAAAATTTACCAAAAAACTCCCTTCAGTAATTTTTTAAAAGATTATCTGGCAACCGCCCAACCTGAAAAACCTGCTAGTGAAAGCGAAGTACAATCAGAGATATTAGCAATAGGCGGAAGATTGGGAGATTTAATGGATGCTGTACGTGAGTCAATGGATGAGAAAAGTTCAGGGGGGTCAAAAATAGTTCCTCATGAAAAAGAGAAAATTTACCAAGACATCCAAAAATTAGATGATCAGTTGAGTAAAATTAAGAGTGTGTTAAAATCACTCTAATTTGTTTTTAAGGGGGATTATTTTAGGATTTTGGGTTTTTTTTTCCAGTGTTAGCTGGGGAGCAGAAATTTGTGAACGACTTTTAAAAAAAGACTTCAGAGAAACGTCTAACATAAGGCTTGCTTATAACGACAGCGGTGTAGTTCTTGAGCAAAATCAAGCTATTATCAACAAAAAACGCTTTGGTTCTTATGCTTTTAATACTCCTCTTAAGGCGGGAGACCGCATCTTAGCTGTTGATCAAAAACCTGTTGCTTCCGATGATGCTGATGCCTACTTGTATTTATCCAACCTACTAGAGACATCAGCAATGAGAGATCTCTCACTAACTGTTCAACATTTAGATGGGGAAGTGGAGATGGTTGACCTTAAGAGAATTCCTTATCTAGGTCACCCTATAGTTGAGGCAGATATAATATTAAATGATTTTGAGGTGATTCAACAAAGTAGTAAATCAAATTTGAATTTAGAGGTGAATTTGCAGTGGCAAAATGAAGACTTAATACATAATTTTTTCAATTTAACAGAACTTGATAAATCACCTATTAAATGCATTTTTAGGAAGTCAGCAGAGCTTGAAAATATTTTACAAAAAATTTGGTATCCTACATTTGAAACTACGCAAACAGGATCTTTTATAAATGATATAACCTTTAAAAGTTTACTTATCACAAACGATAAATCTGATCCTTTTAATTTTGTTCTCAAACAACAAATTAATTATCAAGTTACTAATTCCTCAGATTTTAAAAAATTTCCTTTTGATAATATTTCCACATCAGCTGATTTTATCTTCCAAGACATTGATTTAAGCACGTCTTCGTTATACGACCCAGAAATTATTATGAAGGGTGGTAATGAAATTTTGTATGAATGGCAAATTAATGAGCACACTTTAAATTGCTGTGATTCTCAAATTTATGGACAAGGAGTGCTCCAAAAACTGGAATACAGTTTTGATCTTAATCGTAAATCCTTTTATTATATCCTAAAGATAATCTTACCTGTCATATTTTTGGTTTATTTATCATTTATGGTTTTCTGGATACCTTCACGTGAGCTAGAGTCTAAATTAGCTGTTAGTCTCGGATCTTTACTTACTTTAGTGGTATTTCAATTTACATTTGGAGATGATGTGCCGAAAATAAATGACTTCACCGTTTTGGACACAATGATATTAGCCTCATACTTATTTACGGGGATTTCAACGTTTATCACCATTATAAATTATGTTTTTTACTCTCCATCAAAAGAGAGTACAACCCATAAAAATTATGACAAAAATCTTTTCTTTATTTTGTGTTTAACCTATCCAGTTGTAACCACTTTATTTGCCCTAATCGTTTATAATTAGAAATATTTCAAAACTTATTTTATTGTCCAAAAAATTTTAATATATCCCCAATCTTTATTTTTAAAATTTAATATCTTTGTCTTCAGTGATAAGACCTCTCTCTTCCTTTCTGTTTTCTAGTTACTCCTTCTCTAAGTCATTTCCTACCAGGTTGATAAATGACAAACAAAAAAAAGAGAGAGGAAAAATTGAGGTGGTTTTTTCATGGTTCCTTTCTGTGCTACGGCTAATCCCATCCTCCTGTACATTAGCCGTGGTGCAAAGAGGAAAATACTTAATACTAATAATTACCTCTCTATTTTTATTCTCCTTAAGTTCAGCGATGACTTTGGAAAAATTTCATGGTTGGAATATTCAATTATTGGAGGAGGAAATGATTGCAATCGAGCGTAGTGGCGACGTTGAAGACTCAGAAAATATAATTTTTGTTATGACAAAAAATAATTGCGATCGTGTGCTTCAATTTTTTGAATTATTTACCTTATCAGTTCACCCTGATCTTACAAAATTATTAGATAAAGAAATTGAGCTCCAGGAAAATGGTCATTTAACAACTGGAATGGTGCATGAAATATATCCATATAAGAACGGACACATGATTTTAATTGGGATGGGCTCTTACAATCATGAAACAATAAAAGAATATTATACTTTTCACAAACGCTCTCGCTTAACAGTCACTGATGTCCCATTTGAGGAACCAGTAGCTTTAAGAACATTCATAGACTTGCCAACAATTCAGTGGGCCATGCCTCAAGTAGAGGAGGCGATGGATAGAGCTCATAGGCACTGCAAAAAAATACCTGACCCCATTTCAGCTAGCCTAAAAAATTCTCAGAAAGGACTAAAAACATGACTTTTTTACATTTTTTAGCTGCAGTTATATTCTTGTATGTTGCAGATGAGCAAAATCACAGCCAACTTCATTTTGGTAAGAAGTGCTTTCAAAATGAAAACGGGGATATTATTTTTTCACACATCTGGGTAACACGCCCTTTTGATGAATTACCCGCTAACAAAGAGCAATGTACATTGCCAGAGGAGCCCGAGCCCCCGGTAGTTCCTAAATATGGAAAATAATATTTTCGATGAAATTAAAATTTACTTATGCGGCCTTAGCTTAAATGGAAAAGCGTCCCACACTGAGATTTCTTGCGGGAAGGGAAGATGCAGGTTCGACCCCTGATCCGGCTGCACCAAAACTATTTGGGGAGTTTTCAAAAAAACTTATAATACCTCTTATGGGTCATAGCTATTTTATTGAATGTCAAAAATGTGATTACAAATCTGAGGAGATTACCATGGGTGTGGGCTTTTTATTTGGAAATATTGATGACATACTGCATGCACTGAGAGGTAATGATAAAAAAACAGTACAACTCCTAAAGCACCGTAAACAAATTCACACCCACTATTCACGAGGTTACTCTCTTTATCAGTGTAGTAAATGTCACTCATTAGAAAATAAGTGTCATCTTACATTGTACAATCAACAAGGAGATCTTATATTTCAAACAGAGTCCTATTGTCGTTCATGTCAAAAGGCAAGAGAGTATATGCCAGAGGATAGTGATAATGAAACTATTCCAGATCTGTGCTGCCCTAAATGTCATCAGCAGGATCTTAAAGTTTTATTAGGAATACTTTGGGACTGATGTACTATTCAAAGATGATATTTAAATATATTTTAATTTTCTTCATTTGGCTGACACCAACTTTTCTTTTTGCTGATCCATGGCAAATAGATCAAGATGAAAATTTCATCACACTAAAAAAAAATGGCGAAATTCAACATGGAAATAATATTCATTTTAATTTTGATAAAGACAACGGTTGCAAATTTAATGTTTTTTTCTTCATTTACACTATGCAAGACAACCCATCACCTTTAAAGGAAATCTTTGAAGATCCAAAAATTTATTTGAATTTTGGTGGTCAAGATATCCTTGCGAGCGTTGGCTTTACGTCACCATTTGGTCTAGGAGAAATTGCGGGCATCTACGTCGCTACAAACATTCCCCTATCAAATGATTTCATCCAAATGAATGAAGATATGCTGCAAGACAATTTAATGACCATGACCATACAAAAAGAGTATGCGAAGTATTTTGATATCCCCGAAGAAAATTGGAGTTTTGAAAATTTTGGAGACAAAATGCATGAAGCTCATAATACCTGTATAGCTAATCAAGTTTAGAATTTCCTAATTACAATTTTTTTTATAATTTTAATTATCTATATAATTGCCAATTATAGAATTACGTACTGGTAAAATATTTAAAAATTGTGGTTTGATTTGATTAAACTTTTAACTACCAAACAAGTAGGAATTAAAAGAAGTATTAAAATCATGTCAGGTATATGACCCACAAAATAAATCCAATATATCGGTGGTTCTAAAAATGAATACTTGAAATCCCAAAGTTCTGGTCCTTCGATGAAGTAAAGCATTTGTATGTAATCAACAAAATTATAATATAAATAGAATAAAACCCCGAAGGCTATAAGCAGAGAAGATATTATAACTTTGATGTTATAAACCATTAATTAATCATAAGAATTATCATCATAATTTAAAGAGAAATCTATATTGAGAATATTGACTATGTTGGCAATCATATAGTTATGAAGAACTTCGCTCATAAACAACATTAGTGTTGGGTTTATATCAAAATTTAATACTTAATTTTCCAACCTTGTTTTTGAAGGGCTTTGATTAAGATTTCTAGTTTTTCATCTCTAGACATTTCAGGTTTTATTTCAGTGAGAAATATATTTTTTGAACCTGTATCTTTCTCTCTTTGTTTAATAAAGTCCTCTTTTGATTTTACCTTATAGATTTTAATATTTTGTTCTGACATAATTAACCTCTTTTCTTTTATTTACTGTCCTTATATTTCTTCCAAAAATTATTCCTGTTTTATACTTTAGTTTGACTAAATCTTCAGGTTTCCTAGCAATTATAGCTTTTATGACTCTAACCATTTTTACCATCCTTTGGTTTATTGGCGTCATTCAAAAACTTTTTAAGTTTATGATTGGATAATGGTTTTTGATGAACTTGGATATAAGAGCGACGAGTGGGTAGCCCTAATTCTTTCCATTCTTTCAGTGTTAATTTTTTAATTGGCATTGTTAACCTCCTTTGGTTTAAACAAGGCAACTAGTATGGGAATTAAATATTCACCGTTTTAGCTGCATTTATATAGCACTCGCAATAGGTTCAAATCAGTGCTTAATTAACTTATACATTTGAACTATGATATTTCAATGAGTATTTGCACTAATTGTGGCAATGAAATACCTAATCAGCGTTTAGATTTATTTCCAGAAACTAATTTATGCTCAGCAAAATGTATAGAAAATATAATTGAAAATGAAAAAAATGTTCATATAGATGCCGCACCTCCAGCCCCAACAGGTGAAAAAGCTACTTGTTCAAGATGTAAAAGTAGACTCGAGGTAAGAAAGGGACCAACAGGTTGGTTTTTAGGATGTACCAGATATCCTATGTGTAAAGCTACAAAGCAATTGTAAGTAAAATTTGATATGACTGAATTATGGAGTGAAGATAAAAAAGATTTAGAAATTAAAGCTAAAATTATTAGTGATTGTGCTTATCTTCCAGAATTTTTTCCAGAATTTCCTGATAAAGATTTACCAAAAGAAGAATTAAATAAGTACATGGATAATTTTGTAGAAATATTAACAGATAAGGCTGAAACTGTTTATTCTACTAATCGAGAGAAGAATATAGTGCGAGTATTTTTTACAATCTATTGGAAACAATTAAGCAATAATCCTAAGGTTAAAATGTACTGCATCTCCTATTTATGTGCTGAATATTTTAGGAAGTCAAAAAAAGATAGAACAGACAATGTTTTAAAGCATTTTCAAACTTTCTTTAGTGCTTTTTTTACTAAAGATAGAATTAGTAAATTAAAAGAGGAATATGGGAAAGAACATTATGATAATCTCATTAAGAAATATTATGAGTTAAATTAAAATGACAAAAATAATTGAATTCAAACCAAAAAAGAAAAAAGCACCTGTTAGAAGAAATGCTAGAAGAGGTTTATCTATTATTGATAAATTTAAAGAAATTAATAAACAATGGCATGAAAATGAGAAAAAATTTATGCCTCATTGGAATGATTTTAAAGGACCTGAGAGAAAGTATTGGAAGGAAGCATTTAGAATATACAGAGCTCAAAATAAATTATTAAGATTAATTGCAACAAAAACAGAACTTAAAAAACAAATAAAAGATGACCTTCTAAGATATGAAAAGAATTTTATTAAACAGAATAAAGGTTATTACAAATTCATAGAGTCAATAAAGAGGTTAAATAAATAATACTCTTTAAAGCTTAATTATATCCACATTTTATTAACAGTTAAATTTTAAGTCTGTGCCCTCTTATAAAAGGGCAATGTTAAAATTTCATTGAGAAGAGTAATGAGTTTTTTTAATTCAAAAATATTATTGAATATAATTTTTATTTTTTTTCTCGTTTATCTTGCTTACCACACTTTTAATGGAAAATACAATCTACAGAATTACTTTATAAATAAGTTTGAATTAAAATTGTTTCAAGACTTTCATTATAACCTGAAGCAAAAGTCATTAGCTATCGATATGGATTTAAAAGCTTTATACTATGAAAAAGATGATTTTTTAGATGAGCTCTCAAAACAATTTTCTGAACCTGAAAACGGAGAGACCTTAATAAAATTAGATTAACGTTTAATTAGCTGCCATCAAACTACCATCAAATTAATAGTTATTATCTATCTCATCAAAAAAATTCACTTCAAACATTTTACTAAACATAGTAATTAAGCTTTCATAACCATCAGGGTAATAAACTTGACCATGTGAATGTACTTTTTTATTTTTATAAGAAGCTTTCAATTCCCACAAATCTCCGTCCATAATCCTTCCAAAACCTGCGACCTCATTATAATCTTTGGGCCAATTCCAAATATTATTTTTATCAAAGGTATCAGAGATTATTTTTTTTATTTCATCATTTAGATCAACTTTTTTTAAATAAAATTCTTCTTTCATTTCTTTTGGAATTTCTGAGAGATTTAAACCGAATGGTTCTTTTTTAAAATAAAGGTAACTGGTTCTGGTGTTTATATTTATTTCTCCACCATTGTTTGGATAAGACATAGAGTAATGAAATTTGATTTTCATTAAAAGATTTAATTAAGTTTATCTTTTGCCTGGGCTTCAGCAATTCTTTTGATGGCATCCATGAAGGAAGAGTCGTCATAGAAATATTTTTCAGGTAGATTTTTAAATGGTTCGGTATTGCCATAAAATTTTTTTCCTATTTGTACCTCTCCATTTTCTTCAATGAGCTTCTCGCAGAGCCACTTCTTAAACTTCATCGGTATCTCTTGGTCGAGGTCTTTATTTTTTTTAAAATCCTCATCAATTCTCCAAGGTAATTGGAGATTAAAGCAACTACTTAATGCATCAAGATATTCTTCTCTATCTTCAGGTTCAAAACGACCTGTGAAATAGTCAAACATCCTATAAATATTGTCTATTGCTTTGCTCATTTCAGAAATTAATCAAACAACTCATTTAATTTTAATAAAATCATATTTAGTATAGATAATTAAAATCTATGAATCTAATACTAATGAGTATAATACAAAAAATTTAATGAATATTTTAAGTCTTTTTGATGGTATTAGCTGCGCAAGAATAGCAATAGAAAAGTCAGGCTATAAAGTAAATAAATATTTTTCTTCTGAACTTGACCTTAAGTGTTGTGAAGTCTCCAAAAAAAACTATCCAGACAACATTTTTTTAGGAGATGTAAATAAAATTGAGTCAAACGCCTTACCAAAGATTGATATTTTGATTGGTGGAAGCCCTTGCCAAGATATAAGCCATGCCTTTAAAGGCTCTGGTCTTGATGGTTTAAGATCATCCTTATTTTATAAATTTGTAGATTTAAAGAATAAATTAAATCCAAAATACTTTTTGTTAGAGAATGTCAAAAGCAAATGGAACACGATGATGGATGATGCCATAGGTGTTGAAGGTGTAGAGATAAACTCCTGTTTTTTTTCAGCTCAATTTAGACCTCGTGTTTATTGGACTAATATTAATTTACCTAATATTCCAAATGAAATTTCAGATGATAAAATTGATGACATTCTTGATAAATCTGTAAAAGACAAAAAATATTTTTTTAATCCATCTATCGACAAGTATTTCAAAGACTCACCATTATCTTTTTATAAAACACAAGGAGGCATATTAAAAGTAGGAGAGATTCCGAGAAAATTATTAAAGGATAATGAACGACAAAGAAGAGTATACTCTATTAAAAGCAAATCCCCAACTTTACTTGCTAGAGCTGATACGACTAAGATATTATATAAAAATAGAGTAAGAAAGCTTACCCCATTGGAATGTGAAAGGCTTCAAGGTATTCCAGATAATTTCACATCTGGTTTTAGTGATACAAGGAGGTATAAGATGATAGGTAATGCCTTTACCGTTCAAGTGATTTGCAAAATAATATCAAACATTGGAAAAAAAAATTCTAAACCTCGACAAGTAGGACTATTTGCTTGAAGTTCATAGATTTATTTTGTGGATTAGGTGGCTTTAGATACGCTCTAGAAAAACATGGAGCAAGGTGCGTATTAAGTAGTGACAATGATAAATATGTTGCTGAGTCATACTATTTGAATTTTAAAGATAATCCCTTAAATGATATTACTAAAATATTAGTAAAGGATATACCCGAATTTGATTGTTTAACAGCTGGTTTCCCTTGCCAACCTTTTAGTATAGCTGGTCATAGAAAGGGTTTTGAAGATGTAAGAGGCACATTATTTTTTGATATTGTTAGAATTTTAAATGAAAGAAAACCTGAATATTTCATTTTAGAGAATGTAAAAGGTTTAATTAATCACGATAAGGGCAGAACTTTTAAAACAATGCTTAATACTTTAGCTTCTAAAATTAACGGTGTGGAGAACTCATTCGTTCATAAAGACTGTCTAGATTATAATGTTTTTTGGAGTGTCCTTAATGCTTCTGACTATAACGTACCTCAGAACAGGGAAAGGGTTTTTATAGTCGGTTTTAGAAATAAGATTGTCAAATATCAGTTCCCACAACAAGAAAGACTCAAAAACAAACTTGAAAATATTATTGAGGACAGACCTAATCAATTTAAACAAATCTCAGATTTATCTTATAAATACATAATTAAGTATTTATCAGAGCATAATAAATATAATGAAATTAAAAATCTGAAATATCTAGTCGCTTCTGAGATCAGAAGGAGCAGGGTAAATTTCCGTTTTGACAACATATCACCTTGTTTGACTACTAAAATGGGTACCGGGGGAAATAATGTGCCTTACTTAGTTAATCAGAAAAGGTTTTTTACTTTAAAGGAGTGTCTTTCTCTTCAATCTTTTCCCAAAAACTACAAGTTAGTTGATAATTATTCTGAGTCTTTAAAGCAACTAGGAAACACAGTTGTAATCAAAGTAGTAGAAAAAGTTTTTTCTAATATGATTAGATATTCTTCTACTTAGGTTTTATCACTATTGTTGGTGATTTTAATCTCCCAGATCCAGTAGTGACAGTAAAGTCATAAGGTCTTAACTCTGTTATTTTCCCTCTTTCGTACAACCAAGATGCACAGTATGGTTCTTCAAAATACCCCTTCCCGGAGAAAATATAATTTAATTTATTTTCATTACTAGTTATTATTAGTTTTATTTGTTCATTACTTAATTTCTTAATTTCTGATAATTCAGTCTCATTTAATTGATCAAATTTTTTTAAAACAAATTTGTGGTACTTCATAAACTCAGCTTCTTCACATCTCCAAATTTCTAAAATTTTTCTATTAAATTTCGTTTTATCACCTTTAATATAGATAGAACTACCAGCAGCTAATGCAGGAATATTAATAAACTTAAGAAATGAACTAACTGTAAATTTATGTATTTGATATTTTTTTGAGTCTTCTCTTTTTATTGAAATTCCTGAATTTAAAAGTTTTTTTAGATTTAGCTCTTTTGTGTTTTTTTCATTTAGTAGGTAGTTATGTTTATTTAAAAATTCACTGTTAAGATTACTATCTACTAAATATACATCAGATTTGGGCAATACCTTGTTATTAGACAGAACAGAATAATGTTTTTCTTCAACTCTGACAGCATAAATGGATTGTTTAATATCAAATTTTTTTTTAAATTCCGAAAAAGAACCTCTATTAAAATTTATAACAAATTTTTTTTCCTCTTCTGTTCCTTCTTTGGTGCCTTTATTCAATTATAAATTCCCCAATATCCTTTGATTTAAACTGTATATCTAATCGATGTTTTTTACCTATTTTTTTTGGACAACTAGCGTCACATTTATGAGATGGATGCCCATGATCTTGACCTTTTAAACAAGCCCAACAATTCTGAAATGTTAAAAGGCCTATACTTCCATTGCTTTCAGTCATATTTAGGTGTTGATATAAAATTTTATCAAAATTTATAAGTGAGGGCTTGCTATTAATGTTATCTACATGAATGAGGTATTGAGGTTTATTTTTTGAACCAACCCATACTCTAAAAAAAATTTCCTCTTTGTAAGTCCTTAAGGTTTCCATATATTTTTGGTACTCAATAGGGAACATATTCTTAAATTTAGTTTTATTTACTCTGTCTTTAATTGAACCAGTATTGTCTAGTGTGCCATCACACCAATGAAATTTGTTTATTAGATTAATTTCATATTTACTTAGTTTTTTTATATTGTCTAGAAAGGAGATAAATGTTGATAAAGCCTCCTGATGAATTGAATTTTGATTGCCGTGCTTAAGACTTGTATTTATTCTCCGCCCATCAATTTCAAATGTTAAATCATTTTTTTTCTCTAATTTGATGCCCTCCTTCTTGATACACTTAACTATTGAAGAGTTATTTATTTCATAGCCAAACATTTTGTTGATTAAGGGTTTGTAAAAAGGACTTAAATCACATATTTTTTTGTTATGTATCTCTTTTTGTATTTTCTTTTCAAAATTAAAGCCTTGATTTTGACCGATTACTCTCATGTATTTGATTCACAGTTTTGAGTATTATTTTAATTGAAATATAAATTGATGGCCAAAAGTAATTTAAATTTTGATAAAATAAAAAAATATTTATTTGAAAAAGACCCGAAATTAAAAAGAATTATACTGGATAAAAATTGTATTTTTTTTTTTGATCAGACTAAGTTTTCTAATCTTACACTTTCTTTACATATTTGTGAGTCTATCGTAGGACAGCAACTTTCTGTTAAATCAGCAAAATCTATTTGGAAAAAAATATATTTGAAAAATAATAAAAATACTCTTAAAACAATTTCTAAATTTTCAATCAATGATTACAAAAAAATAGGTCTCTCAAGAAGTAAAATCTCTTTTATTCAAGATATAGCTAGAAATACTCTTAATAAAAAAATTAATTTTAATAAATATTATTATATGGCAGATGATCAAATAATTGAGGATCTTATAAAAATCAGGGGTATTGGCAGTTGGACAGCAGAAATGTTTTTAATTTTTTCAATGAGAAGAATAAATGTATTCTCCAAAAAAGATAATGGACTTATAAGTGCAATTAAAAAATTATATAAAATCAATAATCTTAACGAAAACAGATTAAATCTAATTATAAAAAGGTGGGAGCCATATAAGTCTATAGTTTCTATATACCTTTGGAGGGCTTTAGATAGTAAAATTATTTAACTTCACTATTAATGATTAGTTCAAAATCATGCCTTTGAATAATTTTAACTCCTCCAATTAAGTCTAATCCATAGTATTTTGGTTTTCTGATAAAATTTAGTTTTTCTTTTATCGATCTTATATCGATTGGTTTTGAAAATAACTTTGTAACCTTAAAAGTTATAAATTGACTTACATACTGATTATATTCTGGGTCATAAAAATCGTCCGATTTTTCAATTTCTTGAATTTCGCCAATTGCATAAAAGCTTTTTGAGAATTTGAATTTTCCAGCGATATAGAAAATTATTTTAGTGCCTATAGTTAAATGTTCTTTATCACGGGTTTTGTCAAATATTAACCACTTCTTTTCATCAATTCTTTCATTAAGTATTTCAAATGCTATCTTTCCTTTAAAATCTGATGTAACAAAAATAGCGTAGTTCATGTATAATTTTAATTATCTAAATGAAACATATCATTCTTATAACTTCTGACTCTCATAACGGACAAGCTTTAGATACATTAGAATCAAGATTACTATTAAAAAAATGGGAAATATACCAAAAAACAAATCTTAGAAGGCAGTTCGAAGTCAATGACATTGTTTTATTTTACATTGGTGGAGTTGGTAAGCTATCACAACATTTTTATGGCGAGGGTATTATAAAAAATATTACTTTAGAAAATGAGTCATACAGTGAAACTTCAAATGTTAATCTCTATAGCACTCTCTCTCTTTATAAAATCAGAACATATGAAAACCCTGTTCCAATTAAAAATATATTGAATAAACTTAATTTCATTAAAAATAAATTATACTATGGCGTATATTTAAATGGTGGTGTTAGAATAATTAATCAAAAAGAATATGAATTGATTTCTAAATATAAAGCCTAAAAAGTATTTAATTTAAATAAAAAATAATGTTATCGTAACAAAGTAAAAAAAGCACTTGGGCTTTTATTGATTTAAAAGCCCATTCAAATTAAATATTATAAAGTGCCCAAAAAAAAACCACTATATACCCCTCATCAGAATGAAGCTTTTGAATTAAGTCGCTCTAAACTTCAACTTTTTATGGAGTGTCCTAGATGTTTCTATTTAGATAGATCTGAAAGGTTTAGAAAAAGTAGACCAAGTGGGCCAATGTCTTATATTCCCACAGCTATAGATTTACTTTTGAAATCTGATTTTGATAAATATAGAAAACTTCAACAATCTCATCCCTATTTAATTTCAAATAAAATTAATCTAGTGCCATTCAACCATGAGGATATTGACGATTGGAGAAATAATAGAAAAGGAGCAAGATATCACGACTTCGATACTAATCTCATAATTTATGGTTCAATTGATGACTGTTGGTTTGATATTGAAAATAATAAATTGCATTTAGTGGATTACAAAACCACAACTGCCTCATATGAAAAAGACGCATCAATTAAAAAGGTTGATCTAGATGAAAAAGGAGCACCACATAAATTTTGGTATAAAAAACAAATTGAAATTTATAGTTGGATCTTCAAAAAGAAAGGCTTCGACATATCTGATACTGCTTTTTTTTTATTTTGCAGTGCTCTTTACAAAGGAAAAGAAAGTTTCGATAATAGATTAGATTTTAAAATCGATATAATTAAATATCAAACTAACGATAGTTGGGTAGATGATACTATTAAGTCTGCAAAAAAAACTCTTGATTTGAATGAACCACCTGAAGTTAATACTAAGTGTACATATTGCAACTATATAAACAGCTAAAAATTGAATATTAAATACCTGTAAGTTCCAAAATAATAAAAAAAGAATTTGGACCTAATCAAAAAATATACTTCTTAGAAATAGCTTTTAGTAAAAATTTCAAGATTATAGGCCTTGCAACACTGAAGATAACCTTCAATCAACATTTCTTCACTTACAGTCCTTATCTTGATTACGACTTCACTGTTGGTGCTGGATATATCGCTTTGAGTTAGTTTACAAAATCAAAAGGATGTCAAAAAAGTATGAATAATAACAAAATCATTTATTTAGATACCCCTTAGTTGTTTGAAATATTTTGAAATTTCTGTCGATTACTCTTAACACTATTGTTCTTTTTGCTATTATCTCGTGTTTAATCATGTCTAAGTTTAAAAAAATCGTTGTAATTGGTGCTGGTACTATGGGCTCAGGCATTGCTGCTCACTTAGCCAACTCTAACTGCCAAGTAGTTTTGCTCGATCTTAAAGGCAAAGACAAACCCAACCAAATTTCTGAAAATGCCATCGACATTATTAAAAAGTCAGATCCGCCTCTTTTAGTAGAGAGGTCTCGAATTGATCATATCAAACCAGGTAATCTCGATGATGATTTTGATGAAATCAAAGATGCTGATTGGGTTATCGAAGCTGTAGTTGAGCGTATTGATATCAAACACAAACTTTACTCCCAAATTGATAAAGTTCGCAGCTCCAACTCTATTATTTCATCTAATACTTCGACAATTCCTCTTTCAATTCTGACACAAGAGATGTCAGATAGCATGAAAGCAGATTTTTGTATTACTCACTTTTTTAATCCTGTCCGATTTATGAGATTATTAGAGATCGTTGAAACACTAACTATCAATAAAGACAAGATGGACGGACTTCGTGATTTTTGTAAAAATGAGCTAGGTAAAGGAATTGTCAATTGTAATGATACTCCTGGTTTTATTGGTAATCGAATTGGCGTGTATGCAATGCAGGTTGCGATGTATGAAGCATTAGAGCGAGGCCTTCCAGTAGAAATTGCAGATGCATTATTTGGCCGACCATTAGGAATTCCTAAAACAGGCGTTTTTGGACTGTATGATCTCATTGGAATTGATTTGATGAAAGATGTGCTTGCAAGCTTTAAAAAAGAATTACAAGAAAATGATCCTTTTATGGATGTGGTGAAACCTCATCCTCTGGTCGAGAAATTACTAGAAAAAGGTTTTAATGGAAATAAGGGCCCTGGTGGTTTTTATCAAACAACAATCGTTGAGGGCGATGAACATGTTAAAGCCATGAATACTTCAGACATGAGTTATTATGATTTTGATAAAGTAGATTTGGAAATCGCTAGAAGAGTTGAGAAAGAGGGCATCAAAGCACTCCTTGATGATGATAGTGAATATGGTCGATATGCTTTTGCAGTCCTAGCAAAAATCATTAATTATAGCGCTTTTTGTATTCCTGAAGTTTCATCAAAAGTAACAGATATAGATGACGCCCTCCGCATGGGATTTAACTGGAATGAAGGGCCATTTGAATTATTAAATGAGTACGGTCTCACCAAATTTGTCCAACGACTTCAAGATGAAAAACAAGAAGTACCAGAATTATTAACAACAATGATTAGATTAAAACAAGAGCCTTATGATTCTACTTCTTCACGCGCCTATAATCATGAAGCAGGTATGAAGTTTATCTCTAGAGGAGCGGGAGTTCGCCGATTAGGTGACCACAAAAAATATGCAAATCCATTATCTCGAAATTTTGCTGCAACTATTTGGCAATTTAATGATGAACCTCGAGAACAAAAGATACTGTGCTGCGAATTTCACACCAAGGCAAATGCTTTAAACGTTGATGCAATGAAAATTCTAGAGGAGTCAGTCAACCGTCTTGAACAAGATAATTATCAAGGACTAGTTGTTTATAATGAGGCTATGAATTTTTCTGCAGGAGCTGATTTAAATACCATGATTGGTTTAGCTGACGTGAAAGATTGGAAAGGTATCGATAAATACCTATCTGATTTTCAATCTGCATGTATGAAAATGAAATATGCATCGAAACCAACAGTCAGTGCCGTTGCTGGATTAGCTATTGGTGGTGGTTTTGAAGTAGCGTGTCAAACTTCTAAGATGGTTGCTCACATGAATAGTACTTTAGGCTTAGTTGAAACAGGTGTCGGCCTTGTTCCAGGTGGCGGTGGGTGTAAAGAATTATTATGGAGATGGGTACAAGACAAGAAATATATTAATGACCATGATCAAGCAGCTCTTCAAGTATTTGATATAATAGGATATGGCCTAATGGCCCACTCCCCATTGCAAGCTAAAAAGCATAAATTTTTTCTTGATGATGATATTTTTGTTTTAAATAGAGACAATCTTCTTGTGGAAGCCTTTAATCAAGTATCATTATTAAAGAGTGGATATTCAGCTCCCAAAAAGCCAAAGTTCACACTAAGCGGACCTGAAGTAAAAGAGAAAATGCACCAAGTTTTATTGGATTTAGAGCAAAAAAAGATCATTTTTGGCTATGATGTTGATATTGGTCTTCATTTAGCAACCGTACTTAGCGGGGGTGATACAACTAAATCAAAAGAATTGTCGGAAGCTGATCTTTATAATTTAGAGCGACAGTCTTTGATAAATTTAATACAATCCAATAAGACTAGGGATAGGATCCATGCAATGTTGTCTACGGGGAGAAGGCTAAAAAACTAATGAATAATTTTGAACAGGGAATGCATAAAAATGATGCAAACTTTGTTCCTTTGACTCCCATCAGTTTCCTTGATCGAATAAAAGATGTTTACCCCGACTATGAAGCCATAGTTTATAAAGAGAGAAAATATTCTTGGAGAGAAGTTTACGATCGATGTACTCGATTTGCTAGTGCCTTAACTAAAGTTGGAATTGGCAAAGGTGATGTTGTTTCTATTATGGCAGCAAACACTCCTGAATTATTTGAAGCGCATTATTCTGTTCCTATGACAGGAGGTGTTGTTAATACAATTAATACTCGTTTAGACACCAGAACAGTTGCTTACATACTAGATCATAGTGACTGTAAAGTTTTTATAGTGGATCGACAATTTCACAATGTAGCAATTGATGCTATTGCTAAAGTTAACAGAGAGATCATCGTTATTGATATTGATGACAAACAAGCAGGTTTAGGAGATATTCCATCAATCGGGAAATTAGAGTATGAAAGTTTCCTGCAAACAGGTGATGAGGGGTTTGAATGGATAAGACCTGATGATGAGTGGCAGGCTATTTCACTGAACTATACATCTGGAACAACAGGAAACCCAAAAGGTGTTGTGTACCATCACAGAGGGTCCTATTTAATGTCAATGGGAAGTATCACTGCATGGAATATGCCTAACCGGCTAACATATTTATATACAGTGCCAATGTTTCACTGCAATGGCTGGGGGTATCCATGGACTTTGGCGATGCTCCATGCCCGTGTAATATTTATACGAAATATTGTTGTTAAAGAAATTTTCGATTTAATTGATAAATATGAGGTGACTCACTTTGGAGGTGCTCCTATCGTATTAAATATGATAGCAAATGCTCCTTCAGATGATCAAAAAGCACTGAAAAATAAGGTTTATGTTATGACTGCTGGTGCACCGCCCCCTAGTTCAATTCTTCAAAAAATGGAGTCTTTAGGCTTTGAGGTTATGCATGTATATGGACTGACTGAAACTTACGGTCATGTTGTTCATTGTGCTTGGAATAAGGACTGGGATAATCTAGCAGATGAAAAGCGATCTGAGCTCAAAGCCTATCAAGGAGTTCGCTATCCGCACACAGAAATGGTATCGGTCATGAACCCAGAAACACTCGAACCTGTCCCTTCCGATGGAGAAACTATGGGGGAGATTATGATCCGAGGAAATACTGTCATGATGGGGTACTACAAAAATGAAGAGGCCACTAAAGAGTCGATGAAAAGTGGATGGTTTCACTCGGGCGACTTAGCAGTAATGCACCCTAGTGGATATATTCAAGTTAAAGATCGATCAAAAGATATTATCATTAGTGGTGGTGAAAATATATCATCTGTAGAAATTGAAAATATTATTACAAAGCACCCTGCAGTATCATTAGCAGCAGTCGTTGCTAGACCTGATGAAAAATGGGGTGAGACACCCTGTGCTTTTATAGAATTAATTGAAGGTCAAACGGTAGAAGAAGATGAGTTAAAGAAATTTTGTAGAGAGCACTTAGCTGGTTTTAAAATGCCTAAAACTTTTGTATTTCAGGTCCTACCAAAAACATCAACTGGAAAAATTCAAAAGTACGAGTTAAGAGAAACAGTGAAAAATCTTTAATTTAATTTTTTATTTTTATTTTCAGTATTTATCACTTTAATAGCTTTTAGTTTTTTATAACACATGTAACAGACAAGATTATGATGACTTTTAATTAAATTTTGAACTTTCTTAGGTGCTGTTCGAATTTCAGATTCAATATACACACTGTCCATGACTGATAACTCTCCCTCGCAATATTTGCATTTCTCAGCCATGACTAATATTTTAAATTTTTCTTAATTTTGTTCCAATACTGAAAAAATCTTTTTGCCGGATGAAGATAATTCACCTGCAATAAGAAGTAATCGGGCAACTGCTCTAAATCATATATTTCACCTAATTTTTGAAATAAATTTTGGTAAATAGGTCTAAAAGTAGATTTTGTTATAATTTTGGATATGGTGTTTTGGTTATGAATTTCTTGCAATATCTCGTATGTATTACCTCTATAGATTTCAGCCCCTGCCTCTTTGGCTAAAAAGTATCTATTTTCAATGATTTTGTCACTAAGCTCATAGCCTTCAGTTAAAGTATTATCAAAGATGTAAACAGGATTACCCTCAATACCGGCTGGCACTCTCATGAACTCGTCATATAAATAAATTAAGTTCATAAATTGGGAAAGAGCCTCGAGCTAATTTCTTCATAGCTGCCATCTATTTCTTGATTCTTCTCAGGTATAATATCTATGCTTCGGTGACAGTATTTGTGAACATTTTCTAAATTAAATATATAAGGTTTTCCTGCAAAGGTACTCGCGATCCACTGCCAAGAGAAGTTATTACTTGCAATATCTCCATCCAGTAAATGACTCATAAAAAACTTCGCTCCAGCTTGCCACTTCACTCTTCTAAAGTGAATAATATAAGAAGCCAAATACATACGTGCATGGTTATGAAGGTACCCAGTATTTGTGAGTTGCTCGATGAAAATATTAATAATTTGTGTTGGTGTTGCTGCTGATATAATATCCTCAGGCAAGTTATCTTGATATTCTTGAGCTTGAAATCCAGTTTTATATTCTTCTACATCTGTCCATAGTTGATCAGGATGATGGTAGGCATAGCTTCTCCAAAAATCTCTCCATGCTAATTCTTGAATAAACTTTTCACTCTCAACAAAATTATATTTGTCTCGAATATATTGATAGAGCTCTTTGTTAGTGATGATTCCATATTTTATATGGGCTGATAATCTTGAAATTTGTCCATTCAAAAAGTTTCTTGTTTTAGCATAGAGAACAGGATTAAAAGAATTGAATTTTTCCAGCGCATCTTGTCTTGATAACATGGAGATATTCGAGTTTTTCGATGTTGGTATTAGATCTTGAACACTTGAGATTTTCACTTTTAATTATACATAAAATCTGTGCTAATAGATTGTTTGTAAATCAAAGGTAATTTTGGTTCCAGGGGGAAGCTGAGAGATTCTTGAAATATCTACTTCATTTAAAATTGCAATTTTTGGATATCCTCCAGTACAAGGAATGTCCCGCATTAATACAATGGGTTGCCCATCACTTGGCACTTGAATAGACCCAGGTAATATTCCTTCAGACAAAATATCATGAGACTCAGAACTAATGAGACTCTCACCTTTGAGCCTGATACCCATTCGATCACTTTGATTAGTTATTGTAAAAACACCACTAATAAAAGATTGTAGAGAATTGTCTGAGAAATATTGAAGTTGAGGACCGGGATAAACTTTGAAATTGGTTACCTTTTCTAAATCAGGCTTTGGTATAGAGATAAGATCCCAAGAGCTTACATCTTTGCTAATGTTAAATATATCTTCATCATTTAAAGGTCGATTAATCGAACCTATCCCTGCTTTTGTGTCAGTAGAGTAGCTATTAAGACAAGGCTCTAACCCAAGTCCATGCTCAAAAGCTATGTATCCATATACTGAGTCTATTGTATTGTGAATAATCAATTCATCGCCCTCAAATAAATTAATACTTTTATAGGGCTGGCACTCAAGCTGAGTGTTGTTATTTTTCTGAATGCTCATATTACAATTACCACCAACACAAATCTTAACAGACCCTTCTTTTACTTTTATTGAGGGTCCAACGTAAGCAAATTCTAGAAATTGATTTTGATGATTGGGTATAATTTTTTGTAACCCTGAAATAATTCTTTGGTCCATCGCTCCACTTGGTGAAACTCCTAAGTGTTGATATTGAAATCTACCAAAGTCTTGAATCGTTGAATGAGTTCCTGCACGAGTGATTATGATTGAGTTCATGACGAGTATTCCTTGATCAAGTCATTTAATGAAAAATTATATTTTTTTATTTTTTTAAACTCTGGAAGAGATATAGAGAAAAATTTTACTTCATCACCTGGAAGAAAAAGGGAAGGCTTAGGACTTTGTAAATCAAAAATATCAAATGGTATTTGTCCAATTATATTCCAACCACCAGGAGAAACTTTCGGATATATACAGGTATGATTTTTTGCTATACCAATGGATCTAGCAGGAATTTTTACCCTTGGAGTAGCTAACCGCGGTGTAATTAATTGGGAGGGAACATCCCCTAAATACGGAAACCCAGGCATGAAGCCAATATAATATGTATAGTAATTAACGGATGAATGAAGATTGATAACCTCTTCTTTTGAAATTTTATGAAGTTTTTGGATTATCTTTATATCTAACGCAAAATCTTCATCATAACATGCCGGTATTTTCCATGTTTTAGTAACTTTTTTGTTACTTTGAGATTTTGTTTCATTCATTTTTATATTAATTTTGTCTTTGTTTTGATCTCGTATGTGAGAATTTTCAAAAATTACAACAATTTTATTAAATGAGGGGACAATATTAAGTGATTGAAGATTAAGGTTTGAAATATTTAAAAATGCGTCGTTTACCTCCTGTGATATAGATTTTGAGGTTTCATTTCCAAAATCTAAGACCAAACCCCGATCCCCATAAGAATTTATTCCTTTGAAATACACCCTAATATCATAATGTAACTTTAGTGCATTTGAATAAGATTAATTTAAATTCTGATATCGCAGAAAAAGACCTCAGTTTTTTTGAAACTGTTGATATGCAGCTAATAAATAAAATTAGCTCTGCTAATCTTTCTTGTCTATATCATGGAGGGTCAAAAAACGTCGTTTTTAAAGCACTAAGTTACTGTAAAACAAAACATGTTTCAGTTGGTGCGCATATTTCTTTTTTAGATAGAGATAATTTTGGTCGCACAAAAATTTATTGGAACAAAAAATTAATTCAAGAAATTGTCAGAGACCAATTAATTTTTATTCATAATCTTGCCTCTAATATTAATTTTCCAGTAACACATGTTAAGCTTCATGGGGCTTTGAGTAATATGGCATGTATTGACCAAGACCTTTCTAGTGAAATAGTAGATGTTTTAAAAAAAAATTATCCATCAATAATATTACTTGCGCCAGCTTTAAGTGAACTTGCTAAAATTGCTGTGAAAAGCAACATACCCACTGCTCTTGAGGTTTTTGCAGATCGCACTTATGAAGATGATGCTACTTTAACACCTCGTTCCATTGATGATTCTTTGATAACAGATCCTATAAGTGCCAGGGAACATGTAAAAGCCATGCTTATTCAAGGAGGAATTATTTCACGTAATGGGAATACTCTAAAAACAAACATTCATTCAGTGTGTGTTCATAGTGATACGCCAAATAGTGTTGAAATTTCTGAACAAATTTGCATACTCCTTCATGAAATGAAGATAAAAAAAGCAGCTCTTCCAGAATTTTTCTAAGACTAAAATGAATAATTATTTTTTTTACGGCACTCTTCGCTCTATTGCAATATTAGAGAAGGTTATAGGAAGTAAAACTGAACACTTAAAAATAACCCCAGCTTTTGCACCAAAAAGTGAATTGCGTTTAGTCGTTAATGAAAACTTCCCTGTAATAATTTTCGGTGAAAATTATTCTGGCGTTGAGGGTATAGTGGTTAAAGGATTAACCGAAGAAGATATCGCACGAATACGTTTTTTTGAAGATGTAGAGTTTTCTACTAAAACAATGATTATAGACATAGGGGGAATTCAAGAAGAGGTTAATTATTTTTCACAAAAAGGAGTTGATCCCTCTTTAGACCCTTGGATCTATGATGAGTGGAAAGAAAAAGAGGAAGCTTTGTCCTTAGTGACAACTGATCTTTGGATGCAACTTTATGGAAAATACACAGCTGAAGAGGCAGATCAATATTGGAATGACGTAAAAAAGCAGGCATATCATCAATACCTCTCACAACAATGAAAATTGTTAATTTCTTTTTCTTAATGTCTCTTTTTTTTACATTTAATTCTTTATCTGATGAAACAACAAGTTGGGAATTATTAAAAGAGGGCGGTAAAATAGTTTTTATTCGTCATGCATATGCTCCTGGAGGCGGTGATCCCAATAATTTTGAATTATACGATTGTTCAACACAAAGAAATTTAAATGAACAAGGAATTAATCAATCTAAACGAATGGGTATATTATTTTCTAAATATTTTATTCCAATAGACTCTGTTTATTCCAGCGAATGGTGTCGCTGCAAAGAAACCGCTCGTCTGGCATTTAAAAATTTTGAGAGTTTAAGTGCCTTAAATTCAACATTTTCAGCTGATTATCAAAAAAACCATTCAAAGCAAATGTATGAATTAAATCAATTCATTAAAAATTGGGACGACAGTCAAGGTAATTTAATTTTTGTAACTCATTATGTAATTGTTGGTGGTTTTCTTGATTATTATCCAAGTTCAGGAGAAATGGTGATAACAGATAAATCTCTATCAGTTCTTGGCACTATTAAAATAAATTTTTAAAAGAATACTCTTTCAATAAACCAATATAAACCAATCATTGAAATTATAATCGAAATAGGAATTTGCAAAAATACTCTATACCAACTCTGACGTGAAGGTATTATAAAGATAATTGATGCTAAGATAATAATTGCTATCTGTGCTATTTCTACACCAATGTTAAATGAGATTAAACTTAAAACAAGTTGACTAGTATTTAACCCAATATCTCCCAGCACAAACGCAAAACCTAAACCATGAATTAATCCAAAAATAAAAATTATTAAATACCGAAGTAAAGTTGAACGTCTTTGAAATATATTCTCAATTGCAACATAGCTTATAGACAATGCTATTAACGGTTCAACAATAGTAGCAGGTATAAAAATTAAATTAAAACTAGCTAGTATAAGTGTGATCGAATGCGCAACTGTAAACATTGTGACTTGAAGTAATAAAGGTTTAAATTTGATGGCGTAAAAAAAGATACCTATTATGAATAAGATATGGTCAAGTCCCTTAGGAACAATATGCTCTATCCCTAAAACTAAATATTCAATTGTTGTACTTAAAGCTGAAGACCGTGTCTGTTGAGATATGAGTGATGATCTTTCAGCAGGTTGTAAATAAGTTGTAAATAAAACAGACTTTTTTGATAAATCCTCAAAATGTCTAATTACCACGGGACCCAATTCTTTTTCAAATTGAATGGTAAAAGACTCATCTTTTATTTCAAAACCTATGTTTAAAGTTGTATCTCTGGGAAATTCATCGTTTATTTCTTGAAAAGTATCTACATTTCTTAAAGAAAGCGGAATAGTTTCATCTCCGATATTGATTTTAATCTTATCTGTAAATTTGTTTTCATTTTCTATGATCATTTTCTCTACTTCTTCAGTGGAAAGGGCCCGTAACGCATCATATTTTTTAGATTGAGGTGAGTCGTTGGTATCCTGATATAAAGAGGCATCTATTTCAGAAAGAACAGTTTCTGCATTTAATTTAAATTCGATTGATGCATTTCCTTCAATAATGGTAATATCCATCATCGCGGGTTTAATTTCGTGTGAATGCAGAGGAGAGCTTAATATTAAAATTAGAAATAAGTACTTAATCATTCGGTCATGTTTACCAAAATTCATCTAAAAATTCTTTATATTTTTTTGCTCCTTATTGCTTATTCTATTAGAGCAAACGCTCATGAATTTTGGATCGAGCCTACGCAATATCAACTTAATGATGACTTAATAAATGCTCACTTGAGGGTAGGACAAGAATTTCAAGGTATGGTTTTAATGTATAATCCACAAGATTTTAAAACCTTTAAAATATTATCTGGATCCAAAAATAAAAAAGAAAAAATAAAGGGCATACTAGGTGATGTGCCTGCAATTAATATAACGACTAATTTAGACAATTTATTAATTATTTATCATGAAACTAAAGATAAATATGTTGATTATAAAAAGTTTCAAAAATTCGAGGATTTTGTTAATGAAAAAGGTTACCAGCAACTAATCAATACTCATT
This sequence comes from uncultured Alphaproteobacteria bacterium, assembly GCA_902575065.1. Lineage (GTDB taxonomy): Bacteria > Pseudomonadota > Alphaproteobacteria > HIMB59 > HIMB59 > HIMB59. Next base: position 184,506 of record CACGPU010000002.1, read on the forward strand.
TTGAGAAAGGATTTCCCGAAAGTAATTTTATTGAGAGTTATCGTCGTTATGCAAAATCTCTTATTACACTAAATGGCAGTGAGGGGAAGGATAAAAAAACAGGACTTCTATTTGAATTTGTTTTAGACCAAAATCCTTACAAAGAATTGAATCTAAAGCAAATGAGTGGAACTTTATATTACAAAAAAAAACCACTAAAAAAAAATCTTGTTACAATTTTTTCGAAATATAAAAATACAAAGTTATCAATTGTAAATACCATAACGGATAATAAAGGAAAATTCACTTTTGATATTGAACCAGGAAGGGAATATCTTTTAGACTCAGTTGTGATTTATCCATTAAAAGCAGACCCAGAAAAAAATGAGCCAATCTGGCATAGTGATTGGGCATCAACAACTTTCTTAATACCTGAAAATAATCTTTAATTATTATTAATTAGTATAAAATAGATAATTATGATTTTTGCTTTAAAAGTTTTATTAGCTGCTCTTGTGATTGCATTTGCAAGTTGGCTTTCCGGTAAAAAACCTGAGCTATCTGGATTTATTATTGCTCTTCCAATAGCAAGTATAATAGCCATAGCCTTCTCTTTCTTAGAGCATAAAAATACTGAAAATACTGTAATATTTGCAAAAAGCATTCTTATTGGAGTACCTGTCTCATATTTATTTTTCTTACCTTTTTTCTTTGCAAAAAATCTCAATATGAATTTTTGGTTAATTTACTTGATTGGATTGACTTTACTCGTAATAGGATATTTTGTTCATAAATATATTATGAGTTTAATTTGAATGTTTGAGTTATTCGCAGACTCAACTCCAAATGCAAGAAAAATTTCAATAATGTTAGAGGAGATTAATGAGAGTTATGATTTGACTTTAATTAATTTAAATAAGGGTGAACAATTCAACGAGGAGTTTAAAAAAATTTCTCCATTTTCAAAAATTCCTGTTTTAAGACATAATAATAAGACCATATTTGAGTCTGGTGCTATCTTAATTTACTTGGCAAATTTATCTGGAGAATTTTATGGCTCAAATCAAAGTTTAACAACCCAGTGGTTGATGGCTCAAATGGGTTATATAGGCCCTATGTTAGGTCAGCATCATCAATTTCATCATTATAATCCTGGTAAAAGTGATTTTGGTGAGGATAGATATTTTAAAATTGCAGAAACGATATACAAAAATTTAGATGATCATTTATATATAAATGAATATTTGGCAAATGAATATTCAATTGCAGATATTGCAACATTTCCTTGGATCGCTAGACACCCAATTCATGATATAGGTCTGAATAAATACATCAATCTATTGCGTTGGTATAATCAAATATCACTTAGACCTGCTGTCTTAAAGGGATATGATCTATTTAAAGATGGCTCAATACCACCACCCGCGTAATCAAAATGAAAGTATACTTTAATGGTTCATGTAATATTTGTAATGCAGAGATAAGTCACTATAAAAAGAAAACCTTAGATATAAACTATGTTGATATTTCAAAAAACAAAGATGAACATATAAATCATCTCTCCAAAAAAGATTTATTTAGAAGAATGCATGTATATCATGATGGAAAAATTTTTTCTGGATCAGAGTCCTTTTTAGTTTTATGGGATACAATTCCAAGATGGAGATACCTGTCTTTATTGTTGAAGCTACCATTATTTAGACAACTATGGAAAATTGCATACGAAGGGTTAGCTTTACTGCTTTATTTAAAGAACAAAAGTAAAATTTAGTAGAACCATTCTTGAAGAAAACCACAAGAATGGTTCTGGAGGATTAAGGTTAGTTATTAATTATTACTTTTCTGCGAAAATTTAGATCAATCAATATATTTTTATAAATGAGGATATTTTTGCTATTTGGCACCATATAGCGAGAAAATCTAATTTTTTAAACGATTTAATTTTATCACTTCACCAATAAAATATAATGATCCTCCAAAATAAATTGTGGTCTGATTTGATGAGAGTTTATTAATCATTTTAAATGAATCTGTAAGGGAATTTGCAAAAGAGAGCTTAAGGTATTTGGGTAGCAGATCCTCAGTAATAGAGTTTTCCTCGTTCATTTTAACAACAATTATTTTATTAAAATGATTTGATAAGTTAGAGAGCATTTGAGTATATTTTTTATTATTTAAAAAAGAGCATATGAGTATCTTCCTATTTTTTGGTAATGATTTAAGTAATGCTTTCATGCCATCGATATTGTGAAAGCCATCTAAATAAATATTCTTATATTTCTTTATTTTTTTATTTAAAAGTCCGCTCTTAATTTGCTGCAATCTCCCAGGCCACATACAATTCATCAATGCTTTTTCTGTTTTTTCTATTACAAATTTTTCTTTCAATATATTCCTCGCTAAATGTATTGCTAATCCAGCATTAATTAATTGATGTGATCCTAATAAACTTAATTTTGATAAATTAACTCTTATATCATTCGATAAATAAAAATTAGATTTTATTTTCCAATGAGTATTAAATAGATTTGCAGTTAATTTTCTTTTTTTTAATTGTGACTTAATAAATTTCATAACATTTGTTTTCTGTCGGTTAATAAAAATCGTACTTTTTGAATTTAATATTCCTAATTTTTCAAAAGCAATTTGATACAAAGAATTTCCTAAATAATCTTGATGATCTAAAGAAATTGGAGTGATAGCTGCATACTTTGATTTTTTTAAAATATTCGTAGCATCAAATCTTCCTCCAAGTCCAACCTCTAATATAAGATAGTCAGCTTTATGCTCTTGAAAAGCTTTAAACGCCGCAGCAGTAGTAATTTCAAAAAATGTTATCAAATTTCCTTCATTTTTATCTTCGCAAAACTTTAAATATTTTAATAATTTTTGATTTGAAATTTCCTTAGATCTTAATTGAATTCTTTCATTAAATTTTACTAGGTGAGGAGTGGAGTATACGTGTGTTGAGTAATCATGATGATTGAGAATTGATTTCAAGATTGCTGCTGTTGAGCCTTTACCATTAGTACCAGCTATATGAATGACTTTTGGCAGTGAATTTTCATCAAAATGTATTTTCTTTAAAAGTTTTTTAATTCTCCCTAAAGATAAATCTGAAAATTTTGGATGTAGATTTAATAGCCTTTGAAAAATGGGATCTTTCAAGAATTTATTTTTTTACGAATGATAGAACATTTGAAAGTGTTTGACTTAACTCTTTTCGATGGACGACCATGTCAACCATTCCGTGTTCAAGAAGATATTCGGCTGTTTGAAAATCCTCAGGCAATTGTTCTTTGATAGTCTCTTCGATAACTCTTTTTCCAGCAAAACCAATCATACTTCCTTTTTCAGCAATAATAATATCACCCAACATAGCAAATGAAGCACTTACACCTCCTGTAGTAGGATGTGTTAGAACACTCACGTAAGGAATTTTATGTTGGTCTAGCATATTCACAGCTGCAACTGTTTTAGGTAGTTGCATTAAACTTACAATACCTTCTTGCATCCTCGCACCCCCTGAGGAAGCAACAGATATAAATGGACAATTCAAATCAACAGCGTTTTGACAACCAATTTTAAATGCCTCACCAACAAATTGACCCATTGAACCACCCATAAAATTAAAATCTAAAATAAAAACTATAACTTTTGTGCTTCCAATTTCACCTTTAGCTAAAATAGCAGCATCTTTTTGATCAGTTTTCTTTTGTGCAGCTTTCATCCTGTCTGAGTATTTTTTAAGATCTTTAAATTTTAGAGGATCATTATTTTCAAAAGGTACCTCGATTAATTCGTAATTTTCGTTATCAAATAAATTTTTTAATCTACTATTTACATTCATCCCCATATGAAAGTCACAATATGAGCAAACATTAAGATTTTCTTCTAAATCACTTACATACAGGGTTCTTTCCCCACATCCACACTTAGTCCATAAATCAGATGGAGTCTCTTTTTTATTAACAAGTGAGCTTAATTTAGGTTTTACATAATCTGTGAGCCAGTTCATTTTTAGACCTTAACCTCTTTAATAAATTTATTCAGTTTTTTAAGGTATTTATTAAAATCCATTTTTAAATCAAAGTATTTTTGAATAAGAGCTGAACCAATTATAACACCATCAGCTTTAGTTTTATTTGATATATTTACTACATCTTTTTTAGACTTTATACCAAATCCAACTAAAACAGGAACAGAAGACATTTTTTTTATTGATTGAACATTTTTATTTATTTCTTTGTAATCTAGTCTATTTGAACCTGTGATTCCTGTTGCTGATATATAATAAATAAATCCTTTTGAATCTTTTAAAAGTTTTTTAGATCTTTTCTTATCTGTCATCGGAGAGATTAACTTGATCAAATGTATGTTATTTTTAGACAATGACTTTTTGATTTCACCCTCTTCTTCAAAAGGTAAATCAACAATTATTATACCATCAACGATACTTTTAATATTTTTAATGAATTTATTTAATCCAAATTTACGAATAGTATTTAAATAACACATGATTACAAATGCAGTATTATTTTTTGATTTACTTAATTCTGTAATTAAATTCAGTGATTTTTGTGTTGACAATTTTGATCTAAGTGCAAGTTTGTTTGCTTCTTGAATAATCGGCCCGTCTGCCATTGGGTCAGAAAAGGGAAGACCAAATTCAATAATATCAGGTTGGTGAGATAAAATTTCATTAAATATCTTTTTACTTTGATCAAGGGTCGGAAACCCACATGTCATAAACAGGGAAAGTATTTTTTTCTTGGGAAGAGTATCTAGTTTATTCATCTGCATCAAATCCAATTGCTTTAGCTGCAGTAAATAAATCTTTATCACCTCGGCCACACATATTTAAAATTACAACTTTATTTTTATGTTTATTTTTAAATGCCTTAATTAAGTAAGCTAGGGCATGAGAAGGCTCTAGCGCAGGAATAATTCCCTCTAGTTTTGAACATGTTTGAAATGCTTTAAGAGCTTCTTTATCAGTTACACCAAAGTACTTAACTCTTTTAATATCTTTGAGGTGAGAGTGTTCAGGCCCTACACCAGGATAATCGAGGCCAGCAGATATAGAATGCGCCTCTTTTATTTGTCCATCATTGTCTTGTAAGACATAACTGTAACTACCATGTAAAATACCAGGTGTTCCAGATGTCATTGTAGCAGCTGTTTCTTCTGTTTTGGCGCCCTTACCAGCTGCCTCAACTCCAATAATCTTTACATTTTTATCATTCAAAAATGGATAAAATAAACCCATGGCATTTGACCCCCCTCCAACACAAGCAATCAAATAATCTGGTAGTTTTTTCTCTACTTTTAATATTTGTTCTCTAGCTTCTTTTCCAATTACAGACTGAAAATCTCTTACCATTTTTGGATAGGGGTGAGGACCTGCGGTAGAACCGATAATATAAAAAGTATCTCTGACGTTTTTAATCCAATCTCTCAAAGCTTCATTCATAGCATCTTTTAAAGATTTACTGCCAGATTCAACAGGAATAATGGTGGCCCCCAGAAGCTTCATTCTAAAAACATTAGGTTTTTGTCTTTCGATATCTTTTGACCCCATGTAAATATAACAAGGAAGACCAAAAAGAGCACAAACAGTAGCTGTTGCGACTCCATGTTGTCCAGCACCTGTTTCAGCGATAATTCTTGTTTTGCCCATTTTTTTTGCAAGGAGTATTTGTCCTAAGCAATTATTGATTTTATGGGCACCTGTATGATTTAGCTCATCTCTTTTAAAATATACTTTTGGTCCATTAATATATTTAGATAGATTTTTAGCATAGTGCAACGAAGAGGGTCTACCTACATAGTTTTTAAAAAGATCATTTAGTTCTTTTTTAAATTTTTTATCTTTTTGAATTTTTTTGTAAGATTTATCTAAATTTAATAACAAGGGCATTAATGTTTCTGAAACATACATTCCACCAAACTCACCAAATCTTCCAATAGTGCTAGGTTGTTTATATTTTTTCATTAATTATAGATTGATGAAATTATGCCATCTATCAAAGTAAGGCTTTTTTCACCTGGTTGTTCCTCTACACCAGAATTTATATCAACAAAATCAGCACCTGTTAAGTTAATTGCTTTTTTGATATTAGTGACATTTAGACCTCCTGATAAAATATAAGGAAGTTTTTTAATATTTTTAAAATCAGACCAATCCCAAGTTTTATTGTTTCCTCCAGGCATCTGTTTTGAAGAGGGCTTCGCTTCAATGAGGAACTGATCTACATCTATCAACTCAGTATTTTTAAAATCCTCTGGGGATATTGATTTATATATATTTTTCTTAAAATTATTTTTAACTTCGCTTATGAAGTTTTGATCTTCATTCCCATGAAGTTGAATTGTATCAAAATCAAAAACTTCCAATTTATTTTTAATTTCATCAATTGATGGATTAACAAAAACACCCACAAATTTATTTTTATGTGATTTAAAATATTGGTTAATAAGGGATAGTGTGTCCATATTAATAAATCTTGGACTCTTTTCATAAAAAACTAATCCTTGATAAGAAATATTTAAATCAAGACAATGATTAATAATAGCTGGATTATTTTGTCCACAAATTTTTATTTTTATTTTGTTCGCCATATTCTTTTAATAAATATAAGGGTTTTTTGCTTTCTATTAATTCTCTACCTATTACAACAAAGCTTGCACCTTCTTGTAAAGCATTATGAGCAAAAGTAACTCTTTTTTGATCATCATTTCTAGCAAACATTTTTACACCAGGTGTTATTTTAATTAATTTATTATATTTTCTTAAAACTTTCAGTTCATCACCTGAACAAATAAGGCCATGAATGTTTAAATTATTTGCAATTTCAGCAAATTTTTTTACAAGTTTGCCTGTATTTCTCTCTTTATATATTTTTTCGCTATCTTTTCCATCTAAGCTCGTCAATAATGTTACACCTAAGATTTTAGTATTAAGTTTATTTTTTTTAATAGAGTTTAATACAGCTTTCATCATCTCGTTACCTCCTGATATATGCAAGGTAAGAAAATCGGGATTAATGTTAGACAAAGAGTCTATAGCACTACCAACTGTGTTCGGTATATCATGAAGTTTTAAATCAAGGAATAATTTACATTTTGACTTTTTAATTTCTGATATTAGTTCGTTTGAACGATTATTATAAAAAGATCTGTATCCTACTTTAAAACCATAAACATGGCGATATAGTTTTTTTACAATTCCTATATTTTGAGCATTTGACTTAAGGTCTAGTGCTATGAAGCATTTAAATTTTTTCATTTAACTTTTTGTTAATATTTGCACTAGCCTTGAATTTAACTTTCCATTTAGAGGGAATATATATTTTTTTTTTATTTCTAGGATCAGATCCATATCTGGGTTTCATTAATTTAGATTTAAAAACACCAAAATTTCTTAGCTCTATAGAAATGTGATTAGAAATATTTTTTTCTAAAATTACAAAAAATCTTTCGAATATAGCTTCATTAATCTTAATATTTAAATCAATCTCTGATTGTAAATAAGTCTTTAAAATATCAGACTTATTCTTCTTTGGAGCCCTTATCCTCATCCAAAGCCTTACCTAAAATATCCCCTAAAACTGAACCAGAGGATTTAGAACCATATTTTTCTAGCAAACTTTGTTCCTCATCTATCTCAAGTTGTCTTATTGAAAGTGCAAATTTTCGATTTAAAAGATCGATAGAACTAATTTTAGCATCTACTTTTTGTCCTTCATTATATCTAGATATATTTTGTTCTTCTTTATTTTTAGAAAGCTCTTTTCTTCTAATAGTAGTTTCAATAAAACTTGCTACTTCTACATCAATTCCATTATTATTTATTTTAGTAATTGTTGCAGATACAATATCTCCTTTTGATTTATCTTTAAAAAATTCATTAAAAGGATCAGCAGATAGCTGCTTTATTCCAAAGCTTATTTTTTCTTTTTCAGGGTCAATCTCTAAAATTTTAACCTTGATTGTTTGACCTTTTTGATATTTTTTTAGAGATCTATCGCCATTAGAGTCTGTCCACGATAGGTCGTTTTTATGGACAAGTCCATCAATGTTATCATTTAGCTTCGCGAATATACCAAACTCAGTTATATTTTTAATCTCTGTTTCAATAATTTGATCTTGTTTATATTCATTAAGAATATTCTCCCAAGGGTTTGGTTCAGTTTGTTTGATTCCTAGGCTAATTCTTTTCTTTTCTTTATCAATTTCTAAAATTTTAACTCTAATATTAAACCCAACTTCAAGTATTTTATTTGGATGTATATTTTTTTTTGTCCAGCTGATATCGTTTGAGTGAACTAAGCCCTCTAAATCTTTTTCTGTCAGTTGAACAAAAGCACCATAGTCGGTTATATGAGTAATTTTTCCATCGTATATTTCATTAAGAGTAATCTTTTCCTCAATTTTTTCCCAAGGATCATCTTTTAATTGTTTGTAGCCTAGACTTATTTTATCCGAGTCATCTGAAACCTTAAGAATTTTAAATTCGTATTTTTTTCCAATTTCTAACACATCTGATGGATGACTAATTCTACTCCATGATATATCGCTTAAATGAACCAAGCCATCAATACCCCCAAGATCAACAAAAGCACCATAATCGGTAAAGGTCTTCACTTTACCTGTAACAACTGAGTTATTTTGAGATTTTTC
>CACGPU010000003.1 GCA_902575065.1 uncultured Alphaproteobacteria bacterium
GGCACCTTATAGCTGATCTTGACCCCTTAGGTTTAATGGCAAAGAACAATCCATCAGGTTTAGATCCCGAGTATTACGGTTTTCAAAAAAAAGATTATGATCGAAAAATTTTTCTATTTGGATATTTAGGATTTCAGAAAGCTACTGTACGTGAAGTTTTTGAAAAACTTCAAAGCATCTATTCTGGCACCTTGGCAATTGAGTACAAACATATTCAGTCTGCCGAGGAGTACAAATGGCTGAAGGATAGAATAGAAGAAAAAAAAGACATGCAATTAACCCCTAAGGGAAAAAGAACAATCTTGGAGAGATTAATTACAGCAGAATATTTTGAAAAGTTTCTAGATACAAAGTATAGAGGCACCAAAAGATTTGGTCTTGAAGGAGCTGAGTCTACAATACCAGCACTTGAACAGATTTTAAAAAGATCCTCAGAATATGGCGTAGAAGATTTTTCCTTTGCATGCGCCCACAGAGGAAGACTAAATATATTAGCTAACATAGTAAAAAAACCTCATGTTCAAATTTTTGGAGAATTTATCCATGGGGGCGAGAATGCCCTCAGTGATCAGGGCTCTGGTGATGTTAAATATCATTTAGGTGCAAGCTCTGATAGAAGTTTTGGAGGTAAGATTATTCATGTGAGTATGGCAGCTAATCCCTCTCACTTAGAAGCGGTAAACCCAGTTGTAGCCGGCAAAATAAGAGCTAAACAAACAATCATTCAAGACAAAAATAATACGAAAGTTTCTGGTCTACTAATTCATGGAGACGCAGCAATTGCTGGACAAGGTATTGTTGCTGAAACCTTTACTATGTCACAATTAAATGGATACAGAATTGGTGGACTAATTCACTTTATTATTAATAATCAAATTGGATTTACAACTAGTCCTCAATATAGCCGATCTGCACCTTACTCTTCAGAGATAGGAAAAATTGTTCAATCCCCAATATTTCATGTAAATGGAGATGACCCAGAGGCTGTTGTTTTAGCCTCAAGAGCTGCAACAGAATTTAGAAACACATTCAAAAAAGATACGCTTGTCGATATGTTTTGTTACAGAAAACATGGACATAACGAGGGTGACGAGCCCTCTTTCACTCAACCATTGATGTATCAAACTATAAAAAAGAAAAAAACAGTTGCCAGTATTTATGCAGATAAACTTATAAGCCAAGAAGTAGTAAATACAAAACAGTTAGACTTCATCAAAGACAGAATATGGTCTGATCTCGAGAAGAAATTTGAAAAAGCAAAAAACTATAAATTAAAAACAAAATCTTGGATGGGTGGACAATGGAGTGGATTAAGTCTTGCACCAAAAGACCCACTTAGAAGAGGTAGAACAGCTGAGTCAGAAAAATCCTTAAAGGAAATTGGCACAAAAATTTCACAAATACCTAAAGGATTTAATCTTCATCCGAAATTAGAAAAATTTAATAAATCTCGGTTAACTTCAATAAAATCAGGAAAGAATATTGACTGGTCTTTTGCTGAGGCTTTAGCATTTGGAACATTGTTAAAGGAAGGATATAGAGTGAGACTTGCAGGTCAAGATTCTGGAAGGGGAACTTTCAGTCAGAGACACTCAGTTTTTTATGATCAAAAATCAGAAGAGAGATATATTCCACTCAATCACATTGCTAAAAATCAAAAACAGTTTGAAGTAATTGATAGTTTTCTCTCTGAATTAGGTGTCTTAGGTTTTGAATATGGGTACTCATTAGCAGACCCAAATACTTTGGTTTTATGGGAGGCCCAATTTGGAGATTTTGCCAACGGTGCCCAAATTATTATTGACCAGTTTATTGCATCAAGTGAGAGAAAATGGATGCAAATGAGTGGATTAGTCATGTTATTACCTCATGGTCATGAAGGTATGGGTCCTGAGCACTCCAGTGCAAGAATAGAAAGATTTCTTCAAATGGCAGCAGAAGATAATGTTCAGATAGTTAATTGCACCACTCCTGCGAGCTATTTTCATGCTTTGAGAAGACAAATACATAGAAATTTTAGAAAACCACTAATAGTATTTACCCCTAAATCCACACTGCGCCACCCAAATAATGTATCCTCTATTAGTGAATTTACTGGACGCTCATCTTTTCACCGCCTTATTGAAGATGAAATCAAAAATCCAAAAAGGATAATTTTCTGCTCTGGAAAAATATTTTATGAATTAGATGATTTTAGAACAAAGAATAATATTAAAGATGTAAAAATAGTTCGTATTGAGCAAATTTATCCGTTTCCATTTGATGCCATAGGAGCGGTTATATTAAAACATAAAGAAAGTGAGATTTTATGGGTTCAAGAGGAGCCAAAAAATATGGGAGCATGGAGTTTTGTTAAAAGTCGTATTAGACATGTTTTAGTAAAAAATAATTTAACCAAAAAAGTTCATTATGTTGGAAGGCGCCCTGCAGCAGCTCCTGCTACAGGAATATCAAAAAGACATATTACTAATCAGCAACTAATCAAAGAATTAGCACTTAAATCATCACTAAAACGTGTTATAAAAGAAAGAAGTGGTGTCAGTTTTATGAAATTTAAAAACTTACCTAAAGAGTAATGAAAAACATAACAGTACCTGAGCTTGGAGAGTCGATCATTGAAGGCACGCTTACATCTTGGTTGATCAAAGAGGGAGATAGCTTTGAGTCTGGCGATAATTTAGCTGAAATTGAAACAGAGAAAATCACAATTGAAATTCCTGCTCAAACCTCTGGAAAATTAACAAAGATAATAACCCCAGAGGGGTCTACTGTGAATGTTGGTCAATCTATTGCTGAAATATCAGAAAATACGACTACAGAACAAAAGCCCAAACCAGAGACAAGTCAAATCAAAGAAATAAATGAAGAAAAACAAACAATAGACTCACCTAATGTTTCTAAAGTTAGCGAAAATCAAACAAAAATTTCAGCTAAGGTAGTTGATCTTCCAAACTTCGACAAAGATGACTCTATGTTAGACGAAAAAACTATACCAATGTCTAAATTAAGGCAAACAATTGCCAGAAGGTTAAAAGAAGCTCAAAATACAGCTGCCATTCTCACAACATTCAACGAAGTTGATATGTCTGCAATTATGTCTCTTAGAAAAAAAGAACAAACGAGTTTTCAAAAAAAACATAGTGTGAAACTTGGCATTATGTCTTTTTTTGTTAAAGCCTGCACAGAAGTTTTAAAAGAAATACCAGAGATTAATTCAGAAATTCACGAAGATAAAATAATTTATAAGAACTACTTTGATATAGGTATTGCAATTGGATCTGAAAAGGGGCTTGTTGTTCCAATAATTAGAAATGCTGGAGATTTGTCAAATGCAGAAATTGAAAAGTATATTATTGAATTATCTGAGAAAGCAAATTCAAATAAACTTGCCATGGGTGATTTATCAGGAGGAACATTCTCAATTACAAATGGAGGAATATATGGCTCTATGATGAGCACCCCAATTATCAACCCACCTCAAAGCGCTATACTAGGTATGCATTCAATAATTGATAGACCTATCGCTGTAAAAAAGAAGATTGTTATAAAACCAATGATGTATATTGCATTAAGTTATGACCACAGATTAATAGATGGTAAGCAAGCGGTAACTTTTTTAGCTAGACTGAAAGAACTGTTAGAAAATCCAAAAATTATTTAATTTTCTAGAATATTTTTTAAAACAAAATTTAATATGCCATCCGCTTTATAATATTGTAGCTCATTGATAGTATCAATTCTTAAAATACAATCTATTTTTATATTTTTGTCATTGCTTTGAATAATGACTTCTAATTCTTGTAAAGGCTTCAGGTCTTCAGTAAGTTTTATATTTATTAAATCAGACGATTGAATATTTAAATCATTTATTGTGTGACTTTTAAGTTGTATAGGCAGAACTCCCATTCCAACCAAATTTGATCGGTGTATTCTTTCAAAACTTTCAGCAATAACCGCCTTAATTCCTAATAACTTCGTACCTTTTGCAGCCCAATCACGCGATGATCCAGTTCCGTATTCTTCTCCTGCAAAAACTACAACATTTTCAGTCCTTTTTGCATACTCCATAGCAACATCATAAACACTCATTTTTTTCTTATCAGGTTCTAAAATTGAGTATCCGCCTTCAACGTTTGATAGTAGTTGGTTTTTAATTCTTATATTGGCAAAAGTACCTCTGACCATTACTTCATGATTGCCCCTTCTAGCACCATATGAATTAAAATCATTTTGACGTATTTGCCGCTCCATGAAGTAGTTGCCAGCTGGACTATCAACTTTAATAGCCCCTGCAGGTGAAATGTGATCTGTAGTAACACTATTGCCTAGAAGTAATAAAGGTCTTGCATTCTCAATTGGCTTAATCTCTTTATCATCATTTGATTGATTATCAAAAAACGGAGGTTTCTGAACGTAAGTTGATGAAGAATTCCAATTATACAGGTCTCCCGAAGAAGTATTAATTTTTTGCCATTCTTTTGGCCCAACTAAAGCATTAGAGTATTGTTTTTTAAACATTTCAGGCGATACATTTTTTTCAACAGCATTTCGGATTTCGCTATTGCTAGGCCAAATGTCTTTTAAAAATACTTCATTACCATCTGTGTCAATACCAATTGGATCACTTATTAAATTTATACGAACAGATCCTGCTAAAGCATATGCTACAACTAAAGGTGGTGAGGCAAGATAATTAGCTTTTACGTGTGGATTAACCCTGCCTTCAAAATTTCTATTTCCTGAAAGCACAGAAGCAACAGTTAAATCATTTTTCGAGATACACTCGGCAATATCTTTATCAAGTGGCCCTGAGTTTCCTATACACGTTGTGCACCCATAACCAACTAGATGAAAACCAAGTTGGTCTAAATATTTATTCAAACCCGATTTAGCTAAATAATCAGTAACAACTTTTGAACCAGGTGCTAAAGAAGTCTTAACCCAAGGTTTTACTTGTAGACCTAATTCACAAGCCTTTTTTGCGACTAAGCCCGCTGCAACTAAAACATCTGGATTAGAGGTATTAGTACATGAAGTAATAGCAGCAATTACAACGTTACCGTCTTGCATTTTGTAATTGTGATTTTTAATTTCTTTTTCAACAGGTTTGTTTTTTGAAAATTCTTTAAAATTTAAATTCACGCCTTCAAGATCAATTCTATCTTGAGGTCTTTTAGGCCCTGCCAATGATGCTTGAACATTTTCTAGTCTTAAATGAACGGTATCATTATAATTACATGTGTCATCAGCCCACAAACCTTGAATTCTGTTATATTTTTCAGCAGTATTTATCAAATCGGAGTCTCTAGAGGTCAACTTCAAGTACTTGATAGTTTCTTCATCAACTGCAAAAAAACCACAAGTTGCTCCATATTCTGGAGCCATGTTGGCAATAGTTGCTCTGTCAGAAAGTGATAAATTTCTTAAACCATCACCGTAGAATTCAACAAATTTTCCAACTACTCCTTTTTCTCGGAGCATTTGTACAATTGTTAAAACTAGATCTGTTGCTGTAACACCTTCTTTCATTTTCCCCGATACTTCAAAACCAACAACTTCTGGTAAAAGCATCGATACAGATTGGCCAAGCATAGCAGCCTCAGCTTCAATTCCTCCTACTCCCCAACCTAGAACACCAAGTGCATTTACCATTGTAGTATGACTATCTGTTCCAACTAATGTGTCAGGGTATAATAAAACTTTTTTGTCAAGTTCCTTGCTCCAGACTACTTGAGCTAAATACTCTAAATTTACTTGATGGCATATTCCTGTGCCAGGAGGAATTACCCTAAAATTTTTAAAAGCTTGTTGTCCCCATTTTAAAAACTCATATCTCTCTGCATTTCTTCCAAATTCCATATCAACATTTTTTTGAAATGCATTTGGGCTAGCAAAATAATCAACCATTACAGAATGATCTATTACTAAATCAACTTGAGACATAGGATTAACTTTTGATGGATTACCACCTCTTTTTGAAACAGCATCACGCATTGCTGCTAAATCTGCAACAGCAGGCACGCCAGTAAAGTCTTGCATTAACACTCTTGAAGGAAGAAAAAATATTTCATGTTTTTTCTCAGGATTTTCTAACACATTTTTAATAAGATCTTTGTTGACATCATTTCCATCTTCTAATCTTAGTAAATTTTCGATAAGTATTTTTTTTGATTTAGGTAGATTTTTTATTTTAGGAAAATTATCCTCCAATTTAGATAAATTATAGAAAATGAATTCTTTTCCATTATGGGAAATTTGATCTAGGGTATTAAAACTATCTACTGATAACATAGTTTTATTATTAGCATTAATTAGTAAATTTATTTATGCATTATACTAATTAATTACTTTTTAAATTTTTCCTTTAAGAGGTCATATAATTTTTGTGAGTCATAACTGAGATCTCTTCCCGATCTTTTTATTAAGCCAATTGTTCTGGTAACAGAAGGATCTATTAAAGGCCTATAAGATAAAGAAGAATAATCTTTAGAAATAGCCAATTTTGGAGCGAGGGTTATTCCGAGGCCTTGTTCAACCATATTTAATGCAGTTGGTATATGCCTTACCTCATAGGCCCAATCAATATCTTCCTCTTGGAGCGCGAGAGCATTCTCAATATAAATCCTACTTCCTGAACCTTTCCATATTGAAATAAAATTCCTACCTTTAATTTCAGATATTTTTATTTTCCTTTTTTTCTCTAATTTATCTCCTTTTGGAAATACAACGACATAATCTTCCACAAATAAATTCTCAAAGCTAATTCCAGGTTCTTGTTTACCAGTAAAATTAATACCAAAATCACACTCACCTCCCAAAACACTATCAACTACATTATTAGATGACCTTTCAATGATTTGAACTTTACACCTTGGTTCAATTTCTTTGAATTGTTTAAGTGATGAAAATAAAATATTTCTTAATGCCGAATGAACCACTCCAATTTTAATTATTGAGGGAAAACTATATTTCTCATTAAGAGTTTTTGTTGCTGTTTTGACTGCCTCTATTATTCCTCTCGCTCTATCATAAAAATTTCTCCCAGAATAAGAAAGTTGAACTTTTCTAGTGGTTCTATCAAATAGAGTAGTTCCTAATTCGTGCTCTAACTTTTGAATTCTTCTTGAGAGAGCGGGCTGAGATAAATTTAAATTATTTGCAGCTTTAGCAAAAGAGTTAGTCTCAGTTAATTCAATAAATGCTTCAATATCACCAATTTCAATATTAATGCGCATACAACATAAATATCAAAAATTTTTCTATTTGCTATTCTTTTTTGTTGTCGTTTTCTTTACAGCTTTTAACCAACCTTCGTAAAGATATTTGACCTCTTTCTTGTGAAGTTTCGGTTTAAATATTTTATCACTTTGCCATTTTTTAGAGATTTCCTCAGTATTTTTAATAAAACCAGAAGAAAGTCCAGCTAAATAGGCCGCTCCCAAAGCAGTTGTTTCTGTTACTTTTGGTCTATCACAATTTAAAATTAAAATATTTGATAAAAATTGCAGGAAATCTTCATTTGCTACCATTCCACCATCGACTTTAAGTTGTTTAATGGGAACACCACTATCCTTCTGCATTGCAATGACTAGGTCTTTAGTTTGGTATGCAACACTATCTATAGCGGCTTTGACAAACTCTGCTATTCCAGTATTTCTCGTCATTCCAAAAATCGCACCCCTCGCTTCCCCATCCCAATAAGGTGCCCCTAAACCAACAAAAGCTGGAACAAAGTAAATTTTTTGACTTTGATCACTCTTTGAATAAAAAATTTCTGTCTCTTGTGCTGTTTTGATAACTTTAAGTGAGTCTCTTAACCATTGAACAGCAGCCCCAGCAATGAAGATAGACCCTTCTAAGGCATAAGTGGTTTTATTGTTAATTTTATATGCAATCGTTGTAAGCAAATTATTTTTTGATATTTTAAGTTTTTGTCCAATATTCATGATCATAAAACAACCGGTTCCATATGTAGACTTAATAGATCCTGGTTTAAAACAGGCCTGCCCAATTGTTGCTGCTTGTTGATCACCAGCCATACCTCCTATTTTGATCTTACCTCCAAGAAGAGTCGTGTACCCAAAATCATCTGCACTATCTTTCACATCAGGGAGAATTTTATAAGGAATATTAAAAATTTTTAGTAATTCCTTTGACCAACAGTTTTTTTTGATATCATATAACATGGTTCTTGAAGCATTCGTAGCCTCAGTAAAAAAAGATCTCCCTTCTGTTAATTTCCAAAGAAGCCAAGTATCAATTGTCCCAAATAAAAGCCTATCCTCTTTTAAAAGTTTTTTTGATGACTCTATATTGTCAAGTATCCATTTAATTTTTGTTGCTGAAAAATACGCATCTATTACAAGTCCAGTAATTTTTTGTATTTTTTTGGCAAATCCTTTTCTCATTAAATCTTTGCAATAATTTACTGTTCTTCTATCTTGCCAAACAATAGCTTTGTAAATAGGCTTACCTGTTTGTTTGTCCCAAATGACTACAGTTTCTCTTTGATTAGTTATTCCTATACCTAATATTTGGCTTGATTCAACTTTTGCTTTTTTAATTGCATTTTGTGTCGTTTGTAAAACAGTATTAAATATCTCTTGAGGATCGTGTTCTACACAACCATCTTTTGGAAAGTATTGTTTAAATTCCAATTGATCACTTGAAATAATTTCAAAATTATTATTAAAAATTATCGAACGTGTAGAAGTTGTTCCTTGATCAATTGATAAAATAAATTTTTGCACAAATTTATAATATCATAAGAACTAAAGGTGTCTTTTTAAAATAATTTCTAATTTGTCCTTCGCCTCTTTAGGAAAATTAATACCAAGTTTTGTTCTCCTAAATAAAATATCCTCAGAAGTTCGAGCCATCTCTTCTTTTATGAGATATTTTACTTCAAATTCGTAAAAATCTTCATAAATCAAATCTCCACCTGCATTAAATTCATTATAATATTCATTTAGTTTTGATACTTTAGCTCCATATGTTTCGATAAGTCGTTTAAATATTTTTTTAGGGATATTTTCACTATTAACATTTATATCAGACGCACCTGGTAAAACTTCATCGGATGTCCATGTTTTATTTGAAACTACTATGTACTTGCTCAACTTTTTCAAAACTTGTTCTGAGAGTTTTCTATAGGTTGTAAGCTTTCCTCCAAAAACAGTTAAAATTGGAGCTCCATCTTTATCATCAATTTCAAAGGCATAGTTTCTTGATACCTTAGATGCTTTCTGATTATTGTCTTCGATCAACGGCCTTACACCTGAATAAGTCCATACAATATCATTATCGACAATCTCTTTTTTTATAAAAGAATTAACGGAATTAATTAAATAGTTTTTTTCTTCAAATGTAATTTTAGGATTTTCAAAATCTTCAACTTCATGATCAGTAGTACCTATTAAAGTATATTTTTTTTTAAATGGTATCATAAAAATTATACGCTTATCATTTAATTGGAGTATGTATGCTTGATCACCATCATATATTTTTTTGACTACTAAATGACTTCCTTGAACGAGTCTTAATTTTTTTTTGGATTTTATTCTAAAAATATTATCTAAAACTGATACAGCAAAAGGCCCAGTTGCATTAACAACAGCTTTTGATTTTAAAACTTCACCATTATCCAAAAAAATTGTCCAATTATCTTCACCTCTAACCGTTTTGGTAATATTTGTGTTAGTGTAGACTTTCGCACCTCTATTTATAGCATCTTCTGCGTTAAGTAGAGCTAGTCGGGAGTCATCAACAAATAAATCAGAATAAACATAACCACTTTTAAAATTTTCTTTGATCGGGTTTTCTTTGAAAGTTTCATTCAAAGAAATATACTTTGACTTTTCAAAGGTTGATTTGCCACTCAATCTATCATACAAAAACAAACCAATTCTTATAATCCAGCTTGGCCTTAAACTTGGAACATGAGGTAATACAAATTTTATAGGTTTTGTAATATGAGGAGCAATTCTTTTTATCACATCTCTTTCTATGAGAGACTCTCTTACTAGTCTAAAATCGTAATTTTCTAAATATCTTATTCCCCCGTGAATTAATTTTGTTGACCATGAAGATGTTTCGGAGGCAATATCACCCTTTTCGATCAGACAAGTACTTAAACCTCTTCCTGCAGCATCCCTTGCTATGCCAACACCGTTAATACCACCACCAATTATTAAAACATCATACATTTCAAATGAAGTTCATACAAAAAATCAAAAATGTAAAGTATGAGTAAATTTTTTTTCCGTTTTTTTGAATAGTTTTTATAATTTTAATATTGACTTAATTAAAAATATTGTTCTTTCTAAATCAAAACATACTATTAGAATGTCTATCTCTAATGATATTAAATTTTAATTAAAGTGCATAAAAAAATCTTAGTAGTCGGCGCAGGTGCTTGGGGTACAGCAATTGCTAATGTACTCTCAAAGAAAAATAATAATGTTTATCTTTGGGCAAGAGATCTGAAATTATCCAATCAAATAAATAAAGATAAAATTAATAAAAAATATTATCAAAATTTCAAATTATCTAGAAAACTAAAATCAATGTCGGGGAATTTTAATGCTAATGAATATCATTATATATTCTACGTCTTACCTGCTAATGCATTTGATAATTTTTGCGATGATTATTTAAAAAATCAAAAAATTAATGAATTAATAATATGCTCAAAAGGTATCAGTAAGAACGGTGATTTCATCTCAAATCTGATAACAAAAAAACTAAATATAAAAAATTATCATTTTTTATCTGGGCCTAGCTTTGCAGATGAGGTTTTATTTGGAAAACCGACAGCCTTAAGTTTGTCAAGTAAAAAAGTTAATAAAAATATTGGTAATATCTTTAAAGATACAAATATAAGAATTTATTATTCAGAGGGTTACAAGACACTTGAATTTTTAGGTATCCTCAAAAATATTTATGCGATTGGTGCAGGAGTTATTGATGCAACATCATTAGGTCAAAACGCAAGAGCTGCATACATAACAAGATGCATTGTTGAGATTAAAAGTATGTTAAAGAGCTTAAATCTAAATACTAATATGATTTACAGTCTTGGGGGTATAGGAGATTTAATACTTTCATGCAGCTCAAACAAATCAAGAAACTACAATTTTGGGTTATGTTTTGAAAAAAAAAGTAAATATAAAACAGTAAATTGCAAGACTATTGAAGGAATTAATAGCTGTCTTAATATTAATAATAATAAAAAAATTAATACCAGTAAGTTTCCAATTATAAATTCTATTATTAAAATCATTAATGGAAGTCCATCGAAAAAAGAAATCAAAATATTGCTAAATAGAAAGTTTAAAAACGAGTAGTTAACGATAAACCCTTTTTAAATCCAGTCCAATTTTTTTAAACTTTTTTTTAAAACTATAAAATTCTTTATTATGTTTTGCCGAATTTTGTTTTAGGACTAATTTTTGATAATAATGAACCATTTCATGTCCAAGAATTTCAACAAATTCTTGAAAATTTTTAAATTTATTATGAAGGGTTATTCTATAACAATGTTTTGTTGCATATGGGTTGAATTCAAATAAACCTAATGCTCCATTCATTCTTCTTATAAGAATATAGGGCTTTTTTAAACGATTATTAAAAATTTCTCTATTTAATATTTTATATATTTCAGTGATTTTATTTGCTTTGAGTTTAAATTCTCTTTCATTACCATAATGGTTAATGAGCGTTGCTAAACTTTTTGTTCTAGGCATATTTTTAAAATACAAATATTATTTATAAAAAAAAAATCAAGAAAATTTAGCTAGGATTTTTTAATAAATTTTCAATATATGAAGTTATTTCATCAAACTTGTCATCAGTAACATCTTTGTAACTCTTACCAAATTTTTCTTTGATACTAAGAGCTATATGTGCATATGCATTTCTCCCATTTGGATGGAGCCGAGATGGTTTTAAAAGAGGTTGAAGCTTGTCACCCGTTGATTGAATCTTTTCCCACAATTTTTTTCTATTTAACTCATTCATAAAGAAATTCCACCTGGAAAAAAAGAGTCTAACAAAAGTCTTATTATTGCAAAACCGATACCACAAAAGATAATAATTGTTATTAACTGTTTATTTATCATGATGTATACAATTAAATGAAATGAAAAACCTTATCATCTTTTTTTCTCTAATAATTCCTAATTTAACATTCGCTGAAATTTTAGAAAAATTCCCTCTCGCCTGTATTTGTGACAAAAATATAAATGCATTAAAATATTTTGATTGTAAGCAAAAAGTTTCTGGAACGCAATTAGATATAATTGAAAATAAAAAAAATCAAAAGGTTGTAATTTTTAGTAGCTTTGATGAAAAAAATTATCAATTATTTGATGAGGATAATTTAAGTTTAATATTTAATTATGATACAGATGACTATATTTCATCAATATCAATAAAAAAAGATTTAGATCTAATTTTTTCGATATCTTATAAAGAGTATAATAAAAAATGGGCTTATGATTTAAAGTGTGTTTCGTTAAAAAAAGATTAAGGTTCTAATTTATTAAAATGTTAGATAAAAAATTTTTCATTCCTTCAACTGTTTCTTTTATAGGTTTTTTATTTTTAGTATCGATGGACTCAGTTATTAAAATTCTAGGAGAAACCTATTCTGTTTTACAATTATTATTTTTAAACTCATTATTTTCCCTAATACCTTTGTGTTTTTTTATATGTAAAAATCATGGACTTCATTTTTATAAAAATCAAAATTATTCTTTCCAAATTATCAGAGGAATTGTTCATACAATTGGATTTCTTTTTGTATTAAAGGGCGTCTTGTTACTTCCTCTATCATTAGTCTATCCAGTGCTATTTACGTCTCCTTTGATGCTACTTGTTTTGTCTCATTTTTTTTTAAGTGATAATATTAATATTATTAGGGTTTTAGCTATTTTAATAGGCTTTTTGGGCGTAGTGATTTCAGCAGAACCATTTGCTGCTAACGTGGTTTCACTCTCCGGAGTTTTTTTTGTTTTTTTGGGTGCTTTTTGTATAGCTATCACCCATTTAATTACAAGAAAATATAATCACTTAACATCATCATACTCAGCAGCATTCTTCAGCATGGTGGTTAGTGTAATAATATTTATTTTTTCTACAAAATTTCAAATTGAGTTTATGACTTTTAGGGATTTATCGCTCTCTTTACTTGGTGGAATGTTTGCAGGTCTTGGTATAAGTGCAGTAATTTATGGATCTCAAACTCTTCCATCTTCTGTATTTGGTTTAACGAGTTATGTTCAAATAATTTTTGGTGTTCTTTTAGGTTGGTTTGTTTTTAAACAGCTACCAACATTGTATAATTATATAGGGATACTGATAGTCATATCGGCTGGAATAATACTTTTTTGTTTTGATAAAAGTCCAAAAAATAATTAACGCATTGATTTCTCTCATAATTTTATTTGTATTTTCGTATGTGATTTTTATTTTTCCATTTGATATTTTGTCATCTTGGTTAGGTAAACCAACCTCATTATTTGAAGCCTTATTAGGAACCACTATAGTTTTTGGAATTTGTTTATATTATTTTAGATCTAAAAGTACTAATAAAATTATTAAGTTTTTTGTTTATGAGGGAATAGGAGTTGGAACAATATCTTTTTTTATTATTTTACCTCTTATAATAATTAGCTATTTTAAAATACTTATTGATTTTCATTTAGTAGTTCTATTTTTTACTTTTCAAATACCTCTAATTATTTATGGATATGTAAATTCAAAAAAACTTAAAATTAAAAAACTATCTATAGAGTCGAAATTAATTAGTAAAAATATTAAATTCATTTTTATCAGTGATATACACATTGGTTCAAATGATCCATCATCTTTAAAAAAATTAGTTTCTAAAATTAATGAATTAGATTTTAGTTTCTTAATAATTGGCGGTGACTTAATTGATAGTAGTGCATTTAAAATTTTCGACCTTTACGAATTTAAAAAAATAAATAAACCTATTTTTTTCGTAACTGGAAATCATGAATATTATATTCAAAATTATAAAAAACATCTTGATGATTTATATACAGTTGGAATAAAAACCATAAATAATGAGTCAATAGAATTTGATGAAATTAATTTAATAGGTCTTTCTGATAACATTTCTAATAAATCAAAAATAGAATATTTAGAGAAACTTACTAAAAAAAGTTTATTTAATCTTTTGATAGTTCACAAACCTTCTATTTGGAAAAAAGCTTCATATAAAGCCAATTTAATGCTTTCGGGTCATACACATAATGGTCAAATTTTTCCATTTAATTTTCTTGTAAAACTTCAATTCCCTCAAAATTATGGACTTTACAAAAATAATGATAACCATTTGTATGTTAGCTCAGGATCAGCCACTTGGGGTCCAAAGATTAGAATAGGATCAAATAACGAAATTATTTATATCGAATTAAAATAGTACAAATTTCCTTATTGGATAATATTTAACATTATGTATTCTTTTATTCATGAGAATTTTATTTATTTATTTTTTATTATTAAAAACTTTATTTGCTGACAATCATATATTAGAACAAGAAAATTTTGAAGCATGGCAATTTACATGTATAGAAGAACAATCACAAAAAATTTGTGAATTAAGGGAATTAGTGTTTGACCCTAATTCAGAAGAAGTAGTAAGCTATCTTTCTATAACTTTAAACCAGGACAATTTAACTCAAATGCAAATAGCTTTTCCCCATGCAGTAAATTTAAAAAGCCCAATTTCTTTACAGATTGACGAAAAAGATCCCATAGAGTTGAATTATGCTTATTGTAATAAAAGTGCGTGTTTTGTTGCGGAAATAATTGGAGAAAATTTCGTTAACTTATTTAAAGCAGGAAATAATATAATTATAAAAGCATTACTTCTTGATAATAGAGAGGCAACGATTACATATTCATTATCTGGATTCACAGCCGGCTATAATAAATTATCCTCTTCTTTAATTAAGTAGTCTTATGAAAATTAATCTTATTCTTTATTAATATTAGACAAATTAAAGATGGAATTACCATCATAGCAGTAATTATAAAAAATAATCCCCAGTTACCACCTAAACCATCAACAAGAGCCCCAGATGAGGATGCAAGTAGAGTTCTTCCTGCTGTTCCAACAGAGGCTAATAAAGCATACTGAGTGGCAGTAAAACTACGATCAACTAAAAGAGATATAAAAGCAACAAATGCCACTGTTGCAAATGCTGCTGCTAGGTCATCTAATATTACCGCAAAAGCAAAGAGAGCTTTCGATGGCCCTACCCAAGCAAGCACTGAAAATAAAATATTTGTACCAGCCATTGCAATACCTGCCACAATTAATGTTTTAAAAATACCAGACCTCATAGCGATAGCACCTCCAACGAGTGTAAATACAATGGTTGTAACCCATCCTAATGCTTTTGAGAATATTGCTATATCACCCTTAGAAAAACCAATTTCCTTATAAAATACCAAACTCATTCTTCCAAGAAAGGCCTCACCTATTTTGAATAAAAATACAAAAGCAAGAATTGCAATACCTATTTTAACTCCATTAATACTGAAAAAACTATTTAATGGGTTTGCTACAACATTGTTTAAATAATAGAGAGTTTGAGATACAGGATTATCCTCACCAAATTTTTGTATGTAAAATGAAAAAAAATAAAAGGCTCCTCCAATAACAACAAAAGTTATTCCACCATTTGTAAACCAAATTTTTTTCGAAGAATTTTCCAACTAAAAAGCATAAAACTCCTATTGAGGCAAACAAGTATCCAGCATTCCTGACACTATTTACATTTGAATTTGAGGAGTCAGTATTTGTTATCTCTTGGAATCTTTCTTTATTAGATTCAGGTATAAATATTAAACCTATATTACATAGAACTATAATTGCCATTAGAAAAATGAATGTCACTTGCCAATATTGATCAACACCTGATAATTCCAGCTTCTCAGCTATTTCTAGACAAATAAAACCTCCAAGTTTAAAACCAGTCCACCATCCAACAACAGCTATTGCTGCTCCTGCAGCCATACTTGAGGTTTCATCTCTTTTTATTTGCTCAATTCTCAGAGCATCGATTGTTATGTCTTGAGTAGCAGATGAAATAGCTATGGCTAAGCCAACTCCAATTATTAAGGCCAAGTTTTGTGTTGGCTCTAAAACGCTCCATATAACAAGACATATTAAGATGGCTGTTTGCATCAATATAATTATTGATTTTCTATGACCCATCTTATTAGTCAAAAAAGGTATTCTTAATCTATCAATTATTGGTGCCCATAAAAAATTGAATGCATAAACTCCAAAAATTAGTCCAGCCCAACCTATTGTACTTCTACTTAAGCCCTCCTCCTTTAACCACAAAGATAGTGCACTTGCAATTAATACCCAAGGAAAACCACTAATTATTCCTAAAAGAAGAATACGTATCATTCTTCTGTCATAGTAGGCCCCAAATAAAGATTTTAATTTATTAGAATCTATGGATACAGAACTCATTAATTATATGATATTGAAAAATTAATGAATGAAAACTTTAATCGCTTAGAGAACTTAGCCATTTTATTAAATCGGCTCTATCTTGGTCTTTTTTTATACCATTATAATTCATTTTTGTTCCAACTATATACTTTTTAGGTTTTAACAAAAATTTGTTTAGCTCTTCAACATTCCAATCACCACCAAATTCTACCAAAGCACCAGAATATGCAAAACCTTCCATAGACCCCTTTGATCTATTTACTATTCCCCACATTGCAGGACCTACTTTGTTTTCTCCACCTTTAACTTGTGTGTGACAAGAGGCACATTTTTTAAAAATTTTTTCCCCGTTTTCCATGCTTGCTGAAGCTAGCATAGGGGTTATTTCAGGAAGAACCTCAAATATATTAACATCTTCCTTTATTTCTGAAGAAACACCACCCTCTGGGACCTCTATTTTATATGCAAGTTCATCTGGAAATTCTGGATGAATAGCCATGTCCGCAACCTTAGAGAAAACAGCTGCTAACAAAAGAGCAAGGATTATTGCCCCTAAAATTTTATTAGTTTCCATATATGATAGAGAAGTCTATGTTTAAAAATATAGCACTTAAAACGGATTTTTGTCGCATTAATGAAAGATACTTTAATTATTATACCAATCAGATTAAAAGCTTCTAGGTTTCCAAATAAACCTTTTGCAAAGATTGGAAACTTACCCATGCTTCATTATATTTACAAACGTGTATCTGATATTACGGACAATTTATACTTAGCCATATGTGATCAAGAAGTAAGAGAATATTGCGAAGGAATGAAATTAAAATTTATTATGACAAATCCTAATCATATTTCTGGTACTGATAGAATTGGTGAGGCAACTAAAAAATTAGAGGAAATTAAAAAATTTAATTTTGTTATTAATGTTCAAGGAGATATGCCATTTATCAGTGCCAATCACTTAAAATTACTTAAAGAGAAATTATTACAATTCCAAATTAGCACTTTAGCTTGCCCCTTTATTGACATTGATGAAGCTAAAAATAGCTCAAAAGTAAAAGTCACAATAGATCAACTAAATTATGCTTCTAATTTTTCGAGAATACTTGATAGCAATTTAAGAATTAATAAAGATGTATTTCATCATATTGGAGTCTATGCTTATCATAAGAAATTCTTATTAGATTTTATTTCTATGCCTCCAACCCAAAGAGAACTTGATGAAAGATTGGAACAACTTCGTATAATCGACACCGATAAAATTGGAATTTCTATCATAAAAGAAGAGATTTTGGGTGTTGATACAAAAGAGGATTTAGATAGAGTAAATCGATTAATTTTAAAAAATGAGTAAGAGAATATCTTTCCAAGGAGTTGATGGAGCATACAGTCAATTGGCTGTAAATGATTTTTTTTCAGGTGCAGAAACACTCCCATGTAAAACTTTTGAGATTGCTCTTAATGAAGCTGAGTTGGGTAACGTAGATTATGCTATGATTCCAATTGAAAATTCCGCTGCAGGAAGAGTTGCTGATATTCATCGTTTAATACCAAAGTCTAATTTGCATATAAACTTCGAACATTTTCAAAAAGTTGAACACAAGCTTTTAATCCATCCAGATAGTAAAATCGAAAATATTAAAAATATTTTAAGTCACGAACAAGCTTTAGCACAATGTAGTGATAAAATTCAAAAATTAGATTTAAATATTCTGATTGGAGCTGATACTGCTGGCTCTGCAAAAACAATCTCTGATGAAAAAATACTTGATACTGCCGCAATTGCTTCAAGTTTGGCAGGTAAGACATACGGCTTAAAAGTAATTGATGAGAATTTTGCAAATTCTTTAAATAACATTACGAGATTTTATGTCATGTCTAAAAACGAAAACTTAGAATTTGACAAAAAAAAGACCTATATATCATCATTTCTATTTTCTGTAAAAAATACTCCAGGTTCTTTATTTAAAGTAATGGGTGGTTTTGCGACTAATAACGTAAATATGATAAAACTTGAGAGTTATAATTATGGAGCAGACTTTGTAATAACACAATTTTATTGTGAAATCGAAGGACACCCTGAACAAGATAATACCAAATTTGCTTTAGACGATATGTATCATTATTGCTCAAAGGTCAGAAAATTAGGAGTTTTTGAAAAATCTCCATATCGGGTAAGACAATAACTTCATATTTCCTTTTAATACTGCTATAAGATAATTTGAGAATTACATGGGCAGTTTTTTATGCCAATCCGGTCAGGTTCGAAAGAAAGCAGCCGTAACATAAATAATTGGGTCGTGTAATTCTCCTGTAAGCCTATAATGAATTATCAATCAAAAATCCTAGCATTAAAATATAGACCTTTAAATTTTAAAGATTTGATTGGACAAGAGTATTTGGTTGATACCATCCAAAAATCAATTGAGCTTAATAAAATTCCTAATGCATATATTTTCACTGGCATTCGCGGTGTAGGTAAAACAACAACTGCAAGAATTGTAGCTAAAATGTTAAATTGTACAGTCTTTGATAAAAACAAAAATCCTGATTTGGACAATTGTGAACAAGCTAAAGCTATCACTGAGGATAGACATCCAGATGTTATAGAAATAGATGCTGCCTCTAACACAAGCGTTGAAAACGCAAGGGATATAATTGAGAACGTAAAATATAATCCAGTGCTTGGAAAATATAAAGTTTATATAATTGACGAAGTTCATATGTTATCTAAAAGTGCTTTTAATGCACTACTAAAAACTCTTGAGGAACCACCGCCTCACTCAAAATTCATATTCGCAACTACAGAAATATCCAAAGTTCCAATAACAATTCTTTCAAGATGTCAAAGATTTGATCTTAGAAGAGTTGATAAGAGGACTCTATTAAATTTTTTAAAAGGTATTGCTGAAAAAGAGGCTATATCTATATCTAAGGATGCATTAAATTTAATAGTAAAGGCTAGTGAAGGTTCAGTCAGGGACTCACTTAGTATATTAGATCAAGCCAATGTATTTAAATCTCAAAAAGAAATTTCTGTAGAAGAAATAATCAACATGCTTGGTTTTGCAAAGCAAAATGATTTATATGAATTATCTAGATATATTTTAGATGACAATCTTTCAAAATTAATAGCTATGCTTGACGAAATGTATCAAAGAGGATCAGAGACCTCTAAAATTATAGAAGATATGATGAATATAATAAATTGGTCATGTAAATTAAAAATAAACAAAGAACTTCTTAATGATGAGTTCTTAACTGAAGAAGATAAAAATTTTGCCTCGTACATAATTCAATTTGACCAAGGTAAACTTAATATTTTTTGGCAAAGCTTAATGAAAGGGTATGATGAAATTAAAATTTCACCTCAACCACATATAACTCTTGAAATGGTACTTCTAAGGTGTGCATTCCTATTGAATGATAATCAATCAACAGGCTCAGAAGAAAAAAAAAAGTCTGAAATTAATCAAAATATAAGTCAAGCTTCTCCTAACCTTGATCAAGTAATTCAAAATAAAGTAAATCAATTACCAGAGATATCTCTAAAAGATAAAATTGATATGCATAATCTATTTTTTCAATATTACGGAAAAAATTTTTCACCTTTAATGGCAGGAATTATTATGGAAAATATTCAAGTAGTTGAATTCTCAGAAAAAAATAAAATACTCCGTATAAATGTTATTAATAAAAATTTTAATGGAAGTGAAGAGCTATATAAAAATATTATGACTGACTATGAGCTGGAGGTTAATGAGCAAAAAGAAATAACAACTATAGAGAAAATTAAGTCTCTATACAAACAAGAGTTAATTGAGCAAGAAATGAAAACTGATGAATTTAAAAAAGTTCTTGCTAAATTTCCTAATGCAAAGATTATAGATATTGAAGAGTTAGAAAGAGGTGAAGAAAATGATGGGTAATATGGGCGGTATGATGAAAAAAGTCCAAGAAATGCAAACAAAAATGCAAGAAATGCAGAAAGAATTAGAAAATAAAACTGTTGAAGCTGAGTCTGGAGGAGGAATGGTCAAAGTGATAATGAATGGTAAACAAATTGTTCAATCAATTGATATTGATCCATCACTGTTGTCTTCAGATGAAAAAGAGGTATTAGAGGACTTAATTAAAGCTGCACTGAATCAAGCAAAGGAAAAAGTTGAGGAAATGTCGGCTGAAGAAATGAAAAAAATAACTGGAGGATTACCATTACCCCCAGGAATGAAGATGCCCTTTTAAAATTGTCACAAGACGAACTTCAAAAATTTATTAATTTAATTTCTAGGTTACCTGGAATAGGTCAGCGCTCTGCACAAAGAATAGCTTTATATTTAATAAAAAATAAACAAGAATTAATGTTACCTTTAGGGGAAAGTATAGCAGAAACTGCATCTGTTGTTAAAAAGTGCACTAATTGCGGAATACTAGATGTTGTAATACCTTGCAAAATTTGTTCCTCAGAAAATAGATTAAAAACCACTATATGTATTGTCGAAGACATGGCTGATGTGTGGGCATTTGAAAGATCTGGATATCATAAAGGCCTTTATCATGTTATTGGCGGACTTCTATCAGCTTCAAAGAATTTTACAGAGCGGGATTTAAATTTAGATATTCTCAAAGAAAGAATCATAAACAATCAAGTAGAAGAAATTATTCTGGCACTAAGCGCAACAATCGAGGGACAAACAACTGCACTGGTGATAAAGGACAAACTAGAAAATTACAAAATTAAAATTACTCAACTTGCATATGGCGTCCCTGTAGGAAGTGAAATTCATTATCTTGATGACAATACTTTAGGAGCGGCGCTGGAATCGCGCAAAAACCTTAGCTAATTTATCTAATGTTATCGCTGTAAATGTTTGATTTATTGTTTCTATCTGTATAAATAAACTATATTTAATTTTATGTTGAAGCTTATTTATGCACCCGACCCCATATTAAAAAAAGAGAGTGTATCTTTACCTCAAGTAGACGAACATCACAGAGAATTAATAAAAAAAATGTATGAAATCATGTATTCTGCAAATGGTGTAGGTTTAGCTGCACCTCAAATAGGCTTAAATATCCGAATTTTTGTTCTTGATTCAGGATCTAGAGATGAGGAAAAAAAACCTCTAACAATGATAAATCCTAAAATCATATCCATAGAAGAAAATAAAGTGCCATATGAAGAGGGATGTTTATCTTTCCCAGAGCACTTTGCAGAAATAGACCGTCCTGAAAAAATTAAAATGGAATATCTTGATGAAGACAACTCAAAAAAAATATCAACATTTACAGGTTTTGAGTCGAGGATCATACAACATGAATTAGACCATCTAAACGGAATTTTATTCGTTGATCATTTAAGTCGTTTAAAAAGAGATGTAATTATTAGAAAGATGAAAAAGTATAAAAAAGAAATAGAAAAAATTTAAATGAAAAAACAAAGAGTAGTTTATTTTGGTTCACCAGAATTTTCTCTTCCTCCCCTAAAGACACTTTACCTTGGTGGATATGATATAGTAGGGATTTACACACAAGAGCCAAAAAAAAAATTTAGAGGGCAAAAAAAATATAATACACCAGTTCAACAATGGGCCGAAAGTCAACTTCTTCCTTTTTTTACTCCCAAAATACTTGATGATAAATCTTTGATAGAATTTAAATCATTAAAGCCTGACGTCGCAATCCTTTTTGCTTATGGGAAAATAGTTCCACTAAATTGGTTAAATACCCCTTTACATGGATTTATTAATATACACGCCTCCCTTTTGCCAAGATGGAGAGGAGCAGCACCTGTTCAAAGAGCTATCGAAAACAATGATAAAGAAACAGGCATTAGTATAATGAAAATGAATGATCAAATTGATGAAGGCCCAATTTTAGCCCAACAAAATATTGAAATTAATGAATTAACTGATGGAAAGCAATTAATCGAACAAATTAGCCATGACTCTTGCTCTTTATTATTCAACACGCTAAAAAAATATTTCCTTGGCCAAGTCCAATTAAAAGAACAAGACCATTCACAATCCACATACGCAAAAAAAATAGATAAAGTTGAAACACGAGTGGATTGGGGACTATCCGCAGATATAATTGAAAAAAAAGTAAGAGCCTTTTACCCATCACCAGCAATGTGGTTTAAATACAAGGGTCAAAGATTTAAAATTTTGAAAGCTAAAATTTCTAACAAACAAGATGATGAGGGTAAGATAATTAATTTACCTCTTACTGTAGCATGTAAAAATGACAGCCTAGATATTTTAAAAATTCAAGCTGAAGGAAAGAAACCATTAGATATTAAAGAATTTGTTTTAGGAAATAATCAATTTCAATTAAATGCAATGATCGATAATGACTAATATAAAACTTACAATCGAATATCATGGTTTACCTTATTGTGGTTGGCAATATCAGAAAAATGAGAAAACCGTGCAAGGCGAAATAGAGAAAGCAATATTTAAATTTTCTGGAGAAAAAAAAACTATTCAGGGTGCTGGGAGAACTGATGCTGGAGTACATGCCCTAGCACAATGTGCTAATTTTGAGTTAGAAAAAAAATTTGATGAATATCAAATTTTAAATGGAATTAATTTTCATCTAGGAACGGAAAAAATTAGAATTACTAAAGTAGAAAATGTAGATCAAGAATTTAATGCACGTTTTACAGCCAAGAGCAAAATTTATAATTATCAAGTTTTTAATAGTCAAGCACCATCAGTCATTGAGGATGATTTTAGTATACATATTCGTCAACTTTTGGATATAGACTCAATGCAAAAAGCTGTTAAGTTGTTTCTTGGTAAGCACGATTTTTCTTCATTTAGAGCACAAGGATGTCAAGCTAACATACCACTCAGAACTATAGACGATGCATCAATTGAAGTGAAAGGTAAAAAAATTATCTTTATATTTAAAGCACAGTCTTTCCTTTATCAACAAATTAGAATAATGGTTGGTTCTTTATTAGAAGTTGGATTAAAAAACAAAAATATTAATTGGATAAAAGAATTAATCGAAGCTAAAGATAGAAGCCTAGCTGGACCAACAGTTCCATCAAAAGGATTGATTTTAAAGGAGATTTCTTATTAATATTCTTATATACACACAATGTTTTGCTCCAAAAGTAGGAGGCATAGAGTCTGTAATGACAAATATAGCTCAGTATGCATTTGCCACACGAAATAAAGTAATAGTTTTATCTGATGGTTCTAAATTTGCCTCTTCAGATTTTGATAGTAAATGTAAATTTGATATTTTCAGATTTGATCAAATCAAATTTCTAAGAAAAAAAATTAAATTAAGTTTTGCTCAGAATTTTTTAAAAAATAATAAAATTGATATTATTTTTTTTGATAGTTGGAAATCACTAGAACCATTTAACCATACCATTGGTGCGAAAAAAATTTGTTTAGTTCACGGTAATGAAATACTAAAATTAAGTAGTAAAGATAGAATTTTGAATTCTTTAAATAAAGCAGACTTAGTAATCTATAATTCTAAGTTTACAAAAAACAAAGCTATAAAAAATTTTAAAAGTTTAAAAAAAATTAACCATACAATAATCCACCCTGCTTTTACAAAAAAGATTTCAAAAAATAAAATAAAAAAAAAATACGATTTATGTACAGTAGCTAGACTAGAGTACAGAAAGGGACATCACTTAGTTTTTGAAGCGATGTCTGTACTAAGAAATAAATATAATATGATACTTAAATATGCCATTCTAGGAGATGGACCAGAATTATCGAGATTAAAGGATTTAGTTATTAAACACTCACTACTCGAACAAGTAGATTTTATATATTATGATTACCCTAGTGAAAAAATTTTTAAAAATTCCTCTGTTCATATTATGCCAACTTTAACTACACCTGACAGCATTGAAGGCTTTGGAATATCCAATGTTGAAGCTGCATCTTTTGGATTACCTTGTATAGTAAGTAATAGTGGGGGAACTCCAGAGTCGATAGGGCGCAATGGTATAATTGTTAAAGAAAATGCCACCAAACAACTTGTTAAATCAATTATCGATATTTTCAAAAGGTATAAAAGCTATAGTAGACAAAGTTACTTATTTGCTAATAAATTTGAGTCAAATAAAAAAATTAAAGAGTATTTAAACGCTATCTAATACTGCCTCATAACTCGTTTTTTTTAACTCACCTGGCTCATCACAAATTAATTTTTCAACTTTAAGATTATTTATTAGGATAATTGAACGAATAAGTCTTTGTCCCATAAAGCTTTTTTCATGATTTCTTATTAATTGAGAGGATTTTAAAAATTCATTATTTCCATCTGATAAAAATAAAATTTCTGATTTACCAAAGTCTTTTCTCCACAAATCTAGTACATAAGGATCGTTAGTTGTCATACAACAAATCTGATCAATTTGCTTTTCAGACATTAATTTTTTGGCCCCTTTAATAAATGGAGGAAGATGTTGAATGTGACATGTCGAAGTAAATGCTCCTGGTACACAGATTATCATTGTCCTTTTTAATTTGAAGTTATCATGTAATCCAAAATTCTTAGTACCGTCTGCTGAAACAGATCTTAAAGTAATATCAGGAATTAAATCTCCTTCTTTCAATTATCAAAAAAGTTTTCTAAAGTTTTATAGTAAATTTGTTCAGTAGTTTTGAGGTCTTCTATAGAAACACACTCATTAACTTTGTGCAGGGTTTTGTTAATAGTTCCAAATTCGAAGACAGGGCAGACCTCTTGCATAAATCTAGCATCTGATGTTCCACCTCCAGTATCTTGGCTAGCCTCTAATCCTGTAACATCTTTTATTGCTTTAATACAATGTTTTGTAAATGGATTATCGAAAGACTGGAAAGGCATACCTCTAAAAGTCAAATTCAATTTAAAATCACAATTATTTTCTGAGCAAATCTTAGATAAATGTTCATTGAAATAGCTCTTTATTCTTTCTTGATCCCAGTTGTCATTAAAGCGCATATCGCCAACAGTTATCAATTTTTCAGGTATTACATTCTTTGCTTTATTATTTAAATTGATCTGAGTAAATTGAAGAGTAGATGGTTCAAAATATTCTGCACCATCATCAAGTTTTTGATCATCAAAAAAAGAGATAACCTTAGACAAACAATGGAGAGGGTTTTGAGCTAGTTGAGGATACGCAGCATGCCCTTGCTTACCAATAATTTCAACTTGAACATCTACAGCTCCTTTTCTTCCAACTTTGATCTGATCACCTATTATTTTCTCAGAGGATGACTCAGTGGCTATTGACCCGTCTATTCTTATACTATTTTCTTTCAACCATTTTACGACTTTTTTCACACCATTTACGGAGTCTGCTTCTTCATCTCCAGTTATGATAAAACTTATTGTGCCATTAAAATCTTTATTTTCCTTAATGAATTTAAAGACACTTACCATGCTAGCTGCCGTACACCCTTTCATATCCTCTGATCCACGACCATAAAGATACCCATCTTTAATCGTTGGCTCAAAAGGTGGTGTGTCCCAATCCTCTAAGTTACCAGGGGGCACTACATCAACATGACATAAAAAATTAAAATGTTTTCCATTTGTATTAATTGGACCATACGTAGCCATTATATTAATTACTTCGTAACTCCCATCTCCATCAAAGTTTAGTTGTTTTGTTGTAAAACCATTTTCTTCAAATGTTTCAATTAAGAAATCAAAAATATCTTGTTTTGCTGGTGTAACAGAGTCAAAAGATATTAATTTTTTTGATAGCTCTATTGTGTCTAACATTTTAATCTCTTAATAATTCATTAACGGAGGTTTTTGAACGAGTTTTTTCATCAACCGTTTTTACAATCACAACACAGTACAATGATGCATCTCCTTTAGAACTTGGAAGACTACCCGGAACGACTACAGAATATGGAGGAACTTTCCCCATATAAATTTCTTTAGTTTCACGATTATAAATTTTTGTTGAAGCACCAATAAATACCCCCATGGATAATACTGATCCCTCTCCAACAATTACACCCTCGGCGACTTCTGATCTCGCACCAATAAAACAATTATCCTCTATTATAACTGGATTTGCCTGCAAAGGCTCTAAGACTCCTCCTATACCTGCACCACCTGAGATATGACAGTTTTTTCCAACTTGAGCACAAGATCCAACAGTAGCCCAAGTATCAACCATAGTTCCTTCATCTACATATGCACCCAAATTAACAAAGCAAGGCATAAGCACTGCACTTTTTGCAATAAATGCTGATCTCCTTACAACACAGTTTGGGACAGCTCTAAAACCAGCTGATTGAAAATTTTCTGATTTCCAATCTTGGAATTTTGAGGGAACTTTATCCCACCATGAAGTAGACCCGTCTTTTACACTCGGACCGCCGGTTATAATTTCCATATCTTGAATTCTAAAACTTAAAAGAATTGCTTTTTTAAGCCATTGATTTACATGCCAATCATTTTCTTTTTTTTCGCATACTCGAAGCTTTCCTTCATCTAATAAGTTAAGAACACTCTTAACATTTTTTTTTGCTTCACTATCCTCAATAAAGTTAATCTGATCTCTTTGATCCCATAATTTCTCAATTATATCTTGATTGCTCATAATACTCTTATATTACGTTTTTTAAGAATTTTTCCAAATCATCAGTAACGTGTGATATGTAGCCTTTTTCATCAATTATTTTTTGAATATCTCCTTGCTGATTGACATCCTTATTTAGGTTGTATTCAAGGTTATTCGTTACCCAAACTGTCTGCCAACCCATTTTATGTGGCTCTTTCAAATTAATATGAAGATCCTCAAACATAGCTGTTGAACTATTGTCTAAATTGAATTTATTTTGGAATGAGTCGTAAACTTCTTTGTGAGGTTTTGGCATATAGTCACTTTCAGAAATGTCAAAACATCCATCAAAAATATTAGTCATATGAAGTTTTTCTAAAACTTTTTCCACATGTTCAAAATTAGCATTTGTAAAAATATACTTTTTTCCATTTAAGCTTTTTAATATTTCCGCAAGAGTTGTATTTGGTTGAACTACTTCATAATTAATTTGATGAACGTAGTCCAAATATTCATTAGGATTTACTTGATGTTCAATCATAAGACCTCTGAGTGTTGTTCCGTATTGATGATAATATTTAGATCTTAAAGCTTGTGCATCTCCAGAATTTAAGTTTAATTTTTCCTCAATAAACTTACCCATTAGTATGTGTACTTTATCAAATAAACCACACTCCGCTTTATAAAGTGTATTGTCTAAGTCAAAAACCCAATTTGTTATATTATTCATAAGCGTGTTAAACTAATGTTTATTATGTAAAATCCAAGAAGATTTATAAAAATTCAAAAATTTTTTTTTGAATTTCAAATATATTTTCATTTGTTTTTGAACTTACAATGTAGTTTTCAAATTCAGTATTTAAATTGTCTAAAAAAGCCGACTTTTCTTTTATTTTTTTGTCACTTTTTGTATAACAAATAATAATTTTTTGTTTTATTTGTTTCATCGAGTCTATCATTTCTATGTCTATTTTTTTTGGCCCCAATGAATTATCAATTAATACAAATATTTTCTTTAAATTTTCACGAGATGTTAAATATTGAGAGACAAGATCTGATATCTGAAATGCCTCCTTTTGAGATATTTTTGCATATCCATACCCAGGAAGATCAACAACCATCATTGAGTCCCCGTGATTAAAAAAATTAATTTGTCTTGTTTTACCAGGAGTATTAGAAATATGCGCTAGTTTTTTCATAAAAACTGCATTGATTAAACTAGATTTTCCAACATTTGACCTACCTATGAAAGCTATTTCAGGAAAACTTACATTAGGATATTGACGAGGTTGTGTAGCGCTTAGTAAAAACTTAGTTTGTTTTTTGAAATAATTTGAGACAAGGCTCATTAACTCTTCATAATTTTTCTTTGTATGATGTATTGTTGAGCCATTGATAAAACATTGTTAGTTGTCCAATAAATAACCAGCCCTGCTGCGAAGCCACCTAAAATGAAAGTAAATACTATTGGCAATAAACCAAAAATTTTTGCCTGCATTTTATCCACGGGAGCTGGATTCAGTTTAAATTGAATATACATCGAAATACCCATTAAAATTGGCCAAATACCAACATTTAGAATTTGCAAAATACCTGGAACATTCCATTCCACAAATCCAAAAAGAGTAAGAGCACCTAAGGGATCAGGTGCAGAGAGATCGTGCACCCATCCTATAAAAGGTGCATGTCTCATTTCAATAGTTACAAATAAAACTTTATACAAGGCAAAGAATACTGGTATTTGCAAAAGTATTGGTAAACAGCCAGCTATAGGATTTGCCTTTTCTCTTTTATATAAAGCCATCATTTCTTTTTGCATTCCAGCTCTATCATCTCCGTATTGTTCCTTAAGTCTTTGCATCTCAGGAGCAAGTTTTTTCATTTTTGCCATTGATTTAAACGATTGTTGAGCAAGTGGAAAAAAACAAATTCTCATCAAAACTGTAAACAGAATTATTGACCAACCAAAGTTTCCTACATACCCGTATATAAATTCTAAAACATTAAAAATGGGTTTTGTTAAAAAATAAAACCAACCAAAATCTACAGAGCGATCAAAACCGTCAAACCCATATTCTTCCATATATTTGTCGATAATATTTACAATTTTTGGTCCCGCAAAAATTTTAAAATTATGGGAGATACTCGTATTATTTGAAACAGCTATTCTTTCCCCAACAATATCAGTTTGAAAATTATCTATATTATCAACAAAGCTGTAACTGTATGTCTGCTGAACAGGTTCGTTTTGGTTAGGAATTATTGCAGTTTGCCAATACTTATCTGTCATCCCAATCCATCCTCCAACAGAAGAATGTTTAATTTTTTTATCGTCTTTTAAATCGTCATAATCATATTCTTCCAATACTCCATCAGTGATTGACAGGGGACCCTCATGAAGGATGAAGAAATTTTGCATCTCTGGAATTCCTTGTCTTTTGGATAATCCGTAGGGATATAGGTCAAAGGAAAGACCTGAATTATTTATAACTCTTTGATCAACACTAAATAAATAGTTTTCATCTAGAGTTATGATCTTTTCAAAAGTGATGTTCTGATCACTAGTCCAAGTCAGTTTTACAGGTTCATTAACACCAATAGTGTTTTTATCAGCAATCCAAATACTAGAACTATTAGGTAACTCAATTGTACTGTCAGAGCTTACCCAACCTGTATCTAAATAATAGGCATTATCAGATCCTAAAGGATTCAAAAATTCAATTAAGTCAGATGTTGGATCTAGTGTCTCCCTGAATTCTTCTAAGGTTAGATCATCAATTACTGCTCCATTTAAATTAATAGAGCCTTTAATTTTAGAGTTATCAAAGTTCACTCTTCCTGTCTGATTTATTACTTCCACTCTATCAGCTAAAACAGTAGTTGAAGATTTTTGAATACTGAGATCAACAAGACTTTCATCATTTGTTTGTTCTTCAGTCATTGGTGTTCTCTCTGGTTGAGGCACTAGTAACTGAAAACCAAAAATAATTGCCATTGAAATAATAATAGCTAGGAATAAGTTCTTTTGATTTTCCATATTATTTTTTTATTGGGTCGTAACCAGACGAACCCAACGGATTACATTTTAGAATTCTAACTATTCCCATTGTTATTCCTTTTAAAACACCAAATTCTTGAATAGCCTCAATTGTATATTCAGAGCATGTTGGAAGATGTCTACAAGTTTTTGGTAACATAGGTGATATGAATGATTGGTAGAATTTAATCGGTGCAATAAAAGTTATTTTCCAAAACTTTATGATATTATTTTTCATGAGATAAGAATTTTTCAATATCTTGTTTTAAATCAATAAAAGGTACTTTCAAAACTGTTTTTTTGAGTATTATTACAAATTTGACATGATTTAATGTATTTATAAGACTGCATGTGCGTATTGCCTCTCTAGCCCTTCTTTTAGCCCTATTTCTTTCAACTGCATTACCAAGTTTTTTACTAGCTATAATACCAACTAGAAAAGTTTCTAAATCTGCGTCATGAAGAATATAGCCATTAAAACTTGAACTTTTAAAGTAGTTCCCTTTGTTTCTGATTTGAGAAAATTGGGAGGATTTTTTTAGTGTAGGAAGTCTCAAAAATTAAGCAGATAGTCTAGATCGACCTTTAGCTCTTCTTGCATTAATGACTTTACGACCGCCAACTGTTGACATTCTAGAACGAAATCCATGCCTTCTTTTTCTAACTAATTGACTTGGTTGATATGTTCTTTTCATTGCTAATACACCTAAAAAAATTGGTTCCTACATTTAACAATTATTGATATGAAGTCAATAAATAAAAACAAATTATGTTGATAATTAAAGACATTTCTAATTTACAGTCATATTTGACTGCTTATCAAAATCGAAAATACTCAATTGGTTTTATTCCTACTATGGGCGCCCTTCATAAGGGACATGGAGAACTGATAAAAAAATCAAAAAACGATAATCACAAAACTATTGTCAGTATTTTTGTAAATGAAAAACAATTTAACAGCAAAGAAGATTTTAACTCCTATCCTAGTAATAAAGGCCTTGACTACGATTTTTGCTCTGACAATAACGTAGATCTTTTATTTGAACCATCAGCAGAAGAAATTTACAACAAAGATGAAACTATTTTAAAAAATACTTACTTTAATAATATACTTTGCGATAAATATAGAAAAGGACACTTTGATGGTGTAATCACTGTACTAAATAAATTTTTTTCAATTGTAAAAAGTAACAAGGTTTATTTTGGTGAAAAAGATTTTCAGCAACTTAAGATAATTGAAAAATTTATTCAAGAAAATTTTAAATTTTTAAAGATAGTATCTGTACCTACAAAAAGAAATGAAGAAGGTATTGCCTATTCATCGAGAAATGAAAAATTAAGTAAAAAACAAATACAAGATTTTGTAAGATTTCATCAAAAAGTAGAAAATTTTCTAAAAACTTTAGAAAAATCATTTGATATTAATACTGCAAACCAAAAAGCTAAAGATTTTATTGTTGAACAAGATATTGAAGAATTTGATTACTTCGAATTTAGAAATAATGAGGACCTAAGTTTCAATGGTAAAGTTTCTGAGTCGAGACTTTTTTATGCAATTTATAAAGGCAAAATTAGACTCATTGATAATTTAAAAATTTAAAATGGCGGTTCTGCAAGGATTCGAACCCTGAATTCTTGATCCGTAGTCAAGTGTGATATCCGTTTCACCACAGAACCTTAATCAAAGTATATCACCATAAATCAATCATTGTACTTAATCCTACGAAACTCATTACGGAGCCATTACGGGCAACGAATGAAGAAGGGATATTATGGGAACAATAACTAGACGAAAGATGAAAGATGTAAAGGGCAATCGCTATGTCTTATTTCAAGCATAGGTGAACATGAAGGGACAAAGATATTCCCGAGCTTTTCAATATATGCGGGAAGCAAGGGCTTACATTAGCGAACAAAAGGGATTAATCAGTAGAGGTTGTTTGTCGGGGGGGGGGGAACAACGTTGTGTTTCCTCCCCCCTTGGTAGTGCAGAGGTGTGAAATCTTCAAACCTCTAGTTAAAGGGGTAAAGTTCCCAAACTGCTTTGCCATCTGCATCGGCTTCGTAAGTAAATGCGTAAAATTTACCATTCAGTTCAGATAACGCTTCAGATGTGGTTTCGAATATAGCGCCGCCTCTAAAAGAAGTGCCTCCATCTTTCCTCTGGTTTCCGACACCCGTAGCTTTATATGTGGCGACACCTTCTGCACACATTACAACCCCAGCATAGGCATTTCCTGCCCATGAACCATCTGGTCTCATTTCGGCTGTAAATGCGCCCATAGACTGAACATCATGACCTAGCATCGTTCCGCTCCCTTCAGCAGTAATGTCCATAGCAGGTAAACCATATTTACCAGAGTCCATTGGCTTATTAGTTTCCTGTAATGTCATTGTTCCAATTTTATCACCAAGCATTGTTAATCTCCTTTTCTAAATTTTTAAAATAAATGATTATAATAATTACTTGTTAAGAGTATTATTTCTTTTTTTAAATATATATATTACTCATTTGCAATAAATAATATTTTTTTAGATGTTATAAGAGTTTATATGTATATTTATACTAAAAAATTTAGGTTTATATTTCTTTTTTCAATTTTTCTATTTAGTTTTGGATTTTTACATTCTGAGGAACATCTCAAAACTAAAATTTCCCCTGTTCTAAAATCTGCAACTACAATATTAGGAAATGAAATATATTATCCTGATGGAAAAGCTGAAATAGTGTCATTTATAGTTGAGGTGCCTCCTGGTGGTGTAACTCCAAACCATGTTCATTCTTACCCTGTTTATATTTACATTATGGAGGGAGAGATGACATATACTTGGGAAGACGGAACAGTTACTATTTACAAACCTGGTAAAGCATATATAGAGGATAGTAAAAGTGCTCATTACGGAAAAAATTTAGGTGACATAACACTCAAAGCGCTGATAGTGGGCATTGGTGCAGAGGGTATAAAATTTACAACCTCTCCTTAAAACTAAATTTTTAGCTATATTTTCATTACGGGCTTATTACGGGCAACATAGATAAAATGTTGTTAAAGCTCAAAGAATAGTATTGATAATAAATGAATTAAAGAGACGTAGGATATCCGTAGTCAAGTGTGATATCCGTTTCACCACAGAACCATTAGCTTGATTTATATACTCTTTTTTTAAATAATAAACTTCTATGGATGTGCTATAACACACTCATAACACACTGAATAATTATTTATGAAAATCTTCTTAGCCTTATTTTTATTACTACCTAGTTTGTTATGGGGATTGACATTTAAAGATGGCAAACAGGTCAATGATGGCTTAACTGACTCCTTCTCAGAAAAATACACTATTAGTAAAAAAAACTTTACCCTTCCATTTGACGTCTCCTCTGGAGTGCGTGAATGGAGACTTAGCTCTAGAGCCTTAGGTTTAAAACATCAAATACAAGTAGTTTCTAAAGATGAAGGACATCCTGTAAGAGATGGAAATCTTAGTATTAGATTTGAAGTAAGACCAGGCGAATGTGGAGGTAAGGGCAAAATTAATGACTGTAATAGAAATAATGGAAAATCTGAAAGAGCCGAAATAGCATCTATTGACGAATGGGGTAAAGGAGAAATGTGGTATGCATGGTCAATTTATTTACAACCTGAATTTACAGAATTACATCCAAGGTCTAGTCTTAAACTTCTGCAATTTCATAGCAGGCCTGATGATGTTTACCCTGACCAACACTTTAGCTTTGAGGCGAAAGATGGTTCATACACACCTTCTAATAATATTAATAAAGAAAAAGGCCTGTCTTTATCTAAGACAGATATGATTGGTAGATGGAATGACATATTAATGCACGTAAATTGGTCATACGAAAATGATGGTTACTATAAAATATGGGCAAATGGTGATTTGATTTATGATTATAGTGGCAAAACATTATGGGATAAAAATATTAGAGCAAACTTTAAGTTTGGAATTTATAGAAACTGGTTGGAACATACATGGGAAACGGGCTCTGATGGTGGCACTACGATTGTTTATTTTGATGAGATTAGAATAGGCAAAACTAAAGATGAGGTTAACTCAAACCTTAGTCAGTTAGGTGAGCAAGAATATTTCTACAAAAAAAGTAAGATGGAACTTCTTGATGAAGAAATTAAACTTATTGAAGAACAGATTTCAAAACTAAAAAAAGAAGTTGTTGAAAATTATGATATAGAAAAGTCAAAAAAAATTAATGATTTCAAGAAGAAATTAAGAAAACTAGAATATGAGAAGGCAAAAGAAAAATGAGAATTTTATTAGCCCTATTGTAAAGTGGAACAGTTCATAAAACACTTACAACACACTACAATGATGAAACAGTGTATATGCTCAAAGAATAGTATTGATAATAAATGAATTAAAGAGACGTAGGATATCCGTAGTCAAGTGTGATATCCGTTTCACCACAGAACCATTAGCTTGAGCTATATACTCTTTTTATTAATAATAAAATTTAATACAATGTTCGTTAGGGACTCAATACGGGCAAAACTATGAAGACATTCTTAACTTTATTTATATTTTTGCCAAGTTTAGTGCTTGCCTCAAGTTTTAGTGAAATTAAAAAAGCTTTAAAACAAGATGGTTTTGGAGAAATAATCCCTGAGGAACTTCATCCATTAATCTCCCCAAATGCAAAAAATCCTATATCAGTTAGCGGCAATTCAATTATTGGAGATAAATCTATAAAGTTTGAAGTTAATAATGGAGAGTGCGGAGAAGAACCTAAATCAAGTGACTGTGATACAGATAGAGAGAGGTCTGAAATATATTACAGCCACGAAAAGTGGAAAAAAGAGAAGTGGTATAAGTTTAATATTTTTCTTCCAAAAGATTACAATTCTATTGCCCCTGCAAAAATGTCTTTAATCCAATGGAAAAGACATAACCCATCTAAAGTTTTAGTCATGTTTCAACACACTCATGCAGGATTAACTTTTAACAGGAATAAAGACTCTTTTGAGGACTCCCACATAATTTTAAAAAGCAATGATGTACTTTTAGGCCAATGGACAGAAATAATTTTTAACACAAATTGGCATCCAGATGAGGACAAAGGTTTCATGAAGGTATGGATTGATGGGATTTTAAAAATAGATTTTAAAGGAACTAGCAATACATCTAAGGGTGAGGAACTAAATCTTAGATATGGACTGTACGCCTCTGCCATATCACGTTATAAAAAAGCATTTAATACTGAGATAATTCCACAGCGTATCGTTTATTTTGATGGTGTAAATGCAGAGTCAAAATGTGAAAAGTTACTAGATAAAGCTAAATGTAATAATTTAACTTCTCAAACAATCGAAAAATACGAATTATTTATGTATGATAAAAATGATATAAAATTTCACAATCATTCTGTTGTTAAATTACCTATAAACTTTTTGAAATAAATGAAACAAACCTTTTTTAAAATACGAGAAAGCAAGTTATTTCAATACTCAGTTTTATTTATCATTATATTTAATGCATTTACTATCGGTTTAAATACTTACAATTTAGGAGAGTTCTCAAGAGAGCTCATTAAATATCTCGATTATTTGATAACTATTTTTTTTGTAATAGAAATTTCAATTCGTTTTATTGGTGAACCTAGAAAATCAAATTTTTTTAAAAGTGGTTGGAATATTTTTGACACTTTTATTGTTTTGGTATCATTGATACCAATACCTAACAACTCCAGTTTTCTTCTGTTAAGATTATTGAGAGTGTTTAGAGTTTTAAGAGTTATATCTATTATTCCTGAGTTAAAATTAATCATTGAGTCATTGATTGGATCGTTAAAAAGAGTGTTTTATGTAAGTTTGCTGCTTTTCATAATTCTCTATATTTATGCAACTATTGGAGCAATAGTCTTTTCAAATAGCATACCCGAGAGATGGTCTGATGTGGGCGTTTCAATGATTACTTTATTTCAAGTTTTAACATTATCATCTTGGGAGCAGGTAATGTTGCCACTTCAAGATATTTATTGGTGGGCATGGATTTATTTTTTTAGTTTTATAATTGTCTGTGCCATTACAATGTTAAATCTTCTAATAGCAATTTTGGTTGATGTAGTTGTAAATCAGAGCGAAAAAAAAGATGATTTGATAAAAACCAGAAATAATGCTGAAAAACTAAATGAACAATTTTCTGAGGAGATTAGTTTAGATAAACTAAAAAAAGATCAATAATGTCAGCAGA
The DNA here is from genome assembly GCA_902575065.1 of uncultured Alphaproteobacteria bacterium. Lineage (GTDB taxonomy): Bacteria > Pseudomonadota > Alphaproteobacteria > HIMB59 > HIMB59 > HIMB59. Next base: position 36,310 of record CACGPU010000003.1, read on the forward strand.
AATAATAATGCCTATTATTTATTTTGTATGTCTACTGATTTTAGTAGGACCTCGTTTTTTGGATACAAACTCTACCTTTAAACAATTTTTGAGTAATTTAAGTATATGGGCATTAATAGTAATTGTAATTACTCTGTCATATCAGGCCTATAATTATTTTACTTAAATTTTTCTTGTTTGGCCGTGAGCCATATAAGAAAACTCATCTTTGCTTATCTTGAACTGCTTAGTTAGTTCTTGGAGTAATTTTATAGGCTCATCCATCGGTTCATCTGTTAATTGAAATGTTCCCCAATGCATTGCTATAGATTTTTTAGATTTAACATCTTTGTGAATTTGAATTGCTTCTTCAACATTACAATGTGAGTCTTTCATAAACCACCTTGGGGCATATGCTCCTATGGGTATTGTTGATAGGTCAAACGATCCAAACTTTTTTTGAATATCCTTAAAATCTTTTGAATATCCAGTATCGCCTACAAAAAAATACTTAAAATTATTTGCTTTTACAACCCAACCACACCAAAGTGTTTTATTAGTATCGTTAAATGTTCTTTTACTCCAATGTTGTACTGGGACAGAATAAATTTCCAAATTTTTGAATTGAGTCATTTGCCACCATTCATGCTCCAAAACATTTCTTGCACCTAATTTTGATAAAATATTTCTTAATTTTAGTGGTACAAAAAATGTAGGTTGATTTATATTTTGTTTTTTTAATAAAAGCTGGATAGTCTTTGAGTCTAGATGGTCATAGTGGTTATGAGAAATTAAAACAAAATCAATAAAAGGCAATTCATCTATTTTTAATCCAGGAGGTGTTGTTCTTGAAGGCCCCATGAAACTTAGAGGAGAAGCTCTTTTAGTGAAATGGGGGTCAGTTAATATATTTATACCATCAATCTGTAGTAAGAAAGTTGAATGACCAATCCAAGTAATTGTATTTTCAGATTTATTAGATTTTAAGTATTCAGGGTCATTTTCAACCATAGAAAATGTAATTGGTTCCGGCTTACTTGACTCCCTCCTCCATTTCCAAAAATCTTTGAAACTACTTTTATGTGAAACGTAGTTATTGACAAAGACTCCATCCACTAGATTGAAAGGTTTAAAGAGAGTGTTTGCCATAATTTTTGTCTTTAGAATTACAAAGGATAATGAGAAAAGTATAACCTTTTTTATAAAATCTCTTCTGTGCATCTAAATTAAGTTAATAAAAACTAATTATTAATTATTTTAACGAAGTTTTTATACATTTGGTTGCACTGCATCACCATAGTATCAATTTCTTTAGCTACCATATCTTTCATTTGAGGTAAGGCATCAGCTCCGAGTGATTTTTCGAGAGCATTTTTATATTCAGGAACTTGAGCCCAATCATCAACAGTAGTTTTTCGAATTTCTAAATGAAATTGAATTCCATAGGCGTACTTATCATAACCAAATATTTGATATTTTGTTGAGGGTGAGGTGCCTATAACACTAACTTTAGTGTTAGTCTCCAAACCAACTACTTCATAAGAATGCCATTGCAAAGCTTTTATTTTATTTGGAAGAAAATCAAAAATATGATCTTCTTTGGCACTTGCTTCAATGTTAATATCCAATACACCAATCTCAGGCGGTTTAGACTCAACTACCTTTCCCCCCAATACCTCACCTAACAGTTGACATCCCAAGCAAAAACCTAAAAAAGGTTTTTTAAGGTTTAAAACATATTCACCTATTGCTTTTTTTTCAGCTACTAACCATGGATATTGATCTTCCATAAATGTATCCATTGGGCCACCCATACAAAGCATAGCATCAAATTCATTTAAATTATTTGGAATACTATCGCCCTCATCCAATTGGATAGTTGTAATACTATGACCATCTTCTATAAGAAAATCTTTAAACGTCCCCGGATCCTCAATTGAAATATGTTGCAGAGATATAAATTTCATTAAGTTAAATTAATTTGAACTAACTAAAGGGTACGCCTTGTAAAGCGCTAAATTTAATCGTCGTCGTCGCCGGTTACTGTATCTTTAACTTTGTTGTAACCTTTAGATACGGCACCCGCTACAGTATCGTAAGCGTCATTAGCTTTTTCGCTCACAGTTGCGCAACTAGTGATTAAAAAAAATGAGGAAAGTATAATTAATATTAGTTTTTTTGACATTATTGGATTATCAGATATCTAACAAAAATGTCAATTTATTTAAATTATAATCTAAAATATATTTCATAAATGATAATAAAATTTTTATAATGATAGAAATTTCTTTAAATGAAGGTCAAAAAAAAGATTTTAAAAAAAATGGTTTTTTGATTATTGAGAGTTTTCTCGATACCACTCATTTTGAACGATTGCATGAGACTTTTCAGAGTTTATTTAATGGAAACTTTGAAACAGGTATTGAGCCTGACGAGTGGAATTGGAAGTTTGAAAGTGGACCGAAAGATGTTACTAGACAGATTTGTAACGCTTGGAAATCAGATAATTCTATAAAGGAAATAGTTTGCAATGAATTTTTAGGAAAAGCTTGTGCTGAACTAATGAGTTGGAGTGGATCAAGACTTTTACAAGACAATATTTTATGGAAACCACCTGGAGGTAAAACTCTAGCTTACCACCAAGATGCTGCATATGATGATTGGATTGTACCACAAACTATGATGACATGTTGGATGCCCATCGATAATGTCGATAAAGAAAAAGGGACACTAGAATATGTAAAAGGATCACACCTTTGGGGATTAAGTCCTCCTAAAGGACAGTTTCATTCTCCTAGAGATTATAAAAAAGAGTTAAATGAATATGCTTCAAAATTAAATAAAGAAATTCAAATTCAATATGTTGAAGTTCCAGCAGGTGGAGTAGCATTTCATCATGGATACACTTGGCATGGGTCAGGTATTAATAATACAAACAGTAATAGAAGGGCAATAGTTGCTCATTGCGTTCCCTCTGACTCAAAATTTCATCCCACAAACACAGGAGGTACTGCGAGAATTTATAAAAAATATAAAAAATTAGAAACAGATGAGTTAGATGAAAGTTTTTTTCCAATTATTTGGACAAAGGAAGGATATAGAACAAATGTTTGATGAAGAAGAGCCAAAAAAAACAAAAACAATTGATTTAGATGATTTGAGTGTTGAAGAAATTGAGGAGATGATTGGCAATCATAAATTAGAAATCAAAAACTTAGAAATTTTATTGAAAAAGAAAAAAGACAAACTTAAATTAGCCGATCAATTTTTTAAAAAGAATTAATATCCCTCTATTAATATGAGGTCACTTTTTGTGCTATTTTGCCTAATTTTCATAGCCTCTGAGTATTCAACAGACTCATAACATTTTTTAGCACTTTCAAAACTTTCAAACTCTACTACAGTAGTTCTGTCTACAGGCCATTCCCCTTCAAAAACTTCAGTTTTTCCACCTCTAATTATGTATTTACCCCCATATTTTTTCATCACTTCAGTTGATAAAGGAGGATATTTTTGAAATAGTTCATTATTGTGAATTGAAACTCTCACAATGATGTATCCTTTTTTCATAACCAAGGATAAATTAATACTTTTAAACAGAGTTATCCACAGTTATTCATTATGCATGTAGTTTATTGGTTGAATGATGATAATACATTTCAAATTAATTAAAAAAAAAACCATGTTTTTCAAGTTTTTTTTTGTAGTTTGTTCTTTTGTTTTAAATCCAATCAAATTGTTTGTACAACTTTTTTGAAAATACATTAATCTTTCAAAAGTTATGCACAGCTATCTGGCTAGTATTAAATTGATCATTTATTTCCTGATTTTTCAGGCTTTTTTTGTAATAAAAACATCATATTCAGATCATCTCACAGCAAAAATCACAGGTTTTGTTGATGCTTCAAGTCCAATTCACATTCTGGGGTATGATAGGAAATATTATTTCGAGGAAAATTCTGCACCTCTTTTTATTGTTGTAGAGCAGGATATAAACAAATTTAATAATGTTAATTTAAAAGCTTTCCCACATATTAATATAGGCCTGTTTGCCTTTCAAGATACTGATGGAAATGGAGAATTTTCAACAGATTTTAAAGGTCAACCTTTAGAACCATTCGGGTTTTCATTAAACCCTGATTTAAATTTTGAAGATGTTGTTTTTGAAAACATAGTTTTTGATATGACTAAATTTCAACAATTGGAAATTCGACTTAAGTAATAATATTCAATATTTTTTTTACAGCCTTACTTAAAGAAACTTTAGAGGTATCAATTTCTAGTTCAGGATTTGTAGGTTTTTCATAAATACTGTCTATACCTGTGAAATTTGGTATCTTACCCTGTCTTGCTTTTTTATACAAACCTTTTGGATCTCTTTTTTCAGCTACTTTTAAAGGAGTTGAAATATAAATTTCTTTAAAATCATTCTTTTCAAAAAGTGATCGAGCCATTTCTCTCTCTAATCTAAACGGTGATATAAAAGCAGTGATCACAATTAGTCCAGCGTCACACATAAGTTTTGCCACCTCTGCAACTCGCCTTATATTTTCAACTCTATCTTTATCTGTAAAGCCTAAATCTTTATTTAATCCGTGTCGGATATTGTCTCCATCAAGAATGTATGTTTTTTTACCTTGAGAATATAATATTTTTTCTACTTCATTTGCTATAGTGGATTTTCCTGATCCTGAGAGGCCAGTCATCCACAGCACTTGACCTTTGTGACCATAAATCTTCTCTCTTAAATTCTTATTGATGGTTAAGTTTTGAAGTTGAATATTTTGTGATCTTCGAAGAGAAAAGTTTATCATTCCCATTCCCATAGTTTGATTATTAATTGGATCAATAATTATAAAAGATCCCAAAATTTTATTTTCTTTAAAAGTCGAAAAGGGAACAGTTTTATTAAATGATATAGAAATTTCTGCAACATCATTGAGTTTAAGTTCATTTCCAGCAGTGAATTCTAGTGTATTTACATCATATATTTTTTTTATGTTCATAATTTTAATACTGGTTGAGATATTATGAATTTTCGCTAAATAAGTTCTTCCAGTAAAACCCTTATCCTCTGACATCCAAATAACATTAACGTTAAATTGGTCAGCCATATCAACTGTAGAGTTTTTTGAGCATAGTATATCGCCCCTAGATGTATCTATCTCTTTGTCTATGGTAAGTGTGATACTTTGTTTTAAATTAGCTGTTTTAAGCGATCTTTCGCCTACAAAAATATCTTTCACTTTTACTTTTTGATTTGACGGAAGAGAAATTAACTCATCACCCTTTCTAATTTTTCCCTCAGCGATGGTTCCTGAATATCCTCTGAAATTTAAATTAGGTCTATTGACACTTTGAACAGGAAGTACAAATCTGTCTGAGCTTTGTATTTTAGTTTTAGTAGTTTCTAAATAGTCAAATAGGGTTTTATCATTGTACCATTTCATGTATTTAGATTTTTTGTGAATATTATCCCCCTTAAGTGCTGATATAGGAATACTTTGAATATTTTTAAAATTTAATTTTTTTGAGAATAATTTGTATTCGGAGCTTATTTTTTCGTAAATATTTTTATCATAGTTAACTAAATCCATCTTATTAACTGCCAAGATAATATTTTTAATTCCAAGAAGAGATACAATGAAAGAATGTCTCTTAGTTTGTGTAAGTATGCCATTACGGGCATCAACAAGTAAGATAGCTAACTCAGCTGTTGAGGCCCCAGTCGCCATGTTTCTAGTATATTGCTCGTGACCTGGTGTATCTGCTACAATAAACTTTCTTTTGCTACTTGAAAAAAATCGATATGCAACATCTATAGTAATACCTTGTTCTCTCTCAGCTGATAAACCATCGACCAGTAATGCAAAATCTATATTCTCACCTTGTGTTCCATATTTTTTTGAATCATTTTTTAAGGAAGCAACTTGATCATCAAATATCATTTGAGATTCATAAAGCATCCTCCCAATTAAAGTACTTTTACCATCATCAACAGATCCACAAGTGATAAACCTTAATAGATTAAGGGAGGCTTGACTTTTTAAGTATTTGCTAATTGTACCGGCTTTATACATTTAAAAATAACCATCAATTTTTTTGATTTCCATAGAGCTACTTGAGTCTGTATCGATAGCTCTTCCTTGTCTTTCGGATGTTTTGGATTGAAGAAGTTCAAGAACAATGTCTTCAAGTGAATTTGCATTTGATTCAATAGCACCAGTTAAGGGATAACAACCTAGTGTTCTGAACCTAATTCTTTTTAATTCAATTTTTTCGTTAGATTGAATATTAAATCGATCATCATCGACCATAATAATCATTCCATCTCTCACGACTACAGGTCTAACTTTTGCAAAATATAAGGGAACAATTGGTATTTGTTCTTGGTAGATATATTGCCAAATATCTAATTCTGTCCAATTAGATAAGGGAAAAACCCTTGTGCTTTCACCCTTATTGACTTTAGAGTTATATAAAGACCAAAGCTCTGGACGCTGATTTTTTGGATCCCATTGATGAGAGGGGTTTCGGAATGAAATAACCCTTTCTTTAGCTCTTGATTTCTCTTCATCTCTTCTTGCTCCACCAAAAGCAGCATCGTATTTATACTTGTCCAAGGCTTGTTTTAGACTCTGAGTTTTCATTATATCAGTGTGGAGAGCAGAGCCATGATCAAAGGGATTAATATTTGATTTAATACCATCAGGATTAATATGTGTTATTAGCTTCACACCACTATTTTTTTCTACCCAATTTCTAAATAAATACATTTCTCGGAACTTCCATCGAGTATCAACATGTAGTAGTGGGAATGGGGGAAGACTAGGGTAAAAAGCTTTTTGAGCAAGCCTCAACATCACTGAACTATCTTTTCCTATTGAGTAAAGCATGACAGGATTTTTTGTTTCACTAACTACTTCTCTGATAATATGAATACTTTCCGCTTCTAGATCTGACAGATAACTGTTTGGAGGTAAATTAAATTTATTATGTAGTTTTGTATCATAAATTTTGAGATCATTTATATAAAATAAATACTCAGGAAAATGAATTGAAAGTTTGAATTTATTGTTAATTTGATTTTCATCAATTTTTTGATCAAGAAAAATTTCAAGAAGATAAGAGTCTGGAAAAATAATAATATTTTTTTTTCTTAATTTTGAGAAATATTTTAAACTCTCAGATATATCTTTTATTTTATTTGACTTAACTTTGACCCATAGTCTTCCTTTACGTCTATCATTTGCAAATAAAAATTTATTATTATTTATCTCAACGTATTGGATAAACAAAATAAGTGATCTTTGTTTTTCAAATTTTTTTATGGAATCTTCATAAATTAATTTGTTTATATGGCCTGCATGTATGTTTAAAAAGCTTTCTATATTTAAATTCTCTGGAAAAATTGATATTTTTTCCAACCACCTTTCATAAGATCTTTTTGTTTTAAATAAATTTTTACTAAAAAGGAATTTATAATGACTATCGCTATCCCAAGCTGGAAATTTTATTGATGGGTTAATTTTAAAAAATAAAGTATGATTCATTACAATTGACCATTTGTCGTATTATTGGAAAAATACAAAAAATAATCTAAATGTATATGAAAAAAAGTAAAATTTTAAAAAAATGACAAATAATAACATAATACGACAATTTGAGTTTTTCAATGAAATCAGTGAAAATCTTGAGCTATGTTCAAAAAAAATTCTTAATATTTATGATAATTATGATCAAAGTATTGAATTAAAAGACGATAAAAGTCCATTAACAGAAGCAGATTTAGCATCACATGAACACATTTCTGATTTATTATCATCTATTTCAGCTTACCCCATAATTTCAGAGGAGGGTGAGCAAAAATATACTGATGAGCTAAAATACTGGTTAGTTGATCCTTTGGATGGTACTAAAGAATTTATCAATAAGAATGGTGAATTTACAATTAATATTGCTTTGATTAACAACAATTATCCCACCCAAGGGTTTGTTTACATTCCAAAAGATAAGACATTATTTTTTGGGGGTCTTAACAAAGGCTCATACAAGTTATTGAATGATAATATCAAATCTATTTCTGTGCAATCACCCTCCGATAAACTGAAGATTGTTACGAGCAGAAGTCATCTCAATAATGAGACTAAAACTTATTTATCTCAATTTAATGACTTTGATACTCTACAAGCCGGAAGTTCTTTAAAGTTTTGTATGATAGCAGAGGGTTTAGCAGATTTATATCCTAGGCTAGGACCTACTTCTGAATGGGATACTGCAGCAGCGCAAGCGGTTGTAGAGGGAGCAGGTGGTACTGTAAAAGACCTAAAAGGTAATAGGTTAAAATATTCAAAGAAAGATATAATCAATCCTCATTTTATAGTTAGAGGTAAAATCTAAATTTACTTACTAGGGTTTTTTTCTATATAAGTTTTTTCTAAACTTATGTCATCAACTTCAGTGTATATTTGAGTTGTAGATAAAGAACTATGTCCTAATAATTCTTGAATTATTCTTAAATCCCCACCATTTTTTAATAGGTGAGTTGCAAAACTATGTCTTAATGAGTGAGGTGTTGCTGTTTTTGGTAGCCCCAAATTAACTCTGGCATTCTTCAAATCTCTTTGGAAAGCCGAGGCTTTAAGCGGATTACCTCTATCTCCCACAAATATCGAAACATCGCTTGGCAAATCATATGGTATTTCTTTTAGATAATTTTCTAATGAGTTAGCTACAATATCGAGAACTGGCACTAATCTCTCTTTATTACCTTTGCCCAAGATAGTAAGAGAATTTTTATCAATTAAATGGCTTTTAGTAATAGATAGGGCCTCATTTATTCGTAGCCCACATCCGTACAAAAGATAAAGTAAAGCTATATTTCTTTTTTGAACCCAGCTTTTTTTTGATATTTTTTTTAACTCTTCAATTAAAAGCTCAATATCTCCTTCTGCTATGGGTTTAGGAAGAGATCTTGGAATTTTTGGATTTTTTAATAATTGAACCTCGCTATAAGCAACTTTATATAAGTCATTATTTAGAGATGAATACTTAAAAAAATTTTTAATAGAACTAATCGCTCTTCTCCTTGATCTTGCTGACAATGGTTTTTTATAAATATTTTTATATTTTCTATTCTCACTGAGATCTGCCAACCAAGCCCTAAATGTTTGCAAATTTAAATCTTTTAAATTTGATAAAGATACGGAATTTCCATTATAGAATTTAAAGAAAATTAAAAAATCACATACATCAAAGCAGTACGATCTATATGTATTTTCCGAGTGACCTTTTATGTCTTTTAAATAACTAGCCCATTTATCAAAGTCTTGTATTAAGGATTTATCTATTTTTAACTGTTCTAACAGTTCAATAAAATTCATTACATTATATTATAAATTAGAATCAAAATTTAAAATGGATTATTACTACCAAGTTATGCCTATAGGGCAAATAAATGAGAGCCTGACTTATAAATACTCACATTCTATTGAGGTAGGCTCGATTGTTGAAATTCCTTTAAGAAAAAGAAAATCATCAGGAGTCATTATATCTCAAACAAACATTAAAGATTTAAAATTCGATCTCAAAAAAGTACTTTCAATAAGTAATTATTATCGATTTGCTGTTTGCACAGAAAATATTGATTTTTACAAGTATGTGTCAATACATTGCTTCATAGATTTAGGTATGGTTTTGAAAATGGCAATACAACAATTTCCTAATACACAATTAAAAAATTATTATCTTTTTAAAAATAAAATATATGAAACTCAAAAAAATCTCATTGATAAATACAACCTAACAAAAAAAGATTGGAAGAAATTATTAGAAGAAAAAAAAATATCCCAAACTACAGATAGTTTTATTTTTGATGGTATGGCGCAAAATATTTCTTTAAACCCTGATCAAGAAAATATTTTTAAATCACTTCAAACAAATAAAAATAATGATTTTCAAGTTCACCTTATAGATGGTGTTACAGGTTCGGGTAAAACAGAATTGTATTTAAAAGCTGTTGAGTCAAATTTAGTCAGGGGAAATCAATCTTTAATACTTTTACCAGAGATAGCTTTAACTGAAGAATGGTCTAGAAGATTTTTTAAATACTTTGGTTGTAAACCCTTTATTTGGCACTCCAAACAATCAAAAATTCAAAAAGCTAGAATAGTCAGATCTCTTTTATCGGGTGAACCATGCGTTTTAGTTGGAGCAAGGTCATCAGTTTTACTTCCTTTCAAGAATTTAAAATTAATTATATGCGATGAAGAGCACGACTCATCTTATAAACAAGAAGACGGCCCAAAATATCAAGCAAGAGATATGGCCATATATAAAGCAAAATGTTCAAAGGCTTTATGTCTTTTAATAAGTGCATCTCCATCATTAGAGAGCCTTCATAATTCTAATCAGCGAAAATTTCATATTCATCATCTTTCCAATCAATTTCATAAAACTCAATTACCTAGAGTTGAAATTGTTGATATGAACCAATCAAAACCCAGCTCTAGGGCCTGGATATCAAAACAAGTATTTGATGAAACAAATAGGGTCCTAAAACAAAAAGGACAAGTTTTATTTTTTCTTAATAGACGTGGTTATGCTCCATCCAAAATATGTGTAAGTTGTCATACACCGATACAATGTCAAAATTGTGCAGCAAATTTAGTCTACCACAAAAAAATTGATAGACTTGTTTGTCATCATTGTTCAAATTTTTTTGAGCCTAATCAAATTTGTAAGATGTGTTCATCTGAAAAATTCATTTCGATTGGTATAGGTTTAGAAAGACTTCAAGAAGAAGTAACACGCCTTTTTCCTGGATATTCAAATCAATTATTTTCAAGTGACACCCTAAAATCAAAAAAAAATAAAAACGAGATCATTGAAAATATATTTAATTTAAAGACTAGTCTATTAATTGGCTCTCAAATAATTGGAAAGTCTTTTCATTTTCCAAATTTAAAATTAGTAAATATTATTGATGCAGACTCAAGTTTGTATAGTCCTGATTTCAGAGCTATGGAAAAAACATACCAGCTTTTGCAACAAGTAGCAGGGAGATCAGGTAGAGAGGGTAACAGGGGTAAGGTCTTAATTCAAACTTACAATCCTAAGCATTCGATTTACAATTCACTTAAGAATCAAAGTAGAGATCAATTTATAAAATTAGAACTTCAAAGAAGAGAAGAGAGCAATTTACCTCCGTTTTACAAAATTGTTCAAATTCAATTAATCCATCCTAATGTCTCAGCTATAAGAGAGGCTTGCCAAGAAATTCTTGATATATCGAAAAAGAGTAGACTTGATATTTTAGGGCCTGTCCCATCATTGATTCCATATAAAATGAAGCACTTTCATGAGAATTTTTATTTTAAAGAGAGGACATATAAGGCTTTGAGAAAAAAATTAGATATCTTAATGTCAAAAATAGCCCCAAAATACAGGCGTTTTCTAAATATTGACATTGATCCACTATCAATCGCTTGATGCGTCATTTGTATGATGCCGGTTGGCCTAGTGATGTGATAAAAAATTGAGGTTAACTATACAAAATGACCAATAAAATCGCATCTAAAAGGTATTCTACTGCCTTGTTTGACTCAGTCAAAAACGAAGAATTAGATGCCTTGCTTAAAGATGCACAAAGTTTATCTGAGACTATGGCCGACAGCGAAGAGTTATCCTCACTTTTAAAATCACCTCTGACCAAAAATGAATTAAAATCAAGTATTTTATTAAAAATAATCCAAGGATTGCCATCTGAAAAAATTTTATCTGGTCTTATCAATACACTTAAAAAAAATAAAAGACTTAATCTATTTGAAAATGTTTTGTCTGATTTTCAGGATGTTCTTTTTGAAAAAAGGGGATATCAAAAAGCTAAAGTAACAACATCTCATGCTATTAATGATGAAATAAAAAATAGTATCCAGGATTTGTTACACAACCAATATGGTTCCAAAATTAATTTAGAGTTCCACGTAAACAATTCTTTACTAGGAGGAATGACTGTAGTGATTGGATCAAAGATGATCGACCTAAGTATTCTTAATCAAGTTTCTAAATTTACCAACAATGTGAAAGGAGACATTTAATGTCAATAAAAGCATCGGAGATCTCTTCTATCATCAGAGATCAGATTAATAACTTTGAAAGCCAAGCAGATATTTCAGAAGTAGGAACTGTCCTAAAAGTTGGTGACGGAGTTGCTCAAGTTTATGGTTTGGACAATGTCCAAGCAGGTGAAATGGTAGAATTTACTGGTGGTGTCCAAGGAATGGCACTTAACCTTGAAGAGGACAATGTTGGTATTGTTATTTTTGGTGATGATAGAGGTATTAAAGAAGGCGATACAGTTAAAAGAACACAAAAGATTGTTGAGGTACCTGTTGGTAAAGGCTTGTTAGGAAGAGTTGTCGATGCTCTCGGAAATCCTATTGATGGTAAAGGTCCTATCCAAAGTAGTGAGTCTAGTAGAATAGAAGTTAAAGCACCTGGTATTATTCCTAGACAAAGTGTAAGCGAACCAATGCAGACAGGGCTTAAAGCCCTTGACTCACTAGTCCCTGTTGGTCGAGGACAGCGTGAATTGATTATTGGTGATAGACAAACTGGCAAAACAGCTGTTGCTATTGACACCATAATTAACCAAAAGGAAATTAACCAGTCTGATGATGAATCAAAAAAATTATATTGTATCTATGTAGCTATTGGGCAAAAGAGATCAACAGTTGCTCAGGTTGTTAAAACCTTAGAGGAAAATGGAGCTATGGAATACACCATCGTGGTTGCAGCTTCAGCTTCTGATCCAGCACCACTCCAATTTTTAGCTCCTTATGCAGGTTGCTCTATGGGTGAGTTTTTCCGTGATAATGGAATGCACGGTCTAATCGTTTATGATGACTTATCAAAACAAGCTGTTGCGTATAGACAAATGTCTTTATTGCTTAGAAGACCGCCAGGGCGTGAAGCGTTTCCTGGTGATGTTTTTTATCTTCACTCTCGTCTTCTAGAAAGAGCAGCTAAAATGAACGATGAGAATGGTGGAGGTAGTTTAACAGCACTTCCCGTAATTGAAACTCAAGCTGGTGATGTATCTGCTTTTATCCCAACTAATGTGATTTCAATTACAGATGGTCAAATTTTCTTAGAGACAGAATTGTTTTTCTCAGGTATTAGACCAGCAATTAATGTCGGTTTATCTGTGAGTCGTGTGGGTTCCGCAGCACAAACTAAAGCTATGAAAAAGGTTGCTGGTAAAATCAAATTAGAGTTAGCCCAATATCGTGAAATGGCTGCTTTCTCTCAATTTGCATCAGACCTTGATGCCTCTACCAAACAGTTACTTGCAAGAGGTGAGAGGTTAACAGAACTATTAAAACAAGATCAATACGTTCCGATGTCTGTGGCTGATCAAGTTTTAAGCTTGTACTCAGGTGTTAGGGGTTTCTTGGATAAAATTGAAATATCCAAAATTACAGATTTTCAAGTTAAGTTTCTTGAGGGACTTCGTGCCGATCATTCAGATATTTTTGACGAAATTAATAATACAGGTAATTTCAGCGATGAGTCTGATAAAAAAATCGAGGATTATTTAGAAAAATTCACAGCTAATTATAATTAATGCCAAATTTAAAAGAATTAAAGAATAGAATTTCCAGTGTTAAATCCACTCGAAAAATTACATCTGCGATGAAGATGGTAGCTGCGAGTAAGTTACGCCGAGCTCAAGAATTAGCTGAGTCATCTAGGGTCTACGCAGATAGCTTAAGTTTTATCCTTTCATCTTTGGCTGGAAATACTAAAAATAGCGCTGACTTACCAGAAATCTTAACTGGTAGAGAAAATTCAAAAATTAGTCTTTTAATAATCAACTCTTCTGACCGTGGTCTATGTGGAGGTTTCAACTCTAATCTTTTTAGAAACGCAAAAAAATGGATTAGTGATCAACAAGGACAAGGTAAGTCTGTCAAAATAATGACTGTTGGCAAAAAAGCATCTAGTTTTTATAAAAAAACAGACTTAGATATTGTAGCTAGTTTCGAAGATTTAAATTCTAATGATAGACAACTTCAGGTTTCAGAGGAAATAAAAAATAAAATTATGGAACTATTTGAAAATAATGAGATAGATGAAGTTTCTATTTTATTTAATAAGTTTGTTTCTGCGATTTCGCAAGAGCCCACGTATCAATCGTTGATACCTCTAAGCAATGAAGAAACTAGTGAAGATGAGAGTGAAGCCAATATTGCTGTTTTTGAATTTGAACCTGATAAAAATGAACTTTTAGAGTACTTGGTTCCAAGAAATTTTTTAACACAAATTTATAGAAGTGTTCTTGAAAGCTCTGCGTCTGAGCATGCAGCAAGAATGACTTCCATGGACAACGCTACAAGAAACGCGGGAGACATGATTGATCGGTTAACACTAACTTACAACCGAACAAGACAAGCATTCATCACAAAAGAACTTATTGAAATTATTTCTGGAGCAGAAGCTGTTTAGGAAAGGAGCAACAAATGGCAAGTAATAAGGCAGGAAAAGTTACACAGGTATTAGGGGCTGTAGTTGACGTCGCCTTTGAAGGAGAATTACCCCCAATTTTAAATGCATTATCTACAAAAGTAGGTGATCAAGATTTGATTTTAGAAGTAGCGCAGCATCTCGGTGAAAATACTGTTCGAACTATTGCTATGGACGCAACGGAAGGTCTTCAAAGGGGCCAAGAGGTTCAAGACAATGGTGATCCTATTTCTGTGCCAGTCGGACCAGAAACATTAGGTCGAATTATGAACATTATCGGTGAGCCCATTGACGAGCGAGGTCCAATTGAATCAAAAAAATCTCTTCCTATTCACAGAGCAGCTCCTGATTTTGTTGATCAATCAACCGAAACCGAAGTTCTTGTTACGGGTATTAAAGTTATCGATCTTTTAGCACCTTACTCAAAGGGTGGAAAAATTGGTCTTTTCGGCGGTGCCGGTGTTGGAAAAACTGTTTTAATTATGGAATTAATTAATAACGTAGCTAAAGCTCATGGTGGATACTCTGTTTTTGCTGGAGTGGGAGAAAGAACTCGTGAAGGGAACGATCTTTATCATGAAATGATTGAGTCAGGTGTTATCAACCTTGAGGGTGATACCTCTAAAGTGTCTCTAGTTTATGGTCAAATGAATGAACCTCCAGGAGCTAGAGCAAGAGTTGCTTTATCTGGTTTAACACAAGCTGAATATTTTAGAGATGAAGAAAATCAAGATGTTTTATTCTTTGTAGACAACATCTTCCGATTTACACAAGCTGGATCAGAGGTTTCTGCTTTACTAGGACGTATTCCATCAGCTGTGGGATATCAACCTACTTTGGCTACAGATATGGGTGCACTTCAGGAACGAATTACGACTACTAACAAAGGATCAATAACATCTGTACAAGCGATTTATGTTCCTGCTGATGATTTAACTGACCCTGCACCTGCAACATCATTTTCTCACTTAGACGCAACTACTGTGTTAAACAGATCAATTGCAGAACTTGGTATTTATCCTGCAGTGGATCCTTTAGACTCCACTTCTAGAATTTTAGAACCAAGAACTTTGGGTGAGAAGCATTATCAAGTTGCAAGAGATGTTCAAAAAACTCTTCAAACCTATAAAAGTTTACAAGATATTATTGCAATCTTAGGCATGGATGAATTATCTGAAGAAGATAAGCTCGTTGTATCAAGAGCTAGAAAAATTCAACGTTTCTTAAGTCAACCTTTCCATGTTGCAGAGGTGTTTACAGGTTCGCCAGGTAAGTTTGTTTCTTTAGAGGATACTATCAAAGGTTTTGATGGATTGGTTAAAGGTGACTACGATCACATCCCTGAAGCGGCTTTTTATTTGGTTGGAACAATTGAAGAAGCACTAGAAAAAGCAAAAAAAATGGCTGAGGAAGCAACGAAGTAGTTATGATTAATTTGAAGGTCGTATCCCCTCAAAAAGTGATTTTTGAAAAAGAAGTTGAAATGGCAGTTTTGCCAGGAGCAGAGGGTGATTTTGCTGCAATGCCTAATCATTCTCCGTTCATCAGTTCTTTGCGACCTGGTCAAATGGCAATTATGTCTTCAAACAAAGTCGATGAGAGTTTCTTTGTGTCAGGTGGTTTGGTTATGCTAAAAGAAAAGGTTTGTGAGGTCTTAGTTGATCAAATAGAGCCATTGTCTGATGTTAATAGCTCTAACTACCAACAATCTAAAACCTATCAAGAACTAGAGGGTAATGAAACTGCTCTGGGTACGTTTGAACAAGTGGTAAATAATCCGCCTTATAAATAGTCTTTAAATTCTTTTAATAATTTTTCGTAAATTGCTTTTTTAAAAGGCACTATGTTGGGAACCAAAAAATCTGGTTTAACCCATTTATAATCAGAAAATTCAGGGTGAGATGTTTCAATATTTATATCTTTCTCACTACCTTTAAATTCATACAAGAACCATTTTTGACGCTGACCTTTGTATTTACCTTTCCAAAGAGTTTTTGATAAGTCTTTAGGTAAAGAATAGTAATACCAGTCTTTGCTCTGTGAGATTAATTTAACTTTATTTTTTTTTATACCAACCTCTTCCTCCATTTCTCTTAGAGCTGCCACTTCAGATTTTTCTTTTGGATCAATACCACCTTGTGGCATTTGCCAAAATTCTGAAGGGTGGTCTATTCTTTTTCCAACAAATATTTCTTTATTTTGATTAATAATCATCATACCGACATTTGGTCGATAATCTTTGGGGTTTATTTTCATTAATTTAATACAGCTATGGTTTTGACTGCATCAATGGCACGAGATAGCTGATAATCTCTCTCAAGAATATCATCAGTTGACTCTTCCTCCTCACTTTCTTCATTTGTCTCATTATCTAAAGCTTCTCGATAATCTGACTCTCTAAACGTAAAGTTATTATCAATCACATTTAGTTCGGCTCTTGGCACAACAACATCCGGCTCAATACCAACTGCTTGTATTGAATCCCCACTTGGTGTGTAATACTTTGCGATGGTGAGTCTGATTGCACCGCTGTCAATAGGTATAATGGTTTGCACAGAACCTTTTCCAAATGACTTTATACCCATAATTACTGCTCTATCATGATCTTGTAATGCACCAGCAACAATTTCAGATGCCGAAGCAGAACCCTCATTGATTAATATAATCAATGGTTTTCCATTGATTAGATCTCCTTTTTTAGCAGAGTAAACTTGAACATCTTTCTTTTCTCTTCCTCTGATTGAAACTATTTCTCCTTTATCAAGGAACATATCTGTAACTGATACAGACTCATTTAATAACCCCCCTGGATTATTTCTTAAATCCAGAACATAACCAATTGGAGCATCATTACTGTCTTCAAGCTCTTTTATACTTTTTTTTAATCCTGTTGTTGTTTGCTCATTAAATTGAATTATTCTTATGTATCCTACATCGTTAATTAGACGATGTTTAACAGATGCAACTTTAATTATATCTCTTTTAATATCGACATCGAATGGATCTTCGGCAGATCTAAAAATTGTTAAAGTTATAGTGGTTCCTGGTTCACCTTTCATAATATCAATTGCTTCTTTTAAAGTCATATCAACTACTGATGTGCCATCTAAATGCGTTATGTAATCTCCAGCTAAAATTCCAGCTTTATAGGCAGGGGTATCGTCAATTGGAGAAACCACTTTTATGAACCCTTTATCTGTTGTGATTTCGATCCCCAATCCACCAAAAGAACCTGACGTGTCCATCTGCATTTCTTTATAAATTTCTTCACTCATAAAACTTGAATGAGGATCAAGTGCCTGTAGCATTCCATTCAAAGCTTTTTCTATTAACTCTTTATCAGTTACCTCTTCAACATATTGATTTTTTACTCGGTTATAAACTTCGTTGAAAATACTTAATTGTTTATAGGTTTCTTTAGTGTCAGAAAAACTGACATTCGCATTAAAGATTAAAATTAAAATAAAAAATATTTTTAGCATATGTAATTTTTTAAGAGGCAGTATTGATAGTGTTAAAGTCTTCAGACCATAGTTTTTCCAAATCGTATATTTCTCTGACTTCATTTCTAAAAATATGCACTAAAACATGTCCAGCATCAATGACCGTCCAGTCGCAAAGGGGCTTTCCCTCTGGTTTATTGCAATAAAGTTTATTTTTCTTAAGATATCGGTAAACCTTATCTGAAACTGAGTCTACATGCTTATTTGATCGCCCGGATGCAACGATCATGAACTCAGCAAATTCTGCCTTTCCTTTGAGAGAAATAACTGAGATATTTTCAGCCTTATTGTCTTCAAGACTATCGACAATAGCCTTAACAGAGGGGTCTTTGTCGTGATTAAGAATTACGTAACTCACTTGATGACATCTCTACACCTATATTATCAAGAATATGGAAACAAGGAGTAGAGCAGTTAATAAAACTATTTAAATTAGGCATAAATAAATGGGAGAATTGTTTTTGGACTGTTGAATTTTCAATGAATTCATCATATCTCGGTCTATAAATAACGCAAATACTAATATTTTTTAAAATCCACTCATATTCTTTCCATTTGTGAAAATGACCAAGCTGATCAAGACCTATAATTAAATAAAAAGAGCTAAGGTCACATTTAGTCTTAATTTTTTGCAACACATCATAGGTACATTTCATTTTATAACGATGTTCAAAGTCGGAAACTTTTACTAACGGCTCTTTAATTTTTGATCGGATATTTGATAATTGAGAATTTATTGAGTTTAAATTTTGATTAGCCTTAAGAGGATTTTGATAAGTGGGAAGGACAAATAATTTTTTCAGATTTAAACTTTTTATTGAACTTTCTATTACATGAACGTGTCCCTCGTGTAAGGGATTAAAAAATCCACCATACAGTCCAATCTTTCTATTCATCAATTTTCCTCAAAAATTTTTTAGAGACACCATTTTCCTCGAGGAATTTGTTTAGAATATCCATAAATTGTAATTGTAATTTTGAACTTGTATAAAATAAAATCGGTACTCTTTGTTTAAAAAAATAAAATAAAGATATAATAAATTGCAAATCATTTTCTTCCTCTATGTAAACTACACCTTTGTTTATCAAATGCTCTTTGTTATATTTAAAGAAAAGGTTATTAAAGGGCTCACTTATAAGAGTCACTTTATTAATTTCATTTAATTCTTCTTCATTGAAAACTTTTAAACTTTCTAACTCATAAATTGAAGATTTGATTATATGAATAACATCCTCTTTATTCAAAGAGCTAAGATATTCGGTCTGAGATTTTAATTCTTGAAAATTATTACGGAATTCCATTAAGGCCTAGTGGTGTGATTGCCTATTACTTGATATTTAAATGTTGTAAGGTGTTTTGCTCCTACTGGCCCTCTCACATGAAGCTTGTCAGTAGAAATACCTATTTCTGCTCCAAATCCGAATTCTCCACCATCAGCAAATTGAGTGGAAGCATTATTCATTAAAATGGCACTTTTACAGTTTTGAAAGAAATACTCTATAGATTGTTGATTGTTACTTAAACAACTCTCGGTATGTCCACTAGAATATTTGTTTATATGTTCTACACATTCTTCAACATTATCAACTAGTTTTACTGTAATTTTCTTATCTAGATATTCAGTTGACCAATCTTCTTCTGCTGCATCTCGATCGATTGAATAAATATCTTTGAGGCGTTTACATCCAATAATTTCACATCCTTGTGATTTTAAATTATCTAAAACAGATGAAATATCTTCTGCTGAGTTATTAGAGTGTATAAGTAAAGTCTCTGTTGCACCACAAATCTCTGGTCTTCTCAGCTTGGCATTTGCGATGACCTCAGTGGCTTTATCTTTATCATATCCTTCATCCCAAAAAGTATGACACAAACCTTCCAAATGTTTAATTGTAGGAACTCTTGAATTTTTAGAAATTGTTTCAATTAACGATTTTCCCCCACGAGGAATAATCACATCTACATCTCCTTCAGCTTTTAACAACTCTTCAACAAAACTACGATCAGTATTTTGAATAAAACAGACAAGATGAGTATCAAAATTTAAATCTTTTAAAGCATCTTGAATGCACTCATAAAGTTTTTTATTAGTTTCGATACACTCAGAGCCTCCTCTAAGAATAGAAATATTTCCAGATCTAAGGCAAAGACATGCAGCATCTATTGTGACGTTAGGTCGAGACTCATAAATAATACCAATCACACCAATAGGCACTGAGACTTTTGTAAATTTCAACCCATTAGTGGCATTGGTCCAACTTTCTAAAGTTTGATCAAGGGGATCTTGCATTTGGGCTATTTTCTCAACATCACGAGAAAGTTGATCTATTTTCTCTGAAGTCAAAACTAATCTATTAATCATAGGTGCAGAAATATTATTTGATTTAGCTCTTTCTACATCTGCTTGATTAGCTTTTAGAATTTCATTTTTATTAGACAATAGAAAACCACTAATATTCATTAAGATTCTACTTCTATCCTCTGCAGATAGTTTGGACATGGCACTCGATGCCCTCTTCGAATGGTTTAAAATTTCTTGAAAATAGTCACTCATCTCGATCTCACCAAGTTATCTTTATGAACTATCTCATCCTCTCGGACAAAACCAAGAATTTCACTGAATTCTGATGATTTTTTACCTTTTATTTTATCCATTTCCTGAAAATCATAATTAATCATACCCCTAGCTAATTCTTTTCTATTGTAATGAATCGAAACAGTATCACCACGATAAAACTTTCCATCGATTGACTTTACACCGATTGCCAACAGACTTGAATTTTTCTTGAGTGCTTTTGAGGCCCCTTCATCAATATGAACAATTGCTTTTTGTATTGGTCTATTCCAAATCCATTGCTGGCGACTTGTCAGAATATTTTTGGAAGGATGAAACCATGTTGAAGATTGAGGATCAATCTTACTCAAAGGTTTATTCACCAAACCATTTGATATGATCATGGTGGATCCGGATTGAATACAGAGTTTTGCAGCATTGATTTTTGCCAACATCCCACCTGAGCCAAACTCACTTAAATCTTTATCAATATATTTTTCTATTTGTTGATCAACCTCTTCAACAGATGTAATCAGTTTAGCTTCTAATGATTTTTTAGGATTTGCAGTATACAGACCATTGACATCAGATAATAAAATTAATAACTCAGCTGAAAGGGCATTTGCAATCATAGCTGAAAGTTTATCATTATCTCCAAAACGAATTTCTTCTGTCGAGGTAGTATCATTTTCATTAATTATTGGAATAACATTTAAATCCATGAGGGAGTAAATTGTATTTCTGATGTTCAAATATTTTCTTCTTTCGTTTAAATCTTCAGCTGTTATTAAAATTTGAGAACTTTGAATATTTAATTTTGCAAAAGCTTTTTGCCATTGTTGCGAGAGTTGTATTTGACCTATTGATGCAGCAGCCTGTTTTTCATGCAAATTAGTCAACTTTTTTTTTGAGAGTATATTCCTACCTAAAGCGATTGCACCAGATGAGACAATTACTATCCTAGAACCTCTCTTTTGGAGTTCTTTAACATCTTCAATGAGGGAGTTTAGCCATTTTCTCCTCAGCACATGCTTTTCGTTAACCAGAATATTTGAGCCAACTTTAATGACAATAACTTTTGATTTTTTAGCTAATTCTAAAAATTTTTTATTCATCTTGTAAATATTCTAAACATAAATTTGTTAATTGATCTAATTGATGGCCTGTTGCAGCTGAAATCAATTTAACCTCTTGATTTAAAGTCTCAAATTCTTTTTTAATTTCCTCAACCCTTTTCTGATCAGCAATTTCAATCTTATTTAGTGCAATAATTTCTTTTTTTTGTTCTATTTTACCCCCATAATTTAAAAGTTCTTGTCGAATAACTTTATAATTTTCAAAAGGTTTTTCTTCAGTGATATCTACGACGTGAATTAAAATTTTACACCTTTCAACATGGGATAAGAAATCATGACCTAGTCCTTTCCCATCACTAGCATGTTCTATGAGTCCAGGTATATCTGCTAATACAAATTCAAGATCTTCTTTTTGAACCATTCCGATGTGTGGATGAAGTGTTGTAAAGGCATAATCAGCAACTTTTGACTTAGCATTCGTTACAAAATTTAAAATTGAAGATTTACCTGCATTTGGCATTCCCACCAAACCAACATCAGCTAATATTTTCAGCTTTAATCTGACAGTTGACTCTTGTCCTTTTTCTCCTTGTTGGAACTTACGAGGTGCTCTATTAGTAGAACTTTTAAAGTGAGCATTGCCTTTGCCTCCCTGACCTCCTCTTAAAAAATGATAAGTTTCATCATCTTTTAAAATCTCATGAATTTTAATACTCATGTCTTCGGTGTATATCTCAGTTCCACAAGGGACGTCTAAAATAAGATCTTTACCGCTTGCGCCAGTTTTTAATTGACCAGCACCACCCATACCATTTTGTGCATTATGATGTTGGTTAAAACGATATCTTTGAAGAGTGTTGATTCCTTTATTTCCTCGAAAAATAACATCACCACCTTTTCCACCATTTCCACCATTGGGGCCTCCGTACTCTACAAATTTTTCTCTTCGAAAACTAAGAGCGCCGTGTCCACCATTTCCTGATTTAATATATATTTTTGCTTTATCTATAAATGCCATAACAGTTTAATTTGAAGTTTTTTTAAGTGGGTTTAGTTAACGCAAACAAACTGTCTGTTTCTAGATTTTTTAAACAGAACTTTGCCTTCAACTAAGGAGAAAAGAGTATGATCTTTTCCAATCCCAACATTTTCGCCCGGGTAAAATTTTGTACCACGCTGACGAACAATAATATTTCCAGGAATTACGTGTTCGCCACCAAACTTTTTAACTCCAAGCCTTCTACCAGCCGAGTCTCTTCCGTTTTTAGAACTTCCACCTGCTTTTTTTGTTGCCATATTTCTACTTTTTTACCTCAGTTGTTTCTTTTTTCACAGTCTTTTTTTCTTTAGCCTCGACCTTTTTAGGTTTTTCAGCTTTAGCTTCAACTTTTTTTGTTTCTGTAGCTTTTACTTCAGTTTTTTTTGGAGATTCAGCCTTGTTTTCAACTTTTTTTGGAGTTTCTGCTTTTGGCGCAGCTTTCTTAGCTGGCTCTTTAAAGCTTTCTTCTCCAATGGCGGACTTGATTGCCATGACCTTTAATATAGAGATATATTGGCGATGACCTTTAGTTCTTTGAAAATGTTTTCTTCTGTTTTTTCTAAAAACTCTAATCTTATCGTCCCTTGTCTGGTACAGTAATTTTGCAGATACTTCAGCACCTTTTACAGCTGGAGAACCAAGTTCAAACTTATCTCCATTTCCAACTGCAACGATATCTTTAAAAGATATTGTATCACCAACGTTACCCTCTATTTTATCAATCTTTAAAACATCTCCTGGAGACACTTTAAATTGTTTACCAACTGATTTAAGAACTGCGTACATAATAAGTCGGTCAATATATATAGGTCTTTATTTATGTCAATAGTCAAAAATGCAATAAAATAGGGATTTATTTGAGGATTAGTTTTTGATTAATTTATTTTGCAAGACTTACACAAAACATAAAATTCAAGGTTATACCTTGTGATTTCTAATTGATTATCCTTAACCAGATCACTGACACTATCCTTTAAATATTTATTTTTAATCTCTTTTACCTTTCCACATCTCTCGCAAATGGTAAAAGCGGTATTGCTCGCACAGTTTGAGTTATTACAAATTATAAACGAGTTAATACTCTCAATTTTGTGAATTTTTCCTAATTCAACCAATTTATCTAAAGCTCTGTAAACTTGAAGAGGTGAGTTTAAACCCTCTTTCTTCAGACTGTCTAATATAAAGTATGCCTTTAAAGGCTCACCACTGTTTTGTAAGAGATCAAGAACAATTCTTTGATTTTTGGTCAAACTTTGATTTTTTTTAGAATGTGTATGTGTTGAACTCATCTTAATTTGACAATTCTATTTTTTTTTTTGAAATTAGCAATTTTTTCAGAGGTATTAGACTTAAGATAAAGACACCTAAGGTTATTGCTAGTATAGTTGGACCTGTCGGAGAATTCCAAATCATTGAAGTTTGTAATCCGAGTACAACTGAAACAAGTCCTATAACTGAAGAAATTATTGCCATTTGTATAGGGGTAGATGATAAATTTCTAGAGGCAGCAGCAGGTATTATTAGAAGACCTGTAATTAATAATATACCAACAATTTTAATTGAAATTGCTATTACGCTGGCAATTAGAATTGTAAAAATAGCATTAGCTAGATCAGCATTTAAACCTTCTGCTTTAGCTAATTCTAAATTTACAGTTGCAGCAAATAGAGGCCTCCAAATTAGTATTAACACTATCAAAACAATGCTTCCACCAACCCAAACAAACAAAACATCAGTGATGTTTACTGATAAAATATCACCAAAAAGAAGACCCATAAGATCAATTCTTATAAACGAAAGTATACCTAATAAAACTAAACCAATTGCTAAAACTGAATGTGCTAAAAGACCTAGTAATGCATCATCAGGTAGATTGGTTCGTTTTTGTAAGAAAAGTAGTGACAAAGCAATA
Source organism: uncultured Alphaproteobacteria bacterium (assembly GCA_902575065.1). Classification (GTDB taxonomy): domain Bacteria; phylum Pseudomonadota; class Alphaproteobacteria; order HIMB59; family HIMB59; genus HIMB59. Next base: position 60,900 of record CACGPU010000003.1, read on the forward strand.
AAGCAAGAAACAGCAAAAACTGCAATGATCAGATTAAAATTCATTGCATAAGCGATAACTACACCCAACAATGCAGAGTGGGCGATTGTGTCACCAAAATAAGATAATCTCCTCCAAATAATAAAACATCCAAGTGGGCCTGTAATTAATGCTAAACCAATACCTGCTACAAACGCTCTGATAATAAAATCATCAAACATTATTTATTTTTATCCGCCCCTTTTATGCTTCCATCAGGTAAATGATGATGATCATGATTATGCTTATACAGCGATAAAGTAGGATCAATATTACTACCAAATAGCTTAATGTATTCTTGATCTTTTATAACTGAACTGGGAATACCAGAACAGCAAACATGCCCATTAAGACAAATAACATAATCAGTTTGAGACATAACTACATGTAAGTTATGCGATATCAAAAGAATGCCACAATTAATTTTTTTTACAATTTCTTGGATTGTTTTGTATAAAGCAATCTCTCCAGAATAGTCTACCCCTTGAACAGGTTCATCTAATACAAGAAAATGGGGTTCTTTAGCTATGGCACGGGCCATAAGTAATCGTTGAAATTCACCTCCTGATAAATTTCTTACATCTTCATTAATTAGATGTTGGATACCAGTAATTCCAAGTGCATCATTGATTTCACTAGTTTTATGTTTTGTTACTAAATTAACAAAATCTATTGACCTCAAGGGTAAAGACCAATCAATTGAAATTTTTTGTGGTACATATGAAATTCTAATATCTTTTTTAATTGTGTTTGTACCTTCATCAGGTTTTAAAATATCTAAAGACATTTTAGCAGTAGTTGATTTACCTGACCCATTGGGTCCGATTAGCGTTACAATTTCTCCTTGTGAGACTTTTAAGGAAACACCCCTCACTAACCATTTTTGATTTCTAAAGACCCCACAATTATTTAATTCAACCAGACTGTTATTCATTTTTTAATTTGACTTATTAATAGTGTTATATTATTACATATGTAATAGTATAACATTAGAGGTGGTAATTAATATGAATTTGTTCAAAAGATCAATATTTTTCGGACTTTCTTTTTTATTTTTAAGTTTTAATTCTCATGCAGATGTGAAAACGGACATTAAAGTAGTCACTACAATAAAGCCTTTGCATTCTTTGATATCAAGAATTATGGAAACAAGAGGAGAACCTCAATTAATTATTGAAGGTACAAATAATCCTCACACATTTGTTTTTAAACCATCTCATGCAAAAATGATTGAAGAAGCTGATATTATTTTTTGGATTGGCGAGGATTTAGAGGCTTTTATGGAAAAACCTTTAGACTCACTTGCTGAGAAAGCACAAGTTATTTCATTTATGGAGCTATCATCTATAGAAAAATTAAAATTTAGAGAAAAAAATATTTTTGATGATCATGATGGCCATGAAGATGAACATGAAGGCCATGAGGATGAAGATGATCATGGTCACAAGGACGACGATCACGATGATGAACATGATGGCCATGAAGATGAACATGAAGGTCACGATGACGATCACAAGGACGCACATGCGCATGCACACGGTGAGTTTGATCCACACATTTGGCTAGACCCAGAAAATGCTAAAGAAATGGTTAAAATTATCCGAGACGAATTAATTAAAATAGATCCAGATGGTCAAAGACAATATTCAGTTAATACTGCAGGGGCAACATTGGAACTAGATAATTTAATCAATAGTGTAGAAAAAGAATTATCAAAAGATATTAGCTATATTGTATTTCACGATGCTTACCAATATTTTGAGAATAGATTTGGAGTAATTCCTGCTGGAGCATTGACTTTAAATCCAGATGTTTTACCAGGAGCTAAACAAATAGCAGATATACAAGATGTTATAAATGACAAAGGTATTAAATGTATTTTTTCTGAACCTCAATATAATCCAAAAATAATTGAAACTATCGGGAATGATATGAAAATTTCTACTGGTGTAATGGATCCTTTGGGAGCTTATATAGATGCTGGACCTTCAATGTATAGTGATCTAATTAATGGAATTGCAAATTCAATTAAAGATTGTCACTAATAAAATTTGAAATAAGTTTCAGAAAATTGAAATATTCATAGAAACTTAAAGGCTAAAAAAAAACTAATTTACATGTCTTTCATATAGGCATTTTATGTGCCTATGAGAAAAATTAAAAATAAAGTTTGTAATCTTAGAATAAAAAGACTTGTCGAGGAAAAATATTATCCAATATCATTTATTGATAGAGTAAATGTTATTTATCAATTGAACTCTCAAAAAAAAAATAAAGTGAATGTCACTAACATGAGTAAGCCTTGATACAGCTAACTAAACAAAGTTATTTAAAACTCATTTCAATCTAATAGTGCTATTTTGTCTTTAATTTTTATCCTGAAAGTATTGATAAATAATGAAATTTAACATAGTTTAACTCTGATGAACTTATCAAACGCTTGTAAAAAAGACATTGATGTGGTCTTAGAAAATTGTGGCTGGAGACAGACCAAACAGAGAGTGGTGCTTTTAAAGTCAATTTTTGATGGAAATCATAAACATTTTTCTATTAATCAAATTAATGAAATTTTAAAAGACAATAGAAGTTATTTTTCTCTGACTACTCTTTATGAAAATCTAAATACCCTTGTTGATAAAGGATATTTAAAACAAATCGTTGTTGATAAACAATCATTTTACGACACTAATACTACCGATCACATACATGTTTATAATCAAGAAGAAAACCGAATCTATGATTATGACGATTGCAAAGAGCTTCACAAAGATCTTCCTATACCAGCTTGCTTATCACTTCTTGAAGAATATTCACTAGTTATAAATTTAAAAAAAAAGTAAATTTTTAATCTGTAGTTCATTTCAGAAATAGTTTTTTTTTATTCATTTGTAACATTCATTTTTTTTGTATTTAGATTTTTTCAATTTGAGATTAGTAATATGATATGAAAAATTTAATTTCTTTTTTAATAAAGATTTTAGTAATTAATTTCTTTATTGGTTTTAGTGGTGCACATGCGGATGATTTATTAAAAATTTACTCAGAAAGACAACCAATGTTAATTGAACCTCTTTTAAATGAATTTGAGAGTCAAACTGGTATTGATGTTGAATGGATATATTCCAAGAAAGGCTTAGTTCAAAAAATTATTTTAGAAAAAGATAAGCCTGTAGCTGACGTATTCTTAGCATCAGATATATCAAGATTAATTGATGTAGCTGAAGCAGGAGCCTCAATTAAAATTAATAATTCTTCTGCTGTGCCCTCTCATCTCCAAAGTGATAATTGGATAGGCCTTACTCAAAGAGCAAGGATTATATACGTGAATAAAGATTTAGGTCTTAATGATATTACTTATGAGGATTTAGTATCTGAAAAATATAAAGGAAGAATATGTACAAGATCTGGTTTTCACCCATATAATGTTTCATTGTTTGCATCTTTGATGGCTCATCATGGTGAGGAGTGGTTAGAGAATTATTTGATTAATTTAAAAGCAAATTTAGCTAGAAAACCTCAGGGTAACGACAGAGACCAAGTCAAAGCAATATATGCAGGGGTTTGTGATTTAAGTATCGGCAACCATTATTATTATTTCAAGATGCTCAATAATGAAGAACAAAAGATATGGCTAGAGAAAGCAACAATTGTTTTTCCTAACCAAAAGGATAGAGGAACTCATGTTAATATTTCTGGTATAGCTTTACTTAAAGAAAGTTCTAGAGAAAAATCTGAAAAACTTTTGGATTTCTTAGTTAATCAAAAAGCTCAGGCCATATACGCAAATGACAATAATGAATTTCCTGTTTCACCCGATGTACCTTTATCAGATGGTGTGAATGAATTAGCAGGAGGTGCTAAGTTTGACAATATTGATTTATTAAAAATAGCTGAAAATCGAAAAGCTGTTATTAATATTTTAAATAAAATAAATTACGACGAGTAGTAGATTTTTTATATTTCAAAGGTTGGTCGCTTCAAATAGGCCCGATGCACCCCATTGGTTAGGGTGCATTTTTCATAAATGAATGTGAAATTGTAGCAATCGCTTCAGTTGAATAAATAATCTTTATAACTAAAATTTGCTTATGAATAATTCTGAAATACTCAGTGTTTTATTAAATTCTGATAAAGAATTAATAATTTATAGAAACTCAGATAAAAATAATTTCGAAATATATACGGATTTTGCTGAAAAAGTTAATTTAAATATAGGTAATTTAGATAAGTTTTTAAATAAATTAGAGCGATTTAAATCAAATAAACCCTATGATTGTTATATTGGCTTCTTCGGTTATGAATTACTTTGTAAGAATATTAATTTAAAAGTAAACAAAGATTATTCATCTTTTCCTGAGGGAGTTTTTTTTCGACCACAAACTAAAATAATCTTAGATAAACAAGTTAAAATTGTAACCAAATCTAAATCAAAATTACTAAAAGACCTTAAAGCTTTAAATAAAACTACTTTTTCAAATAGCAATAAAATATCTGTAAGTCCAAACGTCCAAGTATATGAAAAAATCTTTAATAAATTTAAAAAAAATATAAGGGCTGGTGAAACCTATCAAATAAAAATTGCTCAAAAATATTCGAACAAAAAAGATTTAGATGTAGTGAATTTATTTTTCAATTTGATGAAGAAAAATCTTAGTCCAGAGTCTTTTTGTATTAGAACAAATGATTTTAATATAATTAGTTGCTCTCCTGAAAACCTTTTTAAGGTAAAAGGAAAAAAAATAATCACCTCCCCAATAGCAGGAACAGTAAGTAGAGATAAGGTAAAATCAACAAAAGAGGCTAGAAAGTTTTTTGAAAATAATCAAAAAGAGGACAAAGAACATAATATGATTGTTGACTTAGAAAGAAATGATTTAAGTCGTATAACTAAGGCAAACACTGTCAAAATTCAAAATTTAAAATTTGTTCAAAAATACCAATATATTTTCCACAATGTCTCTGAAATTTCAGGAACACTTCTTGATAATGTAAGGTTATCTGCAGTGATTAAGGCGATGATGCCCGGTGGCTCAGTTATAGGTTGTCCAAAAATTAATACTTTAAAATTACTCAATAAAGAGGAGAAAGAACCAAGAAGAATTTATACTGGTTCTTTTGGTTACTATCGCTCTAAACAGGATATGAGTTTTAACATAATAATTAGATCTATTTTAAATTTTCAAAAAAATAATGAGGTATTTGCTGCTAGTGGTGTGATTTTAGATAGTACTGCAAAAAATGAATACCATGAAAATTACTTAAAAGCTAAATCGTTATTGGATTTATTAAAATGAACTTACTTTTAATTGACCACGAAGACTCCTTTACTTATAACCTGGCACATTTGTTATCAGGATTTGGTAATTTAGAAGTAAAAAATTTTTATGACATTAAAGAAAAATCTATAAAAAAATCTGACATCATTATTTTTTCTCCAGGACCAGGGAAGCCCTCAGATTACCCAGTATCACTTGATATTTATAATAATTATAAATCAAAGAAAAAAATAATTGGTATTTGTCTTGGTTTTCAACTTATTGCTAATGGAGAGGGCGGAACTATTTCTAAGCAAGAAAAAATATTTCATGGTTATCAGACTTATATTAGAACGAATTCAAAAAGTTTAAGATTTCCTAATAATGCTTTATATCAAGTAGGTAGATACCATTCTTTAAAACTAAAAGAGCCATTTAATTCCTCTTCAATGCATATTACAATGAGATGTGAAGAAACTAATGTTGCAATGTGTTTGGAAAGTCATAAATATGATATTTGTGGTTTACAATTTCACCCAGACTCGTTTTTGACTCCAAATGGCAAACAATTTATTCGAAAAATCATTCAATATAAAAAATAATTCATATTACCCCTCACAATTTAAGCCACTGTGGGGTCAAAAAGGTGTTTTTACATCCATACCTGTAATTGGAAAAACACCAAGGTTAATAGGTTTAAATAAATATTTGAGAACTTTTAACACAACATGTCGGGATTATAAATTTGCTACCAAAATAGATTTAAACATTATCAGAAGTTTAGTAGGAGCGGATTTAAAGAAAATCAAAAATTTTAATCACTTATTGAGAATAGCAACTAATGGAACAACATTATCAATTTCGTTTAGAAAGAGAACAACAACTAAAGACAGTGTCATTGGATTTATAAAAAAATACAAAAGAAGAGACTTTAAAAATAAAAACTTATTTTACAAAAAATTATTAAAATTTATGAGTGAAATAAATTACTCTGAAAATGAAATTATATTACTAAGAGACGATGAAATTACAGAAGGAGCAGTCACAAATTTAGTTTTTGTAAAGAGAGATAAAATTTATATTCCCAAAACTGGGTATTATCATGGAAATACATTGAAGCTTATTGAAGAAATATCAAAATCGAAATTTATTAAAAGAAAAATTTTATTAGTGGATCTAAAAGAATACAGTGAGATATTATCGATTGGCTCTGGTAGAGGTATTACCTCAATAAAAAAAATTCAAAGTATTTCATGGAAGAGAGCGTCTACAAAATATTTTCAAAAATTAAAAAAAGATTATGAAACTATGATAAAAAGGAATTATTATGAAATTTAATCAACATTCCTTTGCTTTGAAAAAGCCTTTACTAGTAGGTATATGCAATTTTACACCTGACTCATTTAGTGACGGAGGAAAAACATTTTCACGATCAACTGCCTTGAAACATATAAATGCAATGGTTAAAGATGGTGCACAAATTATTGATATTGGTGCTGAAAGCACTAGACCAAATAGCGAGCCAATTACATATATTGAGGAAATAAATCGTTTATCTAAAATCTTACCATATTTAAACTATAAGAAATATCTTGTCTCTGTGGACTCTTATAAAATTGAGCCCCAAGAGTATGCACTGAAAAAAGGTGCCCATATCATTAATGATATTAATGGAGGATCAGAAGAGCTATTTAAACTTATAAAGAAATATAACGCAGGACTTTTCTTAATGCACAAAAGAGGAACACCAAAGGAAATGCAAAAAAAACTTAATTCCAGAGTAAATATGGTAAGAGAATTTGATTATTTTATTAAAAAAAGATTGAAAATACTTAATAAAATGAAGATTAATCTCAAAAAGGTATGGTTTGATCCTGGTATAGGATTTGGCAAAACACTAAATCAAAATTTACAATTAATGAAATCTTTGAAGAAATTCAGTAGTGCAAATATCCAAGTATTATTGGGATCCTCACGAAAAAGTTGGATAAATCATATTGATACATCAAATGCTGATGAAAGGATTGGAGGATCTTTAGCTTCTGTGGCGCATGCTCTCAAACAAAATATTCACACATATAGAATTCATGATGTCAAAGAGACAAATCAAATGATAAAAGTTTTGAAAGCATTAAATAAATGAAATTTTTTATCGAAATAGAAGAGCTAAAAGTTGACACAATTATTGGGGTGTTCGAAGAAGAAAGGTTAAAACCCCAAACTATATTAATAAGTATAAAATGCCAGTTAGATATTGATCATAATCAAGATCTTGACAATATTGAAAATGTTACAAGTTATTCAGATATCAAAAATGAAATAATTAAATTTGTTGCAGCCTCTCAATATAAAACATTGGAAAAATTAATTACAGATCTTAAAAAACAACTAGATGATAAGTTTCCAATTCAAATAGAAAAATTAGAAATAAATAAAATTGAGATTGCTAAAAAATACAATGCAAAAAAAGTTAGCGTATCGATATAAATCATATATTGCTATCGGATCAAATATAGGCAATTGGAGAAGTAATTTTAACAGTGCATTAAATTTAATGAATAAATTTGGTCATGTTAAAAAGGTTAGTAGAGTTTATTTTACCAAGCCTTTTGGTTTAACCGCCCAAAAATATTTTCATAATGCTGCCTTTTTATTTCTCACTAATTTATTTTTTAATGAGCTATTTATAAAAATGAACGCTGTAGAAAAGCTGATAAAAAAAAATAAACTTCTAGAGAATGGGCCAAGAAGAATTGATTTAGATCTTATTCAATTCGAAAACTTGAAAGTTAAAAATCATTTAATATCAATTCCTCATCCTTCCTCACATTTAAGAGATTTTGTTATACAGCCAGTATTAGACCTCAATCCTAATTTTATTGATTTAAAAACCCAATATACTTACAAAAGACTCATAAATAACTTAGAGGAACGATTTATTATTAAGAAATCTCGTCAAACCCAAGATTATCAAGGATTTTTTTAAGCTTTTCCTCATCCACACTATTAGATTGTTTTAAGCCTGTTGAAATATCAATTCCATGAGGAGATATTGTTTTAATTGCCTCTTTTATGTTATCTATATTTATTCCCCCACCAAGGTAGAGAGGTTTCGCAAAGATCTTTAATTGATTGATTTGTTTTTCACATTCCACAAGAGATTTTTTTTCAATAGTATCTTTTCTGTAAATATTTAAATCATAATAAAAACTACTTATATTATTTAAAATCTCTTCTAAGAAATTATAGTCAAAATTCTCATAATTTACCGAAATTGAAATTTTTGCATCTGTTTTATTATTCAGCAATTCAATTTCTTCATTTTTATATTGATTAGATATGCAAACCTCTTTTATTGCTACATCATTTACGATACTAATTACTTCTTGTATCTGTATATTTCCAATCAATAAAATTGGATTTAATTTTAAATTGTAGGATGCAATAGTCAGTTCTTGAATTTCTTTAGTACTAAGTGTATTTGGGCCATATAAGTAATCACTTACAAGGCCCACCCTACTTACAGAGTACTTTTGAATTACTTCTAAAGATTTTTGATCTGTAATACCACAAACTTTAAGTTGGATATTACCATAATTGAACATTAATTAATTATTGTTCAATTCAAATCTATCGGCATTCATTACTTTGTTCCATGCTTTAACAAAATCAATTACAAACTTTTCCTTGTTATCATCTTGTGCATACACTTCTGCATAAGATCTAAGTATAGAGTTCGATCCAAATACAAGGTCCGTTGAGGTTGCCGTCCATTTAACATTATTTGTTTTCCGATCAATAATCTCATAATGTCCATTAGACGCTTTCCATTTATTACTCATATCAAGCAAGTTAACAAAAAAGTCAGTTGTAAGAGCACCTACCTGGTCAGTAAAAACACCATGCTTATTCCCACCATAGTTAGCACCCAGAGCCCTCATACCTCCAACAAGTACAGTCATTTCAACTGCAGTAAGACCAAGTAAATGAGCTCTATCAAGCAACAACTCTTCTCCTCTTACTTCATAATTATCTTTTTGCCAATTTCTAAAACCGTCATGTATGGGTTCTAATTGAGAAAATGACTCAGAGTCAGTCATATCCTCAGAGGCATCTCCTCTTCCTGGGTTGAAAGGAACAGGAACGTTAAAACCCGCAGCTTCAATAGCTTTTTCTAGACCAACATTTCCAGCTAAGACAATTGTGTCTGCAATGCTAGCGCCTGCTTCTTTTGCAAGAGGTTCTAATATATCTAGCACTTTTGATAATCTTTGAGGCTCATTGCCTTTCCAATTTTTTTGTGGTGAAAATCTAATTCTCGCTCCATTAGCTCCCCCTCTTAAATCCGACCCTCTAAATGTCCTTGCACTATCCCATGCAGTTGAGACTAGTTCTTGAACAGTTAATTCAGAATTTCTGATTTTTTCTTTGAGTTGTTCCACATCAAAACTAGGTGTTCCAGCGGGAACTGGATCTTGCCAGATCAAATCCTCGTTTGGAAGGTCGTGTCCTATGTATCTAGATCTTGGACCCATATCTCTATGGGTAAGTTTGAACCAAGCTCTTGCAAAAGCATCACAAAAATACTCATGATCATTATGAAACTTTTTGGATATTTCTAAATAAATTGGATCTTTGATCATTGCCATATCAGCATCTGTCATGATTGGGTTATATCTAATTGATGGATCTTCTACGTCTACAGGCTTATCTTCTTCTTTAATATTGATAGGTTCATATTGCCAAGCTCCTGCAGGGCTTTTTTTAAGTTCCCACTCATATTTAAAGAGCATGTCAAAATATCCATTATCAAATTTTGTTGGTTCAGTAGTCCATGCACCTTCAATTCCAGATGTCACCGTATCTCTTCCAACTCCTCTGGAAGTATTATTCATCCAACCAAGGCCTTGTTCGTTAATTGCTGCACCTTCAGGTTCTGCCTCAAGATTATCAGCATTACCATTACCATGCGTTTTACCAATAGTATGACCTCCTGCAGTAAGAGCAACAGTCTCTTCATCGTTCATAGCCATTCTTGCAAATGTCTCTCTAATATGCTGAGCTGTTTTTAATGGGTCAGGGTTACCTTCAAATCCCTCTGGGTTCACATAGATTAAGGCCATGTGATTTGCAGCAAGTGGACTTTCTAACGAAGAGGCATCTTCTTTATTTGAGTGTCTATCAGATGCTAATGCTTCTGTTTCTGGTCCCCAGTATATATCCTTGTTTGGGTGCCAAATATCCTCACGCCCATATGAAAAACCAAATGTTTTAAATCCTGTTGATTCATAGCCAATGTTTCCAGCTAAGATCATAAGATCAGCCCAGCTAATCTTGTTTCCATATTTTTTCTTAATCGGCCATAAAAGTCTTCTAGCTTTATCTAAGTTAGTATTATCAGGCCAAGAATTTAAAGGAGCAAATCGATGATCACCGGTTCCACCGCCACCTCTCCCATCAGCAGTTCTATAAGTACCAGCAGAGTGCCAAGCAAGCCTAACCATTAATCCTGCGTATGTCCCCCAATCAGCTGGCCACCAATCCTGACTTTCTTTCATTAATTTATGCATATCAGCTTCTAATGCTTTAAAATCTAATTTTTTTACTTCTTCTCTATAATCATAAGTACCATTAAACGGTTTTGTTTTTTGATCATGTTGATGGAGAATATCTAGATTTAAATTTTTAGGCCACCAATCAGTTGATGACTTCTCCATATTTGAATTAGCTCCGTGAGCAACGGGACATTTGGCTTCGCTCATTTTTCTCTCCTACTTAATTAATATTGAAATCATTAAAATTTAACCTGTAAGTAAGTCAACAATACGAATTGTCTCTGTTAATAATTTACAAAAATCCTTGAAATTATTTGCTTTTAAAGAACTGGTTATACAAAATGTAGGCAGCAAACATTCCAATAACTTGACAACTAATAAAAAATATTACAGTGGAGGGATTGATACCCGTAAATGACTCAGTAAACATTCTAGCAATTGTTACAGCCGGATTTGCAAAACTTGTAGATGATGTAAATATAAGAGCTGCTGTAATATAAATACCAACATTAAATGAAACTACATTTTTACCATCTGCTCTCGATAGGAGTATGACCAATAACAATCCAGTTGCAGCGAAAATTTCGGAAATATATATATTTGCTCCACTTCTTATATTTGAAGAAATTTCTATTACATTTAATCCAAATATATAATTTGCAAAAAGTGCTCCTAGTATAGCTGCAATAATTTGTATTAGTATATAAAGAAATAAATCCCTAGAACTCAATTCTTTTTGTAAGAAAAATATAATTGAAACAATAGGATTAAAATGAGCCCCAGAAAAATTTGCAAATATTCTTATTATAAAAATTAGTGTGAAACCTATAACAACAGCATGACTAAATAAAATTACCATTTGATCATTCGTATATTGCTGTCCTGCTATGCCAGATCCAACAATTGATACTAATAAAATAAATGTGCCTATAAATTCAGATATGTATTTTTGCATTTTTAAAGTCTTAATGTATCATTGCTAAGTTTTAAAGAAATGTATTATGAATTTTTAGTTACATACCTTGATGCACCATTTCTATTGCTATCTGCTGTAACCACTGGTTTGATAATTCGTATTTTTTATAAACAGTATATGAATACAAAGCTACCAATGAGGGTAGTTATTTCTATAGCTCTTTTTCTTATTAATGCGATTATTTTAGTTCCTGGAATTGTCTTTTTATATAGATGGGTAATGTTATGTGGTTTTTACCAACCAAGCGGCGTTTTTGAAACAGGGTATGGTTGTAGTGGGGACGTTTTTAGTCTACTTGTTCCAGGGCTTTTTTTACTTTCGTAAACATTTCATCGACCTGATTTTCTTTGATTATTAAAGGTGGAGAAAAAGCAAGCGTATCTCCGTTAGCTCTTACCATTAAGCCAAGATCCCAAGCTTTTTTCATAGCTTCAAACCCTCTTGCACCAACAGCGTTACCTTTAGGCTCTAATTCGAGTGCAGCAATCACTCCTAAATTTCTAATATCGATTATATGTTTTGTCCCCTTCAGACTATGAGCGGCTTCTTCAATAATAGGAGCCATATGAGCAGCATTATCAAATAATCCCTCTTCTTGATAAATATCTAGTGTTGCTAAGGCTGCAGCGCAAGCAACAGGATGGCCAGAGTAAGTATATCCATGAAATAATTCTATTGGAGCATCCGCATTTTCCATCATTGACTCATAAATAAAGTCTTGAACTATGGTTGCACCCATAGGGATGGTGGCATTTGTAATGCCTTTTGCACATGAAATAATATCTGGTGTTACACCAAAAAACTCAGATCCAGTTGCTTTTCCCATACGGCCAAAAGCAGTTACGACTTCATCAAAAATTAATAAAATGTCATGTTTTGTGCAGAGCTCTCTTAATCTTTTTAAGTATCCTTTAGGCGGAGGCAGCGCACCAGTTGATCCAGCAATTGGCTCAACAATTACAGCTGCAATAGTTGATGCATCATGCAATTGAACAAGACGCTCTAAATCATCGGCAAGTTCTGCTCCATGTTCAGGTTCACCTTTTGAAAAAGCATTTAATTTTAAATTGTGGGTATGGCGTAAATGGTCAACACCATTTAGCATTGATCCGAAGTACATTCTATTTTTTACCATACCACCTACGCTTATTCCTCCAAAGCCCACACCATGATAACCTCTTTCGCGACCTATTAATCTAGTTTTAGATGAATGTCCGCGTGCACGTTGATAAGCTAGCGCAATTTTCAATGCACTATCTACTGCTTCAGATCCTGAATTAGAAAAGAAAACATGATTCATTCCTTCAGGAAAAATCTCTGCTAAACGATTAGCTAGTTCAAATTGTTTTGGATGTCCAAATTGAAAAGGTGGAGAGTAATCAAGATTTTCAATTTGTTTATTTACAGCTTCTTGAATTTTTTTTCTACCATGACCAGCGTTTACACACCAAAGTCCTGCAGTGCCATCTAAAATTTCTCGATTATCGTCACTAATAAAATGCATATCTTTAGCACCGACTATAATTCTTGGATCTTTCTTAAATACTTTGTTAGGAGTGAAAGGCATCCACAGCGGTTCTAAATTATTTGGCTTATTCATTTTCTCTCCAGATTTTAATAAAGATACATTATTCCCTCACAATTGCTTCAGCAAGGGTAATAATGTCATCTTTTAGGGTAGGGAGAGGGCAGCGTGGACTGCCCTCATCACAATCACATTTTTGATCCGATGAAACCTGCTATGAACCAAATAATCATAACTATAAAGGGGTAGTGTCCTGTAAACATATCTGCCATTTAAACCTCCATGATTCCTTTAATAAAGTTATAGGATTTCATAGTAATATGCAATATTTGCATATGTATAGTCAAATTTTGTAAATTTATCCACATTTATTGTGAATTATGGGGATTAATTATGCATTTTTTTTATACCAATAAGCACCATTGTTATTTCTTCGTCCTTATAATAAGTATAACTAGCTTATGACCGTCGTTTCGAAAACAATCAAATATTTACTCGATAAAAACATATCAGTTTCAACAGCAGAATCTTGTACTGGTGGTTTGCTTGCAGCAGAATTTACAGCGGTGTCTGGTATATCTAAAATTTATAAAACTGGTTTGATAACATATTCAAATGACTCAAAAATTAAAAATCTCAAAGTCAAACCAAGTACTATCAAAAAGTACGGTGCAGTCAGCCGTCAAGTATGTGCTCAAATGTGTTTACATTTACACAAGATTTCCAAAAGTCAGCTAACATTTTCAACAACAGGTGTAGCTGGTCCAAACGGTGGTACCAAATTAAAACCTGTTGGTTTAGTTTTTATCGGATTATATTTTAAAAAAAATATTTATATCGAACGATTAAATTTCAACCCAAAACTTTCTAGAATTCAAATTCAAAAAGGCACAGTGAAAGAATGTTTTCACATGTTAAATAATATTATAGATGAGCTATAAGCGAAATTATAATAGTTTACTACCTGACGATTTCGAACTCAGTAAAGAATTTGAAAATATCACTGATCAACTAGAAAGCACAAAAGATCATTTTTATATTACTGGTAAAGCAGGTAGTGGTAAGTCTACACTATTGGCCTACTTTCGATCTATAACAAAGAAGAATACAGTTGTTCTTGCTCCAACAGGAGTTGCTGCAATTCGAGTTAAAGGACAAACTATTCACTCATTTTTTGGTTTTCCACCAAAGGTTATTCAAACACGACATATAAAAAAAGTAAGACAAATCGAAATTCTTCAAAATTTGGAAACATTAATTATTGACGAGATATCTATGGTTCGTGCTGATGTTTTTGATGCGATTGATTATAGCCTTCGTGTTCACAGAAAAAAACTTACACAACCATTTGGCGGAGTTCAGTTAATAATTTTTGGGGATTTATTTCAACTACCACCAGTTGTGAATATGGATGAGTCAGGACTTCTGCAGCGCATTTATCCTAAAGGTCATTTCTTCTTTCACTCAAATATTTTCCAAGACGCACAATTTAAAACACTTGAACTACATAATATTTATCGTCAAAAAGATGATCATTTTATTCATTTGCTTAACTCTGTAAGAGATGGCTCAATTACTCACACGCAGATCGAGAATATAAACGACTCTTTAACTGATCACATTGAGATGGATGAAGGTAAAATCATACTTACTACAACTAATGCTCGAGCGAGTAGCATTAATCAAAAATATTTAAGCCAGCTAAATCAGGAGGAGTTTTCTTACAGGGGACAAGCTACTGGCCAATTTTATAAAGAATTATTTCCCACCGATGAAATCTTAAAATTAAAAAAAGGAGCCCAAGTAATTATGATTAAAAATGATCCTGAAAAAAGGTGGGTTAATGGATCCATTGGTATAATTCATGATATCGCTCAAAAAAAAATAAAAGTAAAAATCAATAATAAAATATATGAGGTTAAAAAAGAAAAATGGGATCGTATTCAATATACCTATGATGATGATCAACAAGAAGTTCAAGAGGAAATAACAGGATCTTTCAAACAGTATCCAATGAGATTAGCTTGGGCAATTACAATTCATAAAAGCCAGGGACAAACATTTGAAAAAGTTATTATAGATATGAGTCAAGGTTCTTTTGCTCCTGGACAACTTTATGTTGCACTAAGTAGATGTATAAGTTTGGAAGGTATAGAACTGCTAAGACCTATTAAAAAATCAGATATCATTGTTAACAATCAATTGATAGGTTTCCAAGACAGATTAATTTAAGATGGGTAAAAAAATATTATATAGTATTGCAGTCTTTAGCATTATAGGTTTAGGCCTATATATTACTTCGACATTTGAATACCATGAATACTATGAGGAATGTGAAAAACAAAGCAACACTCAAGGAGGTATAGAGTCCTGTGTAGACTTTATGATAGAGGAAGCAAAAAAATGATTTATCTCAAAGATAGTTATACAAAGAGTTTCGAAGAAAAAATTTTATTAGTCGAGGGTGACAAAATCATTACACAAGATAGTTCTTTTTATGCTCAAAGTGGTGGGCAACCCGGAGACAGGGGAGTACTTGAAATTAATGATAAAAAATTCAATGTTATTAACACAGTCAAACATGAGTTAGGTATTGCCCATGTTGTTGACTCACAAAATATAAACCTTTCTGGACAAATAAAGGGCCATATTGATTGGGATCATCGATATCGCTTAATGAAAATGCACACCACGATGCACTTAATGTGTGCAGCATTACCTTATTATGTTACAGGAGGATCAATTGGTTTAGAAAAAAGTAGGATTGATTTTGATTTAGGTGAAGAAACATTTGAATTTGAAACCTTAAATAAAATCATTAATGAATTTATTCAACAATCTCATTCTATTTCTTATCAGTGGATAACAAATGATGAACTAGATCAAAAACCTGAGCTAGTGCGAACCTTGTCAGTTAAACCGCCAAGAACAAATGATAAAATTCGCCTTGTAAAAATAGGAGATATTGATTTACAACCGTGTGGGGGAACTCACGTGTCTAATACAAATGAAATTGGCGAATTTAAATTTATGAAGTATGAGAGTAAAGGAAAAATGAATAAACGTATTCAGTTTACTCTCATATAATGCACAAAGCATCCTTTAAAGATTTTTTACTTTTATTTTTATTAGCTGGTATATGGGGAAGTGCGTTCTTTAACATCAAAATTGCTTCAGAAAGTTATACACCAATGGCACTCGCCTTTGGTAGAATTTTTTTTGCTGCAATAATAATGCTTATTTACTGTTGGATAAGAAAAATTTCAATTGAAGCATTTGGAGAAAATTGGTCATGGTACGCAACCATAGGATTTGTGAATTTAGTTCTCCCCTTTTTTTTTATTTCATTCGGTATATTAAAAGTTCAAAGTAATCTAGCAGCAATCTTGATGTCCACGGCACCCATTGCAGCAACAATCTTAGGACATTTATTTATTCAAAATGAAAAAATTAATCTTTTAAAATTTGTTGGAATATTAATTGGCTTTCTTGGTATTGTTTATTTATTTTCAGATAATATTCTAATCAATCAGTCAAATATCTTTTATGCTTTTATGGTAATCTTGGGTCCAGTTTGTTACACCATTGGTGGACTATTCTCACTCAAGCTAAAACATATAAAAAATGAAGTACTTACATCAAGTATTTTAATTTGGGCAGTTATTCTTTTATTACCAATTATGTTCATTTTTGAAAATCCAACAGAATTGAGACCCTCTCTTAATGCTACAATTTCTCTTCTGTATCTTGGTATCGTTGCGACAGCGATAGCTTGGTTAATGAGATTTTATATTCTTAAAAATAACGGCTTAGTTTTTCAATCACAAGTTGCTTACATCATTCCAATTTTTGGTTTGATATTTGGATATCTTTTTTTAAACGAAAAAATAACTTATAAAATTATTGTTGCCCTTATTGCTGTTTTAATAAGCACTTACTTAATTGAAAAAAGTAAAAAAAATAAGATTACTGATAAACTATCTTGATGTTATTTGCTTATAATATACTGTACGCAATCTAATTATGTCAGCAGATATCTTAATTAAAATTGATAATTTAAAAAAAACTTTTCAAGGAGGTTTAGAAGCCCTTAAAGGAGTTAATTTAGAAATTCAAAGAGGCGAAATTCTTGCACTTCTTGGTCCAAATGGTGCTGGAAAAACAACACTTATTAATGCCATATGTGGGATAGTCTTACCTACATCAGGAACCATTTCAGTTGATGGATATGATGTTGTAAAAGATTACCGAAAAACTCGATCGATGATTGGTCTTGTGCCCCAAGAACTTCATTTAGAAGCCTTTGAAAAAGTTTTTCAAAATGTTTCTTACACTAGAGGTCTTTATGGTAAGAAAAAAGATCCAGCATACATAGAAAAAATTCTTAAAGATCTCAGCCTTTGGGATAAAAAAGATAGTAAGCTTCGCGAGCTTTCCGGAGGTATGAAAAAAAGAGCATTAATTGCAAAAGCATTGAGCCATGAACCAAAAATACTTTTTCTTGACGAGCCTACTGCAGGTGTCGATATCAATTTACGAAGAGATATGTGGAGAGCGGTGAAAGAACTCAAAGAAAATGGTGTGACAATCATCCTTACTACTCATTATATTGAAGAAGCTGAGGCTATTTCTGATCGAGTATCTGTAATCAATAATGGCGAAATTATAATTACTGATAATAAGAATGATTTAATGAGAAAAATGGGTCAAAAGAATTTAACTATAGAATTTCAAGAGCCTTTCAGTCAAATCCCTTCTACTTTAGAGTCGTATAACTTAAAAATGAATAGTAATAACTCTTTAACATATTCTTATGACTCTCACGGATCTTCGACTGGCATTACCGCACTTCTTCAAGACATAAAGTCAGCTGGTCTAAAATTAAAAGATTTAAATTCCTCCCAGACATCGCTGGAGACGATATTTGAAAAACTTTTGGAGGAGAGTGTATGAACTGGACAGGCATAATGTCGATTTACTTGCATGAAATGGATCGAATGAGAAGAACAACTGTTCAAAGTATATTTTCTCCTGTGATATCATCCTCTCTTTATTTTGTAGTCTTTGGTGCTGCAATCGGCAGTCGCATCCCTGTGATTGAAGATATCTCATATGGTTCTTTCATAGTGCCTGGTATGATAATGTTAGCTTTACTTACACAAAGTGTTTCAAACGCTTCCTCAGGTATCTTTTTTCCAAAATTTCTTGGAACTATAAATGAAATTTATGCTGCCCCACTATCAACAACAGAGATTGTTATTGGTTTTGTTGGTGCGGCCACTACAAAATCAATAATTTTAGGAAGCTTAATATTAGCAACAGGGTTATTTTTTGTGGAAATATATATTATGCATCCTTTTACAATGATTTTAATGCTCGTCTTAACATCTTTAACTTTTAGCTTACTTGGTTTTCTCATAGGGATGTTGTCATCAAATTGGGAGGAGCTATCAATATTTCCTACACTAATTTTATCTCCACTTGTATTTCTTGGCGGCTCGCTATATTCAATCAACTGGTTACCAGAGTTTTGGCAGAACGTTTCTTTGGTAAATCCAGTTCTTTACTTAGTAAGTGGTTTTCGATGGAGTTTTTATGAAATGGCTGATGTAAGTATTACAACAAGTTTGATTATGATATTTACTTTTTTAATTCTAAATATTTCTGCAATTATTTATATTTTTTCAAAAGGCTTCAAAATTAAAGACTAGTAACAGATGTCAAATAGGATCGTCTGGTTTAAGAAGAATTTAAGATTTAAAGACAATGAAATACTAATTGATGAAAATAAAAGATCTATATTAATTTACATTATAGAACCCGAGCTGTGGAAGCAAAAAGATATGTCTTTAAGGCAATGGCAATTTACATTAGAGAGTGTAAATGAGCTTAAACGACAATTGCTCAGAAATAATTTACATTTAAATATCTTTTTTGGTGATGCATTAGAAATATTCAAGTTTTTAAAAGATAAACATAGCTTTTCAAGCGTAATTAGTGAACAAGAAACAGGTATTCAATGGACTTACCAAAGAGATAAAAAATTAAAAAAATTTTTTTTTCAAAATAAAATTGATTGGATTGAGTGCTCTTACCCAGGAGTTAAAAGAGGACAACATAATAGAAATCTATGGGCAAAAAATTTTAGAGACGAGATTATTAAAAAGTCTAATTTGCCCATCATAAAACAATCAGTTAATTTAGAATTAACAAACCATGAATTACCAAAATTTTTTTATGATTCAACACCATGTCCATATAGGCAAAAGGGTGGATCTGTCGAAGCAGAAAAATTGCTTCAGTCTTTTTTAAATAAAAGAGGTGAAAATTATCAATTTGAGATGTCTAGCCCAATAACTGCTGAAAAAAGCTGCTCAAGATTATCAACTCATTTGACATATGGTACAATATCACACCGCACAGTTTTTCAAAAGGCCGCAAAAAAAAGAGATCTAATAAAGCATACCAATAAAAATTTTGCTAAATCTATAAATTCATTTTTATCTAGGTTACATTGGAGATCGCATTTTATTCAAAAATTAGAGGATCAGCCATCAATTGAACATGCAAGCTTTATTCCTGTGTATGATCAAATACGTGATCAAGATGAAGAGAAATTAGAGGCTTGGATTGAAGGTAAGACCGGAGTTCATTATATCGATGCATGTATGGTTTATCTAAGAAATTATGGATGGATTAATTTTAGAATGAGAGCAATGTTAGCTTCATTTGCTTCTTATAATTTATGGCTTGATTGGAGATACTTTGCTCCACGCTTGGCAGCATTGTTTACAGACTTTGAACCTGGAATTCATTACAGTCAAATACAAATGCAATCAGGTACAACCGGTATCAATACTATTAGAATGTATAATCCTTATAAGCAAGCTATGGATCAAGATCCTCTCGGTAAATTTATTAAGTCACAGATTCCTGAAGTAAAAAATTTCCCACCTGCTTTTTTTCATAATCCCCCAAAAAAAAGTTTGAATGTGAATTTGTTCGATAATGAGCTTCAAAAAGAAATAATAAATGTTAAAGAAACTGCTCAGTATGCTAGAAAAAAAATTTTTGATATTCGTAAATCACCAGAACATAAAATGCTTGCAAAAAATGTTTATTTAAAACATGGTAGTAGAGGAAGAAATTGAACTAATCTATGTTTGAAAAACCTGATTATATCGTAATTGGTTCTGGATCAGCAGGATCTACAATTGCTTACAGACTTGGGGAAAACCCTCAATTAAAAATTTTAGTATTAGAATTTGGCGGCAATGACAATAGTCCTTTTATACAAATGCCTGCAGCACTCTCATACCCAATGAATATGAATAAATTCGATTGGGGCTATAAAGCAGAACCCGAGCCTACTTTAAATGGTAGGTCTCTCGTTTGCCCTAGAGGTAAAGTTATAGGAGGGTCTTCGTCAATTAACGGAATGATTTATGTTAGGGGTAATGCTGGTGATTATAATCAATGGGCAGAAAGTGGTGCAAAAGGTTGGGATTATCCCGATGTCCTTCCATATTTTCAAAGAATGGAAGCAAGCCATGGAGGCAATTCAGAGTTTAGAGGAAAATCAGGCCCTCTAAACATAACTCATGGCAAAAGAGATAACCCATTACATAATGCTTTTGTAAAAGCTACGGAGCAGGCGGGATACACTTATACTGATGACTATAATGGCTTTCGACAGGAGGGTTTTGGACCAGCTGATATGACCGTTTGGAAAGGCTCACGTTTTTCAACAGCAAAAGCTTACTTAAAACCAGCATTAGCAAAAAAAAACGTACAACTCATAACAAAGGTCCTAGTCGATAAAATAATTTTTCATGAAGACAAAGCTAAGGGAGTTGAAGTATTCCATCGAGGCCAAAAAAAAACCTTTAGTGCAAATATTGGTGTAATTTTATCAGCTGGCGCTATCAATAGTCCAACAATTCTTCAGAGATCGGGCATTGGAGAGGGCAATGATTTAAATAGTTTGGGGATCAAAGTAATTAAAAACTTACCAGGTGTCGGTAAAAACTTACAAGATCATTTAGAAGTTTATTTTCAAGTTAAATGTTTACAACCTGTAACACTTAATAAATATTTAAATCCTTTTTCTAAATTACTTATCGGCATGCAATGGATGTTTTTTAAAAGTGGGCCAGGTGCAACAAACCAATTTGAAACTCTTGGTTTCATTCGTTCTGATAAAAACATACCTTATCCTGATATACAATTTCATTTTCTTCCAGTCGCTATTAGATATGACGGAAAGGCACCTAGCGAGGGTCATGGTTTTCAATTGCATGTTGGGCCTATGCGTTCAAAATCTAGAGGTTTTGTAAAATTAAAATCTAGCAACCCATTTGAGTCACCAACTATAAAATTCAATTACATGTCTCATGAGGATGATTTTCCAAACTTTAGAAAATCACTTAGACTTAGTAGAGAGATATTAAACCAAGAGGCCCTAGTTCCTTTTAAAGGAGATGAAATTCAACCTGGTGATGACGTTGTTTCGGATGAAGGTCTTGACGAATTTATAAAAAATAATTCTGAAAGTGCTTACCATCCATGTGGTACCTGCAAGATTGGAAAAGAAGATGATCCCTCTTCTGTCGTTCTAAATGATTGTAAAGTAAAAGGTTTTTCAAATTTATACCTTGCAGATTCATCAATTTTTCCTCAAATATGTAATGGTAACCTTAATGCACCATCAATAATGACTGGTGAGAAAGCCTCAGATCATATCTTAGGAAAACCTCTTTTAGCACCATCAAATCTTCAACCTTATACCCATCCAAATTGGCAAGATTCACAAAGATAAAATTTATCATCAGGCTAGTGCTTTTGTTTCTGATGCTCCCATTAACTACGTATTCTGATAAACATATTCCATATTATAAATCCCTAGCTCACGATAAGTCATGGTTACGTCATTATCCCGACAATCAAGATTTGAGTAAACAAACAGAGAAATTTCTCCTTACACAGGAAAATATGCCTGTAAAGATTATTGAAGAGTTTAGAAATAGTTGGAGTTCTTATACGGATTGGTACCGCATTGAATTATTTAATGGAATACAAGGTTGGATTGCTCACAATCAGTTATCTAAAAAAAGAACTTTGCTTATATTAGAGGATATTGAACTTTATGCATTGAAATCTTATGACCCTGAGTCTTTGATGACTATTCAAAAAGGAGTAATACAAGCGCCAAAAATTGTAAACTTGTTAGAGGTAAAAGAAACAATGGTAAAAATCAGTATACCTGAGGGCAATAAATCCTCTGTCAAAGGATGGATACCTATAGATGATAGATTATGGGGAGTCTCTAAAAATGAAATTCAAATTTTTAATGATTAAATACTTTCTATTCATGTTACTCGTGGTACAAGAATTAATGGCCTACAGTGAATCACCTTATAAAGTAGTTCATCAGACAGATAAGTATGAAATTAGATTTTACGAGGAGCGTCTAGTAGTTCAAACCCAATACACTAATCAAAATAATGGATTTCGAAAGCTCTTTAATTATATTTCTGGGAACAATAAACAAAGTGAAAAAATTGCAATGACCACACCTGTGAATGTTACTCAAATTGAAAATGAGTACGTCATGCAATTTTACTTACCGGACAAATACAAACCAAATGAAATACCTTTGCCATCAGATAATTCAGTAAAAATTTCTTCAATTGAGCCAGGTTATTTTGCAGTAATTAGATATTCTGGCTTTGCTTCCGATAAAAATTTTTATAAACACCGAGATGTTCTAAAAAAAAAGTTAATTACTGATAATATTGAAGTAATTGGACCCGCCATTAAAGCTACTTATGATGGTCCGTTTACATTGCCCAATCTTAGAAGGAATGAAGCAATTTATAAAGTTGATTGGAAGAATCCTCTTTAAGTCACAAAAGCTAGATTATTGATATAGGATATAGTCTTGCTCTTTAAATTATTTTAATCATATTTTTTGATGTTTTTTTACCAATATGATTGATTTTATTGGGCAATCTTGGATATTCACTAGATGCATAGTTTCATTAACTTCTTAGCATTATTTTTTTTTTGATTCAGTATTTATAAGTTTCACAACTCAAAAATTAGAGAGGTATTTATGAAACTAATAACAGCAATTATCAAGCCCGATAAAGTTGAAGCTTTGAGACAAGCACTTACAGGTGTGGACATCCAAGGTTTAACTATTGTTGAGGCTAAAGGATATGGGCGCCAGAAGGGTCATACCGAACTGTACCGAGGCGCAGAATATGAGGTACATTTTCTTCCTAAATCTCGAGCAGAGGTTTTAGTAGATTCTGCAGACGTCGAAAAAGTCATCACAACAATTTCTGAAGCAGTAAAATCAGGAAAAATTGGAGATGGCAAAATTTTTGTAACTGAAGTGCAAGAAGTTGTCCGAATACGCACAGGAGAACGAGGCGCTGAGGCAATTAAATAAGGAGATCCAATGAAAAAAATATTAACTTTCTTAATCCCTACTTTGCTTTTCTCTGGAGTTGCAAGTGCGGAAGTATCTGCTGAAACAGCTTTTGTATTTAATACATTTTTATTTGTTTTTAGTGGAGTCTTAGTGATGTTCATGGCATTAGGTTTTGCCATGTTAGAAGCTGGATTTGTTCGTAAAAAAAACACATCAGCAATTTTATTAAAAAATATAGCTTTATACTCAATTGCAGGAATAATGTTTTATCTAATCGGTTACAGTCTTATGTATGTAGATGTATCAGGTTGGATAGGTTCATTAGGTGGTGCTTTTTACGATACTGCTGATGATTTAACAGCTGCAACTGAAGAGGGCGGGTACTCTTTAGCATCAGATTGGTTCTTCCAAATGGTGTTCTGTGCTACAGCAATTTCAATCGTATCTGGAGCATGTGCTGAAAGAATTAAAGTATGGCCATTTATGATATTTGCAGCATTTATGACAGGAATTATTTACCCAATCTATGGTTCTTGGACCTGGGGCGGTGGATGGCTCACAGAAATGGGCTTTTCTGATTTTGCTGGATCTACAATTGTTCACTCAGTTGGTGGATGGGCAGCTTTAACTGGCTGTTTAATTCTTGGTCCTAGAGCTGGAAAATATGGTGCGGATGGAAAGATCTCTCCAATCGCTGGTGCAAACATGCCTTTAGCGTGCCTTGGTACCTTCATCCTTTGGTTTGGATGGTTTGGATTTAACGGTGGATCTCAATTAGCACTTGGTAGTGCCGCTGATGCCTCTGCAATGTCAATTGTTATTGTAAACACAAATATCGCTGCATGTGGTGGTGTAGTAGCTGCAATTATTTTATCACAGCTATTGTATAAAAAAATTGATCTATCTATTGCATTGAACGGTGCTATTGCTGGTCTTGTTGCTATTACTGCAGGTCCAGATTTAAGCAACCATTTCTTATCTATGATTGTTGGTGCAATAGGTGGTGTTCTTTGTACTATCGCTATCCCAATGCTTGACAAAATGAAAATCGATGATGTTGTCGGTGCAATATCAGCTCACTTAGTTGCAGGTATTTGGGGAACATTGGCCGTAGGTATTTTTGGTAGTGGCGATTTCCTAGTTCAATTAATAGGAATTGTTGCTGCAGCTGTCTTAGTTGTACCTTTAAGTGGCATTTTCTTTTATATTCTAAAAGGAACTGTAGGCTTAAGAGTATCAGAAGAGACTGAAGCATCTGGATTAGATAGCGCTGAATTAACAACAGTTGCTTACCCAGAATTTAAATAATCTTATTTATAGTACTCCTATAAAAGGGGGCACATTATGTGCCCCCTTTTTTTTATATTAACTCATCAATTAAATTTGTAATTTTCGAACTGTCAGGTTTGGTCATAGAGGACCAACTTTTAACTAATTGACCCTCTCCATCAAAGAGATATTTGTAAAAATTCCATTTTGGAGTTTCATTATACTCTGATGTCATCCAACTGTATATCGGATGGACATTTTCACCAACAACACTAATAATTTCTGATATAATAAATTTGGTTTCATAATTAACTAAACAAAATTCTTTAACTTCCTCATTATTACTCAGCTCTTGATGAAAACTATTAGAAGGAGTTCCAATAATTACTAAATTCTTCTCAAAATACTCACGATGAAGATTAGATAGATTAGCATATTGTTTTGTGAAACCACATCTACTAGCCGTATTGACAAGAAGAATGGGTTTACCTTTAAATTTATCAAGTTTAACTGTGTTCCCATCAATATCTTGAATACTAAAGTTATATAAGTTTTTCGCCATAATGCTCCCTATGCTTGTGAGTAAAATACTCAAGGTTATCAAGAAAATTCTCATGACAATATATACTTACTTTAAATTATCTGGATTTATAGATTTAAACTTTTGGTAAACCTAAAACTTCATTTTTTTTGATGTATTCATCTTTGTAGGGAGGTCTGCTAAATACCTCTTTAATCAAGGGTTTAAAAAAATCTAGATCTTTATTTTCATATTCGGGATCAAAAGATTTTTGATCCCATCTTTCACAGAAATCTGCGCAAGTTTGGAAATAAATATTATCTTTAAATTTATCTCTAGCATTTTTATCCCATCCATAATGATGAGCATAGTAAATCATTTGAAAAATTCCATGATGCTCAATCACCCACGTTATTTCATCTCTTACATAAGGTCTTACAACTTCAGCAGAAAACCTATCGTGATTTTGAGGGGCAAGCCCATCTCCAATATCATGAAGTAAGGCACCAACAATCCAATCAATGTCAGCTCCATCATTATAAGCTCTAGTAGCTGATTGTAGACCATGATCTAATCTTGTTATCTTGTAACCCTCCATAGTATTTTTTCCTTGTCTTGTAAGTTCTTCGATTATTCTTTCATATGTCAAAGAAACATACTTTTCCTCATATTTTTGGAGCAATAGATAATCTTCTTTATCTCCATCTTTCATATGTTTAAATTTTACATTTTTCTCAGTCATAAATTTGTCTCACTTAGATGATATTTTTCATGTAAATGTCTCAATTTTCCATCAGTTGAATCAAATTCTAGATAACAACCTTGTAAATGTCTAGCTCCCTCACTCGAGTCATAAGAGGTTCTTCCATGGAGAAGTCTGTGGTTATCAAACATCATGACATCTCCAGGTGAGAGCTTAAATTTTATCTCGAAGTCAGATGAAGTGTATAAATCTCCTAATAATTTTCTCGCTTTATAAAAACTCTCTAATTTTTCATTTTCTAAAGGTGGCACGTAATCAACTCTAGTACTATACCTGACTTGCTTATAGTCGCCATCCTTGTCTAATTCAATTAACTCTCCCCAATTTTCTAAAATTATATCTTTATCTTGAAATCGGTAACGTAAATTTGTTTTGGTTAAAGACTCAAATGCTTCTGGCTCATTTAATTTGATATATTCTGCAACTGAAAAACCATCAACAAGAGTAGAAAAACCACCACTCACTTCATTTTTTAAACAATGCAAAAACTGTATCCCGGGGGCTTCTGGTTTTCTGTAAGGGTTATCAGTATGAGGTGGTAATGCAATAGGTTTATAGGCTAAGTCATTTGGATTTGGTTTAGACATTACATCAAAAAATTCTCCAAAATTAGTGACCTTAACTGGGCCAATTGAATTTACAAATTTTAAAATATACTTACTCTCAGTTGGTACATTTTTAATAATAACAAATCCATATTTATAAAAATCTATAAGAAGATTATACATAGATTCTTGTTCAACCATATCTACTTCAAAAATAGCTTCAGGTAAATCCTCTAGTTGAGAATTCCATAAAATTCTTTTTGGTAAGGGCCCTCTTTTATTTTTTTCTTCATCCATTTCAATCAAAAGATCATCTAAACTATATTGACCTTGTGCCCCATCATTAAATTCAACATCAAGTTTGTTATCTGTTAATTTACAATTTTCAATTTTCAACTTTAAGTCAATAGAGGATGGCTCATATAATCTTTGATTAGTATCTAAATCAAAATACTTTTCACCCGGTAGTCTCTCTCTTAACCAAATGGGATGCAAATGAAATGTCTTATTTTGATGGATTATCTTAATAGTATTGTTTTCAAAATGAACATCCATAGTTCACACTCCAAACATTAATAAATTAATATTTTGCTAAATTTAATTAATTGTCAATTAAGAAATTAACTCTTGATTTTAAACATTGCCTCAATTTCTAATGTGAAACCTAGAGGCAAAGAATTAACTCCTACTGCAGCTCGAGCATGAACACCAGTCTCGCCAAAAATATCTTTCATCATATTTGAGCAACCATTGATTACTAAAGGCTGCTGTGTGAAGCCCTCAATACAATTTACAAAACCTGTCAGTTTTATTAATTTATCTACTTTATTAATTGATCCTATTTCATTTTTTAAAGCAGATAAGATAGCTAATCCACATAGCCTAGCGTGATTTTGAGCTGTCTCTAAATCAACATCAGC
This sequence comes from uncultured Alphaproteobacteria bacterium, assembly GCA_902575065.1. Lineage (GTDB taxonomy): Bacteria > Pseudomonadota > Alphaproteobacteria > HIMB59 > HIMB59 > HIMB59. Next base: position 88,684 of record CACGPU010000003.1, read on the forward strand.
TCCAACTTTTCCTTTTGCAAAAGACCCATCCTCAAGTAATGGGCCTTGACCAGATATATATGCAATATTATCGACAATAACGCATGGTTTATAACTCCCTGCAGGTTTTGCAGGTTTTGGTATTAAAAGACCTAATTCAGCTATCTTGGCTTCGAAATCCATCAATTAAAAAATTACTCTTTTTCATCAATTTTACTAATCATTTGTTCAGTAGCAGTTTGCATTCCTATTGCGGAAGCGGTGCGAGGCACAATCATTGATGGTGTATTCTCATCATAAATTTCACTAGTTCTTCCAACTCTTACTCTTTGATAGGTAAATAGTGCCAGAAAAACATAAACTATTGCACAATAATAAAACAATCCATAGGCATCAAAATAAGACATAAATCCAGAGACGATAATTGGCCCTAAAACTAAACCTAATGCATTAACTAATGTCAGAGTTGAACTAGCAGAAACAACCTCATCCTTTTCTAAAAAATCATTGAGATGAGAAATAACAACTGCATAGTAAGGAAGAGATACAGCTGAATGTATTCCAACAAATAATAAAAGAATATTAAATGAGAAAGATCCGAAAATAATTACACAAATAGATGAGACCAAAGCAATGATATTTAATATCAGTAAAATTATTCTTCTATCAAATGTATCCGATAGTTTACCAACCGGATACTGAAATAAAGCTCCAATGAAAGTATTTACAAAAACAAGCATAGAAATTTGAAAAATACTTAAGCTTAACTTAGCCCCAAAGACTGCAATTAACCCAAATGATGCTCCATATATCATACCAATACCAAAAGAACCGATAAAAGACATGGGAGAATTTTTATATAAATCTTTTAAAGATATGAACTTAGGTGTAGAAAATTCTGGTGCTGATTTTTTAGTAAGCAAAATTGGAACTAAAGCAAAAGAAATTAATAAAGATGTTAGAATATATAAGTGTGCCTCAGTAGTTTCTTTTAGATTTATTAGCAAACCACCCCCACTAGTTGAGAAGTATAATATCACCATGTAAAATCCTATGAGCTTCCCCCTTGTTCTATTATCAGCACGATCATTTAGCCAACTTTCACAAACGATATATATTGCTGCCAATGAAAACCCTGTGAGGAATCTTAAAAAAAACCAAAAATACGGTTGAACATAAATCCAATGAAATAAAATTGTAATGGAAGCAATGGATGCGAATGCTGCAAATACCCTTATATGTCCTACATTTTTGATAATTTTCGGACAAATATATGAGCTTGCCAAATAACCTATAAAATAACCTGTAAAGACATATCCAATTTCAAAATCAGAAAAATTAAATAATACGGCATTAATATTTAACAAGGTTCCTTGCAAAGAATGTGCAAGCATAATGAATCCAAAACCTGTAAAGAGAGCCCAAGAACTATAAACGATATTTAACACTCGAGACTAATTAAACTTTTAGTTTAAAAAAGCAATTATTATTTAGTGAAGGGGAGATTTGTCATTACAGACTCAACCTCTTCGCCATCAACAAGAAGTGTCTGTTTTTCTTCTAAACTTTGATATTGGGTTTGCACCATAGCTATTCCAAGACAACAGCCAAAATCTGGACTGAAGCATGCAGCTCTTAGCTCACCTATTATGTCAGTGCCTATTTTTAAAGATAACGCTTTTGTAATTTCAATTTTATCCAGTTTAAGTTTTAAACCAATTAAAGATCTCTTAACTCCCTCTTTGTGCTGTTTTTCTAATTCAGCTTTTCCTAAATAATCTATTTTGGGATTGAAAGAGACAAAAGAACCCAAACCACATTCTAGTGGGGTATCATTCATATTCATATCATTTCCAAATGATAATAGACCACCCTCTATCCTTTCAATTAAATTTGGACAACCTGGTCTTACATCCAAATCTTCACCTTTAGACATAAGGGTATCATAAAGATCTAGGCCGATTTCATCATGATCTACATAAATTTCAAATCCGCCCTGTTTGGACCAACCTGATCTTGCAATTAAAAATTTATGATTTTGAAAATCAAATCTTTTGAAATTGAAAAATTTTAATTTATCTATGTCTTTAAACACTCTTGACATAAGCTCAAATGATTTTGGCCCCTGAACTGCAAGAATGTTAACATTGGGTTCAGTAATCTCAACGTCAAGGTTCATACCAATTGCAATTCCTTTTGCATAAAGAAGCACATCTGTATCTGCTATTGATAGCCACCATGTTTTTTCACCAACTTTCATTATCAGTGGATCATTAATAATTTTACCTTTGTCATCAATAATTGGAGCGTAATAGCAAAGATAATCTTTTGCCTCAGATAAATCTCTACACGTAATTAATTGTGTAAGTTTAGCTGCATCAGGTCCTTGAATTTGGACTTGTCTCTCGCCAGATACATCCCAAAGTTGAACATTTTTTTTTAGGTGCCTACTATCTTCCTCTATACCTTTAAAAGATGCAGGTAAAAGCATGTGATTATAAACTGTGTATGATTGTACACCATATTCCTCAATTCTTTTGGTGTAAGGGGTAGAGCGAAGTCTCGCACTTTTAGCAATTAAGTGGGTCATAAAATTCAGTGTAGTTAATATGTATTCTTGCTACAAAGCAATGATATTATTTCTATAAGACATTTAGCCCTAAAATAAATATTAAGAAGGTTACTGATACAAAAGATACAAAGCTGAAAGTCATACCAATGAAGATAGCAGCATACCCCTGATTAAAGATTTTTCTCAAATCAATAGAGGCTCCAAGGGCTGTAAGAGCTAGGCCAAATAGAATTGAAATTAATTTTTCAAGTATTACTAAAAATTCTATCCATTTCTCATTATCAAAAAAGTATAAGTCCATAATTGAGCGAAAGATTACAAATAAAATAAAACCTACTACAAAAAGTGGAATTGAATTAAATATTTTAACAAAGACTGATTGACTTTTATTTTTATTATTTTTTGAACTTTTATTAAAAATTATTAATATCGGTATCAAAGCTAAAAGAAATAAATTTCTAATTATTTTTGTTATCGTAGCGATTTCTAAAGTCTTTTGATTTGGATGTAAATCATTATGAACCATCGCAGCTGCTAAAACTTGACTTGTATCATGAATACTAACACCTAAAAAAATGCCTTTAGCTAAGTCTGTTAAAAAAAATAACTCCACAAAAAAAGGATATGTTAATACAGCTATACTTCCCCATAAAACCACTATCAGTACAGACACGGCTACTTCTTGATCCTTTGATTTTAATATAGTTGAGGAAGCCATAATAGCTGTGACACCACAAATGGATGTACCGATTGCTAATAATTTTGATATGCCTTTTTGAGTTGGCCAAAATTTTTTAATAAAAAAATATGTCAGAAAAATTGATAATATTGTAATTATTATGACAAATATAGACTCTATACTGACTCTCCATAACTGATTCAAACTTATCTTAATACCTAATAATACAATTGCTAATTGAAGTATATTTTTCTTAATAAATTCTCGACCTTCCACAATATTTGAAGATATGGAGAATATATTAAAAAAAAATATTCCCAAAATGAGTGATAGAAGACTTAATGGCAATAATGGTAGGTTAAAGACATATTCTAGGGGCTGCTTTAAAAATATTGCTAGTAGATAAATAAAAGTTATGAAAAATACACCAATTAGACTTTTATTTAACATATTGATTAATTAATAAAAATATAAGTTAAAGTTTTTATAGGTAATAACTTGATTTCTAATTTATTCTCTTGAACCACTTCTATGTTGCTGAATACGATGACCAAATGATTGGGAAACTCTGTCAAAAATAATAGCCAATGCAACAATTGCTAAACCATTAAATAAACCCATAGCAAAGTATTGATTAGTAATTGCTTTTAAAACGGGTTGACCAAGTCCCTTAACTCCAATCATTGAGGCAATCACAACCATTGCTAAAGCCATCATGATTGTTTGATTAATTCCTGCAAATATTGTTGGAAGTGCTAAAGGTAATTGTACTTGAAACAATTTTTGTCTTGGATTGGCACCAAAAGCATCAGCAGCTTCCAAAACTTCTCTATCAACTTCTCTTATACCTAAGTTTGTAAGTCTAATAATAGGTGGTATCGCATATATTACCACAGCTAGAAGCCCAGGAATTTTTCCGATACCCAATAACATAACTACGGGTATTAAATATACGAAGCTTGGCATTGTTTGCATGATGTCTAGAATTGGTGTGCAAATTCTTTGAGCACGTTCTGATTTTGCCATAAGCACACCAACAGGTATTCCAATACCAATAGAAAGCATGGTGCAAACTCCAATAATACTCACCGTAGACATGGTGTCTTCCCACATTCCAAATATTCCAATAAGCAAAAATGCAAATAATGACCCAATAGTTACAGATATTTTTCTACTACCAAAATAAATTACTGTCAAAAAACATATTAATACAATTGGCCAAGGTGAGTTTTGTAATAATTTTTCAAACCAAACTAGGAAATATAAGACTGGATCAAATACTGCTTCTATTGCATCACCATATTCTCTTGAAAAAGCTCGATAAGATGCATCAAAACCTTTTTTGATAAATCTAAGTGTTTCTCTGCTAAGTTCGGGAAATTCTGATAAAAAATCTTCCATATAACTGATAATTAGAGGTGGGCTTTAAGCCCACCTCTTTTAGTAAAAATTGATAATTAGTCTATTGCGGCCTCAACAGCAAGTGTAGTTTCAAAATCTACCCAGCTTTTCCACTCTGAGTAATTTTGTAAGAAATAAATTGCTGTATCTTCACCTGTTGCCTGGTTGTCGTCCTTCCAAGCTAAAAGCGCATTAACAGTTGAGTTAGGAAGTGCTCTTTTTGAAATATATTCCATTCCTGGTCCAGTAGAGTTCATGAAATTATCAGTTACAACAGTAAAGACTGATGATACAACCCATGAATTTTTCTGTGGATCTTCACAACCTTCTTGAGAGGTACAAGTACTCCACTCGTCAAAGTCATGAGGTACTCCAAAGTCAAGTTTTTTCATTGGATACTTACCTAAAATAGCCGTTGGTGCCCAGTAGTAACCCAGCCAACCTTCACCTTTTTCGTAAGCTTCAGCAATTGAACCAGCTAATGCTCCACCAGAGCCTGGATCTACAAGATTAAATCCTTTTGACTCAGCATCATATGCTTGGAAAAGGTTTCCTGTACTGATTTGACAGTTCCATCCAGATGGACAAGTATAAAGTGCTGCCCCATCACCCTCTGGGTGAGGAAATAATTCTGGTCTTGCCAGAGCATCTTCTACAGTTACGATGTCTGGGTTTGCATCAGCTAAGTACTGAGGTATCCACCATCCTTCTTCACCGGTATCAGACAAAACTTCAGCGGCGTAGTGAAGTCTTCCTTCATCAACAGCAGCATCTAAAGCAATACGAACGGAGTTAATCCATAATTCTGGAGCCACATCTGGCTCACCTTTTTCCATCATTGATGTAGCTGTTGGCATAGTGTCACCTGGAACTAGTTCAACATCACATCCATATCCCTCTTCAAGGATAAGTTTATCAACGTGGGCAAACATTTCGGCGGATGCCCAGTTCATTTCAGCGATTGTGATTGTGCCACAATCAGCCTTTGCAACTGAGTTAATTCCAAATAATAGAACTGAGCTCAGAAGTATTTTTTTAATAGAGTTCATTACATCCTCCCTGATATAAATATCTAAGATAACATTCCTATATTGCATTAACAGTGAAAAAATCCTAAAAATGGAAGCTAATTGCCGCAAAAAATAGAAAATTGTTTATTTATCTATCGTTTTAGTATTTCAGAGAGTCTTTTTGTAGATAAATAGCCTATTTCATCATTATTTTTATTTTTGATTATCAGGCAATTAGGCTTATCAGAAATAACTTTATCAATAAATCTATCGATAAAATCATCTTGATCTACAAACATTGCGTTATCTCTGTCTTGTCCATTTAATTTTGACATAATGTGTTTTGCTTTAATTACCCTAGCTCTGTTGACGTCCTCAACAAAATCTTTTACATATTGTGTTTTTGGACTTAATAAAATATCTGCGGGGATACCCTCTTGATCCATTATACCATCTTTTAATATTGCAATACGATCTCCAATTTTTAAAGCCTCATCTAGGTCATGAGTAATAAATACAACTGTTTTATGAAGTTCGTCTTGTAGTTCCAACAAAATATCTTGCATATCTTTTCTAATAAGAGGGTCAAGAGCGCTAAAAGCTTCATCCATAAGCAAGATCTCCCCATCGTTAGTAAGAGCTCTTGCGAGTCCAACACGTTGCTGCATGCCACCAGATAAATGTTGAGGGTACTTTTCCTCATATCCAGATAATCCAACACGATCAATCCATCTTCGTGCCCTAGTATTTGCATCTTTTTCATCAATATTTTGAATATGAAGGCCAAACATTGTATTTTCTAAAACCGTCTTATGGGGCAACAAAGCAAAACGCTGAAATACCATAGCAGTTTTTGTTCTTCTGAAATTTCGTAAATTTTCATCATTCATTTTTAAAACATCTTCACCATCAACAACTACACTGCCGTCTGTAGGTTCTATTAATCTATTTATATGTCTTATTAATGTAGACTTACCAGAACCAGAAAGACCCATTACAACTTGAATTGATTTTTCTTTAATATCCAAATTTATATCTTTTAGACCCAGAACATGATTGTGTTTTTCTAATAGTTCATCTTTATTGACACCATCTTTTACTTGCTCTAACGCAGACTCCGGGTTTTTACCAAAAATTTTATATAAGTTTTTAATTTGAATTTTTATTTCAGACATAATTTAAAAAGGATTTTCAAAAAATTTTATTATTTATTTAAATACTCTGCCCTCCGATAATTAGTTATTTAAACATTTGAAACATAATCATGCAAATTAATTTTGAATATACAGATAGTTACTTTTTTGTAACGGCATATGGAGCAAAAGTATTATCTGTTTTTTTAGATTTAGATTGAATATTTTTTGCAGGTATACCAACCATTATTCCCCCTTTTGGGACATCTTTAGTTACAACAGCATTAGATCCAATTCGAGCACAGCTTTTTATAACTATTGGTCCTAATATCTGTGCCCCTGAGCCAACAATCACATCGTCTTCAAGAGTGGGATGACGTTTCACACCAACTTGTTCTGATGATTTAACAGCAGGCATGATTCCTCCCAATGTGACACCATGATAGATAGTTACATTATCTCCTATTTCAGCAGTTTCTCCGATAACAACTCCCATCCCATGATCAATAAAAAAATTTTTTCCAATTTTAGCAGCAGGATGAATTTCTATACCAGTTAAAAATCTTGATAATTGAGAGATCATTCTTCCTAATAATTTCAAATTTAGTGACCAGATAAAATTTGCTATACGATGGAAGAAAACAGCTTTTACACCAGGATAGGTTAATATCACTAGTAACAATGAAGTTGCAGCAGGATCTCTTGCCTTCACTGACTCAAAATACTTCATTAAATTTTCAAACATTAATATACAGATAAGACTTATCCACCTAAGATCAAGCTTTTATTGAATAATTATGTAAATGATTGAATTTAATTGTTAGATTAATAGTGAATGTTCACCATTGAAAAACCTAAAGAAATTCATCTGAATAGTTGGAAAGAAATCATTAATGAAAGTGCATCTTCAAATTCTTTTCAGTTTGAAGAAGTAAATTTCAGCTTATTTTGGACGTGCATATTTCGAGATGATTATTTTGCGTTTGCTGCAAAAAACGAGGATAAATTTATGGGAATTGTTGTAGCTAAAATCAACGAAACTTATTATGAGAAGAATATTGTATTGGACGTCTTGTATGTTTTACAAGATTTTAGAAAAATTGGTGTTGCGAGAGCATTAATGAACAAAATTGAAGAAATAGCAAAAGAAAAAAATCTTGATCTGATAATTAAAGGTGTAGAAAAAAGTAACTTACTCGCTCAGAAACTTTTTAAAAATTATGCTGTTGTAAACAGAACAAGATACTTAAAAAAGCATAATTGATTTTAATAAATAATTATTATATTTAAATAATATGGGAGATCCAAATAAAAATGGTGAAAACTACGATAATAACAATAGGTGGGTGTGGATTATCATTGTTTTAATTACTCTGAGTTCCATCTATGTGATGTCTAAAATATTTACTCAGACACCTTGGCAGTATCTGTCGTAGACTTAAGTTTTCTCTCAAATTCTCTTAATCTTTTGTAAACACTTGCAAGCTCAATAATTGTTGGCCATGATTTTAACAAGTACTGCATTGATCCCTCAACCCTGCCAAAAGCACGAATAATTTGTTGCATAACACCAAGGGTAATAATACCCGCAACAATTGCAGGAGCTAAAAATACATAAGCACTTAAAACATTAGCCTGCAAATAAGCAATTCTTCCAATATTAAAGTACAAGTACCGAATATATGAGAGAAAATGAATTTTTCTTACATCATCAAATAATTCTTCTATTGTTTTTGGACGAATAGTTTCATCATCTTCGGCAATAACTAAAACTTTTCTATATGCTGCCTCTTGTTTTTGTAAATCATATTCTACACCAACAAGTCTGAGAATAATTCCAAGGAGTATTAAAAAAACTGTTCCACCAACTGACCAAATTAATGCACCAACAACTAAACCATACTCCCAATCGCCAAAAAAGAATATCGGAATACCAGCACTAAGCCCTAATAAGATTGGAAGGAATTGTACAATTATCATCACTGACTCAATTAAGCTTGTTCCAAGACCTTCCATAATTCTACCAAACTTAATGGTGTCCTCTTGAACTCTTTGAGCAGCACCTTCAATTGTACGAGCATAGTTATAAACACTGTGATACCACTCAACCATAGCGGTTCTCCATCTAAATAAGAAATGTGCAGTGAAAAAACTCACCAAAACTGCAATAGCCACATAAATACCTGCAAGTGTTATAAAAGATAGTAAGCCCGCCCAATATTCTTCAATTGTAATTGAATTTGGCTCAGCAAGTGCTTTTTGAATCATATCATAGAAAGTACCAAACCACTCATTAATCCTGACATCAATTTCTACTTGCACCCAAAGACTTCCTAATATGGCGGCTGAGCCTGCCCATGCCCATAAAAACCATTTTCTTGAGTTAAAAAATCTAAACATTTTATTTTGCAACAATAATTGAAAAATTAAAGTTTTTGAAGACCTAAAAGTGCTTCAATACGCTTAATTTATTTAAATCCTCCAATGCCTATATAATGCACTTATGCCAAGCATAAAGGATATTAAAAAAATTAAGCTTAATGATGAATATATATTTTTTGGTCCTGAGTCTATAGTAAGTGAAATTGCAGATAGTATGGATATAAAAAATATAGGGGCTGTTCCTATACTGAATGAACAAAAAATATTACTTGGTGTTGTTTCAGAAAGAGACATAGTCAGAAAATGTGTCAAAGACGGTAGAGATCCAGATTTGGTCACAGCATCAGATATTATGACATCAGAAATTATAACTGTGGACTTAAAAACCTCCTCAGAAATTGCAATAAAAATTATGGGAGAAAATAACATCAGGCACCTGCCAGTAGTAGATGATCGAAATAAATTAATAAATTTTATTTCTCACAGAGACCTTATAAGCTCTGTTAGAGATAGCACAAAACTAAATATAATTTTAATTACATTTATATGTATGATTATTCCGATAGTTTTTTTAGTTAAGTCATTTGGCTGGATATGAAAACTAAAGGTATTATTCTTGCTGCTGGTAAGGGTACAAGATTAATGCCCGCAACAATACCTGCCTCAAAACCTTTGTTACCTCTTTACGACAAACCTATGATTTATTATCCACTCGAGACTTTAGTAAGATTAGGAATTAAAGATATATTATTTATTGTTCAAGAGGACGACCTTACAATATTCAAAAAAACATTTGGAACAGGATCAGTGGTTGGTCTTAATTTTTCATATGAAGTCCAAAAAATTCAAATGGGGATAGCAGATGCTTACTTTATTGCTGAAAAATTTTTAGACGGCAGCCCATCAGTATTAGCATTAAGTGATAATGTTTTTCTTGGAAAAAATTACTTTGACTATGCAAATTCTGCTCTTCTTAAGATGCAAGAGAACGGCGGAAGTGTATTTGGATTGCCAGTTCCAGATCCAGAAAAATTTGGTGTTATTGAATTAGATAACAACAAAAATATTGTTGGCATTGAAGAAAAACCATCAAAGCCTAAAAGTAATTTGATTATTCCCGGTTTATATTTTTTTGACTCCGAAGCTTCAAAATTTGCAAAAACACTCAAACCATCAAACAGAGGCGAATTAGAAATAACTGATTTAATTAAAATATATTTATCTGAAAAAAAACTTGCTTTAGAAATTTTAGATGACTCAATTGTTTGGCATGATACTGGTAATGCAAAGGCTCTTCTAGAGGCAGCACAAAAAGTAAAATTATATGAACAAAATAATAATGTAAAAATTGGCTCTTATGAAATAGCTTCTTACGAACAAGGCTTTATAAACAAAAGTAATTTAAATGATATTGCAGAAAAATTAATCAAGTCTGATTATGGACAATATATCAAAGAATATCTAACTCGAAATTAATTTTAATTCCATTTTGCAGATTCATTATTTAAAAACGTTATAACTTTTTGTTTAAACTGAATTTTTTCATCTTCATCTATAATCATTTTATCTAGGTCGGTCTCTAAACTAGAGAGAATTTTATTTTTAGAGTTCCATTTAGATTTGTCATCATCATTAAATCGCTCTTTAATTTCAAATTCATAATTTCTTTTGTCATTTTCAGGAAGAGTGTGGGGGGCTATTTCATACAAAATTCGTACAGCTATTTCTTTATATCGGTCATCTTTGAATTGTTTTGCAATTTCATATTTCTTATCGTTAGGCGCGATATGAAAATCAATCATTAATTTCTTATCTTGATGTGATGGGAAACTCTCGAATATTCTATCTTCAACATTAAATGTTTCAGGCCATTCTTTTTGATTTGAAAGATGAAGTTTAATAAGACGAGAACAAAACTCCTCATTTTTTTTAATAAAATTTGCTCTTTTTCTTAGTTCATCTACTCCTATTTCTGCATATTTATTATCTTTGAATGAATAACTTTCATTTAAAAGTGTTTTCGACTTTGACCCATCAAAAACTTCACAAATTCTTTTAGCCCCATCATTCATTTTCTTAATTAAATCTTTATCTTCTAATTCTATGATTTTAACAGGATCAAAAAGCAAATTATAAACTAAATAGTGATGATTTCTTGATGGAATGCCTCCAATTAAAGTTTGAGCTTTGATTGTGGGTCTTCTTCCCCAAAAGGTCGTGTTTGTAAAAACTAAATTATCTAGCATGAATCTCTTAGGAGTGTCTCTATGTCGAAATTCATATGCAGAGTTCCAAATCTTTGGACATCTTATATTTAATGTCTTATTAAGTTCCAATGTGATTAAGCTATCAAAAACAGCATCATGAGGACCTGCATCATAGTTTATTGAAATATTATTTAGTTTTGAAATTTCATCTAATTTAAGTATTGGATACCCTTGATCATCAGTATTAAATTTAATATGTTCAGGGGTATAAACTGAAACTAATCTTAATATATCAAAAACATCCATACGCACATTATTGTTAGTCACAGTCATGTAAATTTCAGGTAATAAGTTTTGATAAAGTGCCTGTCGTAAAAAGGGTTCATCAAAATTTATATTATTGAAACCTACAAAAATGGCTGATGAGGATGACCATTGTTGAAATGTTTCATACAATTGAGCACTAGCTTCATAATAATTAGGGTAATTATTTTGTATTAAACTAGTTGGATCTACCCCAGTTGTTATTAAAGCACCTGGCTCGAACCATTTTCCCTCTCTTAACTTGCTATGTATTTCTAATTTGTCTTTAACTTCAAATTTATTATTAGTTAACACAGCACCAACTTGTGTTATTTGATTAAATTTATCATTACGACCTGTTGTTTCGAGATCCCAGAAAATATAATGATCACTCATATTAAAAAATTATATCAATTAAATATTATAATAAAGTTTAAGTTTAATTTGTTATTTTGAGAGATTATATAAAACTAGCCCCGGAGGAATAAGTAAGGATAGGAATAAGGATGGAGCTAGTTTTTGATTGATGTTTTATACTAATTTTTTTTCTAAAGTCAAATTGCAGATAATAGAGCTTAGCTGTGCAAAATTTGCACAGCTAAATATATTGAATTTATTGATTTTTAAATAATTTTTTAATTTTCTTGTAATAAATTAGTGAACATTTGGCATTACAAAAAAATACTTTTTTTGGGATATCATAAAACTTAGGATCAGCCCAATATAAAGGCTCCACAATCTTTTTTTTACATACTTCACAACTATTATTCATTTAGTTATCCTAAAAATTTAACTCTACTATCCTACTTTCTTCTATAGGCTCAGGGTCAAAGTACGGAACTGAACCATAGAGTCTGTTATCTAAACCCAATATTTCATCATAATATCTCATCATAATCTTATTAGGGCTAGCGTGTGGTGCAATTTCTTTTAAGTTTTCAATTATAAGCTCAATATTTTCAGGGGAGTATTTTGCGGCTATGCCTAAACTTGTTGCAGTAGATCGACTTATACCCATATGACAATGGACTAAAATAGGTTTGGTTTTATCCCAATCATCTGTGAAATCTAATAATTCTTGAGTATGATATTTCTCAGGTAATATAAATCCCTCTCTTGGCTCAGAAATATCATCAATTAACATTTTCAAGTGTCTATTTTTATCCATACCTGATGGGGTTTCAGGCTCAAAATTTTTATTAATAATTGTAAGCATTTTATCTGGGCTGAATTTATCAACACACTCTTGGATATCTGCTAATCCACAAATAATTATTTTTTTTTGCATAAGAAGTTCAATTAATATATAGCTTAAACAATCGTTAAGAAAGAATATTTATTTTCATGGTATCTCAATTAGACAGTCTTAAAAAATTTTCATCAGTTGTTGCTGACACAGGAGATATTGACAGTATTCAAAAATTTAACCCAGATGACTGTACTACTAATCCATCTTTAATATTTAAAGCTGTTCAATCAAATAAATACAAAAAACTAGTTGATGAAGTAATAAGTAATTCAAAAAGTAGAAAATTTTCTCAAACTGAGGATCAAGTTAATTACATTGCTGATCAACTAACTATTGCTTTTGGTATAGAATTAACAAAAATCGTGCCAGGATATGTTTCTACCGAGGTCGACTCTGATTTATCGTTTAATACCGAAGCTACTGTTGAAAAGGCAAAGCAAATAATCAATAGCTATGAGCAATCAGGCGTCCCCAAGAATAGAATATTAATTAAAATTGCAGGCACATGGGAAGGAATACAAGCAGTAAAAAAATTAGAGGCAGAGGGAATATCTTGTAATTGCACACTCATTTTTTCTTTAACACAAGCAATAGCTTGTGCCGAAGCAGGAGCATTTTTAATCTCACCATTTGTGGGAAGGATACTTGACTGGTTTAAATCAAATACACAAAAAGATTATGACTCATCAAATGACCCAGGTGTTGAGAGTGTTGAAAAGATTTATAATTATTTTAAAAAATTTAATTATAACACTATTGTTATGGCAGCATCATTTAGAAATAAGGATGAAATAATTAATTTAGCCGGATGTGATAAATTAACTATCAGCCCAACTCTTTTAGAGGAGTTAAGCCAAAACGATGATGAAATTAAACTTAAATTATCAAAAGAAAACTCATCTTCATTAGATATTGAGAGAATTAATGTGAATGAGAGCTCATTTCGTTGGCATTTGAATGAAAATCAGATGGCATCTTTTAAACTAGCTGAGGGTATTAGATTATTTAATAAGGATTTATTGAAGTTAAAAGAATTGATTAGAGGCCAATTATAATTATTGCACAAATCACTTCAAAATTATAAATAATAAATATGGAAAATAAAAATATAACAATTTTAAGTCAGTACGCTCAAAGTAATCTATCTAAGATATTATTTTCTCTTTTGGGAATTATTCTTTTATCAATTTCTAGTAAAATTAGTATTCCCTTCTATCCTGTGCCTATGACATTACAAACCTTTGTTGTATATTTTATTGCTGCCTCAATGGGTATGGTTGGTTTTTATGCAACTGTTTCATATGTTATTCTTGGACTTATTGGTCTTCCTATCTTTGCTGCTGGTGGAGGTTTTGGTTATGTCATGTCACCAACCTTTGGATTTCTTTATGGAATGATTTTAGCTTCATTTGCAATAGCATTTTTTTCAAAAAATCTTTTCAATAAAAACTTAATAAAAATTATTTTATCTATTTTTATAGGCGCGTTAATTATTTTTGTTTGTGGTATTGCCCACTTATCTAGCTTCATAGGACTAGAGAAATCTATCAACGCAGGCTTATACCCATTTATTTACAGTGAACTTTTAAAGATAGCACTTGCTACTTCTTTAACGTATTTGCTAATAAAAAAAAATTAATCTGGTATAAAGTTTAAAGCTATACCATTATTACAGTATCTTAAACCTGTTGGTTCTGGGCCATCTTTGAAGACGTGTCCGTGATGCCCGCCACATTTAGCACAGTGATATTCTTTTCGTGGAAAAACCAATTTAAAATCTGTTTTAAAACCCAAAGCGTTAGGAAGATAATCAAAAAATGAAGGCCAGCCAGTTCCGCTATCATATTTCATTTCCGAAGAAAATAGTGGTAATTCACATCCTGCACAATGGTAGGTACCTTTCCTTTTTTCATTGTTAAGCACGCTAAACCCTGGTCGTTCAGTTCCATGCTGCCTCAATATGTAATACTCTTCATCCGATAATCTCAATTTCCATTCCTCATCTGAAAGAATTAATTTTTCCATAGCAACCAACGGTTTATATCCAACAAAACATCCCCCAATAAGTACTGATATAAATCTTCTTCTGTTTAAAACAACCATAAAATATCAGGGATAAATTATAATAATTGAAAATACTATTTCTTTTTAGCTCTTCTTTTAGCTCTTCTTTTTCGTGAACCGATTTTTCTTCTGCCTCTGTGTTTTTTAGGATAACCCATGACGGCGTATAATAGATATTTAACCTCAAAAATAAACATATTTTTTTAATATGATTCATATATTTTAAGTAAATGAGAACAATTCTATTAGTTTTAGTTGCTGGATTAATACTGTCAGTTGGAAACGGATTTAGAATGTCTCTTGGGATATATGTACCAGATCTTTTAAGTTCTACAGTTTTTAGTGCATCAATAATTGGTCTGACATATGGTCTTTTTAATTTGCTCTGGGGAGCTATGTCACCCATTGCAGGTGCATTTGCTGAACAAAAGGGTTATGTAAAAACACTTTGTTTTGGCTTCTTTGGTGTTTCTCTTAGTTTCTATGTTGCTTCTTCAGCAATACACCCTTTACATTTTTTATTTGGTATTGGCATAATTGGAGGTATTTCAGCTGGTGTTGTTTCTGTACCAGTTATAATTGGTGGAGTCTCAAAATATTTTGAAGATGACAAAACACAAAGCACAGTCACAGGAATACTTATGTCTCTTGCTGCTACAGGGATGTTTATATTTACACCAATTAACCAATTTTTAGTCACAACCTTTAAATGGAGTTTTTCTTTTCAAATTACATCTATGTTTTTTCTGTTCATTATTCCTCTTTCACTTATATTCCTTTTACCTAAGCCACAAAAAAAAGATAAGAGAGAATTTACAAAAAGAAAAATATCAGATGTCATAAAAAAAGCCTTTAAGGATAAAAGTTATAACTATCTTATTTTAGGATTTTTTGTTTGTGGCTTACATGTTGCTTTAATTTCAAACTATCTTCCAGTTTTTGCAAAAATTAAAGGTTTAGAAACTACGATAGCTGCAACAGGACTCACTTTAATTGGGTTATTTAATATGATTGGTACTTTAATATCAGGAAAGGTTTCAGGTATTATTAAAAAAAAATATATATTATCATTTATTTATTTTGTAAGAAGCATAGTAATTTTCTTATTATTAATTTTGCCTACTAACAATTTTACTATTATAGCCTTCAGTTGTTGTATTGGTCTTTTATGGTTATCAACTGTACCACCGACTTCAGGAATTGTTTCAAATAGATTTGGTACAAGATACCTTTCTACCTTATTTGGGATTGTAATGGTTTCCCATCAAGCAGGAGCATTTCTTGGCTCTTTTATTGGTGGTTTAGTTATAGATGTTTATGGCTCACTCGATATAGCTTGGATAATGGCGATAGTAATTTCTCTATTTTCTGCAATCATCCATTTTCCAATAATAGAAAAAGAAAAATCCGAAGAAGTTTTTGCCTAATTTAAAAATTAATCCTTTTCTAATACTAATTATTGGCGCAGTTAGTATTGCCTTTTCTCCTATATTTGTTCGACTTTCTGAGGTTGACCCAATAATGACAGCTTTTTTTAGAATATTCGTAAGCCTTCCCTTTTTTTTATTGTTTGGGTCACTGAAAATTATTGAAAAAGTAAACTTTCCTGTCTTAAAAAATAAATTTTTAATTATTTTTATTTCAGGTGTATTTTTTTCATTAGATTTAATTTGTTGGCATTTATCTATCAAACTTACCACAGTTTCCAAGGCAACATTTTTATCTAATTTAGCTCCAATTGTAGTAATATTATTTTCTTTAATATTTCTTAAAGAAAAATTTTCTAAGTTTTTTTTTATTGCCATATTTATTTCTATGAGTGGTATGACCTTGTTATTAGGTGAGAGTTTTCAATTTTATAAATCACAATTTTTGGGAGACCTTTTAGGTGTTCTAACAGCAATTTGGTATGGTTTTTATATTCTTACTATTAGCCAATTAAGAAAAGATTTAAATTCAAGTACGATTATGTTTTTTTCGGGATGTGTAAGTTCAATTATTTTACTTTTAGTCGCGATATTTTTTGAACAAAGTTTAGTGCCAAAGTCTTTTTACGCGATAGCAATTCTATTTTTATTAGGTTTTGTATGCCAATTCATAGGACAATCTTTTATAGCTTACTCTCTAGCATTTTTATCTGCTTCCTTATCATCTTTGAGTCTTTTGATACAACCTATTGCTGCAACCTTATTGGCGTACTTTTTTTTTCAAGAAAAATTAACTATGATCCAATTTTTTGGAAGTACATTAATCCTGATTGGTATTTATATAGCTAAAACAAAATATGAAAATTAAACGAATAAAAGTTGTAGCAGGTTTAATACTTCAAAATGATAAACTTTTAATATGTCAAAGACCAAACTTTAAGGATCATCCATTAAAATGGGAATTTCCTGGAGGTAAAATCAAAAATTATGAGACTAATGAAGAGGCCTTAATAAGAGAAATTAATGAAGAGTTATCAATTAACATAATTAATTGTGAGGAACTAATCAGTTATAATTACAATTACAAAGATTTAAATAAAACGGTATTCATAAACTTTTATTTAATTAACAATTTCAGTGGTAAGGTTTTAAATAATTTTCATAAAGAACTAAAATGGATTGAAATTAAGGATATTCGTGAATATGATTTTTTAGAGGGAGACCTTAAAATAATTGATTATATAAGTAGTAATGACTTTAAATATTAAAGATAAATCAAAAGAAGGATTTGAAAGAGTAGTTTATGCTGAGGATGATAAATTTAATTTCTGCTCAGTAATAGCTATACATAATACTAAAAGAGGCCCTGCCTTAGGTGGATGTAGATATTTCAATTATCAGAATTTAAATAAGCAAGAAGAAGATGTTCTAAAATTAGCTGAAGCAATGACATATAAGAATTCTTTAGCCGAACTTCCCTTTGGTGGGGGGAAGGCTACCATTCACTCTCAAATAAATAAAAAAGATGCATATAGTTTGTTTGGAGAAGTTTTAAACAAACTTAATGGTACCTACATAACAGCTGGAGATATGGGAACAGTTGATCAGGACTTAAGAGGATTTAGAGAATATTCAGATCATGTTTGTAACCCTATAGGTTCTGACTCTGGATTAGGTACCGCAATAGGCGTTTACTATTCAATGTTAGGATGTGTAGAATTTAAATTTGGACAAGATTCATTAATAAATAAAAATATATTTATAAAAGGATATGGTAAAACTGGATCTAGAATTGCTTCTTTATGTAAAAAGGACGGTGCAAATATTGAAATTTCTGACTTAGAACATAAAAAAGATTTGATCGAGAGAGACGGTTATAAATTTTGTAGTCGACTACAAGATACATCCTTTGAAAAAATTGATATTTATTCTCCTTGTGCAGGAGGAGGCGATTTGAATAATGAGTTTTTAAATTTTGCTAATAATAAAATATCAATGATTACTGGATCAGCAAATAATCAACTGACAAATATTGACATAGAAAAAGAATTGTATAGCAAAGGTATATTGTATTGTCCTGATTATTGCGCAAATGCTGGAGGAGTTATTATTTTAGGCTCAAGAATAAGTATTCAGGAAAATCTCGAACCAGAAGATAAACTTGTAGATGACCTTTTAAAAAAAATAAAATTACGTACAAAATTTATTTTAGAAAAATCCAAAAAAGAAATGATTTTAGCATCTAAAGTTGCAAACGAAATGGCTTTGGATGGATTGAAATAAAATGAATTTTTTTCAGGCTTATATCCACCCTCAACAAAAAGAAAGATTACTTTTCTTAGGATACTGGATTGGGTCATTAATTATCTGGTCATTTGTAATGAATATAAGTTTAGTAATTGTAATCGTATTTTCAATTATAGGAAATTACATAGTAGTTAGACCATTAGCAAAATTATTTTTTTTACTTAAAAGATTTGTTAATAAAAATTTTTTTAATAACTTAGATATATTTGAAGCTTATTATGCAGGTTTTGAAAGTGGAAGAATAACTAGAATTCTCTTAAAATTCTCTTTTTTTATAATTACTATGATTATTTCAAAAATTTTTATGGAAGCTTATTTAGCATTTATAAATTAAACTCAATATAACAAACCATAACCCTAGATATAATAGTTATTAAACATAAAATTCCAAAAATAATAGATATTAAAATAAAAAAATTTGGTAATAAAAGACATAAAACCATGAAAATTATTGTTTCTGTACCTTCAACTAATCCTGATGTGTAATGAAAACTTTTTGGTAATTCTTTAACAGCATCATTTGTTTCTGAAATTTTATCTAATTGTGTTTGAATTGCTGCTTTTGCAAGAAAAGTTGTACCTGTACCTATGTACAAAAAAAGCAAAATCATTGATAAGTTCGTGTAACTACTATTGCTAAGCCCAAATGATAAAACAAATCCAGAATATATTGTGAAGTCACTGACAATATCTAAATATCCACCCAAAGGAGTGGGGGTTGTTAGTCTAGCCATTGTTCCATCTAAGCCATCACAAAACCTGTTTAAAAGTAAGAGTGCTAGTGCAGCAAAATAGAACTTAAAAAAAATTAAAATACACATAAAAAAACCTACTATGAGACCTAATATTGTCATTTGATTAGGATTTAAAAATTTTAAAAAAAGTTTAGCAATTATTATTAATGGCTTTTGGGTAAAATTTTGAATTTGGCGATCAAACATCTGTGTTATTGTATGTTTAGTATAATGTTACTATAATTTCATGGTTCAAGATATCCCTCTAACTATAGCTTTTTTAGCCGGTATTCTCAGTTTTCTCTCACCTTGTGTTCTCCCCATAGTTCCAGGATTTATATCATATATTGTTGGTAAATCTTTTGCAGATTTACAAAATTCATCAGCAGTTAATACACTAAAGTTATTACCTCATATTCTATTATTTACTCTAGGTTTTTCTTTTGTCTTTATAATTATGGGTGCATCTATTGATTTTTTAAGTGACATGTTTTTTGATTTTAAAAGGCAACTAAATTTTATATCTGGAATATTAATTGTTATCTTGGGGCTATATTTTATTGGAATAATTAAAATTCCTTTTTTAGATTTTGAGCGTAAATTCCATTTACAGGGTTTTCAAAATAATCATTTTTTCCCCTTTATAATTGGAGTTGCTTTTGCTTTTGGTTGGAGTCCATGCATTGGGCCAATTTTAGGATCCGTATTAGCTGTTGCCATTAAGGATAGTGTTAATGGAATTATATTGTTGTCTTTTTATTCGTTTGGCTTAGCAGTTCCTTTTATAGTTGTTGGATTAATGATGAGTAAAATGCTGATCATGACTAGCTTTTTAAATAAATACATTCGTTACTTTCAATTCATTACTGGAATTATATTACTTATAACAGGTATTTTAATATTTAATGGTTCTATTCAATCATTAGGATTTCAACTAAATTCAATTTTACCATCACTAGAAATGTTACTTATATAATGAAATTTTCAAAAAAATTAAAAATTTTATTTTTATTAATATTGTTTGCAATTTTATGGATAACATATTCTTTAAATAAAGATTTTTTCCAACTTGAAACCTTTTTCTCTAACTTGGACATAATACAAAACTTCATATCTAAGAACTTCTTAATATCAATATTTATATTTTTAATTTTATATAGCGTTTTAATTTTATGTAACTTTCCTTTTGCTTCTATATTATCAATGATAAATGGTTTCTTATTTGGAACATGGATTGGTGGAGCTATATCTATACTGGGTGGAACCATTGGCGCTCTTGGAATTTTTTTAATAGCAAAATTTTTTTTTTTAGATTCAATCAAAAAAAATTTTTTAAATAAATATTTCTTTATAGAAAATTATTTTAATAAAAATGACTTAGAGTTAATGATATTAATTCGTATTATTCCAGCAGTACCTTTTTTTTTACAAAATCTTATCTTAGCAGGTCTTGGTGCAGATAATAAAAAGTTTTTTTTTACTACACTTTTTGGGTTAGCTCCGTGGTCATTTATTTTTGGAAGCATTGGACAAGGACTTGAAGAAATATTTATAAACAATACAGCACTTAGTTTTTCTCTAGTAGCTGAACCAGAATACTTAATTCCAATTGGATTTATAGCTTTTTTAATAGTCACTATTATTTTGTTTAAAAAAAAATTTAAAGCTTTGAATTAATATTCTTTATCGATCGAAACAAAATTAAGTAACAAATTACATAAAAAATAACGTAAATGACAAATTTTAAAAAATTATCATTTAAATTATAATTAATTGAAAAATAAGTTAATAAAAAAGGAATAATGCAAAATGGTAACATCATCAAGCTTGCCATATTATTTCTAGCCCTAAGATTTCCGCTAAGTTTTTTAAATATAAGATGATGAAGATGGTTAACATCAGGCCTCAAGGGTGAATATTTTAGCAATATTTTTCTGAATATTGAAAATAACATCTCAGTAATCGGATAAGATAATATTACCATGGCCAATAATGTAGGTAATTGACTATGTCTTTGAAAGAGATAGATAATTAATGCGCCGGAGAAAAGAGCGTATGTATAAGATCCACTATCTCCCAAAAAAATCTTTCCAAAAGGAAAATTAAAAAGAAAAACAATAATGGCAAATACAATTATAAATACTGATAAATTAACAATAAAAATATCATCATAAAAATATCCTACGTACAGCACACTAGATACTATTGATAGAAAATTAAATGAGCTTAAACCGTTTAGGCCATCTATAAAATTAAAACCATTCATTAAGAGCATCAAACTAAGAATAAATAATGAAGCTTCAATTATCTTATGATCTTTAATCAATTGAAGTAATGAGATATTTATTTCAGGAAGTTCAGAAAAAAATGTAAAAACAAAAGACCCTATACATAATATGATTAATCTAAAATATGGGCTTAAGGATTGTCTTAGATCTTCATAAAAAGAAAATAAAAAGACTATTAAGCTACTAAACACTAATGGTAAAGTTAACAATATATAATTTGTGCCAATAATCATTAAAGTTATCAAAAAAGAAGATAGAAATAAAAGTCCGCCAACTCTTGGAACCTCACCTTCATGAATTTTTTGTTTGGCAAAATAATTTGACTTTATGCCTTTGGTGATTAAAAATCTTATAAAAAAATATATTGTTATTTGAACAATAGAGGATATGAGAACAGCTAGTACTATTTTATTATAATCTATCATTTTGAAATTTTAATTTTGAATAAATAAAGTTTATTCATTTACATATATAGCCTTTTCTAATTTATCTATAAATCTACCAATTAAAATAGGTTTAACATCAGATTCATTTGAAAAATAATTTTCAAATTTTTTTTGATTTTGTTTATTAATAGCAATTAACATTGGCCCATTTGTTTGCGGGTCAAATAGAATATTTTTAAGAGGATGCCTCTCTGATATTTTAATATATCTTCTGGAAGAATTATGGTTATTTTCAAAACTAGTACTTTGAAACATTCTTAACAAGTCAATATTTGTATTAATAAGAATATCAGGATTTAATATTAATTCAGAAGACAGATTAGATGATAAACATATGTCAATTAGGTGAGATGACAATCCGAAGCCACTAATATCAGTCATAGTTAGAGAACCGGAATTTCTCGCAGAATTAGCAGCAAAAAAATTACCCTTTTTTAGGTTATTTAATATTTTTTGAAAATCATAGCTAGAGAGCATTTCAGAGTTATTAAAGTAAGCAGCAAGCAAATAACCGGTTCCAAGCGGCTTTGATAAATAGATAAGATCACCAGCTTTGGCTGAATTTTTTGTAACATTACTCTCTATTTCACCATTTAAAGTAAGTGTTATACCTGGCTCGAGTGATTGATAGCTATGACCAGATGAAATTACACAATCATTCTTATCTGCTTCAAATTTAATTCCCTCCATAAAATATTCTAAGTAAAACTTTTCTACAGAATTTTCAGAGAAGGGCACACCTAAAGACACACTGAGTGATTTGACTTCTCCACCAGCCGCTAAAATATCATTTTGAGAGTGTAAATAACTAATTTTACCAAAATCAAAAGGATTAAGAGATGAAAAAAGTTTAATGTGATCAATAGTTTGCAATATTTGTAATGATTTATTATTAACTATTGAGGAGTCTTTTAAGTAAATATTGTCTGAGTTTTTTTTTATGTAATTAATTAATGTATTTTTTGAAACTTTAGAGCCACAACCTTGACAATACATCAAAGTATTTTTGAAATTTTCTAATTCAAAATTTCTTTTAGCCATTCTTAGATTATTAGTAAATTTAAAATTATTTATAAAATTCCTATCAATCCACACTTTGAGTCCCCAGCACCAACGGCTATGAAAAGATAAGAAAAAATAATTTAAAAGAGCATAATTTTTATAAGTACCAATTAAATAAAGCCAGTTTTTCTGTGGTTTAAATTTAATTAGATTTTTACCAGTTAACTTTAAAAAAATATTTTCTTTTAATGTTTCTCCTTGACGAACTGCCATTACTCCTGATTTTGGTTTAGGTTTATTCTCTATACTGCACGCATCACCTGTAACAAAAATATTTTTATCATAAATAGATAAAAGATTGTCATCTACCTTAATAAATCCTTTTTCGTCTTTACTAAGGTTACTTTCCAAAAGCCATGTTTCAATACTAGCACCTGTAGAAATTAAACTTAAATCACAATTTAATCTTTCACCATTATTTAAAGTTAAATATTTTTCTGATATTGAAATCACTTCCCCTTGGTACTCTTTAATATTTAAATTTTCTGCTATTCTTTTTAAATCTTTTTTTGTTTTTTTATTTAAATTTTTTTCTTTTAATATTTTCTTCCCTAAAATTGTAATCTCAAAGAGACTCTCATATCTCCTTTTCAGACTAAAAGCTAATTCATAAGATGCAACCCCACCTCCAATTATAACAATTTTATTTTTATTATTTTTTATAATCTGATCTATTTGAGTAAGATTTTTTACTAGTGAGCTAATAGGTTTTACAAAAAAACATTTAGATGAATTTTCTATGTTTATTTTTTTTGTATTAGAAATTGAGCCGGTATTAATTGAAAGTAAATCATAATTAACTGCTGGGAAGTTTTGTAAGTGCAATTCTTTATTATTGGTGTCTAATTTTATTACTTTATCCTTAATAAATGTTGCCCCTGCATTAAAACATAACCTCTGGAGATCAATGCTAATTTCTTCTCTAGTAAAATCTTCATGAATGAATCCAGGCGTCATACCCGAATAAATAGCTTCAAAATGCTCGCTAATTAAAATTGTATGAAGGCCCTTAATATTATTCATACATAATTTTTTCAGGACTTGCACATTTGCATGCCCTCCACCTATTAACACCAATTGCTTAGTAAAATTATTATCAATCAATTAGAGCGACCAACTTCTAAAATAATTGATAATAAACAATAATGTAGCGAAAACATTAATATTCTGATGATTTTGCATAAAGGGATAATTATTGAAATAATAAGAAATTTCAATAATTTTCATTAATATTTGGGTTTTAATCTTGAAACCAAAATTATATTTACCATTTACTATTATGTATTAGCACTCTATAAAAGTGAGTGCTAAAAACTTAATTTTAGATATAGAGGTAAAAAATGAATTTAAAACCCTTACACGATAGAGTCTTGGTAGAAAGAGTCGAACAAGAGGATCGTACAAAAGGCGGTATCATTATTCCTGATACTGCTCAAGAAAAGCCCATGGAAGGAAAAGTAATATCTGTGGGAGGTGGTGCTAGAAATGAAAACGGACAAGTAGTAGCTTTAGACGTAAAAAAAGGCGATCGAATTTTGTTTGGTAAATGGTCTGGTACTGAAGTTAAAATTGATGGTAAAGAGCTCCTTATTATGAAGGAGTCTGACATCATGGGAATTATTGAGAAGTAATTGAAAGGTATTTATAAATGTCAGCAAAATTAATTCAATTTGGTACAGATGCTAGAGCGAAAATGCTTAAAGGTATTAATATTCTAGCAGATGCAGTCAAAGTAACATTAGGACCTAAGGGTAGAAATGTTGTAATTGATAAATCATTTGGCTCTCCAAGAACAACTAAAGACGGTGTCACAGTTGCAAAAGAAATCGAGTTAGCCGATAAATTTGAAAATATGGGTGCTCAAATGATTAAAGAGGTTGCTAATAAAACAAATGACTCAGCTGGTGACGGTACAACAACATCAACTGTGTTATGTCAGGCCCTTGCTACGGAAGGAATGAAAGCAGTTGCTGCTGGATTAAACCCAATGGATTTAAAAAGAGGTATGGATGCTGCTACAGATGCAATTATTTCCGAACTTCAAAAAAACTCTAAGATTGTTAAATCTGATAAAGAAGTCCAACAAGTTGGAACTATTGCTTCAAATGGTGATGGAGAAGTTGGAGCTATGATATCTGAAGCTATGCAAAAAGTAGGAAAAGAGGGTGTCATAACTGTTGAAGAAGCTAAAAGCCTAGACACAGAATTAGATGTTGTTGAAGGTATGATGTTTGACAGAGGTTATTTAAGCCCATATTTCGTAACTAATGCGGATAAAATGAAAGCAGAAATGGAAGATTGTTTAATTCTTTTACACGAAAAGAAACTAGCGAGTCTTCAACCGATGTTACCATTATTAGAGTCTGTTGTTCAGTCCACAAAACCATTGCTTATTATATCTGAAGATGTTGAGGGTGAGGCTTTAGCAACTTTAGTTGTCAATAAATTAAGAGGTGGATTAAAAATCGCCGCTGTTAAAGCTCCAGGATTTGGAGATAGAAGAAAGGCAATGCTTGAGGACATTGCTATATTAACAGGTGGTCAAGTAATCAGTGAAGATTTAGGTATTAAACTTGAGTCTGTTACTATGGATATGTTGGGTAAAGCAAAAAGAGTTGTCGTAGACAAAGAAAACTCAACTATCGTTGGTGGAGCAGGTAAGAAAAAAGATATTGAGGCAAGATGTGATCAAATTAGAAAACAGATCGACGAAACAACTTCTGATTATGATAAAGAAAAGCTTCAAGAAAGACTTGCAAAGCTTGCAGGTGGTGTCGCAGTTATTAAAGTTGGTGGAGCATCTGAAGTAGAGGTAAAAGAAAAGAAAGATCGAGTAGAGGATGCAATGCATGCAACTAGAGCTGCAGTTGAAGAGGGCATTTTACCTGGTGGCGGAACTGCTCTTCTTTATGCTACCAGCGTTCTAAAAAACTTAAAAGTTGATAATGATGATCAAAGGTATGGTGTTGATATTGTAAGAAAAGCACTTTCAGCCCCATTAAAACAAATAGCTCAAAACTCTGGATTTGATGGTGCTGTTATTGCAGGCAAGATTATAGAGAGTAAAGATAACTCTCATGGCTTCGATGCACAATCAGGTAAATTCTGTGACCTTGTCAAAGCTGGGATCGTTGATCCTACTAAAGTTGTTAGAACTGCCCTTATTGATGCAGTATCAGTTGCTGCACTTCTTACCACAACCGAAGCAATGATTACTGATAAACCTGAGGAAAAATCTTCAGCCCCTGCAATGCCTGATATGGGTGGAATGGGTGGCATGGGTGGCGGTATGCCAGGCATGATGTAAAATTTCCATAATAAATAAAATATTTAAAAACGCCGAACTTTTATCGGCGTTTTTTTTGCTGAAATACCTAAATTATCTATTATAACATTTACCTTACATATGCTAAGTATTGCAATTACTCCTTTTAAATCTTTACTGTTTGATAGAACAATTCCAAAAGATGTAACTTTCTTTTCCACTCTATTAATATTAATTCCAGTTGTACTAATTACAGGACCAGCACTTCCTGATATTTTTTTATCCTTAATTGCTCTTTACTTTTTAGTTAAATCAATATTTTACAAAAAATGGCATTATTATAAAAATAAAATTGTTTTAGGTTTTTTACTTTTTAGTGGATATGGAATTATTCGTTCAGTTTTCTCAGAATTTCCCATTGAGTCATTAACAAATGAAGGAAGTGTTTTTTATTTTCGTTATATTTTTTTTGCCATGGGCGTTTGGTATTTAGTTGATGAAAACCCATATCTCACAAGATGTTTATTAGTAATATCACTCTTTTGTCTCATAATTGTGTGCGTTGATGGTACTTATCAATACCTTTTAGACGTTAATATTTTTGGAAATGAAAAACATAGTATTTTTCGATTGACAGGCTTGTTTGGAAAAGAACCAATTCTAGGGAGGTATATAGCTCTTCTTTCTATTTTTACTTTTGCCTTAATGTATAAATATGTAGGAAATAGTAAAAAAAGGATAATTTTATCTGTAGCTTTTTTGGTAATGTGTGAGGTTGTAGTATTCTTGACAGGAGAAAGAGCGCCTTTATTTTATGTTAGTCTATTTTCATTGTTAATAATTATTTATATTCCTAACTTTAGACTTATTAGAATTGCTGGATTTTTTATATCAGTTGCTATTATTGTGGCAATATTTCAGATCAACCCTAATGCAAAAACCAGAGTTCTTGATCATACTATCAAGCAAGTAAGTGAGACAAAATTGCCTATCCTACCTTATACTACCCATCACGAAGAGCATTATTTATCTGCTTTAAAAATGTTTGTTGATAATCCTTTTTTTGGTATTGGTACAAATACATTCAGGTACAATTGTGAAAATATAAAATACATTATATCAGACAGGTCATGTGCATCTCATCCTCATCATTTCTATATACAGGCTTTGGCTGAACTAGGGATCGTTGGATTAGTATTTTTGTTAATTTTTTTTTTAATTCTATCAACAATTGGATTAAAGCAATTATTCTTTATGGCAAAATCTATTAAATCTAAGCAAATCTCCTTTGAATATTTTCTTTATCCCATGGTATTATTTGTTATTTGGTGGCCTGTTATCCCACATATGAGTCTTTATAATAATTGGAATAACGTTTTGATCATGCTGCCTTTAGGTTATTTTTTGAAGCATTTTTATGGTAATACAGATCATGGAATTCTTTATAAAAATTAAAAACTATACTTTGCAATCTATTGAGCAAGGAAGCTTGGGATTATCAATCATAGAAATTTTAACAATAATAATATCTTTTATTATTGCTTTGGTTATAAGAAGTATATTTGCAAAAATCATTTTAGCAAAAATCAAAAAAGTAGTTCTTAAGACAGGAAATAAAGTTGATGATAAACTTTTCGAAGCTCTCTCCCCACCTTTGAAGACAGTCCCAGTAATTATTGTCTTTGTTTTAATGGGTCTATATGTAAATTCTGAGAGTCAGATAGGTGTTTTTCTTGAAAAAATTAATAAAACATTGATCACAATTTTAATATTTTGGCTTCTTCATCAATCTCTAGCTCCTTTGTCACAGGCATTTCAAAAACTTGAGGATTTATTATCAAAAGCTTTAGTTCTATGGCTTACTCGATCTCTAAAATATCTAGTTATATTTTTAGGAACAGTAGCTGTCTTAGAGACATGGGGCATCAAGATTGGCCCAGTGATAGCAGGTCTAGGACTTTTTGGTGTTGCCGTCGCACTTGGAGCTCAAGATTTATTTAAAAATTTAATCTCTGGTATAATGATTATTCTAGAAAAAAGATTTGAGTTAAATGATGTAATAGAAGTACCAGGTCAAGCTACTGGAGTAGTTGAGCATATTGGTTTTCGCTCAACTTTAATTCGTAAATTTGACTCAACTCCTATTTCTATTCCAAACTATGTTTTTTCTGATACTTCAATCATTAATTTTTCTGATAGAAAGTATCGCCGTATAAATTGGATAATTGGATTAACATATGATACCTCCACAAAACAGCTTAAAAATATATGCAATGAAATCCAATTATCAATAAAATCAGATAATGACTTTATAGTTAATGAGATCTATAGTTTGCATGTAAGAGTTGAAAAATTTAACGATAGCAGTATTGATATATTAATAAATACATTTACAAACACAAATAATTGGGATGAATATATACAAATCAGAGAGAAACTTGTCTTTATGATAAAAAATGTTGTCGAAAGCAACAAAAGCTCTTTTGCCTTCCCTTCAAGTTCAATATACATAGAAAAAAATTAAGAAGTTAAAGTTCTATGAAGATTAAAAATAGAAAAATAGGTATGAACCAGCCTCCTTTAGTGATTGCAGAAATAGGAATAAATCATGGTGGTTCACTCAAAATTGCTTTTGAAATGGTAGATGCAGCTCATAAAGCCGGCGCAGAGGTTATAAAGCACCAAACTCATGTTGTTGAGGACGAAATGAGCTTTGAGGCAACAAAAATAGTTCCAGGTAACTCTAATGACTCAATTTACGATATCATTAAAAGTTGTGCCTTGAACGAGGATGAAGAAATTAGACTCAAAGAATACATTGAGTCCAAAGGGATGATCTTCATCAGCACACCTTTTTCAAGAGCTGCAGCAGATCGTTTGGAAAGAATGGGAGTTCTAGCATATAAAATTGGATCTGGAGAATGTAACAATTACCCACTTGTGGAACATGTTTCTTCTTTTGGAAAACCAATGATTGTTAGTACAGGTATGAATGATATTAAATCTGTAGCAAAGACAGTAAAAATATTAGAGAAATTTGGAATTTCTTACGCCTTATTGCATACTACTAACCTTTATCCTACTCCAGTTCATTTAGTAAGGTTAGGCGCAATGCAAGAGCTTCAAAAACATTTTCCAAAAGCAGTTGTAGGTTTATCAGACCATACAACTTCCAATAGAGCATGTTTTGCTGCTACTGCACTTGGTGCAAGCATATTAGAAAGACACTTTACTGACAAAATGGACAGAGACGGTCCAGATATTATTAATTCAATGGACCCAATAGCTTTGCAAGAATTAATTAATGGAAGTGCAGAAATAGCACTTATGAGAGGCGGAAAGAAAGCAGCAGTAAAAGAGGAGCAAGTTACCATAGACTTTGCTTTCGCTACCGTTGTAACTATAAGACCTATTAAAAAAGGAGAAAAATTTACCAAAGATAACATTTGGGTTAAAAGACCAGGAACAGGAGAGATTCCTGCAGAAAAATATAAAGATATTTTAGGAAAGGTGTCTTTGGTTGATCTTAAATCCGATATACACATAAAATGGTCTGACATAAATGAATAGAAAAAAAATAGTTTTCCTCACAGGTACAAGAGCTGACTTTAGTAAATTAAAGTCATTAGTTTCAATTACACAGAATTCAACAAAATATGATGTACATCTTTTTGTTACTGGTATGCATATGAATCCACTATATGGAGCTACTATCGATGAAATTAAAAAGTACGGTTTCAAAAACATATACCCATATATAAATCATGAGTCGATAGATAACATGGATGTAACATTAGCTAAAACTATAGAGGGTTTTTCATCATATGTTAATGGAATTCAACCTGATTTAATAGTAGTACACGGTGATAGGGTAGAGACATTGGCTGGAGCAATTACTGGAAGTTTGAATAATATTTTGGTTGCTCATATCGAAGGCGGGGAGGTTTCTGGAACTATTGATGAACTTATTCGACATGCAGTTAGTAAGATGTCACATATTCATTTAGTTGCTAACGAAAAAGCTAAAAAAAGATTAACCCAACTTGGTGAATTACCTAGTTCGATATTCATTTTGGGATCTCCTGACTTAGATTTAATGAACCCTAAAAGATTACCTAAATTATCAGCTTCAAAAAAATATTATGATATTTATTTTGATAATTTCTCAATTGGGATATTTCACCCTGTTACTACCGAAATAAAAAATCTTAAAAAGGATATTAAAGAATTTGTAGATGCATTGATAGTTAGTGATGAAAACTATATATTGATATATCCAAATAATGATCTCGGATCAGATTATATTTTTGAAGAGTATAAAAGACTAGAATTTAATAAAAAGATAAAGTTATTTCCCTCGCTGAGATTTGAATATTTTTTGGCTTTACTTAAAAGTTGTGACTTTATCATTGGAAATTCCAGTGCAGGTATTAGAGAGGCACCTTTCTATGACACTCCAACAATTAACATAGGAAGTAGACAAAATAATCGTTCGCAAAACTCCTCTATTTTTAACTCTAAAAATGATTGCAAATCTATTTTAAAAAGTATTAATGCTGCTAAAAAATATAAGAGGAATTTAAAAGAAAATGCAAGTGAATTTGGAAATGGAGATAGTGACAAAATTTTTTTAAAACTTCTTGATGAAATTAAAATTTGGAATTTGAACTGTCAAAAACAATTTCAAGATCTTAAATATGAATAAAATTAGAATTATTGCAAGAATTGATGTGAAAAATGAGTTTGTAATTAAAGGAATTCATTTAGAAGGTTTAAGAAAAGTTGGAAATCCAAATTTAATGGCTTGTAATTATTACGACAATGGGATTGATGAAATTATTTTTATGGATGCTGTTGCAGCTTATTATGACAGGAATAGTTTAAGTGATCTAATTAAAGAATCATGTAAAAATGTCTTTATACCAATAACTGTTGGTGGTGGAATACGTAATATTGATGACATAAAAAATTCCTTAAAAAGTGGTGCAGACAAGGTCGCAATAAATACAAAAGCTGTAACAAATCCTAACTTTATTTCAGAAGCTTCTGAGATTTTTGGATCGCAATGTATTGTATCCTCTATTGAGGCAAAATTTATTGATGATGGTAAATGGGAAGTTTATATTGACAATGGAAGGGAACCTACTGGAAAAGATGTTCTCGATTGGGCCAAACACGTTGAAGAGTTAGGCGCTGGAGAAATAATGCTGACTTCAATAGACAAAGAGGGCACAAAAAAAGGTTTTGATATAAATTTGAATAAGATTGTTGCTCAGAGTGTTTCAATTCCTATCATAGCAAGTGGAGGTATGGGCAAAAGTACTGATGCGGTTGAGCTTTTAAAAAATGCAGATATAGATGCTATCGCTACAGCCTCTGTTCTACATTATAAAATAGAAACCATTAAAGAGATCAAAAATACATTATTAGAACATAATATTAAGGTTCGTAAGTGAAAATATCAGTTATCGATTACGGTATAGGAAATGTAAGAAGTATATTAGAGGCATTCAAAAATGAGTCTGCTGATGTTACATTGACAAGCAATAAGTCTGAAATAATAAAATCTGATGGACTTGTGATACCAGGTGTTGGATCTTTTTCGCATGGGATGGAAAATCTTATAAGCTATGATTTAGTAGACACTATAAAAGAATACACTTCTTCAAATAAACCTTTGCTAGGGATTTGTCTTGGTATGCAACTTCTTTTTGAAGAAAGTGAAGAATTTGGACACACTCTTGGCTTAGGACTAATAAAAGGAAAAGTAGTAGAATTACCAACAAATGATAATCAAAATGAAAAATTACCTCACGTCAGTTGGAATGAAATTAATAGTAAAAATGTTAATTGGGATAAAACGATATTGGAAAACATAGATGAAGGAAGTGATATGTATTTTGTCCATAGCTTTGTTGCTCAGCCGAAGGATACTAATCAAATCTTATCCTTAACAGAGTATTCCAATCATCATTTTTGTTCTTCTGTTAAAAAAGATAATATATATGGTTGTCAATTTCATCCTGAAAAAAGTGGCGCATCGGGATTGCAAATTATTAATAATTTTATAAAGATGAGCCAAGCATGAGTAAAGATTTGGAAGCATATTATGGATTGCCAAATGAAGTTAAATTTTGCAAGAAATGTGTAATTTCCAATCAAAGACCAAGTTCAACTATTGAATTTAAGAATGAAAAAAATAAAAAGAAGGAAGTAATTAATTTTAATGATAATGGTGTTTGTTCTGCCTGTGTTTATCACGAAGAGAAGGAGACAGGAATAGATTGGAAGGATAGAGATCATAAATTAAGAACTCTCCTTAATAAATTTAAAAGAAGTGATGGCTCTTACGATGTTATTGTTCCTGGTAGTGGAGGAAAGGATAGTGCATTTACCTCTCACATATTAAAGTATAAATATGGAATGAACCCGCTAACAGTGACATGGGCTCCACATTTATATACTGATATAGGTTGGAAAAATATGCAATCTTGGTCACATATAGGTGGATTAGATAATATACTTTATACTCCTAACGGTATGTTACATAAAGAGCTGACTAAAAATGCCTTTCACAACTTACTTCATCCCTTTCAGCCATTTATTATAGGCCAAAGGATTATTGGTCCTGCTTTTGCAAAAAAATTTGGTGTAAAGTTAGTTATGTACGGAGAGAATCAAGCTGAATACGGAAATTCAATTGAGGAAAATTCTAATCCCATAATGAATATGGATTATTTTTCATCTAATGATGTGATGAGTATGAGTTTTGGAGGAGTTAGTATGGAAGATTATATTAAAAAAAATAAATACAATATTAATGATTTTGTTCCTTATATTGCTCCAGATAAAGAGGACTTAGTCAGAGATGGGATTGAAGTTCATTACTTAGGTTATTATTTAAAATGGGATCCCCAGGAGTGTTATTACTATTCTGCTGATAATACTGGGTTTCAAGCAAATCCAGTAAGAACAGAAGGGACATACTCAAAATATAGCAGTATTGACGATAAAATTGATCCTTTTCATTACTTTACAACTTTTATTAAATTTGGAATAGGAAGGTGTTCTTACGACGCTGCTCAAGAGGTCCGTCACGACAAAATAACACGTGATGAGGCCTGTTACTTGGTTTCCAAATATGATGCAGAATTTCCTTCAATATATTTTAAAGAATTTTTAAATTATATTGACTCAAGTGAAGATGAATTTTGGGAGACAGTAAATAAACATAGAAGTCCTCATCTATGGAAAAAAGTTGAAGGTGAATGGAGGTTAAGACATACCGTAAATAAAGATGGTATAGATGACTAAAAGTATTTTGTCTATAATTCCCGCTCGTGGTGGTTCAAAAGGATTATTAAAAAAAAATATTTTAGATTTAGCAGGAAAACCTTTATTAGCATGGTCAATTGAAGCTAGTTTAAACTCAAAATATATATCAAAAACAATTGTTAGTAGTGATAGTGATGAGATACTGGCTATCGCTCAAAAATATGACTCAGATATTTTGAAAAGGCCTAATGAGCTTTCTACAGATTTTTCTTCAAGTGAAATTGTTATAAAAAATGTGTTGGAGAGCATAGAGGAAAAATACGAATACCTAATATTATTACAACCAACTTCACCTCTTAGAAACTCAAATGATATTGATATTGCATTTGAAAAGTTATTTTCTTCGACGGCTACTGCATTAATTAGTGTGCAAGAGTATGATAATAAAATTTTAAAAGCATTTAAAGAAAATGACCTTGGTTATATTGAAGGTATTTCAAATAATCAATTTCCATTTATAAGAAGACAAGAATTGCCTAAGACTTATTTGAGTAATGGAGCAATTTATATTATAAAAGTCGAAGAATTTTTAAAAAGTTGTAGCTTATTTACCGATAAGACAATTTCATTTGTTATGGAAGCTAAAAAAAGTATAGATTTAGACACAAAAGAAGATTTAGAAAAAATTGCCTCAGAAATAGAGAAAAAATACTAAACGTAAAAATGATATCTTCACCCTTATAAATAAAATTATCTTAAAAATTGAAACCTATAATACACATTGGACTGGGGAAAACTTCAACATCATTTTTACAAGAGGTTTTCTTTCCTAATATTTTAAAATACTCAGATCGATTATTCTGGGAAAATAATGTTCAATTAACAAATAAGATACTTGATCACAGAGACAGAATGAGACTTGGAAAAAAGATCTATAAAATCAAATTACCCAGAAATATTTTTGTTTCACTTGAAAGTTTATCTGCTCCTAGTGGTTGGGACCCAATATATTTTGAGAAATTTGCAAATTTAAATTTAGAGGCATTTGGTTCTAATTGTGAGATACTAATAACAATCAGAAAACCTCGCGATTGGCTAAAATCAAATTATACCAGAAACATTGGAAAATTGAATGTCATGAGCGAAGAAAAATTTTATTTAAGTAAAAATGACTATAAAAAATATGAAATCAATGATTTGCATTGTAAATCTTTCTCTCTTGAGGATTTTTCGTATGAAAAACTTTATAAAATTTATTCCGAAAGGTTCTCAAATGTTAAATTAATAAAATATGAGAACTTGAA
Organism: uncultured Alphaproteobacteria bacterium; assembly: GCA_902575065.1. Lineage (GTDB taxonomy): Bacteria > Pseudomonadota > Alphaproteobacteria > HIMB59 > HIMB59 > HIMB59. Next base: position 123,771 of record CACGPU010000003.1, read on the forward strand.
AAAATTTGATACCTGGAAAAATATTATTAATTTAGAAATAGATGAATATAATCATATCCTAAATAGCAAAAAGAAAATTATAAATCGAGGTCTTAGTAAAAATAGCGTTGAAATGACCCTCTCCTTCAATAAATTTTTATCATATTTAAATTTATCACTTGAAAAAATACATTATTCAAAAAAAAAATTAAGATTAAATAATAAATCGAATTTCTTTTCAAAATATTATAATAAATCTATTAACTTTTTTGATTGGAAAAGGTTCCTAAAATTTATGGACAATAAAGTATTAAAATATGAAGAATATGAACTTAAAACAAATCATTTTATTGATAACCAAATAAAAAGATTACAAAACGAGTACGATAAAATAACTTGATTATTTCTTACTCAGTAAATCAATATTATCTGTAAGTAACACACTAACACCCATATCACTCATTTTATTGTAGGTCTCCAAACTATTGATTGTGAATGCAAACTTTTGGCGATTACCAACCCATAAAAAGTCCACATTGTTAACTTGATAGTGAAACATACTAACAAAATCAGGATCAATTATTATATTGGCCAAAATAGCCCTCAACAAATAAAGTGGAGTGCTAGCATGAATTTGATTATTCTTATAAGGACCTTTTGCAAGCCAATATATTTTATATATTTCATCGGCATCAGTATTTAAAAACCACAACCCTACAAAATTATTTGACTCTACTAAAAATATATTCTCAGTAAACTTCGATGATAAATTTTTAATTAGTTTTGAAATCTGTTTAGCATTTGAGCTATTTAAATTTTTAAAATCTAGCCACCAATATTTAATATTTGTATTATTATAAATTATCTCCTCTATCCTTAGAGCATTTTTATCATTAGGCTTATTATAGCTGGCTATAAGACCTCTATCAGAACTATATGTAGTATCTATTTCAACACCACAATATTTGTTTTGCGATATTCTTTCCATTCTTTCTTTGTTTCCTACAGCATGCAACCACAACATTGGGCTTTTACAGCTATTGTCATGAAAAAATTTTTTCTCCCCATAAAACCTAATAAGAGAAATAATTAAAAGAAAGAGTAAAATTATTAATAAAATAATTATTCTATATTTTTTAATCATCTAATTTTACTTGTGACTCTCTAAGCAGAGATAAATATAATTCTTTATGGTAAAGAGAGAGTGACTGATTAGAAATAGGGGTTAAATTTTCTCGATCTACAATGACTCCATTAATGTTTATATTCTTACTAAGAAAGCTGCATTTAATAGTTTTGCATAATTCCTTGTTACTTATTTGATTAATTATAATTTCAGGAATTTCATAATATGAATAGTTTTTTTTTTTAATATCTATGTCTAAATTATTATCAATAAATATTATTTTGACTTTCCTCTCACATATAAATTTCTTAGATATATCACATGAATAACCTGCATTAATATATGAGTCAGCAGGTATACCAGGTGGTATATGGTCTGGAAGAATAATAATTAGTGAGTCAGGATCTAAACTTTTAATTTTATAAATGTATTTAATAAGATGTTGCAAAGATTTAGTGTTACAATTTAAAAATTCTTCTAGTATCTTTGATTTGGGATATTCAATCAAACGTTCATACGATTGGCTTTGTCCTAGACCACTATGGCAACCTACTGCAAATAAATAATTTAAGATTGGTTTATCATCTACTAATGACTTACTTATTAATTCAAAATGTTGTTTAAAAAAAGACCTATCAGATAACCAACCATTATTCATATCAGTCATATCAAAATTTGGAGTTAAAAAGGACTTTTCAAATCCTAAACTTTTATATGCTTTATCAATGTTAAAAAAAGAACCGTACATAGGTTGACTTGCGATTGTCTTATAACCATAAGTTTTTAAATAATTTGGCAAACAATTAGTGTTACCATCGCCAATACGATTAAACTCTGTTCCATATTCAAGTATGCTGGGTACCCCACAAAGAATTTCAAACTCTGCCTGAGCAGAACCACCCCCACTTACAGGAGATATTCCGTATAATACATTTTGACTATTTAGTTTAGTCCACATTTTAGGAATTATATCTTCACTAATTTTAATATTATTGAAATCGATAGGATCAATAAAACTTTCCATAAGAATTATATGTATATTTCTATAATTATTATTTTTGGAAAGATTAAATGATCTAAAATCTTCATAATTCATAATTTTATTGTCTAACATGAGTTTTTTTTCAAAT
>CACGPU010000004.1 GCA_902575065.1 uncultured Alphaproteobacteria bacterium
AGTTTTTAAAAACGAATTATCCAGTGTAAAGGTTAAGATTGTCTGTGATAAAGTAAAGAAAAAGGCAAATCAAGTTTCATCAGTCCTAAATTGTAAAGCAGTTTACAGTGAAGAAAATTTAATTTCATCATCCGATATTGATGTAATATTAATTTGTACTGAGTCAGGTAAACACTATCATCATGCTTTGACCTCAATAAATGCTGGTAAACATGTTATTGTTGAAAAACCTCCAGCATTAATACCAGAACAAATTAAAGAATTGGAAAAATTATCATCAAGTAAAAACTTAATGTTTGCTGTTATTTTCCAAAATCGCTTTAATCCCTCAATGCTTAAGTTAAAGGAAAGCTTTGAGAAGAATAAATTTGGAAAAATCACACTCGCAACAATTCGGTTAAGATGGTGTCGCTACCAAGATTATTATGAGGATGGTTGGCATGGCACCTGGCGAATGGATGGCGGAGTCATCAGTCAGCAAGCTATTCATCACATTGATGCTTTACAGTGGGTGTGTGGAGAAATAGATGAAGTGTGTTCAAGCACAGGTAATATGTTAAATAATTTAGAGGCTGAAGACACCATAACAGCTTTAATAAAATTTAAATCTGGAGCTATGGGAGTTATTGAGGCCACAACAGCAGCGAGACCAGAGGACTTTGAAGCATCTATGTCAATAGTAGGTGAAAAGGGCATTGCTGTTATTGGAGGGATTGCTTTGAATAAAATTAAGACTTGGAAATTTGTAAATCCTAATAAAGAAGATTTAAAAATACCAGAGCTTTACTCTCAGGAAGTTCCAACAGGCTATGGCCTTTCACATGGACCTTTATTACAAGAAATAATTAATAGATTAAAAAAAGGTAATCTTACACCACCAATTTCAGGAACAGATAGCCTATCAACTGTTAAACTAGTTCATGCATTGTATTCAAGTGATGAAAGTAAATCTTGGGTTAAAATAGATGACAATCCCATTTCAACGAGATTGGGAAAAAATTAATATAGTTTAAAAATACATATGGAAATTTTAAATTTTATAGAAAATAAAAATCTTAATCTTAATAAAACAGAGTATTATGCAGCAATATTTGGTTTAACGCCCTCAAAAGGAGCTAGGTCACCAAAATTATGGAATGCAGCTTTTGACGGATTAAATTTTCCAGGTTTTATGTATCCAATGGATGTTTTGCCCGAAAACCTCGAGGCTCTTATGAATAATTTACGAATTGACAAAAGATTCATTGGAGGCTCTGTAGCGGTGCCTTACAAAACTGATATTATCAAATTTTTGGATGATATAGATGAAGAGGCTAAAAATATAGAAGCTGTTAATTGTATTTATCGAAATAAAGATGGAAAACTAATTGGTTCAAATACTGACGGTGCAGGAGCTCTTTGGAGCCTTGAAAATGTATATGGTAATATAAATGGATCAAAAGTTTTGATACTTGGAGCTGGTGGTGCTGCAGCGGCTGTAGCATCATATATTGCAAAAGCTATCGGAAAAAAAGGAAATTTATTAATTTCAAATAGAAATAAAAAAAAAACTGATAAATTTATTTCTAAGTTGTCAAACAAATGTAAGTTAAAGATTTTAGACTGGCCAGTATCTTATGAGCAATCAAAAAATCTTGATATAATAATAAACTGTACATCTGTAGGTTTCGAAAACCCTTTTAAAGATAAAAAAGGATATTATTCTCTTAAATATTTTTCACCACTAGGGAAAATAAATGACAATACAAGAATAACTAAACTTGATAACTTTGATCAACAATATGTACTTAAAGCTGCTAAAGATATATCTAAAAATTTACACGAAACCCAACTTTTCCTGAGCCAACATAAAAATCTTCTTATTTTTGATATTGTATACCAACCTCAGACAACGTGCCTTCTTTTTTTAAGCAATTTAATTGGCCACAACTCTCTATCAGGAAATGGTATGAATTTAGAGCAGGCTGTAATTGCATTTGATAAAACTACATCAGCAACTGGAAAAAGAAATTTAAATCAAAATGAAGTAAGAAAATATATGATTGAAGCAATTTAATTTTTAAATAATAAAAAATCAGACTGTAAAATCTAGTAAATGAAAAGTGCAACAAAAAAAAAATATAATTATATATTTATAATTGAGTCAAATAACGATTTGGACATGTTGGCTCCAATTATTTGGAAATTTGCTTCTGATAATTCAGGAAATATTTTTGTTATTAACACCTCTCCAGGTTTATTATCAGCAAATGATCGACGAATTATTTTTATAAGAAAAAATTCATCTGTTAAATATATTGAAATTTCAAAAGACTTTAAAATTTTAGATGATATTTCCATTTATATTTACTCAAAATTAAAAGTTGGTTATTTCCATAGAAGATATTTAAATTCACTTTTACGCTACTCGTTAAAAAAGTTCGAAAAAATTCCAATTTCAAAAGAGCTATCATCAGTTATTTTTGTATCATATTTTTTAGATCACAATGCAGTGAAAAGTGCAATTGCATGGGCTGAAAAGTACAAATTTGTCAAAGTTTTTAACAATCATGGAATCACACCATTTGTGGTAGATAAAAAACCAGATCATGATATTGAGGCACCATTGTTTAACATATGTATATTTAATAAAAATAGTGAAAATAACCTTACTTATTTTGAAGATAAAAATACTGAAAAAATTTATTCTGTACCTCGCTTCAGTAAAGAATGGTGTGATAAGCTCAGTGAGATTTATCCAAAAAAAATAACAAATATTAATAACAAAAAATTTCGAGCAACATTTATGTTATCAAAATGGTTGGAAAGAGATGATAAAGAAAAAATTTTATCAGCTATAAATATTGTATCTAAAATTGAAAATATAGAAGTTATTATAAAGCCCCACACTAGAGGGATGGTTATTGACGAAGAGTTTCCTTTAAATGTTTTAATAGCAGACGAAGAATATCACTCGAGACAAATTATTCAGGATTCTGATGTAGTTATCTTTACAAGATCAAGTATATTCTTAGACGCAATGCTTTTAAACAGAGCTGTACTTCATTTGTCATATGCAACTAAAGTAGACTTGGCAAGTAAAGATTTAAACTCATGCAAAATTTATAATCAGCAAGATTTAGTCTCTAAATTAAATGATATCAGAAATTATGGACCGTTATATTCATCTAAGGATAGAGAAAATTGTATAAATTTTTATGCTGGAAAGGATGATGGTAAAATGTTAGACAATGTCATAAGTAAAATTAAGTTAATTACTGACAGATTAAGCAAATAATGTCATAGAAATTCAATTTTAAAATGGTAGATAATAAATTTCCTGGAAAAGATATAACTGAAAATGATATTAAAGAAAAATTTCCTCTTTGTGCAAAAAAAAATCAAAATCACTATTCTAAATTTGATGTAGAGGGTATTGAATTTGGCGGAAATATAATACCTGTAATGGCAGGACCAAATATGGTTGAGTCAAAAGAGTTAATATTAGATGTGGCATCAAATGTAAAAAAAATTGGAGCACATTTCTTAAGAGGGGGTGCTTTCAAACCTTTATCATTTCCATATAGAAGTGAAAAATTTAATGAGACTAGAGAACAAGGAATAGAATGGCTGAGAATGGCTAAAAATGATTTTAAAATCCCAATTATTACTGAGATAATGGAGGTAAAGTATTTAGAATTAATTTCAGGTGTAGCTGACATACTTCAAATTGGATCAAGAAATATGCAAAATTATCCATTGCTAACAGCATGCGCGCAAACTGGCAAACCTATTATGTTAAAGAGACATTATGGAGCCTCATTGAGAGATTGGTTAGGTGCAGCAGAGTACATACTTTATGAGGGAAATTCAAAATTAATTTTATGTGAAAGAGGTGTCTCCATACCTCACACTCACAGGTCTACATCTAGATTTGCTTTAGACTTGCAAGTAGTTCCTGCAGCGAAAGAGATTACTCACCTACCTATAGTAGTCGATCCCTCACATGCTACTTTTTGGCGACCATGGATAAATTCGATGTCATTAGCTGCGGTTGCAGCCGGGGCAGATGGAATTATGTTAGAGGTGCATCCTGACCCTGATAATTCAGCAGTAGATCCTTTACAACCAATTAATTATAAGCACTTTAGTGAACTAATGTATAAGATGGATACTGTTGCAAAATCCATTTATAATAGAAATATTCTTCAATAATTTTATGTTTTTTAATATTTTTAATATTCGAATAATTTATAAATTTAATTAATGAACTATTTTTCTAAATTAATCAAAATTAATTTGAATAATAAATTATTATCTTTTAAAAAAAATTATTTTAAGGATTTTGTTTGAAAGTATTAGCTGTCATTTCTGCTAGAGGGGGCTCTAAAGGAGTGCCTAGAAAAAATATTCGCGATTTTGGTGGAATTCCATTAATAGGACATATGTTTTTAAAGGCAAAAAATTGCCCGGAAATTAATAAAGTTATTTGTTCTACCGATGATAGCGAAATAGCTTCAATAGCAAAAAATTTTGGAATTGATGTACCTTTTTTAAGACCCAAAGAATTATCAAATGACAGAGCTCCACTTATTTCCTCAACTAAACATGCTATGTTGACGATGGATGATTTAGGTTATAGATCAGATATTATTGTTCAACTTTCTCCCACTTGTCCTTTTCTAAAAACAGAGAGTATATCTAAATCAATTAAATATGTGTCAGTAAATAATTGTGAATGTGCAGTTAGTCTAAAAAAAATTGAACATGAACATCCCTATAGAGCTAGAAAAATATTAAAAGATAATTATTTTGAAAACTTTGTTAAAGACGTAAATGTTGAAGATAAACGCTATCATTCAAGACAAGATTTACCAACACTTTATACAACAAGTGGAGCCCTTTATACTAGAAAGAGACACTTACTTGAACAGTTCGATGAGTCTGATTTTGCTATGGGTAAACTTCGCAAAGGAATATTAATAGACGATATTGAGTCAATTAACATAGATAGAATGATTGATTTTCATTTTGCTCAATTTTTATTATCACAAGAAATTTCTAAACAATACATTTAAAATGACAAAAGTATCAATTGTTATAAGAACTAAAAATGAAGAGAGGTGGATTGAAGCTTGTTTAAAAGAGGTATTCAATCAAACACATGATAATTTTGAAGTGATAATTGTTGATAATGAAAGCACGGATAAAACTATCAAAAAAGCAAAGTCTTTTCCTGTAAAAGTTATTAGTTTGGCTAGTTTTACTCCTGGTCGTGCAATAAATCTTGGAGTCTCCGAAAGTAAAGGAGAAATTATTGTCATACTTTCAGGTCATTGTATCCCAGTAAACAATAAATGGCTTCAAAATTTAATTAGTGATCTTGATGATCCTAATGTAGCTGGTGTTTATGGAAGACAGGAACCAATGAGCTTTTCAAGTGATAGTGATAAAAGAGATTTAGTAACAGTTTTTGGTCTAGACAAGAAAATTCAAATAAAAGATCCTTTTTTTCACAATGCAAATAGCGCAGTTCGAAAGAAATTTTTAGATAACTTTCCATTTGATGAAGAAGTAACTAATGTAGAAGATAGAGTATGGGGAATGGAAGTTATAAAAAATGGTTATAAGATTATTTATGAGCCTCTTGCTAGTGTCTATCATTATCATGGTATCAACCATAACATGAGTCCAAGTCGCACACGAAATGTTGTACGTATTTTAGAGAGTATAGGTAAGGAAAATTCAAATCTAAACCCAAAGTACCTAAGTTCCTTTGAGTCTTCTTCATTAAAAATTACAGCATTTATTCCCACAATTGGTGATTTGGAAATGTGTGATGATACCCCATTCATTTATTATACGATAAAACGTGCATTAGAAGCAAAACATGTCAATAAAGTCGTAGTGCTAACTGATAATAAAAAAACAGCAACAACTTGTAAAAACTTGGGAGCTGAGGTACCGTTTTTAAGACCCTCTAAATTATCCTTACCAACTTCATCAATACAAGACATCTTAAAATATGGCGTATTACAACTGCGCGAGTTGAATTATCAAACTGATTTATGTGTTGTACTCTATAAAAATTATCCTTTTCGATCTTCAAGCTTCATAGATGATCTTATTGAGCGTTTTATCCGTGAAGGAGCAGATTGCATGCTTCCTATGAAAGATGAAGGTAGGGCTATTTGGAGAAAATCCAATGAAGATGTTGAAACTATAAATCCTTTTATGCCAAGAGATTTAAAAAAAGACCAATTTCTGGTCTCTCATTTTGGATTGGGATTTATAACATATGCTCAACACGTAATTGATGGCAGCCTTGGCTTTGATAAAAAAGTATATTCATATCCTTTATATGATACCTTAAGCTCGTTAGAGATACGTGATAAAGAAACTATTTCAAGTGTTTCTGTACTTTTAAAAAATTTCATGAATAGATAAATAGCCTATAATGCAAATAGATATTCAGCAAAATTATGATGAAGTAGATTTTAAATTACCATGTTCAACTGAAATGTGGCAGCGCTTCATAGAATATAAAAAACGTTTGCAAGATAGTAAATCTTACAGCCCCTCCTTATATTGGAAACAAAGAGAAGAGAGCTTTAATGTTCGCTATGAAAAAGGTTATGTTTACTTAAGTGGATTATACAAACGAGATCTTACAAAAGAAATGAGTATTGGAAATATAATTCAGAAATTGAATACTCATTTTGAAATTTACTATAGGGCATTTCTAAGAAAAGTTTTTTTTAAAAAATCAAGACCTCCTTCACCACTGATGAATACCAAAGAGGATTATATAAAAAAAAGAAAAGAGACTTATAATAAAAACTACAAAACTATAGTGAGCTCTCTCTTGGGTGAATACTATGACTTAGAGCACGAAGATGTTTATGCTAAACACATGGATATAATTAATTGCTTAGAAAAATATATAAATAGAAGTAAAAGAAATAACTTTGTTGAAATTGGAAGTGGTTCTGGTGTTTTAGCTTTCTTAGTAGTAGAAAGATTAGGATTTAAAAAGGCAAATTTAATTGATTTACCTATTATGATACCAGTTTGTTATTTTTGGTTATCATCATTAGCTGGAGAAAATGCTGTTGCTCTTCCAGGAGAAAAATATTCAGATGAAATAATATATAGACTGTGGAATGCTGGAGACATTGACTTAGAAAATAATTCAAATGATTTAGCGTTAAATATTACCTCATTTCAAGAAATGAATCACAAATTAGTAAAAGACTATTTTCAAATTATCAATAGATGCTTAAAACCTAAAAGTTATTTCATGTGCGTTAATAGATGGAGCAAAGCAACTGACTTTTGGCTTTACCCATTCAAAATATTCAAAAATAGTAAAACTATTTTATTTGATGAAGATCTGACAAGTAGACATTCATCAATGAATAAAATTATCGTTAAAAAATTAATTCAATTAGAAGACAATTTTTAAAATTGAGGATTGTTCATGTTGAATTTTTTACATTGAGATGTTCTATACCTAACAATTTTCCTAAGCCAACTGCATCATTTATAAATGATGGTGTAATATTTTTAAGAGTGCATACCGATAATGGGATCGTGGGCGTTGGTGAACCAAGTCCCTACGGTGCACCCTTAAAAGATATGGTTAAAATTTTAAATGAATTTCTTATTCCAAAATGGATCGGTTCTGACCCACTTGATATATCAAAATTAACTTATCAAAATTCAAATAGAGTAGGATATGGCAATGTCGGTCAAAATGCACTTATTGCAGGATTTTCACAAGCATTATGGGATATATATGGAAAGACCGAAGGGAAACCAGTTTATAAACTCATTAATCCCAACTCTAATGGAATAGTAAAAGCATATGCTTCTTCTGGCATGTGGTATGAAAATACTTCATTGGAGGATGTAGTTAATGAGGCTTTATCATATTTTAAAGAGGGATTTAGATTTTATAAACTTCGACCAGAAACACCTCTTAACGCTGGAAATCATTTAGAGCGTAATCTTAAACCTCCAAGGGTAAACATAAAACGTCTTGTTAATTTATTACAAAAAATTAGTTTGAGTACAATGGGACAACTAAAAATAATGGTTGATGCGGGCTGTAGATTAGACTTTGATCAGGCTTTATATCTGGGTAAGGCTATGGAAGAATTAGAGTGTTTTTTTTTAGAAGAACCTATTGTTCGGGATTATCATGAGATTTCTAGACTTAAGAAAAAGTTGAAAATAGGTATAGCTGGTGGCGAAAACCTTGTTAGTCATTCACAATTTGTACCATGGATTGATAATAATGCTTTAGACTATTTACAACCCGACTCAAACCTAGCAGGAATTAATGAAATTATAAAAATTGATAAACTAGCTGAAGCTAGTCAACTAAAAATAATACTCCATAATTGGACAAATGATATTAATAATGCCGCAAATGTCCATCTTGGAGCAGCACTCAAAACATGTCTAATGGTTGAGGCTAATCTTACTTATAATCCACTAAAAAGTAATCTTCTAAAAGAAGATGCAATATTATTAAAAAAAGGTGAATTCAAAATAAATAATAAACCTGGGTTAGGAGTTGAATTAAATGAGTCGGTTCTTTATAAATATGAATTTAATCCACTTATTGAATAAAAGAATAAGATTTGAATGAATATTATTAATAATAGTAAATCCGAAAAGAATAAATAGTTTGTCTCAAATCTGCTTTATCAACGTAGAAATAAAAAAACGAGAATTTGTCTCAAGAATCGATCTTGCTATTGAACTAGTGAAGCGCGGAGTCAATGTTGTCATAGGTGAGTGTGATGATCTTAAAATACTTCAAAAACTTGGATCAAAAAATAGCTATATTCTTGGTAAATGTGCTCAGCCAGAAACATTAAGTAAGTTTAACTCACTATTAAAAAAAGGTTGGAAATTTGGCGCACTAGATGAGGAAGGATTATTACCAGACAGCCTAAGATCATTTGCAGACCAAAGATTCTCACTTGAAGTTGCAAAAACATGTAAAGATTTTTTCTTTTTTGGTCAAAAACAAAAAAAGGCTTTTGATAAAATCTTTGGACCCCTTAATTCTTTTATAACTTCTGGAAATCCTCGCACAGATATGTGGCAAGCAAACTGTTTTGGTTTATTTGATCAAACCACAAAAGAAATTAAAAAGAAATACAGTGATTTTATTCTTTTACCTTTGAATTTTGGTTATTATACAGAAGAAGCTATTCGTAATGATAAAGCATACAGTAAAATACTAGCTCAAAAATCAGAGTTTCTTTTTGATAGCTTTTGTAAACTTGCAGAAAAATTTGCAAGAAAGCAAAAATACAATGTAATTATGCGCCCTCATCCAACTGATGATCCAAAGGTTATCAAGGGATTGATAAAAAAGCATGGTGTTAAATCTGACTTAGTTCACTGTATAAATTCATATGATGTTTTCCCATGGATATCTGCTGCGAGAGTTTTGTTACACAATTGTTGCACTACTTCTCTTGAGGCTGGTTTTTGTGGTACACAAGTAATTACATATGCTCCATCAAATACATCTCTTCTTAAAGAGGATGACGTTAATAAACTCTTTCCTATAGCTAAGACTTACGATGAGGCTTTAACTTTAATCTCTCAATCTGAAAATTTTGATAAAAATATATCATGTTTTAAATCGAAAGTTGAAAATTGGGGTTATTTAAGTCAAGAATATTCAGGCTACACATCAAGTTTTATTGCAGATATGATTACTCAACGTAATTTTTTTGATGTAACTCATAATAATTATAAGCCATTAAAAATCATTGACACCTCAAGACTTAAAAATGAAATTATAGCAACTTTAAATTCATTATTAGGAAATAATCATCGTAAAGTAATTCTTAATAAATTTCCAAGGACTAGTTTAGATGAAGTAAAAAATATAGTCGATCATATTTGCAAATATCGAGAGTATAAAGAAAGACCATTAGTTGAAACAATAAATTCTCATTTGTTTAGCCTCTGTTCCAAGGTACAATAATTCCTCAGTTATTTTGATAACAACTTTTATAAAAAGAAAAGGCGTAAAATTTGAAGCAGACTAAATTAAGGGTACTTTATATCACTCGTAACGGTCTTTTGGAGCCTCTCGGTCAAAGCCAAGTCATGAATTATTTACGTGGACTCTCAAAAGATTACAAAATTAGTTTAATAAGCTATGAAAAAATGGAGGATTTTAACAATAAAATACTTTTATCTCGTGGACAGGCAGATTGCAATGCTTATGGTATTCGCTGGTTACCCCAGCTCTATCGACCATATCCTAGGCTTATAGGATTGATGTTTAGTATGCTTAGATTAATTTGGATAGCACGACGAGAAGTAACTTGTCAGAAAATTTGTTTAATTCATGCTAGATCTTATATACCTGCATCAATTGCATTAGCTGTGAATAAATTAACGGCTATTCCATTTGTCTTTGACATGCGTGCCTTATGGCCTGAGGAGTTAATTACTGCAGGCAGAATCAATCGTGGATCATTTGTACATAAAGTTATTATAAAAATTGAGCGGGCCTGTTTACAAAAATCATCTGCTGTAGTTTCTTTGACAAACGCTGCAGTAAATTATCTAAAATCAAAGTACCCAACTGAACTAAAGAATAAAAAAATTGCTGTTATCCCTACTTGTACTGATCTAGAAAGTTTTACACCGCCTGTAATTAAAAAAAAGACCTACACCACTCATGGATGTGTAGGCACTATATTGTCTGGCTGGTTTTTAAAAGATTGGCTATCTAGCTGGATAAATGTTGTATCCTTGCGTGATCCAAAAGCACATTTTGAGATTATTACGAGAGATAACACTCAAAATCTTCGCTTAATAATTGATCCTTTAAATAAGTTGGCAGATCGATTAACTATTGAGTCAAAGCTTTACAAGGATATGCCAAATATAGTTCGAAGACATGATCTCTCAGTTATGTTTTTTTCTCAGGGATTAAGTAAATTAGGAAGTGCACCAACAAGATTGGCTGAGGCTTTGGGTTGTGGAATTCCCGTTGTTGTAAATGAAGGTGTAGGAGATGTGGCTGAAATTGTTAGAAAAAATAATGTAGGTGTTATCGTTGAGGGTATTAGTAAGGAAAAGATGGAAAAAGCATTTGAGTCATTATTAACTTTAATGAAAGATCCTAAGCTAAATGCTCGCTGCCGCTCAACGTCCGAAAATTTATTTTCTTTAAAATCAGGTACTGAATCCTATAGAAAAATTTATAATTCAATTATAAATAGTAAAGACTCAACATGTGTGGCTTAACTGGATTACTTAGCTCTGAATCAAGCAATAATATAGTCGAAAAAGTAAACAAAATGACCTCTATGCTTGTTCATAGAGGACCTAATAATGAAGGGTTTTGGTCTAAGGGTAATATTGGTTTTGGTCACAGGCGTCTATCAATAGTTGATTTAAGTGAAGCCGGTACCCAGCCTATTAGTTCAATGTGTGGTCGATTCATAATGGTATATAATGGAGAAATATATAATCATCTTAAATTACGACAAATTCTTGAAACAGAAGGGGCCATATCGAAATGGAGAGGGCATTCAGATACTGAAACACTACTTGCCGCTATCGTGCAATGGGGGATAGATGAGGCTTTGCGCCGCTCTCAAGGTATGTTCGCTCTTGCTCTATGGGATCAAGAAAAGAAAAGTCTAAGTCTTGCTCGAGATAGGATAGGAGAAAAACCCCTTTATTGGGGTTTTGCTGGAAAAGATCTGATTTTTGGATCAGAGCTAAAGGCTTTGAGGGCTCACCCGGAGTGCCCAAATAAAATTTGCTTAAAAGCTTTGAATCAATATTTTCGATTTATGTATATTCCTGCTCCACGTAGTATACATCCAAATATATTCAAGCTTGAACCCGGAACAATCCTTACTGTAGACAAATCACCTCCTAAAGTACCACCTAAAAATCCAATCAGACCAGGAGAATTTCATGGTAGCATCACTATACGCCGTTATTGGGACTTAAACTCAGAGATTAAAAGAGGCGCAAATAACAAGATAGTTGATAAGCAAGAGGCAGTGTCAACTATGCAACAAGTTTTGAGTAACGCGGTTGATCGTCAAATGATGTCAGATGTACCTTTGGGTGCCTTTTTATCAGGAGGTGTTGACAGTTCTACAATTGTTGCTTTAATGCAAAATCAAAGTTCCAGACCTGTGAGAACATTTACAATTGGTTTTAATGAGTCTGATTATGATGAGTCAGCTCATGCTGCAATTGTTGCAAAGCATCTTGGAACAGACCACACAAAGTTAAGTGTTACAGATGAGGATGCCCGCAAAATTATTCCTGACTTACCATGGCTTTATGATGAACCTTTTGCAGACTCTTCACAAATTCCTACCCATTTAATCTGCCGAGCAGCACGCAAGCATGTTACAGTGGCGATGTCAGGAGACGGTGGAGATGAATTATTTGGTGGATATAATCGATATATTCATGGACCTAGGATATGGCATTTAATGTTTCTTTTGCCTTTACCATTGAGACGCCTTATTGGACAAGCCTTACAAAATATTTCAGAGCAAAATTGGGATAAGGTAGGTATGGTTTACAATTATTTTAAAAGTGCAAGTGCTGGTATTTCAAACTTAGGTACTAAAGTTCATAGATTAGGCGAAAGGATATCTTTTATAAATAATCTAAATGATCTTCACTTTAACATGGTCAGTAGCTGGATAGAACCCGACAGACTATTTATTGACAAAGTATCTGAACCATCTTCGCAATTAGATGATAAGCTTCCAGAATTCGGTGTGGAAGATCCTGCAATGAAAATGATGTTTCAAGATATTCGTAGTTACTTGCCTGATGACATTCTTTGTAAAGTTGACAGAGCAGCTATGGGTGTTAGCCTTGAAACACGAACACCTTTTCTTGATCCTGATGTAATATCATTATCTTCACGTCTACCTATGAATATGAAAATAAGAAATGGTCAAGGTAAATGGGCTCTTCGCCAGGTATTATATCAACATGTACCATCTGAAATAATTGATCGACCTAAAGGAGGGTTCATGATTCCAATTGGTTTATGGATTAGGGGACCTCTAAAAAACTGGACAAAAGATCTTTTATCTACTGAACGCTTAAAAAATGATGCGATTTTCAATTCTGAAATTATTAATCATACTTTAAACGAACATCTATCTGGCCGTAAAGATTGGTCAGCCAGACTTTGGCCAATTTTAATGTTTCAAGCTTGGAAGAATGAACAGTCATGAAAAATATTGACTCTAACACCGTGAATTCATTTGGCGATGAGTGGAAAAGGTTTAATCAAGAAAAGCTCATAGGGGATGAACTTAATAATTTGTTTGATGCTTATTTTAAAATATTTCCATGGAGAACATTACCAAAAAATGCAGAAGGATTTGATATGGGTTGTGGTTCAGGTCGTTGGGCTAAGTTAGTTGCGCCAAAAATAGGAAAATTAAACTGCATTGATCCCTCATCTGCAGCACTTGAGATTGCCAAAAATAGACTAGCTAACTTTTCAAATATTATCTTTTTGAATTTTGGTGTTTCTGATGTCCCATTAAATCCGAATAGCCAAGATTTTGGTTATTCTCTGGGAGTTTTACATCATGTCCCAAACACTGCTGCAGCGCTTAGTGACTGTGTTAAGATTTTAAAGCCAGGCGCACCTTTTCTAATCTATTTATACTATCGCTTTGATAATCGTCCTAAATGGTACGCCTCTATTTGGTTAGCTTCAGATTATATTAGACGTATTATTTCAAATTTACCACCTTGGACAAAATCCATTCTTACAAATATAATTGCCACAATAGTTTATTTTCCATTAGCTAGATTATCTTTATTAGCTGAAAAATTAGGAATAGATACTAAAAATTGGATATTATCTAGTTATCGAAGAACTAGTTTTTATACAATGAGAACAGATTCTCGTGATCGTTTTGGTACACCTTTAGAGAAGAGGTTTACCCGTTCTGAAATTATGAAAATGATGCAAACAGCTGGTTTAGAAAATATTCACTTTTCAAATCGATCTCCATTTTGGTGTGCAGTTGGTACCAAAAGGTTTTAAAAATAGTGAGAATAGCTTTATTGACTAAATATGGTAATCAAGCCGCAAGTACAAGACACCGTTTTTATCAATATCAGAACTTTTTAGAACAAGAAGGTTTTGATTTAATTAAACTACCCTTGTTTAAAAACTCTTATTTAAAAAAACTTTATAAAACAAATAGGAGAAATGTTATTGATATTACAACAAGCTACTTCAAACGATTGCGTTGGTTGCTATCAAAACCAGATGTTGATGTAATTTGGCTGCATTGTGATCTGTTTCCTTATATGCCGGGTTTTTTAGAAAAATTAGTAACTCTTCCTAAAAAACCTATAATATTTGATTTTGATGATGCTATATTTCATAATTATGACTTAAGTCAAAAATGGTTTGTAAGAAAATTTCTTGGGTCGAAACTTCACGATACCATAGGTACTGCTAAATTAGCATTCTGTGGGAATGATTATTTAGCTAATTATGTGAGACCAATATGTTCAAATATTAATATTATTCCAACAGTAATAAATACTGATGACTTCATTCCAAATAAGCAAAAAAAAATAAAAGAAAATCTTTTGAGAGTAGGCTGGTTAGGAACACCTACTACTTTCAAGCAATATGTTTACGATAAAATACCTTTATTAAAAAAAATAGCTGAAAAAGAAAAATGTCAAATTCACATTATGGGTTCAGATAATAATTTAATGCCCTCAAATCCCTATTTTGAAGATACAAAATGGTGTTTAGAAAACGAGATTACGTTTGTTCAGTCTTTGGATATAGGAATAATGCCTCTAAATAATTCACCTTGGTCAAAGGGTAAATGTGGATTTAAGTTAATTCAATATATGGCATGTGGTTTACCTGTAGTGGCTTCACCCGTCGGCGTAAATCGTAAAATTGTTGAGCATGGAGTTAATGGATTTTTAGCTGAAACAGATGAGGATTGGTACAAATATATTAAGATATTATTAAATAATAAAGAATTACGATATGAGATGGGAGTACTAGGTCGCAAAAAAATTGAAAAAGAGTTTTCAATAAAAGTTTGGGGACCAAAAGTATCTAAAATTTTTGCCAATATTGCTAAAAATACTGTCAAAAATTAATGGTTTATATTGCATTAACTGGTATTTTATTTTTTGTCAGCTATTTCTTCGCTAATACACAGATTAATAGCCGAAAGATTTATTATATTACTTTTCTAATACTATTTTCATTTTCAGCTTTTCGTTATCAGGTGGGATGTGATTGGGAACCTTATTTAAATATTTTCTGGAAAACCTCAGATTTCAAATGGTCCTATATAATTGGAAGTCGTGAACCATTATTTTGGTTATCCAATATTTGGCTTCATGAATTTAATTTATCTTATCTATATTTAAATATTGTTTGTAGTGCTATATTCTTTATTGGCATTCATGTTCTAGCTCGACGTCAACCTGATCCACTCGCTTTCTTAGTATTACTTTTTCCAATTTTAATCATTAATATGCCTATGTCAGGTATACGGCAAGGAGCTGCAATCGGTATTATTTGTATTGCAATAGTTGCTTTCATTGACCGTCGGCCAATAAAATTTTCTTTAATGGTTTTACTTGCATCTGGATTTCATACAAGTGCTCTAATATTTTTATTACTTTTACCTTTTTCTACAGGTAAGTATAATAATAATCGATTAATTTTAGCTATTCTATTTTCTATATTAACTCTAATCCTTTTTTCTTTTTTAGAAACAGCTCAGTGGGCATTAAGCACTTATGTTGGAACAGGGCGCGAAGCTTACGGGGCAGTATTTAGAGTTAGTTTCCTCTCTCTTACTGCTATTTACTTTTTTTTGTTTGTAAAAAATAAATGGTTAAAAACTTTTCCTAAAGATTACAGCCTCATCAGCCTAGGTTCAATAGCTATGTTAATAATAATTTTTATCGTTCCTGTGTCGAGTGTAATCGGCGATCGTTTTGGTTATTATCTTATACCAATTCAGGTAATGATTTTTGCTCGATTACCCTATTTGCCTTTTAAATTTAACAACTCTTTGCATAACATTCTTCCTTATATAGGAACATTTTTAATTTTCTTTATATGGACTCAATTTTCTTGGCATTTTCATGAATGTTATAACCCATACAAAATTTGGTTTTTTGCTGAACAATTGATTAACGTATATGATATAACTTCTCCTTTTATAAATGAAAAATCATAAAGACATCAGATTAGCTATAGTGGGTTTAGGTTATGTTGGTTTACCTCTTGCTTTAGCCTTTGCAAAAAATAGACAGGTTATTGGATTTGATATAAACAAAACGAGAATTGATCAATTAAATAATGGTAAAGATAAAAATTTAGAATTTAACAATAAAAAAATAAAATCAGCAAAATTATTAAAATTTACATCCAATTCAAATGATTTAAACTCATCGAACTGTTATATTGTAACTGTCCCAACTCCAATTAATTCAAAAAAAAAACCTGATTTAAATGCTTTGAAAAATGCCACAAAGTTGGTCAGTAGTATGCTTAGAAAGCAAGACATAGTTATATATGAGTCCACTGTCTATCCAGGATGTGTTGAAGAACAGTGTGTACCACTATTAGAGAAATTTTCTAATTTAAAATATAACAAAGATTTCTATTGTGGCTATAGTCCAGAAAGAATTAACCCAGGTGATAAAAGTCATACTATTTCGAATATAAAAAAAATCACCTCTGGCTCTACACCGGGCATTGCAGATATTGTCGATGATTTATATAACGAAATAATATCTGTGGGCACACACAAAGCACCAAGTATAAAAGTTGCAGAGGCAGCAAAAGTAATTGAAAATACACAACGGGATTTAAATATTGCTTTAATTAATGAATTATCAATTCTTTTTAATAAAATGAGTATCGATACCCAGGATGTATTGGATGCAGCGGAAACTAAATGGAATTTTTTACCCTTCAAACCCGGTCTAGTTGGAGGACACTGCATTGGGGTTGATCCATATTATCTAACTCATAAAGCAAAAAGTATAGGCTATAATCCAAAAGTGATACTAGCCGGAAGAAAAACTAATGATCGCATGGGTGCTTATGTTTCATCAACATTTATAAATAAAATGAAGAAAAAAAAAATACCAATAAAAAGATCTAAAATTTTAATTATGGGACTAACCTTTAAAGAAAACTGCACAGATATTCGAAACTCTGGTATTCAAAGTGTAATTGAAGAATTTAAAAAATTTGACTGTCATTTAGATCTTTATGACCCTTGGGCAGAGAAAGATGAAATTTATAAAAATTATAAAATTTATCCAAAATATGAAATTACTAACAATACATATGATGGAATTATTATAGCTGTAGCCCATAAAATTTTTAAGGACATGGGTATTCAAACAATAAAAAATTTTGGTAAAAAAAAATGTGTAATTTACGACTTAAAATATTTATTTTCTCAAGATGAAGTGGACATAAGACTCTAAATGTTTATTTGTATAAATATGGATTTATATAAAGATAATGGAGTATAATTTAATTTTTTTTTAGAGAATTATTATCCATAATTAGTAATAATACTATAATGGTAAAGAAGATAACAAAACTTGCTTTTCTTATAAATGATCTGAGTTTTTTTTGCTCTCATCGTTTGCCAATAGCAGAGGCTGCAAATAGTAAAGAATATCAAGTAGTCATCGGATATGGTGAGTTAGGAGGAGCTGATCCTCAAACTTTAGAGCAAAAAGGATTAAAGGTAAGTTTTGTTCCTATGCAGCGCGGTAGTATGAGTATATTTAAAAATTTACAATCTTTTTTTTATATATGGAAATTTTTTAAGAGGGAAAAACCTGACATCGTTCATTTAGTAACTATCAAGCCTTATCTCTATGGAGGAATAATAGCACGTCTAATAGGTGTACCTAGTTTAGTGTCTGCTGTTTCTGGATTAGGAACTTTATTTGTCCATAAAAACTTTAAAAGTAAGATTTTAAGATTTTTTATTTATCCAATGTACCGTGCAGCTTTTAATCATTTTAATCAAATTGTTATTTTTCAAAATCAAGATGATGCAAAAGTATTATTAGATTGGGGTGTATTAAGTTCAAATAAAATAAGATTACTTAAGGGCTCTGGTGTAGAATTAGAAAATTTTACTTATTTGAAAGAAAGTAGTGGAATTCCAGTTGTTTGTTTTGCAGCAAGACTATTAATTGATAAAGGAGTTAAAGAGTATATATATGCTGCAAGAATATTGAGGGAAAGAGGAATTAAAGCACGATTTTTATTAGCTGGTGATACTGATAATCAAAATCCTACAGCTTTAAATTTTAATGAATTAAATAGAATAAACGACGATGCTATTGTCGAAATACTTGGTTATCAAAAAGATATACCCGCTTTATTCGCCAATTCTCATATTATTTGTTTACCTTCATATCGAGAGGGCCTACCAAAATCTTTGTTAGAAGCTGCAGCGGCAGGGAGAGCTGTCATAACAACAGATGTTCCAGGTTGTCGGGATGCTATAATACCTAATAAAACCGGTTTATTAGTTCCTGTAAGAAATAGTGAGGCTTTAGCAAATGCAATTCAAAATTTAATTCAGAACTCTGCAAAACGAGAAAAAATGGGAAAAGCAGGACGAGAATTAGCTGAAAAAAATTTTGCAATTGAAAAAATCGTAAA
Organism: uncultured Alphaproteobacteria bacterium; assembly: GCA_902575065.1. Lineage (GTDB taxonomy): Bacteria > Pseudomonadota > Alphaproteobacteria > HIMB59 > HIMB59 > HIMB59. Next base: position 18,728 of record CACGPU010000004.1, read on the forward strand.
TGCTCATTTGAATATTTACACAGAATTAAATAATAGCTGGGGTAGTGCGTGAAAGGAATAGTCTTAGCAGGTGGTTACGGTTCACGATTGTATCCAGCAACTAAAGCATTATCTAAACAACTTTTACCTGTGTATGATAAACCTCTAGTATATTTTCCTCTATCAGTTTTAATGTTAGCCGGAATTCGCGATATATTACTAATCACTACTCCAGAAGACAAAAATACCTTTCAACGTCTTCTAGGTGATGGATCAAATTTAGGAATTCGATTGGAATATACTGTCCAACCATCTCCAGATGGATTAGCTCAAGCTTTTATTTTAGGTAAAGATTTTATTGGTGATCAAGATGTTTGCTTAATTTTAGGTGATAATATTTATTATGGTAATGATTTGATACGATTATTAAGTTCTGGAGTAAAACATGCTCGAGAAAATAAAAAAGCTACCATTTTTGGTTATTATGTTGAAGACCCACAACGATATGGTGTGTTAAAGTTTGACTCCCAAGGTAAAGCTATTGCCATTGAAGAGAAGCCTAAATCATCAAAATCCAACTATGCCGTTACTGGTATTTATTTTTACCCAAATAATGTTGTCAAAAAAGCATCCGAAGTAAAACCTTCAAAACGCGGTGAGTTGGAAATAACATCGATTAATAAGATGTACTTATCTGAGGGCAACTTAAACATTGAAATTATGGGCCGTGGTTATACTTGGTTTGACACCGGAACACCTGACTCTCTTCTTGAGGCTTCAACATTTATTCAAGCTATTGAAAAACGTCAAGGTTTGAAAGTAGCATGTTTAGAGGAGATAGCCTATGAAATGGGCTACATTTCCAAATCTGAACTAATTAATTTATCAAAGTTAATAAATAATATTCAATTTCGCCAATATTTGACAAAAATTGCAAAATATGGAAGAGAAAAGTAATGGAGTTTATTAAAACTTCTATTCCAGATATTTTATTGATAAAGCCAAAATTACATAAAGACCATCGTGGTTATTTTTCTGAAACATTTCGACAAGATAAATTAGAAAAAGCGATTGGTTATCAAGTAAATTTTTGTCAAGACAACAAAACACGATCACAGAAAGGAGTCTTGCGCGGTTTACATTTTCAATTGCCACCATTTGCACAATCTAAATTAGTTAGTGTTATTGAGGGAGAGGTTCTTGATGTGTCTGTTGACATTCGACAGGACAGCCCAACTTTTGGAGAACATGTTATGGAAAAATTGAGTTCAGAAAATAGGCATCAACTTTTTATTCCAAGGGGATTTGCTCATGGTTTTTTGGTTTTAAGTGAGTGGGCAACATTTTCATATAAGGTTGACAATTATTATTCAATTGAATGTGACTCAGGATTAGCATTTAACGACCCTTATTTAAATATTAATTGGGGCTTACCATTTGATCAATTAATCTTATCTGAAAAAGATTTAAATTTACCGCATCTAAAAATGTTGAATAATGAATGTTTAAAATTTAGTTATAAAAAAAATCAATATGAGTAGAAATATACTGGTTACTGGAAAAAATGGTCAACTTGGCCGCTCTTTAAAAAAAGCAGTTAATTTATTTTATAATTCTCCTCATCAGTCACCTAATAATTTTGAGATAATTAAAGATTTAAATTTTATTTTTGTCGCGCGCGATGAACTTGATTTATCAAATCCACAATCAATAAATTTATTTTTCCAAAACAAAAAATTTAACGGTATTATTAACTGTGCAGCTTATACCTCAGTTGATAATGCAGAAAGTGATGTAGAGTCAGTTGAACAAATTAATTATCTTTCGGTTGATCAAATAGCAAAAGTTGCGAAAAATTTAGAAATCCCTTTAATTCATATTTCCACAGACTATGTTTTTAATGGCCACTCCTTTAAGCCATATTTGGAGAAAGATAAAACTGATCCTTTAAATATTTATGGATTAACTAAATTAAAAGCAGAAAAAGCTATAATTGAGTCTGGCTGTCAAGGAGCAATTATACGAACTAGTTGGCTTTATTCTGAATTTGGGAATAATTTTGTAAAGACCATGTTATTTTTAGGTAGAGAACACGAAAGTGTAAGAGTAATAATTGACCAGATCGGAAGCCCTACATATGCTTTCAATTTAGCGAAATTGATCATTATGATAATTAATGATTATTTAATTAATAAAATTTTTAATTCAAACTTTAATATTTACCATTTTTCTGATGATGGCATTTGTTCAAGATATGAATTTGCTAAAGCAATTTTTGAAATAAGTGGCGTAAGTTGTAAATTGGATCCTGTGAGAAGTAAAGATTACTATACTCTAGCTAAACGTCCAAATTATAGTGCAATGAACAAAGATAAGATAAAAAAACATTTTCCTAAATTGGTAATGCCTCATTGGCGAGAGTCATTAATTTACTGTTTGTCTGAGTTAAAAAATATAAGGTCTTAAAAATTTTGAAATTAAATACTCAAAATCCAAAACTTAAAGTTCTTGTTACGGGGGGTGCTGGATTTATTGGTAGCGCATTGGTTCGATATTTAATTAACAACACAAATCATTCTGTAGTTAATGTTGATAAATTAACTTATGCTGGAAACACACTATCAATATTGAATGTGAGTAAAAATTCACGTTACGCTTTTGAAAAAGTTGATATTTGTAATGCTGGTGAATTAAATCAAGTATTTAATAGGCATAAACCTGATATAGTTATGCATTTGGCTGCAGAGTCTCATGTAGATCGTTCGATCAAAGATCCAGATGCTTTTATTAAAACAAATTTTACAGGAACATATATTTTATTAGAAGAAGCTAGAAAATATTGGACTGGTATCAAAGCTGCAAAGAAAGAAAATTTTCGTTTTCATCACATCTCTACAGATGAGGTTTACGGTGATTTACCTCATCCTGATGATAAATTAGGTGAGCTTCCATTTTTTACTGAAGAATCACCTTATGCTCCAAGTTCTCCTTACAGTGCCTCAAAAGCATCATCTGACCATTTGGTAAGAGCTTGGTTTAGAACTTATGGCTTACCAATACTAATTACAAATTGTTCAAACAATTACGGTCCCTACCATCACCCTGAAAAATTAATACCATTAACTATTTTAAATGCCCTAAAAGGAGAGAGGATACCCATTTATTCAAAGGGTAATCAAATTCGTGATTGGTTATTCGTTGAGGATCATGTAAAAGCACTTCTTTTAGTTGCCATTGAAGGCAAAGTTGGCGAAACTTATAACATTGGAGGTTTCAACGAAAAAAGGAATATTGAAGTTGTTAAAACAATATGTAAAATTTTAGAAGAACTATCACCGGTAAATGAGTCGTTATTAAAAATTTCAAATTATGAAGATTTAATAATATTTGTAAACGACCGCCCAGGTCACGATAGGCGATATGCAATAGATGCAAGTAAAATTCAAAAAGAGCTTGGATGGGCACCTACGGAAACATTTGAGTCAGGTATTAGAAAAACAATTAAATGGTATTTGGAAAATAAACCTTGGTGTGAAAAAATCAAAAATGGACCATATTAGTTTGAGTAACAAGTAAATTATGTTTGATGAGTTTAGTTTCATTAAATATGAAGACCAATTAATTTGATAATGATAAAAAACTTTTTTAATATTTCTGATTTAGATAAAGAAAAAATTTTGACAATTCTTAAAAGTGAAAAAAAATCAAAAAGTTTACAAAATAAACATATTGGCCTTTTATTTGAAAAATACTCCACTCGTACCAGATTATCTTTTGCAGTTGGAATATCAGATCTTGGTGGCAATGTAATAGATATAAGATTGGACGATCTAAACATTAGCCGTAACGAAAGTTTTGAAGACACATTCCGTGCAATGGATTGTTATCTAGATGGATTAATTTATCGAACAAGTGATCATCAAAAACTTGTTGAAGCTGCAAAGTATTTTAATAAACCTATTATAAATGCTTTAAGCGATATATCTCATCCTTGCCAAGCTTTAAGTGATTTGTTTACAATCCAAGAGCATTTTAATTCACTTGAAGTTAATATTCTATGGATGGGAGATATGAATAATGTTTGCTATAGCTTAGTTGAAGCAGCAAATATTATCAACGATATGAATTTAATTATTTGCTCCCCTAAATCCATTATCAATGAGAAAAATTGGCACAAAAATACCAATGTCAATTTTACTAATGACTTAAGTAATATAGATTTATCTAAAATCAATTGTGTCATGACAGATGTTTTTGTTTCAATGAATGATGAGGAAAGTAATGAAAAAGTATCTGTGCTTAAATCATACAGTGTTGACTCTGAGCTTATGTCTAAAACCTCTGAGAAATGCATTTTTATGCATTGTCTTCCAGCTAAAATAGGACTTGAGGTAAGCGAGGAAGTCTTTAGAAGTAATCAATCTATTGTATGGAGACAAGCTTATAACAGAATGGTCTTACAAAAAAAACTTTTACAATTTATAAATTGGTAATATTTCTATAATAAATAAATTTTGTTTTATGATATTTTAAAAACATGAAAAAAATTTTAATTTTATTACTTACACTAATTTTTGCTAGTTGTTCTGCAAAGGATTCAATGATTGAACCTACAAATCCAAATTTAGAGACCATGACATTTGACGTAGTAGAAAAAAAATTAAAAGTAGAAAAAGCTCTACCAGATAAAGTGAATGATCTACTTACATGGTGGTTTAATACTAAAGTTAAGATCAATGGATTTGATGGTAAAGTTATCTTTACTGTATCAGAATATAAAGAGGAGTTTACATTAATTAATGATGGCAAAAGAGTTGATATAGATATGTCTTTTAATTTGATGCTAACAAAACCTAGACTTTCTCAAACAAAGTTTATTGAGGGAACTGTCTCTTCCTTTGGTACTTTATCTGGAGATTTCAGCCTCAAAGATTTCGATACTGTTATTCAAAACACGCAAGCTGATTTAATTCTGCGATTAAGTCGAGATCTAAAGTCCAAAATTTAATTTTTCCAAAAAGAGGGTAATATTAAAACAAATATAGTTAACATCTCAAGTCTTCCTAAAAACATTGTGATTATTAAAATAAGTTTAGAATAATTTGACAGAGAGCTGTAATTACCATCAGGTCCAATAATTTCTCCTAGGCCTGGACCTACATTTGAAATTGATGATGCGGCAGCAGATATACACGTTAAAAAATCAAGACCGCTAAATGATAGAAATAGAGCTGACATAGCGAATGTAAGGATATAAACAAAAAAAAATATCACAACAGACTCAAAAGTTGAGTCGTTTACATTTTTTCCATTAAATTGTGCTGTCATTACAATATGTGGTTGCAACATTTTTTTTAAATGAAGATGAATATATTTAAATAAAATTTGAAAACGAAAAATTTTTAATCCTCCTGTAGTCGAACCAGCACAACCCCCAATAAACATCAGTAAAAGAAATAATACTGAAGCATAATTTCCCCAATTCTCAAAATTATTACTTACATAGCCAGTGCCTGAGATAATAGATATTGTATTAAAACTAATTATAGATAGCTGTTCAAGATAATTACCCTCAACATAAGGTCTGGCAAAGTAAAATACTAGAGTAATAGCTGAAATAAGGATGTATAAAAAGAGTCTTATCTGATGGTCCCTTAATAGGGAAGAAAAATTAGAAATATTCATTTGAGCTAATACTAAAAAAGGAAAACTTCCTAAAATCATAAAAATTATTGAAATATTTAGTATCGCTGTATTTTGAAAGTAAGCAAATGAGTTATTATGAGTTGAAAATCCCCCTGTAGAGATAGTTGTAAGGCTATGAGCTATTGCATCAAATAATGTCATACTATTAAGGTAATAAAGGAGGAATAAAATTACTGTTAGTGAAGAGTAAACAATAATAATCTTAACAACCACAGATGAAATCTTAGGGAGAAACTTATCATATGGATCATCACCCTCTAGATGAAATAATTGCATTCCCCCAATGCGAAGAAAAGGCAATATTACAAAGGCAATAACAATAATACCAATCCCCCCCAACCATTGTAATAAAGCCCTCCATAAAAGAATACCTTTAGGAAGATCATCAAGATTATTTAGAACAGTAGCTCCTGTAGTAGTAATACCACTCATTGACTCAAAAAAAGCATCCACAACTGATAGTTCTGTCTCTGTGTAAATAAATGGAACAGCACATAAAATACTCAACAATATCCAAGATAATACTGTTATTAAAAATGCTTGTTTTATAGTAATTTTTAACTCAACATTTTTGTTAGTAATCAAAAGAGAACCACCAACAATAAGATATAAAAGAATAGGGACAAAATAAGATTGCCAAGATCCTGTTCGGTAAATTAATTCTGTAACCATCGGGATTATTAAAAGAAAACCTACTGCACAAACAACGGTGCCCCCAACCAAGGCTATAGGTCTAAAGTTCAACATTTAAAATATACTTAGTGAGGATTTTTTTTGCCATAAGGGCTATCCAGTGAAAAAGCAGGAATATCAATTTTTATTTGCTCACCATTATTTTGAGTCATGATGTAAAATCCCTGCATGAAGCCATTGTTAGTTTTTAGAGGAGTTCCACTTGTATATTCAAAACTTTCACCTGGTTGCAGTATTGGAAATTCTCCTACTACTCCTTCACCTTGAATATTCATAATTTTTCCATTTGCATCAATAATGACCCAATTTCTATGATTAAGCTTCATTGTTTTTGAGGAAGAGTTTTTGATAATTACTTGATAAGCCCAAACATAGTGACCTTCTTTAGGAGAGGATTGATCATCTAGAAAATAAGGTGTCACAGTTACTGTGATCCCATTTGTAGTTTTTGAATACATTTTATTCAATATACCTCATTTAAAAGATATATTGAAATAAATAGATTTTTTAAAATAAGCCTTGGATTAATCCGTTTTCGTCTAAAACAATGGAATTAGCGCTTGGTACTTTGGGCAATCCAGGCATAGTCATTATTGCACCCGTGACAACAACTATGAAACCTGCTCCAGCTGACAGCCTAACTTCTCTTACTGGGACAGTAAAACCATTTGGAGCACCCCTTAAAGCGGGGTTTGTTGAAAAACTATATTGTGTTTTAGCAATACAAATAGGAAGGTTTCCATAACCACTTTCTTCAAATCCTTTAAGTTGATCGCTTATTGCCTTGTCCAATACAATATCATCAGCTCTATAAATTTTTTGGGCAACAGAACGAATTTTTTCTTCTAATGAAATGTTATCTTCATACATAAACTTAAATTTATTTGGATCACTTGACTCACAAATTTTGACTACTTCCTCAGCCAACTCTAAAGTACCTTCACCACCATTAGCCCAGTGCGAACAGAGGATAGCTTTCACTCCCAATTTTTCACAACCATCTGAAATAACTTTACCCTCTGACTCGGTGTCAAGTGTGAAACTATTTATAGCGACTATAGGTTGAAGTCCAAAAGATTGGATATTTTCAATATGACGTTGTAAATTCTCAAATCCTTTTTCAACTGCAGCAACATTTTCATTATTTAAGTCTGCTTTTTCTACGCCCCCGTGCGATTTCAAAGCTCTAACAGTAGCAACAATGACGACTACACTAGGTGTTAATCCTGCCTTACGACATTTGATATCTAAGAATTTTTCAGCTCCAAGATCTGCACCAAATCCAGCCTCAGTTACTACATAATCTGCAAGTTTTAAACCCGCCTTTGTTGCAATAACAGTGTTGCAACCATGGGCAATATTTGCAAAAGGACCACCGTGAATAATGGCTGGATTATTCTCCAATGTTTGAACTAAGTTAGGCATTAAAGCATTTTTCAATAAAACTGTCATGGGCCCATCAGCTTTTACATCTCTAGCATAAATAGGTGATTTATCTCTTTTATATGCAATTATAATATCACCAATTCTTTTTTGGAGATCATTAATATCATTAGCTAAGCAAAAAATTGCCATTATCTCACTAGCAACTGTAATGTCGAACTTATCTTCTCTTGGAAATCCATTTGATACACCCCCAAGATTGACATTTACTTTTCTTAGAGATCTATCGCCTAAATCAACAACTCGACCCCATGTAATTCTTCTTTGGTCGATTTGTAATTCATTTCCCCAATAAATATGATTATCAATTAATGATGATAGTAGATTGTGAGCTGCAGTGATTGCATGAAAGTCACCAGTGAAGTGAAGATTAATTTCTTCCATAGGCACAACTTGAGCATATCCACCTCCTGCAGCACCACCCTTCATACCAAAACATGGACCAAGGCTAGGTTCTCTGAGGCAAACAATTGATTTCTTTCCAATTTTATTCAGGCCATCATTTAAGCCAACAGATGTAGTTGTTTTGCCTTCGCCTGCAGGTGTTGGGTTAATTGCAGTTACTAATATTAATTTTCCATCGGAGTTAGATTGACTTTTTTCAATAAAATCAAAATTTATTTTTGCTGCATCATGTCCATAAGGTATGAGATTTTCCTCAGGAATATTTACTTTAGCAGCAACGTCTCTTATGTGAATTTTTTTAGCAGCTCTTGCTATCTCTATATCTGACATCTAACTTTGGATCCTTTCCCAAAAAAACTGGTATACAATATACCAATATCTTTCTAAATTTTAACCTATTTAAGATAAAAAAATTAGAATTTCCCTATTATTTTTAAGCCTATGTGTCGCATTAATTGCTTAATCTTAATAAAAAATTCATTGTTCAATAATTAATTTATAATAACTTAAAAATGTTGAAAATATTAGTAGTAGGACTTGGTTATGTGGGTACCGCAAACGCTGTCCTTTTATCGCAAAATAATGAAGTTACCTGCTTCGATTTAGATGTCTCAAAATCAAATAACTTAATAAATGGTATATCGCCCATAGAAGATAAAGAAGTATCAAAATATTTATCTTCTAAAAAATTAAATTTAAAATCAGCAGAGAGCTTTCCTGCTGAAATTGATAATTTTGACTTTGTGATCATATCTACACCAACAAATTATGACATTGAAACAAATGAATTTAATACTTCCTCAATAGAACAATCATTAGAAAGTATTCAAAATTCTAAATCAAATCCAACTGTGATCATACGATCCACAATTCCAGTAGGTTATGTGAATAAAGTGCGAAAGAAATTTCCTGAACTTGAAATTATTTTTGTGCCTGAATTTTTAAGAGAGGGAAAAGCTTTAAATGACAGTCTTTATCCTTCAAGAATTGTAATAGGCTCGCCTTCTGAAAAAGGAAAAGAGTTTGCAAAATTATTGAAGGAAGCATCGCTAAATAAAGATGTTCAAACTATTTACACAAATTCTACAGAAGCAGAGTCATCAAAATTATTTTCTAATGCTTATTTAGCAATGCGAGTAACATTCTTTAATGAACTAGACTCATTTGCAATGTCAAAAGGATTAAATACAAAAGAAATTATAAAAGCTGTAAGTCTAGATCCTAGGATAGGAGATTTTTACAATAATCCTTCCTTTGGATACGGAGGATACTGTTTACCTAAAGATACAAAACAATTATTAGCAAACTTCGATAAAGTTCCCCAAAAAATTATGGAGGCAATCATAGAGTCAAATTCAATGCGAAAAGATTTCATTGGTTTAGAAATTGCAAAATTAAATCCTAAAACTGTTGGTGTTTATAAACTCATTATGAAAGAAGGATCAGATAATATAAGAGAGTCAAGTATGCAAGGCATTATGAAAAGAGTTAAAGCTAAAGGTATAAGGGTGATAGTCTACGAACCTTTAATCAAAGATAAACAATTTTTCAATTCAGAGGTTTATCAAGATTTAGAATTATTCAAAAAAGATGCTGATTTAATTCTTTGCAATAGAAGACATTCTGAGCTAGATGATGTACAAGACAAGATTTTTACTAGGGACTTGTTTAATCAAGATTAAGTAAAAGATTAATATTTCTCCTAAATTTATCCAAAAAACACTTGAAATTCTTAGTATTTTTATATTTTAGTTTCGCATCAGATAGGTCTATACTGCCGAGGCTTATATATATAAGGAGGAAACGATGACAAAAATTAAATCGTTGTTTATTTCTCTTCTTTTAACAATAGGTGTTTCAACAGCTATCGCTGGTAGTCACGGAAGCACTCTAGATCTAGTAAAAGAAAGAGGAAAACTAATGTGTGGTTCCAACACAGGTCTTGCGGGCTTTGGTGCTCCTAACGATGCTGGTGTTTGGGAAGGTATTGACGTTGACGTATGTCGTGCTGTTGCAGCTGCTGTTTTTGGTGATGCTAATGCAGTAGAATTCGTACCAACCACTTCAAAAGTACGTTTCACTGTTCTTCAGTCTGGTGAAATTGATATGCTTTCAAGAAACACAACTTGGACTCTACAAAGAGATGTTGAGCTTGGTTTAGAATTTGTTGGTGTTAACTATTACGATGGACAAGGCTTCATGGTTAGAAAAGACCTTGGCGTTTCAAGTGCATCTGAATTAGACGGTGCATCTGTTTGTATTCAGGTTGGTACAACAACTGAAATGAACTTAGCTGACTATTTCAAAGCTAATGGCATGTCTTATGAACCAATTCCTGTTGAAACAAACTCTGAAGCTGATGCGGCTTACTTAGCTGGTAGATGTGATATCTATACTACTGATGCATCTGGTTTGTATGCAAGTAGAGCTGGATATCCAGACCCTTCTGCTCATATGGTATTACCAGAAATTATTTCTAAAGAGCCTCTTGGCCCTTCAGTAAGACACGGTGATAGTGAATGGGCTGACATCGTAAGATGGTCATTGAATGCTATGATTATCGCAGAAGAAAAAGGCATTACTTCAGATAATGTTGATGAAATGAAAAACTCAAAAGATCCAGAAACTTTAAGATTACTTGGTGTTTCAAAAGTAGGAGATACTGGTGCTGGTTATGGAGCTTGGTTAGGCTTAGATGATGATTGGGCTTACAATATCATCAAACAAGTTGGTAACTACTCAGAGAGTTTTGAAAAGCATATTGGTGTAAACACACCTATTAATATAGCCAGAGGTTTAAACGCTCTCTATAAAGATGGTGGTATTCTTTACGCACCTCCATTTAGATAAAATCTATTTTTTTCGGGCTATTTAAAATAATAGCCCGAAAATTTCAAAGAATAATAAATTAAAAATATGTCTAATAGTTTTTTAAGAAAACTTATTTTTGATGAAAAAATTAGATCATTAGTTGTTCAAACTCTCATAATCGGCATATTCGCTTTAATTATTTATCTTATTACACAACAAACTGCTTATAATTTAGAAAAAAGAGGCATCGGAACCGGTTTTGGTTTTTTAAATATGTCTGCTGGATACGATATTAGTATTAGGCTTATTCCTTATACAAGTGAAAGTACTCACTTTAGGGCCTATTTAGTTGGTTTAATAAATACTCTTATGATCTCAATATGTGGATGTTTTCTTGCCACTATACTTGGTTTTCTTGTTGGCATAATCAGACTTTCAAGCAACTGGTTATTTAGAAATATTGCTTACGTATATGTAGAGTTTACAAGAAATGTACCGGTGCTTTTACAAATTATATTATATTACACAATTCTACTTTACCTTCCCAAGATTAAACAGGCTTTGGTGCTTTTTGATACTTTTTATATTACTAATAGAGGCATATACTCCCCATCTCCAATTTTTAAAGATGGATTTTCAATAGTTGCATGGAGTTTTGTTATTGCAATAATATTCACAATTTTTCTAAAAAAATATTTTAAGAAAAAACAAGAGCAGACAGGAAAGCAATATCCAATATTTTATGTTAACTCTGCATTAATAATTTTTACACCAATAATTTTTTTCTATATCATGGGTATGCCATTAGATTTTGATCATCCTATTTTAAAAGGTTTTAACTTCAAAGGAGGTATGGTTGTTAGACCTGAATTCATGGGAATGCTATTAGGTCTTTCAATTTATACTGCAGCATTCATTTCTGAAACAGTTAGATCTGGTATAATGTCTGTTTCTAAAGGGCAAAGAGAAGCATCACAAGCTTTAGGTTTAAAAAACAACTTAGTTTTAAGATTGATTGTCATACCTCAGGCTTTACGAGTGATTATTCCACCTTTGACCTCACAATATTTAAATCTTACTAAGAACTCATCTTTAGGAATTGCAATTGGTTATGCAGATTTAGTTCATGGTTTTGGTGGTATATCTCTAAATCAAACCGGTAAAGCGATTGAAATTATGTCAATGGTGATGGTCACATATTTAACTATAAGCTTAACAATTTCGTTATTTATGAATATTTATAATAAAGCTGTTCAATTTAAAGGTAACGCATGAGTAGTTCTATTTCATTTACACATAATAAATACTACTCATGGTGTAGAAATAATCTTTTCTCATCATGGATTAACGGAATAATTACAATACTTTCTATTTATTTCATTTATGAAGTGTCTTCTTTCTTTTTAAACTGGACAATATTCGAGGCTGATTTTGTTAATAATTTTAGAGGTGAAAAAATAACAGACAGGACTTTCTGTTCAAAAAATATTGAACCTGGCCAACATGGGGCTTGCTGGGCAATTATCATAGTAAGATTTCATCAGTTTATTTATGGATTTTACCCTGTTGAGGAAGCCTGGAGAGTTAATTTAGTTTATGGCTTATTACCTTTTGCCTTAGTTGGAATATTTTTTGATAATTTACCTTTCAGAAAGTATTTTATTTATTTTACTTTTTTATTTCCATTCATTGGGTATTTCCTTTTATATGGTGGGGCTGGTTTAGATGTTGTTGGAACTAGTAAATGGGGAGGACTTCTTGTTACTTTATTTTTAGGAGTAACGGGCATTCTATTAGCATTTCCCTTAAGCATTATTTTGGCTTTAGGTCGAAGATCTAAAATGCCAGTAATAAAAACTATTTGTATAATTTTTATTGAATTTATTAGGGGTGTTCCTTTAATTACATTGCTATTTACAGCTAATGTAATGTTACCTCTCTTTTTACCAGAAGGAGTCCGTCCTGATAATTTATTGAGGGCTTTGGTTGCTGTTACCTTATTTCAATCCGCATACATGGCAGAGGCAATAAGAGGAGGATTACAAGCCATACCCAAAGGACAATTAGAAGCTGCTCAATCTCTAGGATTGACATATTGGCAAAGCACTAGAAAAATTATTCTTCCTCAAGCTTTAAAAATTTCAATTCCACCTATAGTTAATACATGCATAGGTCTTTTTAAAGATACTTCACTTGTTTTAATTATTGGTTTATTTGATTTACTTGGTGTGGGAAGAGCGGCAGTTGCAGACATTGATTGGGCAAAATTACATTACGAGGTTTATGTTTTTATTTCTCTAGTTTTCTTTATATTCTGCTTTGGCATGTCGAGGTATAGTTTATATTTAGAAAAGAAATTGAAGACGGATAATAGTTAAAATGACAGAGCAAGTAATCCAGCTAGAAAAAGTCAATAAGTGGTATGATGACTTTCACGTTCTCAAAGATATTGATTTATCTGTTGATAAAGGTCAAAAAATTGTGATTTGTGGTCCCAGTGGCTCTGGTAAATCAACTATGATCCGTTGTATTAATCGTCTTGAAGCACATCAAGAAGGTAAAATTGTAGTTCATGGAACTGAACTTACTAATGACCTCAAAAATATTGATTTAATTAGAAAGAACGTTGGAATGGTTTTTCAACAGTTTAATCTTTTTCCTCACTTATCAGTTTTGGATAATATTTCTTTGGCTCCAATTTGGGTTAAAAAAATGCCTAAAAAAGAAGCTGAAGAAATCGCCATGTCATACTTGGAAAAGGTAAAAATTCCTGAACAAGCTGAAAAGTTTCCTGGGCAATTATCAGGTGGTCAGCAACAGCGTGTGGCTATTGCGAGATCTCTCGCGATGAACCCAGATATCATGTTATTTGATGAGCCTACCTCGGCTCTTGATCCTGAAATGATTAAAGAGGTTTTGGATGTGATGATACAATTAGCTGAAGAGGGTATGACTATGTTAGTTGTTACTCATGAGATGGGATTTGCAAAAACTGTTGCTGATCAAATGATTTTTATGGATGAGGGAAGAATTGTTGAACAAGCATCCCCAGATGAATTCTTTAATAACCCAAAAAGTGATCGAACTAAACTTTTCTTAAGTCAAATTCTTAATCATTAAAAAAGTATAAGATGAATGAAGTTGTAATGGCTTTATTATCCGGATGGATAATATTTTATTTTGCTGTGTTTTTGCCAGGACCTAATACTTTTTTTGTGGCATCCGTTGGAATTAGTGGACAGAAAAAACAAATTTGGGGTGCTGCAGTTGGTACTGCTATTGGTTCTTTTACTTGGTGCTTACTTGCTACAACAGGTATTTCTTTTCTAATTTCAAATTTAATGGGTTGGGGTTTTATTGTTTTAAAGATCTTAGCTAGTCTTTATATGATTTATTTAGCATATCAAATTGGCAGCCAATACTTTAGCTCTGAAAATCAACTCATAAAACTATCTAATGAAAGAAATTTTTTAAACAGTATGAAGAAAGCAATAATTGTTGCTTATACCAATCCCAAAGCTTTCGCATTTTGGTCTGCTCTAGCAACTTTACAATTCAGTGAAAACCTAAATTTTAGTATCGCTCTAATTTTTGCATCAGGTAGTTTTTTTATTTCAGCAATGAATTATTCAATTATCGGCCACTTTTTTGGTATAAAAAAGTTTTCAAATTACTTCAATAGACCTAAAAATATTGTCAATTTAATATTTGCTGGACTTTTTATATTTGTAGCTATTGAAATTTGGGTGTTAGGCTAGGCAAAAAGCCCTAGATGGGCTTTTTAAAATTTTCTAATAAATCTTCTATCTATCTCTTTTTGTCTTCTTTCAAGATCAATCATGTCGATAGCTTGAGATAAATATACCTCTTCTTTGTAAGACCTTGATTTTTGGTCATTTTTTCCATTAATAATTATTTTTCTAATAGATTTAAATAGATTGCTCATTAGGCAGCCTCTTTTAAGCTATTTGGAAATGACTGATTTCTTTGATACTCGGAGTAAGCCCATTGCCAATCAGGGCCATATTCAACCTTACAAAAATTTATAATACTGTCTTCTTTTTTAGTAAATAAAGATAACCAGAATTTTAAAGATCTTTCTGTAAATCCAAAAATTTTATTCATAATTTTTTTTCCTTTCTTACATATATATAGTTTTAAAAAGAAGTTTTACTTTTGCTAAATATAGACAGCTGATGTCTATTTATGAGACTTCAAACAAATTCATTAAATATTTTTAATTTGCATGTAGTCTAAGTAACAAAAAAAATGATAAATTTATGACATGGATTATAAAATTTTCGATGGTCATAATGATGTATTATTTAGACTATTTTTAAAGAACAAACCTGACTCCTATCTTGATTTTATCGATGGAGATAAAGAAGGACATTTAGATCTTCCTCGAATGAACCAAGCTAATTTTAAAGGAGGTTTATGCGCCATATATGTTCCTACCCCAGAACAAGATATCTCTGACTCTGATAAGTTGGTCAACTATAAAGATATGGAGCAAGATGAGTATTTATTACCACTTCCAAGGCCCGTAGACGTAAACGATGCATTACCAGTTGTTTTAAATCAATTGTCTATCCTTTCAAAAATTGAAAGAAACTCAAAAAATAAAGTTAAGATTTGTTTATCTGGCAAGGATTTGGAAAACTCGTTTAAACATGATGACCAATTATCTGTAGTAATGCATATAGAGGGTGCAGAATGTATAGATAAAAATTTTTATAATCTCGAAACTTTATTTCGAGCTGGTCTTAGATCAATTGGGCCAGTTTGGTCAAGGCCTACTATTTTTGCAGAGGGCGTTCCCTTTGCTTTTCCAACTTCACCAGATATTGGAGATGGTTTAACCGAAATAGGAATAGAACTAATAAAAAATTGTAATTCACTAAATATGTTAATTGACACCTCTCATTTAAATGAAAAAGGCTTTTGGGATATAGCAAAATATTCAAATTCGCCCCTAGTAGCCACGCATAGCAATGCTCATCAGATTTGCCCACATTCTAGAAACCTTACAAATAAGCAATTAGATGCAATCAAAGAAACTCAAGGGATGGTTGGAGTTAATTTTGCCCCAGCTTTTTTAAGGAAAGATGGAAAAATGGTTTCTGATACAGATTTACAAATAATAGTTGATCATTTTAAGTACCTTATTGACTATTTGGGAGATGATAAAGTTGGATTTGGCTCAGATTTTGACGGTGCAATGATGCCAAAAGATCTAAATAGTGTTCTAGGTATGCACAAATTAATCGATCTATTAATTTCACAGGGTTTTAATGAAAACTTAATGATTAAAATTTCACATTTAAATTGGATTAATCTTTTAAAAAGAGTTCTAAATTAATAAATATTCAATGAAGTGAAACTTTAGTATCAAAAAAATTCTGATATAATCTTTTTATGGGACTTCACTTTGACTATAAATCAAAAGCTGGTGAAAGAGCTATGGAGAAAGAGCGTAAGCGCCAAGAAAAACTTGCCGCTAAAAAGGCTAAAAGAGAAGCAAAAAGAGAAGCAGAAGAGTTAGCCGAATTAGAGCGCCTTACAGATCCAAATGCTCCAGCTGAGGGAAATCAGGAACAGTAATCTGATTACCTTCAAATATATTAATTTTTTCGATCGCTAGTATCGATTCAGATTCTTTTTATCTTATAAATTTTTTGATCCTCTGTCATAGATCTGACTTGCTTTTTATACCATTCCTTAAAATCATTTGATGTGTCATCATAAAACATCACTTTCTTTCGAATTAAGAAAATACCAATATCACTCTCTGGAATTCCAATAAAAGTCTGTCTTTCTGTGTGCATCACTTTTATACTTTCTTGCAAAGGTTCATGCTCACATAAATAATAACCATAATGCTCTCCCCAAACATATCTTATAATAGGAGTTGTTGCTTCAATCATCATCTGAACATATTTATCCTCATTTTTTAAAAAATTTTCCATACCTGGTACAGGTTGATGGATTTGAGCAAAACTAAGACCAATTTTTTCTTTAGGCACCCAAACGGAGGGAAATGAAACATGTAAAGCTATAAGTTTGTTACACCTGTGAAAAATGGCTATATCCTCTTGAAGATTATAACCAAGTTCTACAAAGTTATTAAAGTTAGAGTTTTTAGATGGGTATTCTTTTTTTAATATAGAATTTAACTTCTCGCATACAGCTATATCAATTTCTTTTGTAAAATAATCATCAATAAAAATATTTTCTTTACATTTTTGTTTCAAACTTAAATATCTTTCTTCATGCTCATCATATTCAATGATTGGAAGGTCTTTTATTTTTTTTATTCCAGGAGCTACAGAGTAAATAGGTCCATATGGTTCCCAGTCGATCATTTTGTAAATAAAATCAATACTCCTATCAAAGTGATAGCAATAATAATAAGTTTTTTAAATAGGATTTCCGGTATTTGTTTATGTATAAAATAACCCAGCCAAACACTTAACATAACTAAAAGAGCTATTGGATAGTATATTTTCACTATCTCTAAATAGCTTCCTCCCAAAAACATAAAAAATATTGCTCTCAAAGAGTTTATAATAAAAAAATATCCAGCCATAGTTGATCGCAACTCTTGTTTTGAGGAGAAATAATCTTTATACCCCATTAATACAAATGGTCCTCCAATAGTATAAATTCCTTGAATAAATCCACCTAGAATTACAAAAAAATTTTTCAAGAGTTGAGGAAACCTGATATCAGGAAAGAATAAGTTAAAACATCCATAAATAATTAAAATTATTGCAAATATTTTTATTAAAATATCTGATGCAAAATAACTGATAAAATATGTTCCAATTAGTGCACCAGGAATTGTATAAATTAAAATTTTGATCAGATGATTTAAAGAGACATATTTGTATGATTGAATTAAAACAGCTAAACCGGAGGATAGCCCAACAATCATTGCAAGCTTTAACAAAGAATTAAAGTCAAAGAAAAATCCACTAATTCCCAGAAAGATTATCGTACCACCAAAACCAAAAATACTTTCAATGGCGTATGCAAAACAAGCTATTAATGCAATAGTTGAAAAATTTGGCATTTAATTCTATTTAACAATTTAGAATGTTTTATGTTAAAAGTAATCTATGTATTTAAAAGTAATATTTTCTCTTATTGTAATATTATTTCTTAAAACGAATTTATTGTTTGCCCTTTCTCAAGATATTTCTTTAACAATCATGGTTCGTTCTACATTGGGAACAGAATATATTCTAGCTAAAAGTATTTGCAAAGTATTGGACAGGGAACTTGAAATATCTCATAGTTATGGTGGTTCTAACACGTTAGAATGCAATACACGCCTCGATGATAGCGTTGATGAAATAATTAAAAAAATTGAACAAAATCAATTTCAATATGCAATTATTAAAAAATCAGATTTACTCAATCGTCCCTCTAATTTATCGCTTCGTTCAATTTTAAATTTTCCCGCAGATAATGATTATGTTTTTATTTCAAACCAGAATGTAGATCCTAATGTGATTAAAGATATAAACTTTGGAATTATGAATCATTTGCTTGAGTTTCGCTATCTTCATAAATCTTTTTTTGAATTTTCGGAAAATAATTTAATTGTTAAAGAAAAAATACCGTTACACTTAGGGACTTTAAAATTTAGTGATGAGTGGAGTAGTGGTAAAAGAAGAAGGTTTACAGAGGTAGACTAATTTTTACAAAACCATCAGTTACAACAAAAATAAATATTAAAGCAAAAAATACTCCACCAACAAAAACTTTCATAACACAAACTTACTAAATAGATTTTAGGTGTAAAGTATATAAACTGTGCAAAATTGTCATGAACGAGTTTATTTTTGGTTTTTCAACAGGTTTAAGTTTAATACTTGCTATAGGTGCACAAAATTTATTTGTTATAGAGCAAGGTATAAAAAAAAATAATATTTTTTTAGTAACTTCAATATGTATAGTTGGTGATTTCTTATTGATTTTTTTTGGAATTTTCATATTTCACTTTATTAAAAATTTCATCAACGATCTGATCAATTTACTATTATCTATAGGGCTTGTCCTCTTCCTCTTAAATTTTATATGGTCAAAAGTAAAAACATTTAAACATGATATTGTATTTTCACAAACACATACACAATCGTCAAAGTTAAAAATAGCCCTCCAGACACTTGCCTTTACTTTTTTAAACCCACACGTTTACTCAGATACTGTTTTTATTTTAGGAAATTTATCAAAAAATTTCCTAACTATTTCTGACAAGATTTTATTTGGATTAGGTGCAAGTCTAGCGTCATTGATTTTTTTTTATTTTTTAGGCTATGGTGCTCAATCACTAAGATTATATTTTTTGAACAAGCAAATTTGGAAATTAGTTAATATAATAATAATTCTTTATTTACTTATACTTACCTTATCTATTATTTTCTTGGAAATAATTTGATAATTAATTTTTATTTATAAATTATTTCATCAGCTGTCTGTAAGTTGCATAGTTGTTATGCAATCATAACACGAGTTTTTTAGATTATTATATGTATAAATTTATTAGGAGCAGTTTTTAAAGTTTCGATTAACTCCGTGTTGACATAGATACTTAGTTATTCCCTCCTAGTTATAACAAACTGCTCCATAAATAGTATGCCAAGCTTCACAACACTTTATCCTGCACTTTTGTTTCCAGCTATACCGTTAATGATGATATCGTTTGGCAATAGATATACTTCTCTTGCTTCATTAATCAGAAAGATCCATGACACAATAATTACAAATAGACCAACTAGCAATGTGGTTCAACATCACTTAGATCAAATTAAAGTACTTACAACCCGTTTAACATTAGTAAGGTCAGTTCAAACCCTCTCTGGGATCAGCTTCTTGCTGAATTTAATATCTATTTTTTTTAGCTATATCAAGATTTATGACTTAGCCTTAAACTTTTTTGGTTTAGGGATATTGATATTTTCAATAGCTATAGTGTTATTTATCTATGAAATACAATTATCTACAAAAGCTCTTAGTAAGCATTTGGAAGACCTGAAAGATTTTAGTTAATTTATTAAGATACTGGATTCTTTTTTAAATAAATATTTCATATGAAAAAAAACAAACACTGAGCCTAGTAAATTTGTAAAAAATATAGCCCACCAAATACCAATTAGGCCTTTTTCAAGAGTCTCAGAAAATAAATAAATTACAAATGGGGGAAGAAATACCAATCTAATAAAAGTGTAGAACACATTTACAGAAGGTTTTCTTAAACCAGAAAGTACAGAGTCACACCTATCAATAACTTGATATATAAAAGCCAAAAAGGCTACCATAAACAAGTAACTACCAGCAATAATTATCACTTCACTGTCTCTTGAAAAAAAACTAGCAATCCTTTCACCCGCAAATATAAGAACTAATGCTCCAAAAATCATCATTGTCATAGATAACCTTAATGAAATTAAAAAAGCTTCATAAATTCTATCAAAATTCTTCGAACCAAAATTTTGTCCTACCATACTTAATAAAGCACTACTAAATCCTATGGCAGGTAATAAAATAATTTGCTCAATTCTTAAAGCTATACCATATGCTGCACTAGCTGAGGCACCATAACTTGTAACAAACTTTTGCATTATGAAGAAACCAACTGCAATCATAAACATATTCATACTAGAGGGTATAGATTGTCTTAGAATTCTTAATACGAATTTAGTTTCTAGCCAAATATAATTGTAATTGAAATACTTAAACAAAGGACTGCGAATAGCATAATAGCTTAAAAAGAAAAAATGGAATAGTTGAGATATGACTGTTGCAAGAGCTATGCCGAGAGTTCCCAATGCAGGAAAAGGACCATAACCTAAAGATAAGAAAGGACTAAATATTAAATTAATAAAAAAGCTTATGATTAACGCATTTCTATTTTTTTTTGTATCTCCTTGTGCATATAAAAGAGAATTAATGACAAAAGAAACAATAAAAATCGGAGCGCCAATTGAGAGTACTTTTATATACCTTAGACCATTGTTAAGAAAAATACCTTCTGCCCCAAAATATAAAAATACAGGTCTAGATAATAGAAAGGTTGTAAACCCAATGGCTATAGAAATCAATAAAGTGATAACTAAAGCTTGAGTATGTATCTTAATTGCCTCATTAAATTTTTTTTTGCCAATAGCTATTGAGACAAGAGCTGTGGTGCCTTGTCCAAAACCTACAGCGAAGGCCAATAAAATAAAATACAAGGGGTAAGATATTGATAAGCCTGCAATAGCCTCTGTGCTTATGAGACCTGCATAAAAAGTATCTACTACATTGTACAGAGTATAAAATAAAAGACCTGTTCCTGCTGGAACAGCCATACCGATTAATTGTTTTTTTATATCCCCTTGGGTAAGATCCATAAAATTAAAAAGGTCTTACAACTACAAGTATTACAATTAAAATTAGAAGAACAGTAGGCACTTCATTGATTATTCTTAGATATTTTGAGGTATAGTCTCTAAAATTACTCTCTAGACTTTTTCTAATATTACTTAAATACATATGAAATGCAGAGAGAATAAGAACTAAAATAATTTTCAAAAAAAGCCATAATTCAAAACCTACATAATGGATAAGGGCTAAACCAAATACCCAAGTCAATATCATTGCTGGGTTCATTATAATTTTTAGCAATTTATATTCCATTTTTTGAAATACACTATTCATTTCAGGATTGGTTATGTTTTCTACATGATAAACAAAAAGTCTTGGTAAATAAAATAACCCAGCAAACCATGATACAAAAGATATGATATGTAAAATTTTTAATAACTCATACATTTTGTTACCATTTAGCCTCTGGAGGCATTGACATTAATATAGCATCAATATTACCACCGGTTTTTAATCCAAATAATGTCCCTCTATCATAAAGCAAATTAAATTCTACGTAACGAGATCTTTTTTTTGAGAGAGCATCTAAGTCATCTTGATTAAAGTTAAAATCTTTTTTTCTTTTTGAGTTTTCAATTACAAAATTAACAAAGAATTGCCCAACATCTTTTATGAAAGATAAGTCCTTATCAAAGTCTGTATTGATATAATCAAAAAAAATCCCTCCTATACCTCTACTTTCTTTTCGATGCTCTAAATAAAAGTATTCATCACATTGTTTTTTAAATTTTTCATAATAAGTTGAATTATGTTGATCACATGTTCGTTGGAGACCTTGATGAAAATTATCTGTTTCTAATTTTTCAGGTATTGCAGGGGTTAAATCACAACCACCACCAAACCATTGTTTTCCTTTTGTGGTTATGTACCGAGTGTTAAAATGAGCTGCAGCAATTTTCGGGTTTTTCATATGAGCTACGACTGAGATACCACTGGCCCAAAAGCTTGGATCCTCTTCGGTTCCCGGCATTGATTTTTTAAATTCTTCACTAAAATTACCATGCACTGTTGAAATGTTTACTCCTACTTTTTCAAATATTTCTCCTTTTAGTAAGGACATCAAACCTCCACCACCACCAGGTCTTTGCCACTCTTTTTCTATAAATTCAGACCCATCAAGCTTTTGCATTGATCCAACCATTTGATTTCGAAGTTCTCGAAACCACTTTTCTGCTTTAGTTTGTTGATTTTTTATTTGATCACTCATACCCACCCATGTAGTTCGTTTTCTATCAACGAAGTGAGTAGGAGTATATGATCTTCTCGATCATTTAGACAAGGAATATATCCAAATTCCTTTCCACCATTTTCCATGAATATTTCTCTATTTTCCTCGTTAAGTTCTTCTATTGTCTCGAGACAATCTGAGGAAAAAGCAGGACTTATAACATGAATGTGGTCTGTACCATTTTTTGCTAAGCTCTCTATAGTTTTATCTGTGTAAGGTTGAAGCCATTCTGCTGGTCCAAATCTAGATTGAAATGTGGTCATATAACTTTCCTCTGGTAAGCCCATGGTCTCTGCCACCAGCCTAGTAGTTTTTCTGCAAAAACAATGATACGGATCCCCTTTATCTAAATATTTTTTTGGAACACCATGATAGCTAAATATGATTTTTTTTGGTTTTGAATTTTTAGTCCAAAATTCTTCAATGCTATTTTTAAGAGCTTTAATATAAAGTTCATTTTCGTAATATCCTCCAATAAAACGAAGAGATGGTACCCAACGCCAACTTTTTAATTCTTCTGCAACAGCATCAAACGTTGAGCCCGTTGTAGCCGCACAATATTGAGGGTATAAAGGTAAAATAATAATACGATCACAATTTTGATTTCTAAGATTATTTAAACCCTTAGAGATGCTAGGATTCCCATAACGCATTCCAATATCAAATACGATATTTTGATATTTCTTATTAATAAATTCTTTTATTTTCGATAATTGGTTTTTTGTGTGGAACAGAAGAGGTGAACCTTCCTCTGTCCAAACAGATTTGTAATTTTTAGCTGACTTCGCTGGTCGAGTATTTAAAACTATTCCATTAAGAATAGGCCACCAAATAGCTTTTGGTGTTTCTATGACACGTTCATCTGATAGAAATTGCTTTAGATAAGTCTTTAAAGACGACTTAGTTGGTTCATCTGGTGTTCCTAAATTTGTGATCAAAATACCTGTCTTAAGACCAGAGCCATGAACGTATAGTTTATTACCTTTAAATGAAGCCATTGAAAAACATTACGATTTTTATGATAACTTAGTTCTTATCTTTTCTATGAATAAATGAACATTAGCCTCAGGAGTAGTTTTTTTTACACCGTGATCGAGGCTAGCAATCCACCCAGATCTATGAGATAACTCACTCTGTAAGCATTCCTCAATATATTTATCAATATAATCAGAAAAGGATTTAGTGTCCTCCATAGCTAACAAATCATTTGAAAAATTCCCCTGTAAAGATAAATGTGTCTTTGGTAGTTCAGTGAAAACCTCCAAATTAGTTCCTAAAACTGTAAGTTTTAAATTTTTTAAATTTTGTAATTTATTAAATTTAGTTTGAGAAATTTCTTTAGTGAAATATCCAATTTTATTTGGATAACTATTTGAAATTTTAAATAAAAAAGGAATAACGAATTCATCAAAATCTTTATCATTTAGTTTATTAGCTTCAGTATCAAATATCATTAACAAATCAATGTCATTTTGTAACTGAATTTGTATATTTTTTTGTATTAACATTTCTAAAACGGGCAGGGTTTGTTGAAATAGTGTTTGTGATACAGGATTATTCCTCGTTGCAAAATGGTATAAGGTTACAGGTCCACCAGTAAATCCAATTAAGGATTTATCATTTGAAAGTTCATTTCTAATATGTTTTAGAGATATATTCTGAAAATCTATAAAACTTTCAAATTCATCAATATTAAATTCGGATATCATTTTTGAACTTAAATTTTTTTCAAATATTGGTCCAGGATTAAACTTCAAACTCATACCTAAATAATCTAAAGGAAAAAGAATATCACTAAACAATATTGCAGCATCAAAATCGAATTCAACAATAGGTCCAAGAGTTACCTCACAAGCAAGCTCAGGCTCTTTACATAATTGTTCAAAAGAATATTTTTCTTTTAATTTTCTGTAATGCTGATGATATCGACCAGCCTGTCTCATAAACCAAATTGGAGGAATTTTTTGTTCAACTTTATTTAAGGCATTAAAAAAATTTTTGTTATAGGTATTTTGCAATATCTCTAGCTCCATAAGTAATAATAAAATCTGCTTGAGCTCTTTTGAGTACCGTTAAAGACTCTATGAGCAAATCAACATAATTGCCAAATTTAGCTTTGCTGAGCATTTGTAGACTAGCATACTCACCACTTACTTGGTACGCACCCGTGGGAAGCAGTGTCTCCTTTTTTATATCTCTTATTAAATCTATTGAAGTCATACCAGGCTTAACCATTAAATAATTTGCACCTTGAGCTGCATTACTAATTGAACTTTTAATTGCCTTTGCTTTGTCTTCAACAGGTAATTGATATGATGACCGATCAAATCCCTGTGGTGATGATTTTGCAACATCTCTAAAAGGGCCGTAGAAGTGACTTTTAAATTTTGTTGAGTAACTCATTATTTGAGAATTTGAAAAACCATTTTGAACAAATATTTTTCTCAAATATTTAGTTGTATTTTTCATCATGTCACTTGGTGCAATTATATCAGCTCCCGCCTCAAGATATGTATTTGCCGCTAATCCTAAAGAGTAATGTGTCTTATTAAGATCAATTGATTTTTTATGAGTAACTCCACAATGCCCATCAACAGTTATTGAGCATAAGCATGTATCTATAAGTAAAACTATATCTTTTCCAAAATAATTTTTAATTTTTCTTATAACTTCATAGTGAAAGCTAAAATCCTCCGGATTTTTTTGTTTTTTATTTGGAACGATAAAAAGTAGAAAATTATTGATACCTTTTTTTAAATCCTTTTCAATTGCCTTAATTATAGATGAAGATGACCAACTCTTATTATCACCTAATCCTTTAATTTCCTTTGAATTTTTTACCTTTTGATCCACAAATAAAGGTTGAATTAAAATTTTCTTTTTAAGAGATTTAGACTGATCAATAGGGAAATAATTTTTAATCATTTAAGTTCAAAATTTTTAAAATCATCATAAGTAAGATATACATTTAATTGATTTTTAGGAATAAATTTAGAAATTTGAAGATACGTTTGACCAGGTCCACACGAATTACGCTTATTTAGTATTTCTGGTCTTAGTTGTATAGCTAATTTAAATGCAGAGAAGCTCATCCAATAAAAACTCTCCGCTACAAATAAATTATCAATCGTATTGTCATTAATCAAAGGGACTAAACTATAGTGTGATATAACAGGGAATTTTTTATTTAGCATATTTCCTTCATATGTAAGTTTATAAGTAGGTTTTTGATTATCTTTATAAAAATTTTCAGTTTCTCGATAATTTTCACCAAAACTATCGAGAGAAGAATTTACAAGAATGCCCATTTTACTTATTTTTTTCCAAGAACTTACGCCGGAAGTTATAAGATTTGATACACTTTTCAAAGATTTAAACTCTTTAAATTCTGATCTTGTGGCCAAAACATTTTTATTTTTTACTGTTTTATTAAATTCATGCAAATTTCTCTGAAACATTTGATATTTTGATAAGCTTGAAGGAAATATATTTTTAACTTTTTTAACTTTTTTATTATTTAGATATTTTTTTTCTTTAAAATATTTTTTTGTTTGATTATCTTTCCCTTGTGCAAATAAGATTTTTTCATTTAGAATATTTTCAATAGTTACACCTACATCTAAATTGCAACCACCTCCCCATTTGTATAAATATTTTCTCTCTCTTTGACAATCATCTAACGAAGGTAAATGATTAATTTTTTTCAATATTTTTTCTGTTTTTCGATCATCTCTCCTATATTCCAAAGCAATGCATCCTTGTGCTGCCGCACTAGGAAATTCAGAAATTGGTAAAATTATCTTTTCAAACTTTTTAAATTTCAATTTAAAATTTCTATAATCTTTTTTATTAATTTTTTCTCCATATTTAAAAATTCTATCTATAGCAGCTTTAGCCATAAACACCCCGTCCTCTTTTGAGGAATTTAATATTTTTTCCAGCCTAGATGGTACGTTTCCCCTAATGTCGAATGGCTTCAATTCTTCAAAGGGTAAAAACTTTCTTAATTTTTTTAAATAATATTTTCTTCTAGGAGAGGATGTCCCTATAACTAATTTTTTTTTATTTAATGAAGTCTTTTTAATAAGAATAACATCTCTTGGATCATCTCTTTTGAGACAAATAAAAGAAGTCTTATTAAGATTTTTAACAGGAAGATCTTTGAATGAATGAACTACCACATCTGCATCTTTTAAGATTAACTTTTTTGAGAGTGAATTTGTAAATATTCCAAATCCATGTTGTTCCCAAGCTTTAGCTGACATGTCCGTGTCACCAACGCTTGATGAGTAATGTGTATCAATTATATTTTTTTGTATTTTATTAATTTCTATTTCCGCAATGTGAGTCTGAATTTTAGCGAGAAAACTTTTTCTTGATAATAAAACAATCTTTTTCATAACCATTGATGACATTAAGAAATAACAAATAATCAACGCTAATACAATTTAAGCGAGACTTATTGGTCAATATGTACTTATTTCAAAATATGTTATATCTAAATAACGTTTGAAATTATGACACAAAAAGCAGTTTTAATTGTCGGAGCAGGATCAGGTTTAAGTGCTTCTTTGGCTAGAGCATTTAATTCAAAGGGGATGAAAATTGTACTTGCTGCCAGAAACATAGACAAACTTGACAGTTTAAAAAAAGAGATCGACGCTTTAGTTTTTAAGTGTGACTCAACGGAAAATAAAAGTGTTCAAAATTTATTTTTGCAGACTGACTCAATTATAGGCACTCCAGAAATTGTTATCTATAATCCATCTCTTAGAATTGTAAAACCTTTTATTGAATACGATCCTGATGAAATGCTTCAATCAATAAAAGTAAATAGTTATGGGGCTTTTCTAGTAGCGCATGAATCAGTAAAAAGAATGTTAAAAATAGGAAAAGGTAATATTTTTTTCACTGGATCATCTGCAAGTGTAAAGGGTTTTGCCAAATCTACGTCTTTTGCTATGGGAAAGTTTGGTTTGAGAGGCTTAGCACAATCTTTGGCAAGAGAGCTGCACCCACAAAATATTCATATAGGTCATTTCGTTATAGATGGAGGAATAGGTAAAGAACCAGTTGGAAATTATCAAATGATACACCCTGATGAAATTGCAAAACAATACCTAAATTTTTATTTACAGGATAAAAAAGCTTGGTCATGGGAAATTGAAATTAGAACAAACACTGAAAAATTTTAGAAGAACACCTTGGAAATCGGTATAGACAGTTTTGCAGATAAAAGAGAGGGCTCAGATAGTGTTAAAGCCATCAATAATGTTATTGATAGAATTATTTTTGCAGATGAAGTTGGATTAAATTCATTTGGGATAGGAGAGCATCATAGAAAAGAATTTTTAGACTCAGCACCATTCATGATATTAGCTGCAGCTGCAGCACAAACAAAAAATATTAAGCTAATAAGTGCTGTAACTGTTTTAAGCGCAGCAGATCCTGTTCGTGTATTTCAAAACTTGTCTACTCTTGATCTGATATCCGGAGGTAGAGCAGAAATGGTAGCTGGAAGAGGATCATTTTCTGAGGCCTTTCCATTGTTTGGTTTGGATTTCAAAGATTATGATGAATTGTTTATTGAAAAGCTCGGTTTGCTTTTAAAAATTAGAGAAAATGAATTTGTTAGTTGGTCTGGTAAATTTAGACCTTCGATAAATAATTTACCTATTTATCCAAGGCCTATTCAAAACCCTGTCCCAATTTGGTTAGGTGTTGGTGGCACACCTCAATCTTTTGCAAGAGCAGGTTCAATGGGCTTACCTCTAATGATTGCCATAATTGGAGGCAATACTCATCGCTTTAGGCCTTTGGTAGATATTTATCGACAGGCGGGTAAAGAAGCAGGACACCCCCCAGAAAAACTCTCCGTAGGACTTCATTCATTGGGATATGTCGCAAATAGTATGGATGAAGCAATAGATTTGTATTATGAGGGTTATCATAAAATGTTCACAAAAATTGGAAAAGAAAGAGGTTGGGGCCCTGTTACGAGAGACCAATTTGACAATCAAATTGGCCCATTAGGAGCTATAGTTTTAGGCGATCCCGATCAGGTCGCTGAAAAGATTATCAGACATAGTCAAGCCCTTGGAGGTATTGATAGATTCCAATTTCAAATGGATATAGCTGATATTACCCATGAAAATTTAATCAAATCTATTGAACTGATTGGCAAAGAAGTAATTCCTAAGATAAATAGGACAAAAAGCCCCTAATTAGAGGCTTTATGCGTCTTTATTGCAGTATCTTTTAGATTAGTAAAAAATAAATTAATAATTGTGAAAAATCACAATTGGAAATCTAATTATCTAAGCACTCTTCAATCTGAAATTGATAAAATTAAGGATGAAGGCCACTACAGAGTATTTAACAACATAGAAAGAAAAGCCGGACAGTATCCCAAAGCTACAAGACATAGTAATGGTCAAACCGAAGAGATTGATGTCTGGTGTTCAAATGATTACTTAGGCATGAGCCAGAACAAAGAAGTTATTTCCGCAATGCAATCTGCTGCTGAAAAGTTAGGAGCGGGAAGCGGAGGAACAAGGAATATATCAGGTACTACTAATTTTCATATTCAACTCGAAAAAGAAATCGCACTCTTACATAAAAAAGAAAGAGCTCTAGCATTTAATTCTGGATATAGTGCTAATGAGTCTGCATTAAAGTCTATTATATCTGCTTTTGATAATTGTTTAGTTTTAAGTGATGAACTAAATCACGCATCACTTATAGAAGGAATTCGTACAAGTAAAAAAGAAAAAGCTATTTATCGTCATAATGATGTAAAACACCTAAAGGACATTCTAAAGGGAGTAGATTTTTCTCGACCAAAAATTATCGTCTTGGAGTCTGTCTATTCAATGGAAGCTGATTTTGCACCACTAGAAGACATTATTCAGGTTGCACAGGATAATGGAGCATTAATATACTTAGATGAAGTTCATGCTGTAGGTTTATACGGTCCCAATGCAGCAGGTGTAGCAGATCAAAAAGGATTATCTGAGCATATTGATATTATCAATGGAACATTGGCAAAAGCATTTGGTCTAGCTGGAGGTTACATAGCCTCGACTGAGACAATAATTGATTTTGTTAGAAGTTTTTCAAAAGGATTTATTTTCACAACATCCATGTGCCCAGCAGTAGCTGCTGGAAGTCTAGAGAGCATTAGACAAGTAAAGAAAAACGATGAAATTCGATCTTCATTCTTTGAGAATGTAGATTTTGTTAAAAAAGAACTACGAACCGCAGGTATTCCTTTTTTAGACTCAGGTTCACATATAATCCCAGTATTAATTGGAGATAGCAAATTATGTAAAGAGATTAGTGATTTTCTTTTAAATGAGCACCAGGTTTATGTTCAGCCTATTAATTATCCAACAGTCCCAAAAGGAACTGAGAGAATAAGAATAACTCCCACTCCATGTCATGACCCAGAGTCTACTGAAAAATTTGTAGAAGCTTTGAAAGATGCTTGGTTTAAATTTATGCCTCAGTTAGTTAAATTTGAAAATCAATTTACTAATAAAATCAAAGGAATTTAAACGCCTTATTTGATCAATCTATACATTTGTTATAAAACATACTAATGAGAGTCATTGCGTTTTATAGTTTCTTTAACGTATCCAATCCCAGATTATTAAAAGAGAGGTTAAATTTACACTTTCTTTTAAAACAAATAAAAGGTTCGATTATTGTCAGTGAGGAAGGTTTAAATGGTACAATAGCAGTCTCTTCAAAATTAGAAAAAAAAATTATTGACTATTTAATGTCTTTAGGAGTCACTAAAGAAAATATAAAAATATCAGACTTTAATGGCCAAAGAATTTTTAACGAGCTTAAAATTAAACTTAAAAAGGAAATAGTTACATCTGATTTTGGATTAAAAATTTCAGACATTAAAAAATCTAAATTTATTGAACCAAGTGATTGGGATAAATTTGCTAATGATAAAAATGTAGAAATTCTTGATACAAGAAATGATTATGAATTTAAAATTGGTCATTATAAAAATGCTATCAACCCTAAAATTGAAACATTTAAAGATTTCAAAAATTATATAAAGAATAACAAAGAAAAATTTCAGAATAAAAAAGTTGGTATTTATTGTACAGGTGGTATTAGATGTGAAAAAGCAGGACCTTTAATGGAAAAATATGGTATTGAGACATATCAACTTAAAGGAGGAATATTAAAATATTTTGAAACCACATCTGCTGACTCATGGAAGGGTGAATGCTTTGTTTTTGACTACAGAGTATCTTTGAACAAGCAACTTTCTCAAGGTACGAGTAAGCTTTGTTACGGGTGTAACATGCCTTTAACTCCAAGAGAGAGAAAATCTCCTAAATATGAAGAAGGATATTCATGTTCCATCTGTTTTGATAATATGACAGAAAAAAAGAGACGTTCTCTCAAAGATAAGCGAGAACATTGGAAAAAAGTTCTTTAATTTCATTAAATATCAATGTTGACCAAATTCAAAATTAGTTTAGTTTACGCCAATGGCTAAAAAGTCTACATACCAACTTAAACAGTTAATACCTGAAGAAAAACCTGAAACTGGCACAAAATATATTGTACGTAAACCCACTAAAGGATTGAAAGTTTCTGACAAACTTCGCCAGAGAAAGTATGACCCTGTTTTGAAACAGCATGTTTGGTTTGTAGAAAAGAAAATGCCTCCTCATAGTAAATAATTTTGTTATTATTTTATCATCGAAAATAGAACTTTATATTGGCTGAGAAGAGACTTTAGGATTACTGATAATCCTTGTCTGGAATTTATATCAAAACAAAAATCCCCGGCATTACTTGTTTATATTTATGATGACATTGAAAAGAAAGCCACTGGAGATGCTGGTCAATGGTGGTTAAACAAAAGTCTTCATTTGCATTCCAAGAATTTAGAACAAAAATTTAATGTAAAGCTTATTATAACTGATGGTGAAGCGAAAAATAATCTCTCACACCTAATTGAAAAATACAATATTTCATCATTAATTTGGAATAGGCTCTACTCAGACCAATCTATTAAAAGAGACACTGAGATAAAGAGTTTTTTTAAAAATAAAAATATTCATGTTGAAACTTTTAATTCACACTTACTTAATGAGCCTTGGGAAGTACAAAATAACTCTGGTCAGTTCTTTAAAGTTTTTACTCCTTATTGGAAAACCGCTTTTAAAGTTTATTTGAACAAGAAATATTCTTACCAAAAAAATACATCAATCAAATCATTTAAACACAATGAAAAAACTAAAATCAATTTTTTATCTAATAGAAGTTGGTATGAGAAGTTTAATAATTATTGGAGTCCAGGAGAGGATGCAGCTTTGAAAAAAATTGAGACTTACATTTCTTCTCAAATAGATAAATATGATGTAAATAGAAATAGGCCTGATTTTGATCAAACATCAAGAATATCTCCTCACTTAAGATTTGGAGAGATATCCCCGCGGGTAATAATTGAAAAAATTCAAAATTCTAAAAAATCTAATAATGCTGTAAATACTTATTTATCAGAAATTGGCTGGCGAGAATTTTCTTATTCATTGTTGTATTATTCTGAAGATTTATCAACTAAACCGATTAACCCTAAATTTAAAAAATTCCCATGGAGAAATAGTAAAAAAGATTTTGCTCTATGGACTGAGGGTAAAACAGGCATACCCCTTGTAGACGCAGCAATGAGTCAAATTTATGAAGAGGGATGGATGCATAATAGGCTTAGAATGGTTGTTGGAAGTTTTCTTGTGAAAAATTTATTATTAAACTGGACATTAGGTGAGCGGTATTTTCAAAAAAGTTTACTAGATTATGATGAAGCTAGTAATGCAGCTGGATGGCAGTGGATAGCAGGTTGTGGCGCAGATGCTTCCCCATATTTTCGTGTATTTAATCCTGTGCTTCAGTCAGAAAAGTTCGATCCACAGGCTCAATTTATCTTGAAGTATATTCCACAATTAAAAATATTTAATTCATCAAAAACAGTATTCGAGCCATATTTAGATAAAAAATTATTAGATAGTTTAGTCAAAGAAAAGAAATATGTTAATCCAATCGTTGATTTGAAAGAGTCTCGCAACAGAGCACTTGATGCTTATCAACAAACGAAATCATAATTTGAAAAAAAGCGTAGCTATAATTGGATCTGGTATAGCGGGATTATCTACAGCATATTTTTCACAAGAATATTTTGATGTAACACTATTTGAAAAAAATGATTATTTAGGTGGGCATGCAAATACAAGAGAAGTCAGAGATAGTAACGGAAATACTATACCAATAGATACAGGTTTTATTGTCTACAATGAACTGACATACCCAAATTTAACAAAATTTTTTGATCTTCTCAAAGTCGAAACTGTTAATAGCAATATGTCCTTTAGTTTTCTTAATGAGGAAAACAAATTCGAGTACGGGGGAGGAAGTTTAAGTACATTATTTGCAGATCGTAAAAATTTTTTTAATTTAAAATTTTACAAAATGTTAAAAGACATCATTATTTTTTATAAAGTTTATCAAAAAAAAAATATTACATCAGATATTTCAATTAGAGATTTTCTTAAAACAAAAAATTACTCTGATGAATTTATTAATTTCCATCTTGTTCCTTTAATTTCAAGTATTTGGTCAACTCCCGATCAAGACTCTCTTAATCAGCCATTAAAAAGTATTATTAATTTTTTTCAAAATCACAAATTGTTTAATTTCACGGATAGACCACAATGGAAAACAATAAGAAATGGTTCTAAACAATATATCAATTTATTAATTAAATCTGCAAAATTTAAAATCAATAAGTCATGTAGAATTCAAAAAATTTCAAGAAATGACAAGATTGAAATTTTCTTTGAAGGAAAAAAATCTGTTTTTGACATTATAATATTTGCATGTCCCCCCAATCATTTTTTTCCTCTTTTAGATAAAATACATCAGAAAGAGCATAAGATTTTAAATGAATTTGATTTTCAAAAAAATTTAGCACAATTGCATCAAAATAACTCTCTTATGCCAACTCATTTAAAAGCTTGGTCAAGTTGGAATTTTCATACGAATTTAAATAATAAATGTACTTTAAGTTATTGGATGAATAAATTGCAACCACTAGAAACTAATGACAATTTCTTTGTCTCTCTAAATCAGGATCAAAATCAGAATCGCTATCAAACAATTTACGAACATCCAATTTTCTCACCTAAAACTCTAAATGCTCAAAAAAGTATTTCACAAATTCAAGGCTATGAGAATTCTTATTATGT
Organism: uncultured Alphaproteobacteria bacterium; assembly: GCA_902575065.1. Classification (GTDB taxonomy): domain Bacteria; phylum Pseudomonadota; class Alphaproteobacteria; order HIMB59; family HIMB59; genus HIMB59. The sequence continues at coordinate 52,703 of CACGPU010000004.1, forward strand.
TGGCAGTTATCTTGGCTATGGTTTTCATGAAGACGGTATTCAATCTGCTATAAAAGTTTGTAAAAGGCTAAATATAGATTTAAAGGAGTTTAAAAATACGGATACATCAAGAGTGCAATGGAATTAATTTCTTCTCATTGTTTTGGAATAGGTAAAATAATTCATAAAAGAACAAGGGATACTGATAATTTTTTTCAATATAACGCACCTTACTTAAGTATAAATCTAAGTAACACAATAAACATCCATCCATTTATATCTCTAAATAGATTTAACTTTTTTTCAATTTTTTATAAACAGCACGGATTTAGAAATAAAAAAAAGAGTTTATATGATTTTGCAAAAAATGTTGCTGAAAAACACAATATTGTTTTTAATAGTATTCAATTTATATGTATCCCATCAATTGTTGGTTATTCTTTTAACCCTATTAGCTTCTATTTATATCTTGATAGTAAAAATAAAGTTAAGTCGATCATATATGAAGTAAAAAATACATTTGGAGATCAAGTTCATTATTTAACTTTGAACAAATTTAAAGATAAAGAGTTTAAAAAAAATATGTATGTGTCACCATTTATTGAAATGGATTGCATTTATAAGATTTCTTCAAAAAATAAAAGAAAAAACCATTTTTTTTGTAATATTCATCAATTTAACCTTAAAAAGGAGCAAATATTTTATGCCTCTATAGATTTAAATTTAAAAGAAATAACTTTCTATAATTTTATTTTGTTTTTAATTTTAAATATTTTTGGGAGTGTAAAAACAATCACTCTTATTCACTATCAGGCAATCAAGCTTTTTCTAAAAAAAAGTAAATTCTTTAAATATTCCAATAGAATAAAAGATAATCTATACTTAGATTAGTTAAAATTAGGTAAAATCTTGTTTATTGATAGATATATAAAAAAAGTTTGTTCTAAAATCAGATATGGATCTTTGACTTTAAATGTTAAGGGTAAATCCTATCAGTTTTACGGTGAATTAGAGGGTCCTTCAGTGCATTTAACAATTAGTCGTATTTCTATGATATGGGATTTGTATTTTCGTGGTTCAGTCGGGCTTGGTGAAGCTTATATAAAAAAGAAATTTGAAGCAGATGATTTAAGTAAATTCTTAGAATTTGGTGCACTAAATGAAAGAGCTTTTGGTAACGAAATGAGTGGATCTAAGTTTTACAGATTTTTATCAAAAAAATATATGAATAAAACTAAAAACTCATTATTTCAGAGTAAAAAAAATATTCATGCTCATTATGATCTTGGTAATGACTTCTATTTGGAGTGGCTGGACGATACTTTAACTTATTCATCAGGTTTTTTTAAAACAGGCTCGGAAACGTTATCTGAGGCACAAAAAAATAAATTTGAAAGTCTTATTGAGGGTAATGAGCCTAGACCAGGTGATCATGTCTTAGAAATTGGGTCTGGATGGGGAAGTTTCGCTTTTTATTTAATTTCAAAATTCCCTGATATCAAAATCGATACTTTAACTATTTCAAAAGAGCAATACGAATTTGTAAAAACAAAAATTAGAGAACATCATTTAGAACATAAGCTAAATGTCATATATAAAGATTACAGAGAACATCAAGGAGAATATTCTAGAATCTACTCCATTGAAATGTTTGAGGCTGTTGGAATACAATATTGGCAAACTTATTTTGAAAAAATTAAAGACTTGTTAAAACCATCTGGAGTCTTTTCAATGCAAACTATTGTAATCTTTGAAGATTTCTTTGAGAGGTATACTCGAAAAATTGATTTTATTCAAAAATATATTTTTCCTGGTGGAATGTTACCATCAGTAAAAGCTTTAGAAAAAATAGCTAATCAAAAAAAATTCGAATTCCAAATTAAAAATCAAATGGCGGATAGTTATTATCAAACACTTGAGATGTGGAGAAAAAATTTTAACAATAAATGGGGTATAATAAAAAATTTAGGTTACTCTGAAGATTTCAAAAGAATGTGGAATTTTTACTTATCATACTGTTCAGGAGGTTTTAAAGCAAAAACTATTGATGTATATCAAATAGATTTTATCAATAAGTAAATTAAATCTGTTAAAGATCTACTTTCATCAATGAGCGTATTGATTGTGTGTATGAGAAATGTATTAATAGCGAGTATTTTATTAATATTTGTCAGTGGGTGCAATAACATGAAACTTGAAGACTTTGCCAACAAAAAACCAATATTTAAAATAGAAGAGTATTTTTTAGGAAAAACAACAGCTAGTGGTCTTTTTATTGATAGACTCGGAAAGGTAAGGCGACAATTTACTGTTGAAATGGAAGGTATTCAACAGGAAGATAATTTTATTCTCAATGAAACCTTCCTCTATGATGATGGAGAGGAAGAATTCAGAAAATGGGAAATAAAAAAAACTGGTGAAAATACTTATGAAGGAATTTCTGATGATATTATAGGTGTAGCTTTAGGTGAAAGATCAGGTAATGCTTTAAATTGGCATTACACATTAAAACTCAAGTATGGTGATGGAATAATGAATGTTAAATTTGATGATTGGATGATTATGCAAGATGAAAAAAATGTATTTAACAAAGCTACTATGAAAAAATTTGGTATAAGATTAGGAGACGTTTATTTATTCTTCACTAAGCAGTAGAAGACTGTAATTTTTCTGCCTTTTCTTTTGCTTTTCTCTCGCGTTCTGCTTTTCGCTGACCTTTTTCAACTAGTGCTTCGAGCTCTTCATAAGTACATAAACCAAGATCAGTGGGGTTTCTAAATTCTGTAATTGGTTGAGATTGATTACCAGCCCTTATATTAGCAACAGTTGGCTTAGTAGAACTTGTAAGTTTAGCTATTTGCGTATCTGTTAGTATTTGTCCATACTCACGAATTAGCCAAGCTATAGCTTTAGGTCTTTCTTGTCTTACTGATAATGGTAAGTATTTTTTTGTTTTAACGCTTGATTGAATGGACTCAGATTTTTTATTTTGCAATTGAAGTTCAAGTGAATGATCTCCCTCACAACGTTTAATCTCATCCATAGTTAATTGACCACTGGCTATAGGGTTTAATCCTTGCATACGATAAGCGTCCTCACCATCTGCAATACTTTGAACTTCTAGCTCATGTAATTGACAGAATTGAGATATTTGGGAAAAACTTAAAGCAGTATTGTCTACCAACCATACGGCCGTAGCTAAGGGCATTAAAGGTTTATTGTCAGACATGGTCTTGTTAAAATATTAAATATTAAATGACTTATATTTATTTTTAAAACGTGCAACTCTTCCACCTGAGTCAACCATTTTTCCAGATCCTTGATTCCAAGCTGGATGAGATAATGGGTCAATTTCAAGCTTCATAGTATCGCCAGCTTTACCCCATGTAGATCTCGTCTTATATGTTGATCCGTCAGTACGTTCTACGGTAATTTCATGGTAATCAGGATGTATTTTTTGTTTCATGGTTATGAGAAAATAGAGATCAAAGGTTAAAAAATCAAGTAAATATTTATAGGCTTTTCAGCAATTCGCCGCTAATGGCTGCACTAGAGGCTATTAAACTCTCATCATTTAAGGGATCAAAAACATTACCTTTTTCATTTAGGCATATCCCACCAGCCTCATTTACTAAAATAATACCTGCTACGATATCCCAAAGATTTAATCTTAATGACCAAAATCCATCAAATTTTCCTGATGCCACATTTGCTAAATCAAGAGCTGAAGAACCAAGTATTCTGACACTTGTTTTCCTTTGAAGCGATCCTATTTGAGCAATTCCTTTTTCAAGAATATCTTCATGCTTGATTTGCACACCAGATGTAAACATACATCCATCTAACTTATCTCTTTGGGAAACCCTGAGCCTTTGGTTGTTAATCCAAGATCCAGAACCCTTATGAGCCCAAAATAATTCATTCAAAATTGGGTTATATGTAACACCAGCAATAATCTCTCCTTTTTGCATCAATCCAATGGTTACTGCAAAGTAACCATTTCCATGTATGAAATTTTTTGTTCCGTCAAGTGGGTCTGAGATAAACACAGGAGTATCACCTTTAAGCTTATCTAAATCTTCAGCACTAAAAGTCTCCTCATCAATTTGAAGAAAATCAGGTCTATCTTTTCCCAAAGTATAACTGATAGTTTCAGATGCTCTAATATCTGCAGAGGATACAAAATCATTTTTGTCTTTTTTAGAAATTTGAAGTTTCTCAAGCTCTCCAAAATCTCTTATTAAAGATTTAGCAGCATTCCTACATGCCTTTTCCATAACAACAATTACTGGTGGGACAATAGCCATAGAAAAAATTATTTTGCTTTTTCTATGTAAGTTAATTCAGACGTGTTTATTCTAATTTTGTCACCCGTTTCAATATGAGGTGGAACAGTGATTCTTACACCGTTAGTTAACAATGCTGGTTTATATGATGAAGATGCTGTTTGTCCTTTAACAACTGCCTCTGTTTCGGATATTTGCACAGTAAGACTTTCAGGAGGATTAACATTCATTGGTTTTTCATCATAAAACTCAATAGAGACTTCCATTCCATCTTTAAGAAATTTTGCTGTATTTTCATTCACTTGACTAATATTCATAACTATTTGCTCATAGGTTTGGTTATTCATAAAAGTAAAATCCTCTCCACTACGAAATAAAAATTGATGATCTATCTCTTCAGCACGAATTTTTTCAAGAGACTCTGAACTTCTAAATCTCTCATTTAATTTTGACTGGTTTGAAATATTTTTCAACTCAGCTTGAATATATGCCCCACCTTTTCCAGGTTGCGTATGGGATAATTTAGCGACTTTCCAAAGCGAATTATTATGTTGAATTATATTTCCTATCTTTAAGTCGTTAGCATTAATTTTCATTTAGATTTATAAATTTGAATCATTCGCTCTAATAAAGCCAAGGCATCTACTTTAGATCTTTGAAAACAATTTCTTCCAATAATTGAGCCGTTTCCATCTCCCTGGTGAATTGCAAGCACCTCATCCATTAAAGCTTGATCATCTTTTGCATCACCACCCGAAAATACTACTAAGCGTTTTCCATCAAATGCAACTTTTTTGATATGAGCCACACGATCTTTTAAAGTGCTTATAGGTATATTATTATCTTCAAATGCTTTTTTAGTTGGGTCTTCCTCTAAAAAATCACTAGGAAGTTTTACTTTAATAATATTTGCCCCCAATAGAGCAGACATGTGTGCTGCATATGAAATTATGTTCATTGCTGTTTCACCTTTTTTGCTAATCTTTGAACCTCTCGCATAAGCCCATAAAACCACAGCAAGACCTTTTTCTTTAGCTTCGAAACTAAGTCTTTTAAATTCTTCCATTAATTCAAAATTATGATCAGACCCAGGATAAATTGTAAAACCTATCGCAGCACATCCTAATTTTAATGCATCATTTACACTCCCAGTAACAGCTTGATCAAAAGATGTTGCAAGAGTATTAGAGCTATTAATTTTCAATATAGTAGGAATTTGACCATTATAATTTCCAGAACTTGTTTGAAGTAAACCAAGAGGAGCTGCATAAGCTGATAAACCAGCATCTATTGCAAGTTGGTGATGATAGTTTGGATCGTAAGCTGGGGAATTTACAGCAAAGCTTCTATCAGGCCCGTGTTCAAAACCCTGATCGACAGGTAAAATTATCATTCTCCCAGTTCCGCCTAACTTTCCATGTCCCAAAATTTTCATAAGATTTGACCTCACACCGATATTCTCGTGAGTGTAGTTTGATATAATTTTTCTGGTTGTATTTGTAACTTTCATAATTTCTCCTATAAATTACACACTTGAGCCGTTGTCTCAAGCATTCTATTTGAAAATCCCCACTCGTTATCATACCAAGTCAACACTCTACCAAAATTTTCTGATACCGTTGTTGTTTCACTTAGATCTAAAATAGAGCTCCTAGCGTCATGATTATAATCACTTGATACCTTAGGGTCTTTATCTACACCTAAAATTCCTTTAAGTGAGCTATTTGCATATTCTTGAAACTTATTATTTAAATTTTCAGTCGAGATATTTTTTTTTGTATTAAATTTAAAATCTACAAGAGATACATTAGGAGTTGGGACTCTTATCGCAGTACCGTCTAATTTTCCCATTAAATGAGGCAGAACGAGGCCAACAGCTTTTGCTGCACCTGTACTTGTTGGTATGATGTTACTTGCAGCTGCTCTTGCTCTTCTAAGGTCTTTATGAAATGTGTCTACAGTATTTTGATCTCCTGTATAAGAGTGAATAGTTGTCATGTATCCACTCTCAATTCCAAACTCTTGATCTATAACAAAAGCTACAGGCGCAAGACAATTAGTTGTACAAGAGGCGTTAGATATTACTTGATGATCAATATTAATATTTTTGTTATTAACTCCTTGCACAACCGTTATATCAGCATCAGAGCATGGAGCTGAGACTATAACTTTGCTAGCACCGCTTTCAATATGTGACATTGCCTTTTCTTTAGATGCAAAAACACCCGTGCACTCTAAAATAATGTCGACTTTCTTATCTTTCCATTTCAAATCACTAGGGTTTCTTTCAGATGTAACAGTTACTGTATTTTCACCTATTATGAATTGCTCATTGGAGATTTTATTTATCTCCTTATTGAAAGTCCCGTGAATACTATCATATTTAAGTAAGTGAATATTTGAGTCAATATCAGCTAAGTCGTTTATATAACTTATCTCATATTGATCACTAAATTCATTTAATCTTTCCAAAAAAGCCCGGTAAACAAGCCTCCCAATTCTACCAAAACCATTAATAGCTACTTTTTTTTTCATTTTGTTTTAATTTTCCTTAATATTTTACTAGATATAGTTTTTACTGTTAAACCAAATTTTTTAAAAACTTCTTTTCCAGGTGCACTAGCACCAAAATTATCTAATCCAAATATATTTTCATATTTTGTGTACTTATTCCAATACATTGAAGACCCAGCTTCGATTACAAAAGTTTCACTAGATTTTGATTTTAATAAATTATTTTTAAAAGTTTTTGACTGCTTTTCAAAAATAGATGTTGATGGCATTGAAATGACTTTTGCAATAATACCATCACCTCTAATTCTTATAGCAACGTTGACAGCTAAAGACACTTCTGAACCAGTAGCTATAATAGTAATATCATTATTAATTTTTGGACCATATATAACGTAAGCACCTTTAAATATTTTTGAGTTTAATTTTTTATTTGAAATTTGTGCCAGATTTTGCCTCGAAAGACAGATAAATGAGGGAGCATCATTAATTTTTAAAGCCTCTCTCCAACATACAATTGTTTCTTTAAGATCGCAGGGTCTGAAAACATAACTATTGGGTATGAGTCTTAACATATTAATATGTTCAACAGGTTGATGAGTAGGTCCATCTTCACCTAATCCGATAGAATCGTGTGTGAAAACTTGTATAGGATCAATTTTCATTAGTGCAGCTAAACGAAGACTTGGCTTCATATAATCAGCAAAACTCAAAAAAGTTCCCGAATATGTTTTATAAATTTTAGTAGCAGCAATACCATTCATTATGGCAGCCATACCATGCTCTCTTACACCATAATGGATATATTGTCCCACTGTGTTCGTACTATCCATTACGGACATTTTTTTACCTTTGGTATTATTGGAGCCAGTTAAGTCTGCAGAGCCTCCGAGTATCGGATGATCTTCTTTGAAATAATGTAATATTGCCTCAGAGGATTTTCTAGTAGCCTGATCAGAGTTAAAATCTCTTAAATCTATTTCTATTTTATTAAATAACTTATCTATATCTTTATTTGATAAATTTGTGTGAGATATTGATTTAGTTTTTTTGTATATTCTTAAATTTTTGGTGGATGAATTCCTCCAAATTTTTAAAAGTTTATCAGGAATTTGAAAAGGTTTTTCATTCCAAGATAATTTACTTCTCGTTAATTTTACCTCCTCTGGACCTAAGGGCGAGCCATGTGATGATGCTTTTGCAGATTTATTCGGAGAACCAAATCCAATAGTAGTTTTAAAATTTAACAAACAAGGTACTTTTGATACTTGTGCTTTTTTTAAAAGTTTATAAATATTTTTATGATCATGACCTTTTCCGCTATGTACCTCCCAATTTACTGATTTAAATCTAAGGTTTGTGTTATCACTAAAAGCTAGGTCTGTAGATCCATCGATACTAATTTTGTTGTTGTCGTATATTAGTATCAAATTATTAAGTTTTAAGTGCCCAGCTAGACTTATTGCCTCTTGGCTAATTCCCTCCATTAAACAACCATCACCACAAAAAACATATACTTTTGGGGCTTTAGTCAATTTTTTCTCTTTTGAAAGCTTTTTAAGAGCTATGGCCATTCCTACTGCATTCGAAATTCCTTGCCCAAGAGGACCAGTCGTTATTTCTACACCAGCATCTGGTTCATATTCAGGATGTCCCGCTGTGATATATCCCAATTGTCTAAAATTTTTAATTTGAGAAATTGTCATTTTTTTATAACCGGTGAGGTATAAAAGTGAGTAAAGTAACATCGATCCATGCCCATTCGATAAAACGAATCGATCTCTAAGTAACCAGTTCGGATCCTTGGGATTATGAACAAGAAAATCGTGAAAGAGCACTGTGGCAATGTCAGCCATTCCCATCGGCATACCAGGATGACCAGATTTTGCTTTTTCTACCGCATCAATTGATAAAAATCTGATACAATTCGCTAATTTAGTATAATTTTTCAATGGAATAACTTTTCTTTATAACTAATAATTAATGTATGAACGAATTTCAACAACAAATACTTCAAAAAATCGACCAAATTGCAACAAAACTCCAGAATTATAAAACTAATAATCAAGAATTAATAAATGAGAAACAAGAATTAAAAGCCAAGTTAGAATATTTAGAAAGAAGAGAGTTAGAATTAGTAACCGAATTAGAAAATAACAAATCAGAGTTATCTGAAAAATCTCAAATTATCGATCAAGCAACTAATAAAATTGAGGAATTATTGGGCTCAATAGATATAGATGGCTAATTTAACTCTAACAATTGGAGGGAGACCACTAAAAGTACAATGCTCCGATGATAATGTTGAAACAGTAAAAGAGATAGCTTCCTCAATTAGTAAACTTATTGAAGATGAGAAAAAAGAGAATGTACCTTTTTTAACATCGACACTTATTGCCTATCTTAAATCCATGGAAGATGTTTTAAAAAAACAAAAAATATTGCAAGACTCATTGAATAAGAAATTATTTTATGAGAGTCGTATTCAAGAATTACAAAATGAAAATAATCATTTAAAATCTGACATTGAGCAAATTTTCAAAAAACTAAATGATAATATAATCATTGAATAAAAAACAAATTCGAAAACATCACCTGGACCTAAGAATGCAACTAGGCACTTCAGATTTAAATATTTTTTCTAATATAATAAATTCAAAAATATTAGATTTAATTGAAAAAATTAATCCAAATAGTTCTGTTGGTTTATTTTATCCATATAAGAATGAAGTTGATGTATTGAGAATTTCTAGTGATTTAATAAATAAAAATATCAAATGTTCACTTCCCAAAGTAATATCAAAAGGGTCCTCATTAAAGTATTTTGAATACAACCCTTATAGTCCAAATTTAGAAAAAGGTTTCAGCGGTATTATGGAACCTAAGGGTGAAAAGACATTAGATCCTGATATAATTATTGCATCATGCTCCGCATTTAACGAACAAGGTTTTAGAGTAGGCTATGGAGGTGGTTTTTTTGACAGAACTATTGAAGAATTGAGAAAAAAAGGAAATTTAAAAACTATTCTAGCTGCTTTTGAAATTCAAAAAACCAACTACAATTTTCAGGAGAGTTTTGACCAAAAAGTAGATTACATTTGTTCAGAACAAAAAATCTATTCTTTATGAATTTTTTGGTGATAGGAGATGTTGTTGGAAGGTCAGGTAGAACAGCTCTTAAAGAAAATTTAAAAAAGATACAAGATCAATTTAATATCAGCTTTACAATAATTAATGCTGAAAATTCAGCTGGTGGTTATGGACTTACAGGAAAAATATATGAAGAGCTTATAAGTTGGGGAGCTGATGCTATCACTTTAGGAAATCATGCTTGGAAACAAAAAGAGATCATAGAATATATGGATCAAAACCCAGATCATAATATTATCAGACCTTTAAATTTCGAAGTTGGATCTCCTGGTAGGGGGTTTAAAATTTTCACACATGAAAATGGAAAAAGAATATTGGTAAGTCAAGTTCATGGTCAAACATTTATCGACCTTCCTTTAAGTAACCCTTTTCATTCTATTGATACACAACTTTTATCTATGATTAATGACCATAAAATAGATTATTCATTTTTAGAAGTACATGCTGAAGTAACATCTGAAAAAAATGGTATAGCTCAAAATTATGATGGAAAATTTACAGCAATATATGGGACTCATGTTCATATTCCAACCTCAGACGCTAGGGTGTTAGAAAAAGGCACTTGTTTTCAAACAGATATTGGCATGACAGGAGATTATAATTCTGTTATTGGTATGAAAAAAGAAAGCGCAATCAAAAGAATGAGAACTGGGTCAAACTCTCACAGACTGGAACCTGCAGAGGGATTGGCAACTATTTCTGGAGCGGTCATTACTACAAATTTAGGGGATAAAAATTCAATTCAATCTATTCAAATAGGTGGTGTTTTGGATAGTAATTTATTATCTTAGCTCATGGCAGGACATTCAAAATTTAAAAATATTCAATATCGTAAAGGTGCTCAGGACAAAAAAAGAGCAAAACAATTTGCAAAAATTGGAAGAGAAATTCAAATAGCCGTGAAGATTGGAGGAACTGATCCAGAGTCCAATCCAAGATTGAGACTAGCAATAACAAATGCTCGAAGTGTAAATATGCCAAAGGATAATGTAGATAGAGCTATTAATAAAAATAATAATGAAGCTTCTGATTATTCAGAGGTTCGATATGAGGGGTATGGTCCATTTGGAACAGCTTTTATAGTTGAGGCCTTAACAGATAATAAAAATAGAACAGCATCAGAAATTAGATCTATTTTTTCAAAGAATGGGGGAAATTTGGGGGAGACAGGAAGTGTGAGCTTTAATTTTAATAAAGTAGGAGAAATACAAATCAAAAAAGAAATTGACGATAGTGCACTGGAGGATTTACTTGACCATGGCTTAGAGGATTATAATACAGATGACGATGTAACATATCTTTATTCTTCTTTTGAGGAATTAGCATCTTTTGAGAAAATTTTAGTAGATAAAAAGTTTGACATTGAAAGTGCAAATATTATCTGGAAGCCAAATTTAACTGTAAAAATTGAAAAAAAGGAAGATCTTGACAAGCTTATTAGATTAAATGAAGAGTTAGAGGATAACGATGATGTTCAAAATTGTTTTTCAAATCTTGATTTTGATAGTGAATTACTAGAGGTTAATAATGCCTGATAAAGCTTGGAAAAATAGGGAAAGACTTGTTGCAAAGTTTTTTGGAGGTTTGAGAAATGCTCTTAGTGGGATCAATTCAAAAGTTACTCATTCTGATGTAATTCACGATAATTTATTCATTGAGTGTAAATTAAGAGCTAAACATACAGCTATTAAATTATGGGATGATACAAAATCTTTAGCAGATAAGGAAAAAAAGACCCCAGTCATTGCATTATGTGAAAAAAATAGACCTGGTTTTTGGATAATGGTACATTCAGATGATTTTGAGAAGGTCTCTAAAGAACTTAAAAATAAAAATATAATTGATGAATAATAAATAATGGAAGAAGTAGTCAACTTAGCATCCCTTGAAGGTTCGGTAGATTTTTCAATGATGGGAATGTTTTTAAAATCTGACTGGGTTGTAAAATTTGTAATTATATTGTTAGTTATTTTTTCAATTCAATCTTGGAAGACAATCATTCAAAAAATTTTATTAATAAATAAACTTAAAAAAATATCAAAAAAATTTGAAAACCATTTTTGGTCTGGGGTGTCTTTAGATGAGCTATACAAACAAATTGACGAATTTGATCAAGAAAGTTTCTCAAATATATTTAGAAATATTATGAATGAATACGAAAAATCTCGAATTCAGAAAAATAAAATAGACTCAGCTTTCATTCAAAGACTTTATACCTCTCTTGATTTAAGTATTGCTGTTGAAGATACAAATTTAAATAAAGGATTGTCTTTTTTGGCTTCCTCTGGATCTGTAGCACCTTTTATAGGATTATTTGGTACAGTTTGGGGAATTATGAACAGTTTTCAAGCAATAGCAATTGCTCAAAATACTAATCTCGCTGTAGTTGCACCCGGTATTGCAGAGGCTTTATTTGTAACCGCTTTAGGTCTTTTCGTTGCTATTCCCTCAACCGCATACTACAACCTCATTACCTCAAAAATCGATAACTATTTGTCAGAGGCTGAGAGTTTTGGGAAGGATTTAGTTAATATAATTTCACGCCAAGTTAAATAATTATATGAGAAAAAAACATCGACCTGTTTCTAGTATAAATGTTACTCCGATGGTTGATGTAATGTTGGTTTTACTTATTGTGTTTATGGTCACAGCTCCCCTTCTAACTGTAGGTGTTCCAGTTAATTTGCCAAAAGTTGAGGCTAACTCTTTAGATGCACAAAAGGAACCACTTGAAATCTCAATTAATGAAAATAATGAAATTTACTTAGGTGAAGAATTAATACCCTTTGATGAGTTAATATTGAAAGTTAAAACTATTGCAGGCTCAAATACTGACATAAGAATTTTTTTAAGAGCTGATACCACAATTAATTACGGAGAGGTAATGAAGGTTCTTGGTGCTCTGAACACATCAGGTTTTTTAAAAATTGCTCTTGTGACGAAAAAACCAAGTTAAGTGTCTACTATTTCACTATTTAATCCTTTTAGAAACTTAATCTTATTCATTGAAAATTTCAGTTACAAAAAAAGTGATTTTTATTTCCAAATATTTTCTTTTTTATTACATCTTTTAATTTTAATACCGATGATAAATTTTACTTTTGAAAAAAAAATCAGTGATATTCCAATGATTTTACCAGTTGAAATGTTCATTATTGAAGAAGAGACAGCCGCACCTGAATTTGTTGAGGAGATAAGTGAAATTGTTCCAACATTTCAAGAAGAGACCCCAAAACAAAATGAAACTAAGGCCATAGAACCAGATATAAAAGAAATAGCATCTCAAGATTCAATTGATCCATTAATTCAGGATACTAATGAAGAGGTATTAGTTGATAATTCTGCAGACAAAACGAATGAATTTATCATTGATGAGAAAGTAAAACCTGAAATTAAAAAACCAGAAGAGGAGACACCGCCACCGATAGAAAATGATTTTGAGATTAAATTAAAACAAAAACCTGAACCTAAAGAAATACCTGAACCCAAAAAAGATATTGAGATTGTTGTTAAGAAAAAGCCTGTAAAGAAAACTTTTAATGTTAGTACTGTATTAAAAGATTTAGAAAATCAAGATAAGGAATTTAAAAAAGAGCAGGAAGCATCTGAAGTCAAACAAGAGGAAGTTTTTACAGAAAAAGTTGGACCAACAATGACTATTTCAGAAATTGACTTATTAAGACAACAATTACATGGCTGTTTAAATCTTAATGTTGGTGTCGCAAATTTAAAAGAAATAAAACCTGTCATTTACATAGAAGTTAACCCTGATCGAACTGTAAAAAATTCTAAAGTAGTCAATAAAGAGAAATTAAATGATCCATCATTTAGAACTGCTGCTGAAGCTGCAATGAGAGCAGTAAATAATCCAGATTGTAGCCCTCTTTTATTACCTGCAGATAAATATGAACAGTGGAAAGAAATTAACTTTACTTTTGATTTCAGCTGGATGTTTGATTAATAAAAATTTAAGATAAGTATTGAGTAATCGGCTACAAATATTCTTATGATTAAAAAAATTATAATAATTTTGTTTTTTTCACTTAATGCAAACGCTGCTTTAGAGGTAACCATTGCACAAGGTAAAGTTGAACCTACTCCCATAGCTATAACCCAAATTTTTGGTGCTGACTCAGACACAGCTAGATACGGAAACACACTTAGACAAATTATTTCAAATAATCTAACTAATTCTGGACTTTTTTACACTGTAAATGAAGATCTTTATATTCAATCTGACAATTTAGTTGAAAAAGTCCCACGTTTTGAAGACTGGAAATTAATCAAAGCACAATTTTTATTAAGTGCAGATGTCAGTAAAACTGACAAAGGGATTAGACTACGAATGAGGCTTTATGATGTCTTTAATGCAAAAGAAATAGAAAAATTACAACTAACTATACCAGATGAAAATTTGATAAGAAGAGTGGGCCATACAGTAAGCGACATTGTTTATGAAAGGATTACTGGTGAAACTGGTTATTTTGATACTAGGATTGTTTATGTTTCTGAAATTGGTCCGCTAGACCAAAGAGTAAAAAGACTAGCAATCATGGACCAAGATGGACATATAGATAGTCATCAATTTTTAACAGATGGTAAAAATTTGGTGTTAACTCCACGCTTCGCACCAAATAAACAATTAATAACATATATGGAATACAAAAATAATCTTCCGAGAGTTTATATTTACAATCTTAAAACAGGTGAAAGAGAAATTGTTGGAGATTTTCCTGGTATGACTTTTGCACCAAGATTTTCACCAGATAGCCAAAGTGTAGTAATGTCTTTTTCAGACCCTAACGATGCAGCAAATTCTGAAATATATCTAATGGATTTAAACACTCGATCCCGCACACCATTAACAAATGACTCTGGAATTGATACATCACCCTCTTTCTCACCCGATGGAGAAAAAATTGTTTTTAATTCTGATCGTGGTGGAAGCCCCCAATTATTCATTATGGATAAAAATGGAGATAACATAAAAAGAATTTCAAAAGGTAGAGGTGTATATGGTAATCCAGTTTGGTCACCAAGAGGTGACTTGATAGCTTTTACTAAGTTAACCCAGGGTAATTTCCATATAGGTGTTATGGATATAAATGGAAATAATGAAAGAGTGATTGTGAGAGATTTTGCTTTAGAGTCACCCGCTTGGTCCCCAAATGGTAGATATTTGATATTTCATCGACAAAAAAGGTCAAATCTTGATGGCACAGGTGGGGAAGTAACAATTCATTTTATTGATATTACTGGATACAATGAGAGGGTTATTCCAACTCCAAGGGATGGAAGTGACCCTGCTTGGTCACCTTTGTTGTGAAAATTCTATGGAAATCAACAAAATATGATTAATTTGAATAAGAATTATCTTGATTTCCATAAAATTCAGTGTTTATTTACCTTAACTATAGTAAGAATATATTTACGCGGAGATTTATAATAATGTTAAAAAAATTGTTTATGCTTATTGTTGCGGGCTTTTTCCTTGCTTCATGTGCTGCTACTAATACCGATCAAGGTGGAGACGTTGATGCAGCTTCTGCTAGTGCTAGTTCATCTTCTGGTGGCGAAATTACAGCTGGTACTCAAGAGGATTTAATTGTTAACGTTGGTGACAGAGTTTTCTTTGAATTTGATAGTTCAGAACTCACTGTTGATGCTCAAGCAACACTTGATGCACAGGCAGCTTGGTTAATGCAATACCCTGACACTAACATAACTGTTGAAGGTCATGCAGATGAAAGAGGTACTCGTGAGTACAACTTAGCTTTAGGAGATAAAAGAGCATTTTCTGTCTATTCTTATCTAGCTCAGGCTGGAGTTGATACTAATAGAATGGAATATGTAAGTTGGGGTAAAGAGAGACCTGAAGTCATTGGATCTGATGAAACTGCTTACAGTCAAAATAGACGCGGCGTAACCCTAGTAAGTAATTAATTAAAATTTCATTAAGGTGCTCTTTTTAAAAGAGCACCTGAAACTTTCATGAAAAAAATAAACAAAATTTTGGTTATTTTTTTCCTAGTACTTTTTTGTAACCAATCTAATTCAGAAAATCACAATCAAGTATCTGTAGAATTAGACAGAATTAAAAATGACATAATTGATCTTCAAAAGTTTGTTTATAAAAATGAGTCATCACTAGTTAATAATTCTAAATCAAATTCAAAAAATGATTTAGAAGAATTAAAAATATTAATCAATGATATTTCAAAAAATATCATTTCATTAGAAAAACAAATTTCAGATATTAAAGATGATGTAAAAAATCTATACTCTCTATACACATCATCTGACTCTAACGAAAAAAAAATTATTAGTGCATCTGATCAATTAAACATAGAAGAAAGCTCCTCAAATATTGTAGAGAATTCAGAGGATGATCAATTATTAGGACAAATTAGTTTGTCTGATCTTGAAGGAGATGAAATAAAAAATTTGGAAATACCTAATGAGGCGTCTAATGAGACAATTTCTTCATTAGGTCTTGAAAAAGAGGAATTAGATGAAATGGAGACAAAATCTATCTCAGAAGTAAATACCTCAATGCTTAATGATTTAGATAAGCTTATAGAAGAGAGAGAAGCTGAGCTTAATAAGCCAATAATTGACGTTAAACAAGAGTTAAAAAATGCAAAAACAAGCTTTGCAAGTTTTGATAATAAGTCTGCTATTGAGAGTTTACTTTTGATAATTAATTCAAATACTGATCAAGATGAATATTTAGCCGAAACTTATTATCTTCTTGGCAGGACTTACTTTATGGAGAATGAAATAATTGAAGCTGTAAAATATTTTGGAATAAGACACAGAGATTTCTCATCATTTTCTAAATTTAAGTCAGAAAATTACTTTTGGCTTGGAAAGTCCCTCTTTAGTATTGGAGATCAAGAAAATGGTTGTTTAATAATGGAAGATCTAATTTTTTCTAATACTTACACAGAAAGTAAAGATGTGATTGACTCTGCTAAATCACTTCAAACTGAAAAAAATTGCGGTTTAATTATTGACTAAAGAAGTATTGCCTTCAATCAGTATAAAAAAGTATCTTAAAAATAATGTAAATGCTAATCAGAAGATATTAATTTCTCTTTCATGTGGCTTAGATAGCACAGTGTTATTTGATCTGATAATAAAATCAAAATATTTCAATAATAAAAATATATATTACTTAATCTTTGATCATCAAAAAAGGTCTGAGGGGAAATATGAAATAAAACAATTCATCAAGTATTATAAACTTGTTAATAAAAATGTTTTTATAAAAAAATTACCCCTCAAAGAAAAATTAATAGGTTTTCAAGAAAAATCTAGATCTATTAGATACGATTTTTTATGCAAATTTTCAAAAAAGAGAAATATTGATGATATATTTTTAGGCCATCATCTTGATGATCTAAATGAAACATTTTTCTTGAGAAAAATTCAACAATCAAGTGCATTTGGATTATCAAATATTTTTATTCAAAAATACAATGAGATCAAATTACATCGCCCATTAAAGAAATATTCAAAAAAACAAATCAAAAATTATGCTAATAAAAATAGATTGATTTGGTTTGAGGATAGAAGTAATTTAGAATTAGAATATACGAGAAACAAAATTAGAAATTATTTATATTCAGAAAAACTTCTTAAACAAATTAACAGTGAAAGGATTACATTCTCTAAAATATTACATTTAAATTGCCTACATCAAAATTTTTTTAAAAGGAAACGTAAAAAAATTTTTGAAATTGACATAGAAAAATTTAATAATTTAAATGAAATTCTTAAGTTTTTTACTGTGCAGTCTTTTTACTACGAATATCGACATTTATTGATAAAAAAACAAATTCGTGATGAAAATATAAGAAATTTTATCAAAATACTAAAGGCTCACCTTACAAATAGTAAAGATTTGTCAGTATTTTCAGGGAAAATAGGTGTCTTTGATAAAAAAATATGTTTAAATCTTACTTAGCACTTTAAACGTATGTATCACTAACTATATTAATTATATGAAAAATTTTTCAAAAAACATTTTTGTCTGGATTATTATCAGCCTTATTTTGTTAGGGTTATTTAATGTATTTAAAAATTCTCAAAGAGATTACTCATCAGTAACTTACACATACTCAACTTTGCTAGATAAAGCCCAAAATGGTGAAATTAAATCTGTTGAAATACAAGGAAATAATATTTTCGGTCAAACCATGGACGGAGTTGACTTTTCAACATATGCACCAAGAGACCCAAATCTAATTGAAACTCTAAACGATAACCAGGTAGCTATTAATGCTAAACCTGAGCAATCGGGTATGCACCCACTGTTAAGTATATTTGTTTCTTGGTTCCCAATGCTTCTTTTAATTGGTGTTTGGATATTCTTTATGCGTCAGATGCAATCAGGCAAAGGTGGAGGTGCACTTGGATTTGGTAGATCAAAAGCCAAGTTGCTGAACGAAAATAAACAAAGAGTTACATTTAATGACGTTGCTGGTATTGATGAGGCGAAACAAGAATTAGAGGAGGTCGTTTCATTTTTAAAGGACCCTCATAAATTTCAAAGATTGGGCGCTAAAATACCAAAAGGGGCTCTGTTAGTTGGTCCTCCAGGTACCGGTAAAACTCTTCTTGCTCGAGCAATCGCTGGTGAGGCCGGTGTGCCATTTTTTTCAATATCTGGTTCCGATTTTGTTGAGATGTTTGTTGGTGTTGGTGCGAGTAGGGTTAGAGATATGTTTGAACAAGGTAAGAAAAACGCACCATGTATTATTTTTATTGATGAGATAGACGCTGTTGGGAGACACAGAGGAGCTGGTTTAGGCGGTGGTAATGATGAAAGAGAACAAACTTTAAATCAACTTCTAGTTGAAATGGATGGTTTTGAGGCAAACGAAGGTGTAATAATCGTTGCTGCAACTAATAGACCTGATGTTCTTGATCCAGCATTATTAAGACCCGGAAGATTTGACAGACAAGTTGTCGTCCCTGCCCCTGATATTATTGGTAGAGATAAAATTTTAAGGGTTCACACAAGAAAAATAAAGATGGATAAATCTGTTAAAACCATTGCAATCGCAAGATCAACACCTGGTTTCTCTGGTGCAGATTTAGCTAATATTGTAAATGAGGCAGCTCTAATTGCAGCAAGGAAGAATAAAAAAATTGTTACGATGGATGATTTTGAGGATGCAAAAGATAAAGTTATGCTTGGTACACAAAATAAGTCAAAGATAATTTCTGATACTGAGAAAGAAGTAATCGCTTACCATGAGGCAGGTCATGCTTTGGCTAATTTGCATTCAAAACACGCAGATCCAATTTATAAATCTTCAATAATTCCAACAGGTAGGGCACTTGGTTTTGTCATGAGCGTTCCTGAGCAAGATAAAGTAATACACCGTAAAGATGAATATCTAGATAAATTAGTCGTGACCGTTGCAGCACGAATTGCTGAAGAGCTAATATTTGGACCAGAAAAAATAGGATCTGGTGCAGCAGGCGATATTCAACAAGTCACTAATTTAGCAAGAGCAATGGTAACACAAATGGGTTATAGCGATAAATTAGGTAGAGTAAGATACACTGGTAATCAGGAAGAGGTTTTTTTAGGTCACTCTGTGACACAATCTAAAAACATATCTGAGGAGACTGCTAGAATTATCGATAAAGAGGTTATCAGGTTAGTTGAAGAAGCTGAAACAAAAGCAAGAAAGATATTAACTGATAATATTAAAGATCTTCACACTATAGCTAAAGGTCTTTTAGAATATGAGACATTGACTGGCGATGAAATACAAAACTTAATTAAGGGTATTAAACCTAAAAGGGACGATGACTTATCCTCAGACAGTTCAGATGATAGCTCAGATAGTAAAAAGGAAACTTCAAATAAAGGTCCTTTACCATCTTTTACAAAAGATCAAAATTTTCCTCTTCCAAATTAACTCTAAGTCTATTACTAACTATTCTTCATGAGATTATTTGGTACTGATGGTATTAGGGGTGAAGTTGGAAAATATCCTTTAACTCCAGAAAATGTTCTTAAATTAGCTAAAGCCTCTTCTCTAGTATTAAGTAAGAAAAATCCAATATCAAGAGTGGTTATTAATAAAGATACACGACTATCAGGATATATATTTGAGCCAGCACTAACAGCAGGTTTTATATCAATGGGGATAGATGTAATTTTAGTTGGACCTTTGCCAACACCCGCTCTAACAGTTTTAAGTAAGTCGCTTAGAGCAGATTTTTCAGTAATGATTACAGCATCCCATAATCCTTATAAAGATAATGGATTAAAATTTTTTTCTGGACAAGGTTTAAAGATCTCGGCTGAGGAAGAAAATAGAATAGAGGATTTTTTTTATAATTACGATTTTGATAATTTTAAAATCAAACAGTCAAACTATGGTAAAGCTATTAGACTAAAAAATGCATTAGGAAGATACTCTGAGGCTCTTAAACAAAGTGCTGATCGAAACTTAAATTATAGTCAACTAAAAGTAACTTTAGATTGTGCAAATGGAGCCTCTTACAAAGTTGCACCAGAGGTTTTATTTGAATTAGGTTTAGATTTACATACTCTCGGAAATAATCCATCTGGTACAAACATTAATCAAAACTGTGGCTCTTTATTTCCTCATAAAGCATCAGAGTTAGTTAAAAAAAAAAGATGTGATATCGGAATTTGTTTAGATGGAGATGGTGATAGGGTTATAATTATTGACGAAAAAGGTAATGTATTAAATGGAGAGGAAATTATTTTTATTTTTGCCAAATATTATTTATATGAAAAAAAAATTAAAAAAGGCTCTGTATTAGTTACTAACGAAGTTGCAAATCATGGTCTTGACATAGCTTTAAAAAAATTAGGTCTTAAATTAAAACGAGTAAAAGTTGGTGATAAAAATATTTTAAAGGAAATTCGAGATAATAAATATTTTTTTGGAGGAGAACCATCTGGACATTTTATATTTAAAGATGACATTTTAATTGGAGATGGTATGGCAACTGCTATTAGGTTACTCACATTAATTCTTAAAGAAAAGAAAAAGTTATCATTATTGAGAAATGGTATAGATTTACTTGATGAATTGAACATAAATCAAAGAATAGATCGCGAAAAATTTTACTTAAATCAAGAGAGTATTTATAAGAAACTTAACAATCTACTAAAAAATTTAGAAATTTATTACAATATTCGTCCATCGGGAACTGAGCCACTATTAAGAGTGAACTTGCAATATCATAAAAGAAATATAAAAGTAATTACTCTTAATAAATTAAAAAAACAAATAATAAAAGTAATTTCAGATGCTTGTTAATTCTTTTGATACAAAATACTCACTAACAGCAAAAAAATATGAAAGTTTGGATAACTCATTTACAAAAATTGTTAGTGCGAATAAAAAATTTTCAAGAATTTTTACATCTGTAATTGAAGATAAATCTTTAAAGTCACTATCAGATGCAACTCTTCGTTCAGATATTACAGGCCAGGTTATTAATACAATTTTGACTCATGACTCAAAATCTAAACACTTCCTTTATTATATGGGAGATGTTTTTAAAAAAGATAAAATGAACAGCGATAATATTAAGCAATTTAGGCAACATGGTGTTGAAATTATTAATTTATCTAAAAATGATTCTTTCAAAGAAGCTTTACAGATATTAGATAAGTTTCTCAAAAAGATTATTAAAAAAAATTACACTTATGTTTTTACTGATCCAAAAATATCAAAAAATAAAAGTTACCTTTTAGACAGTATCAGCCATAAAAATAATATTTCTAAATTTGTTAATATTTTTAAAAAAAAATTTAATGCTCCTTTTGAGTTAAATTTAGAAAAAGACTTTTTTTCTCAAGACTATCATCAGGATATTTTTTTTTATGTTTATTCTAATTCCACAAAAAAAATATTAGCTCAAGGTGGTGGCTATAAATATAAAAAAAATACAAAAAAAATTGAGGGTTTTGGTTTCTCATGCAATGTTGATTACATTGCTGAATTAATTATATGAATACAGCTGTTATAGGACTTCAATGGGGCGATGAGGGCAAGGGTAAGATAGTTGATTATCTTTCTGAAGAATTTGATTTGGTTGTAAGATATCAAGGCGGTAATAACGCGGGTCATACTGTAATTGTTGACGATACTACTTATAAATTAAACCTTATACCATCTGGTATAATTCGCGGAAAAGTTTGTTATTTAGGTCAAGGTGTTGTACTTGATCCTAATCATTTTTATAATGAGTATGATCAAATTACTAAAAAGATTGAGAGTCCTAAGATATTTTTATCTTCAAATATATCTCTTATCTTAGAATATCATAAGCAATTAGATAAAATTAATGAATTAATTTTAAAAAATGAAAAAAAAATTGGAACCACTTCTAAGGGGATTGGACCTGCATACCAAGATAAAGTTGGAAGAAAGAGTGTTAAACTTTACGATTTAAAATCTAAAAATATAATTGAAGAAAAATTAGAGACAATTAAAAAGTTTTATGACCCTATTCTTGAGAGTTTTGATGAAAGTAAAATTAATATTGATAAAACAGTTCAAGACTTATTGAGTTTTTACGATTTAGTTAAAGAATTAATTGTTGATAATTCTTTTATCAAAAAAGAATTTAAAAATAAAAAAATATTATTTGAAGGTGCACAAGGTGCACTTCTTGATTTAGATCATGGCTCTTACCCCTTTGTAACTTCATCAAATACTGTTTCATCAAATATTGTTATTGGTTCAGCAATACAGGTTGATTATAAGACTGTTGGCATATTTAAAGCCTATGCTACTAGAGTTGGCAATGGGCCATTCCCATCTGAATTATTTGATAATGTTGGGGATTATATCGCTGAGAAAGGTGTTGAAATTGGTACAGTTACAAAAAGAAAAAGAAGGTGTGGTTGGCTTGATTTAGTTTCTTTAAAGTATAGTTGTGAAATAAATCGTGTTAATGAACTTTGCATAACTAAAGCTGATGTATTAAATAACCTCTCAGAAATCAAAGTATGCAAAAGCTATAATTCAAAAAAATATGAGGATGTAAATTTTAGCGATAGTAACTTTTTGGAGTCATTGTCTTTAGAAGATAATGACTTTGAGTTATTTTCAAGCTGGGGCGAAATTAAAGATTTAAGTAGTTTTGAATACTTACCTGAAAATCTTAAAAAATTTATTTCATATATTGAAGACTACTTAAGTATTCCAATAAAAATTATTTCATTAGGGCCTGAAAGAAATCAAACACTTATTAGGTAATTTAAGATTTAGTTAAAAGTTTCTGATCTGTAATAATTTTGATTTCTTCTTGAAGTTTTTTAATTGCTTTATTCTCTATTTGCCTAACCCTTTCTCTACTTATTGAATATTTCTGGCTAAGGTCCTCTAAAGTTTTAGGCTCTTCATCTAATCGTCTTGCAGTTAATATTTCTATTTCTCTAGGTTCAAGTTTTGTTACAGCTTGATCATAAAGCGCTTTTCTTTTTTTTAATTCATCACTTTGTTCAACTTTTGAGACAGTATCAATTGTTTCATCTTCTACTTGATCAATCCATTCTGAGTCATTTTCATCATTTAAAGGGGTATTTAATGAGAAATCTTGATTAAATACTCTTCCTTCCATTTGCTTAACTTCGTCTTCAGTTACTCCAAGATCATTAGAAATAGACTTAATCTGATCATTAGTAAGGTAACCATCTTCATATTTTTTAAGTTGATTTCTAAGTCTTCGAAGATTAAAAAAAAGTTTTTTTTGGGCTGCAGTAGTTCCTATTTTAACAAGAGACCAACTATGTAAGACATACTCCTGAATAGATGCTCTGATCCACCATATTGCATAAGTAGCTAACCTAAAACCTTTTTCAGGATCAAATTTTCTTATTGCTTGGATAAGTCCTAAATTACCCTCAGAAATTAAATCAAATAATGGCAAACCATAACCTTTATAGCCCATAGCTATTTTTGCAACCAGTCTTAAATGACTTGTAACAAGTTTTTGAGCAGCTTTTTTATCTCCATTTTTGAGCCAATCTATTGCAAGCCTTTTTTCCTCTTCATCTGACAAAATAGGAAACTGATTAATTTTTTTTAAATAGGGATAAACATCATTTTCAGAGGTAATAACAGGTAGCAAATTTTTATTTTCAATATTCATTGCAAATTTGCATTTAAATTTTTCATATCATCAGGTAAATCACAAGTAATTTTAATATGTTTTTTTATAATTGGATGATCAAATTCTATTTTATGGGAGTGCAATGCTTGTCGTGGAAATAATAAAATAAAATCCTTTTTTTTAGTAGCCATATTTGTCAATCGAAATTTTTCCTCTTTATTAAGCTTATAATCTTTATCTCCAACAATTGGAAGTCCCAGACTCAAAAGGTGTACTCTAATTTGATGCGTTCTACCGGTGATAATTTCACAATTTAGAAGACTAATTGAGCCGTGGAAAGTTTTTATGTTAGAAACTTTTGTGATTGCTTGTTTTCCAAGAATATCTGATACATTAAATTTTGTTCTTTGAATTTTATTCCTAGATATATTTTTGTTGATTTCAACTTGCCTTTGATTAAGTACACCATATGTAAAAGCTAAATAATTTTTTTTTATATTTCTATTTTTAAACATTTCCTTAAATTTGTTTTTCGAATTATAATTTTTAGTAATGACTATGACGCCACTTGTATCTTTATCCAGACGATGAACAATCCCCTCCTTTAAATATTCGTTATCATGTATTGTAAATTGGTCTTTAAGACTTTCCTGTAAGTTAGGGCTATTATCTAATCCATTTTTTTTATGTGTTAAAAGCCCAGAAGGTTTATTTAATATTGCTATATAACTATCCTCGTATAATATTTCTATTTTAAAATCTTTGTAATAATAAGATTTAATCATTGTGTATATGTTAAAAAAAAAAATTCTTATTAGTTTAGTTATAATTCAAGGTTTATTAATAATTGCTGGGATAATAGCAATTATTTTTGGTGTTTTCTATAAAATGAGTAATAACGATAATAAAACAATTATTATGAATAAAATTATCGACTTAAATGATGTCTATTTGATTAATGAAAATCAATATCAACAAAAAATAGTAAAAGATAACAAAGTAATTTTTCAAATTGTAGATATTGAAACTAAAAAAGTATTAAGAGAAATAGTGATTGAAAAAGATTAAATATATTGTGATAGCAGGGTCTTCAGGCGGTCATATATTACCAGCACTTGCGTATATTAATAAATTAAGTCTTAATAAAAATCCAAATAATATTCTTTTTATATCGAATGAGGTAGGAAAAAAATATTTAGGAAAAATTAAAAGTAAAAAAATAAATAAAATTATTTTAGAATCTAAAAATAAAATTTTTTTTATTCTAAATTTATTATTAAAAGTATTCTTTGTATTTTTATCTAATAGGAGAATAATATTGATAGGTTTTGGTGGTTTTATTACAACTCCCGTTTTGATAATTTCAAAATTATTTAATATTTTTCTTTTATCTTTTAATAAAATTTATATTCATGAGCAAAATGTAATCTATGGATTAGCAAACAAAATAAACTATTTTATTGCCAAAAATGCATTTATATCATTTCCAAAAGACAATATGCGTAGCAAAGAAATATTTGTTGGTAATTTTTTTGTAAATAGAAATAAATTTAGAGAAAAACTCGACCATAAATTTATAAATATTTTGTTAATAGGCGGAAGTGCTGGTTCATTAGATTTGAATTATATGATGCTTAAAGAAATAACAAATTTTAATAGGGCATATTATAAAAAAACTAAATTTTTTATTCAAATACCTGAGTCTCATGTAAAAGTTTTTAAAAAAAAGTATACAAATCTTATAGATCATAATAAATGCGAATTTTTTTCTTTTAAAGATGATTTTAATCCCCAGGAATATGATATAATACTTTCAAGGTCTGGTTCAGGTTCTTTAAATGAAATCTTGTATTATACTAATAATGTCTATTTCTCTCCTCATTTGATATCGAGAGATCAACACCAGAAATTTAATTTAGAATATTTTTCCTCTCATGATATGAGTCAAAAAAAATTTTACATTCCAAATAAAAAAAACTTAATAAGTAAATTTTATTTTAATCCACTTATAAATCCTCATTCTATTGAAAAAATCATCTGTTATATTACAAGATGAAATTCTCAGATCTATCTTCAATAAAAGTACATATTATTGGTATAAATGGAATAGGTATGAGTGCTTTAGCTATTTACTTAAAAAAAAACAATGTGGACATAACGGGTAGTGATATTACCTACAACGCTAATACTATTAACTTAGAAAAATATAAAATACCTGTTTATATTGGTCACAAAATTTCAAATATTAAAGATAGAGAAATAATATTTTATTCCACTGCAATTAAAAATAATCCTGAAATAAAAGAGGCAAAAAAAAATAAAATACCTTGCTATAACAGATCTAAACTTCTCCAACTTATTTGTCGTGATAAATTCACAATTGTAGTATCTGGATCACATGGAAAAACTTCAACGACATCTCTTTTAGGGCATTTATTAGTTTGTGCTGGTCTAAATCCAACTGTTATTTCAGGGGGAGTTATGCATAATTTTGGTCAAAATATTTACCTTACTAATAGTAAATACGTAGTTGTTGAAGCAGATGAAAGTGATGGAACAGTATTTAAGTTAAATCCAAAATATCTCTTGTATTTAAATGTTGATAGAGAGCATATAGATTTTTATAAATCATATTCAAATTTTAAATTAAAAATAAAAAAATATATTTATAGACAAAGTCGAAAAGACTCTAAAATTTTTATTAATAATGATGATTATTTTTTATCCTCATTAAAAAAATATTCTAGAAATATAAAAACATTCGGTTCAAATTCTTATGCAAATTATAGTTATAAATTGACAAAATTGACTAATAAAAGATCATATTTTGATTTTCTAATGGGTAAAAAAACTTTATTTAAAAATTTATCCACTAATTTACTAGGAGAGCACAATGTTCAAAATTTAACCGCAGTTCTCTCAGTTATAGACGATTTAGGATACAAAATAAAAAAGT
Organism: uncultured Alphaproteobacteria bacterium; assembly: GCA_902575065.1. Lineage (GTDB taxonomy): Bacteria > Pseudomonadota > Alphaproteobacteria > HIMB59 > HIMB59 > HIMB59. The sequence goes on from CACGPU010000004.1 coordinate 79,709, forward strand.
CGCATATACTTAGTTTTAAAGGAACAAAAAGAAGAATGAATATTCTCGGTAAAATAAAAAAAACAATATTTATTGATGATTATGCACATCATCCTACAGAAATAGAAAAGTTAATTGACGTTATATCTTTATATAAAAAAAAGAACGTTTGTTTAATTATAGAACCACATAGATACTCAAGATTAAATGATTTATATAGCAAATATTTAAGCGTATTAAAAAATATAAATAATTTAATTATTTTAAAAACTTATGAGGCTGGAGAAATTTATAAGAAGGGTATGAAAAATTCGAAAAACTTAGTCAATGATTTGAATGTTTTAAATAATCAAAAAACTAAATACATTGATAATTATAGTGATTTATTTAGTTTACTGGATCAATATGTAAAAAATAAAAGAGAGAGTATAATTATTTCTGCAGGGGCAGGTGAAATTTCAAACCAAATACGTTTTTTTTATGAATCTAAAAACTAAAACATTAGTTACCAATTATTCATCAGCAAAATTTTCATGGATGAAATCTGGAGGAAATATTAGCCATCTCTATAAAGTTCATAATCAAGTTGAATTAAATAAGATATTTAGTCAAAACGATATCAAAGCAAAATCACTTCTAGTAATAGGTAATTTATCAAATACACTAATTAACGACGATGGTTTCAATGGAATAGGTATTAAGCTTTTAGGTGATTTTACAAAAGTTCAAATAAATTCTGATCACATGCTAGTTGGTGCTGGTGTTTTGGATAATTACTTTTCAAAATTTTGTTATCAAAAATCTATAGCTGGTTATGAGTTCTTATATACAATTCCAGGCTCAGTTGGGGGAAATATATTTATGAATGCAGGTTGTTACAATCAGGAAATTAAAGATAAATTAATAAGTGTTATTTATTATGACATAAATCAGAACCAAATATTTGAAAAAAATATTTGCGATATAAATTTTGATTATCGGATGGGTTTTCAAAAAAATAATACTATAATTTTATATGGAAAATTTAAAATTTCATATGGAGATCAAAACTATATAAATAGTTTAATGCATGAGTACGATATAATTAGAAAACAAACACAACCCCAGAAAGTAAATTGCTGTGGTAGTATTTTTAAAAATCCAAAAAATCAAAGTGCATGGAAACTTATAAAGTCTTCTGTAGATGAGAGTTTCTATGATGGACCAGTGAAATTATCAAAAACACATTCTAATTTTTTTGAAAATGATCCTAATATAAGTGCCAATAGGATAAGTTCGTTTATTTCCAAAATACAAAAAAGAGTGAAAGAGAAACATAATATTTTACTTGAAAAAGAATTAAGAATCATAGATTGATAGATAAAAAAAATAAATTTCATAAAATTATTGTAGTTGCAGGTGGATGGTCAGACGAGAGAGAAATATCTCTCATGTCAGGAAAAAATGTTTATTCTTGCCTTCGAAAAAATAAATTTAATGTAAAGTTTTTCAATTTAAAAAAAAATAATATTGAGGAAATTTTACTTTTCAGGCCTGACATTATATTTAATTCTCTTCATGGAGAATATGGAGAAGATGGTGGGCTAAATTCTCTGGCAAATAAAAATAATATTATTATCTCACATTCTGGTGCTATTTCATCCGCCCTATGTTTCAATAAGCGTTTATTAAAAAAATTTCTAAAAAAAGAAATCAATATTTTATCACCTAAAGAGGTGGTTAATGAAAATCAAATAAAATATCCAGTTATATTAAAGCCAAATTGGGGAGGTTCCTCAAAAGGTATTAAATTTTTAAAAAATAAAGAAGAGCTAAAAAAGAAAATTAATAATCATAAATATTTAATTGAAGAAGTTATTTATGGGAAAGAATTAACAGTTACTGTTATTGAAAATAATAAGAAAATTAAGGCGCTAGGTGTCACAGAAATTGAATTTAATAATATGCATTATGACTACATTGCAAAATATAGAAAAAATAAAAGTTCTCATTTTTTACCAGCACGCATCTCTAACACCGAATATAAATTTTTGATTAAAATTTCAAAAGAAATATTTCGTGTTTGTAATTGTAAAGGAATTGCAAGAATAGATTACATAATGAGTGAAAAAAATGGAAAAATATATTTTTTAGAAATGAATACTCATCCTGGACTAACTAAGTTATCACTTGCACCTGAGCAAGCTAAATACCACGGACTTTCATATTTGGATTTACTAAAACAAATAATTGATTCTTCTTTATGAAATTAAGATTAAAAGAAATATCAATTTATTTAATTTCAATCATATTGCTTCTATCTTCTTTTTATTTTTCTATACATTATTTTTTTAATAAAGACTCAGTAATTATAAATTTTATTGACTCTGATATACATGAAGATTTTGAAATAGAAATTACAAATAATTTAGACGACATAAATAATTTTTTTAGAGAATATTTATTTATTGAAAATTATTTATTAAAGAGAAAAAAAAATGAAATAACAATTCAATTAAAACTCAAACAACCTTTTGCAATAAACAATTTAACAAAAGAAGTAATATTTATTGATAACACTACAGCTCCATTTAAATATTTTAATACAAATTACTTAGACACTATTAAACTTATCGACATATCTAAAAGTAGTATTTATATAAACAATTACCTAAATGAAAATTATTATGATTTATTCTCATTATTTGATATTCGTCAAATAGAATATATTGATGAAAGGAGATATAATTTAGTTTTGACTAACGATAGGATAGTTATGCTTCCTAAAGTTATTGACTCTAAACTGTTATATTTTATTAAAAATAATATTGATTTAATTGATAAAAGTACAAACTATAAAAAGTTTTTAGATTTGAGAAATTTTCATAATAAGACTATAAGATTAAAATAATTGGATACTTACAAAACATTAATTGAAATAGGTTCTTTCTCTATAAAAACAATTATTTATTACGAATTAAATAAAAAGTTTTCAATTATTGGAACTGGAAAAACAAGATCTAGAGGATACACAGGTGAGGAAATAGAAAATTTTGATGATTTCATCGATTGTATAAAAAATTCAATTGTTCAAGCAGAAAAACAAGCTAACCATATAATTAAAAATGCATATATTCTTGTTACTAATCAAACTGTTCAAATTAAGAAAACACAAAAAGACCTAAATCTTTATGGTGCTATCGTTGAAAAAAATGATTTAAGAAAAATATCTAAAATCAAAATTCCTAAAGATAAAAATTATCATTATAATCTTTATACATCACATTACAAAATTGATGATAAATTAATTACTGATAACCCAGTAGGTTTAAATTGTAATAAGTTATCTATGATTTCTTTAGTTTCAATGATTGATATTAAACAAATTAATCTTCTTAATAATATATTTCAAAAACTTCAAATTAAAATTTTAAATTACCTAGACTCTACAACTTGTTATTATTTTTATTTAAAAAATAAACCTAAAACTAAAACCAATGTAGTACTAATTGATTACGGTTTTAACTATATTAATATTATTATGATCAAGAATAAAGTTTTACATTTTATAAAAAAAATACCACAAGGTAGTAAAAAAATTTCTGATGATTTAGTCAATATACATAATATAAGTTTTGACTTTGCTGAAAAACTTAAAATTTCTACAATTGATTTATCTGATACTAGAAATTCTATAGTTGAAATTCCTATTTGGGAAGAGTTTGGTGATAATAAAAAAAAAAATGTTGGACACGATAATTTAAAGGAAATTACTGTAGATCGTTTAGATGAAACTTTTGAATTAGTTTTAAAATCTTTACCAAAAGATAAAGACTTTTATTCATATGTTTTTACAGGGGGTGGTTCAAAAATAAAAAATTTTTATAATTATTTTCGGACAAAATTTGGTTATGACATCCAATTTTTGGAGCCTCCAAAGTCTTGTGGAATACCTAAGGTTTTAAATGACGCAAGTATAATGTCTCTTTACTCAAGTTTTTGGCTTTTAACCGATGATAATTCTCAAAATAAGAATTTTACTCAAAAAATTGATTCTTTTTCAAACAAAATATGGTACAAAAGATTCGTAGACCTACTATAGGTTGATTTGCGGGGATAAAAATGACACTAGATATTGAAGCAGTAGTTGATCAAAAAAACTTAAAACCATCTTTAACAGTTATGGGTATTGGCGGCGCAGGTAACAATGCTGTAAATAACATGATTCAATCAAATTTAAATAATGTTGATTTTATTGTAGCTAATACTGATGCCCAAGCACTTGAAAATTCACTTTGTTATAATCGTATCCAATTAGGCCTTGAAAAAACTAAAGGTCTTGGAGCAGGTGCAGATCCAGCGATTGGAAAAGATGCAGCTGAAGAAAGTATTGATTTAATATCAGAAGAATTAAGGAATACTAATATGTTATTTTTAACTGCTGGTTTGGGTGGAGGTACTGGCACAGGCGCTTTACCAGTTATCGCAAGTATAGCAAAAAAATTAGGAATAGTAACAGTTGCTATAGTTTCTACCCCGTTCAATTTTGAAGGTACAAAGAGAATGAATTTGGCCTTAAAAGGACTTGAGGAAGTTAAAAGTAATGTGGACACATTACTTATCATACCAAACCAAAATTTATTTAAAGTATCTAATGAACAGACATCTTTCGCGGAGGCTTTTAAAAAAGCAGACAATGTTCTTTTTGATGGTGTAAAAGGACTAACAGATTTAATTACGCAGCCTGGACTTATTAACTTAGATTTTGCAGATGTAAGAACAGTAATAAAAGAAATGGGATTTGCTATGATGGGTACCGCTGTAGCTGAAGGTGATAATAAAGCTGTAGAGGCATCAAATTTGGCTTTAACTAACCCATTAATTGAAAATATAGATATGAATACAGCTAAAGGAGTTATCGTTAATATTTCTGGAGGAAGTGATATGACTTTATTAGAGGTTGATCATGCAGCTAATATCATTAGACAGAGTGTTAACCCTGAGGCAAATATAATCTTTGGCTCTTTAATAGACGACAGTCTGCAAGGTAAATTAAAAATTAGTATTTTTGCTACTGGAATAGAGGCATCAGGAAAAAAAATTCTTTACTATCCGGAGACAGAAAATAATTCAGGATTTAGCTCAATTCAAAATAAAATTGATGGAAGCTTATCTTATGATAGCCCAGATACTAAAACTTATGAAGATATATCCGGTGTAGTCGAAAATAAACAACTTAATACCGAAAAAGAAGAATTTAACTTGACTAATGAGTCGGAAAACACCCAAGTTGATAAAGATGAATTAACTGATAAATCTTCTGAAAATTCTGACAATCTTGAAAAATTTGAAGAAAAAAAGAAAAAAGGTTTTTTTAGTATACTTTCCAATTTGATGACTTCTAATAGAAAAACTACAGAAGAAAGTATTGAAATTCCTGTTAAAAAGCAAAAAACAAAAAAAATAAAGACAGATCCAAATCTTTTTTTATTTAGTGATGTTGTTGATCAGGACTCTGAAAAAACTAAACAAATCAAAGATAGTGATGAAATATCAGAAGTTTCCGATATTTCAGAATTTAGTGATGAAAATGAGACTATTGATGATATAGATATTCCATCATATCTTCGTAAAGGCTCTAACGAGTAAGTTATATAAATACAAAGTTTTACAAATATAAAGTAATACTTTTTAGTTATTTTCATACTATCATATTAAATGAAGAGCTCCACCCTTAATGAATCCATAAAAATAGATGGGATTGGACTACATACCGGAGTTAAAACTAATATCACTCTTAATCCTGCACCTCTAAAGTCTGGCATTTTTTTTAATAGAACTGATAAATCAACAATTATTCCTGCCAAATGGAATAATGTAATATCTACAAAATTCTCAACCAACATTGCTTCAAATGGGGTCGAAGTCAAAACTGTTGAACACTTATTGAGCGCTCTTGCAGGTCTACATATTGATAATTGTGAAATTTTAATTGACAATGTTGAAGTACCTATTCTTGACGGAAGTTCTAATGTATTTGTTGAGAGTATTTTAAATAAAGGAATAAAAGAGCAAGATTCAGAACAAACGATTTTAGAAATAATTAATCCTGTTAAATTCTCATGTGATTATGGATATGCCGAATTTACCCCCAACCAGCCAAAAGACAAAGGGTTAAATATAAATTTAGAGTCTAGTTTTGAAGGAAAGTATGAGGATCAAAATATTAAAATTACAAACTTAAATGGTAATTATGTAGAGTCTATATCTAGAGCAAGAACTTTTGGCTTTTTTCAAGAAATAGAATACCTCAAGTCGCAAAATCTAATTAAAGGAGGGTCACTAGATAATGCCATCGTTATCAAAGACAAAAAACCACTTAACAAAGATGGATTGAGATATGATAATGAATTAATGCGCCATAAAGTTTTGGACGTGGTAGGTGATCTTTATTTATCTGGTTACCCAATTATTGGAACTTATAAAGGTTTTAAAACAGGTCACTTCATTACAAATAATTTGCTTAAAGAACTATTTAAATCTAAAGATAATTATAAGGTTCACAAGATAAACTAAACCATCTTCTTAGGGTCAGTATATTTATCAAAGTCTTCTTCAGATAAATCAGTTAGTTCCATACATGACTCTTTTAACGAAATATTTTTATTATAAGCATTAAGTGCTACTTTAGAGGCTAGATCGTAACCTATAATTTTGGTTAATGGCGTCACTAACATTAAAGAGCGATTTAAAAGTTCATTTACTCTTTTTTTGTTAACTTTTAATCCTTTCAAACAATTTTTATTAAAGGAGGCCATAGCCTCTCTAATTAAACTAATCGCATCAAGGGTATTATGGATAATTAATGGATTATAAACATTCAATTGGAAATGGCCTTGAGTACAAGCGAAGGCTATAGAGTTTCTCAGACCAATAACATGTGTACACACCATTGATAGTGCTTCACACTGTGTAGGATTTATTTTTCCTGGCATGATTGATGAGCCAGGTTCATTGGCTGGAAGAATTAACTCAGAAATTCCACTTCTTGGCCCAGAAGCTAATACTCTGATATCATTTGCCATTTTAAATAAAGCACTAGTTAAAATTTCGACACCAGACATGACTTCAATAAATACATCATGGGAAGCAAGCGACTCATACTTATTTGGGGCAGATTTAAATGGAAGTCCAGTTTCCTTTTTTAAGTATTTAATAAATATTTTAGAAAAACTTTTTGGAGCATTTACTCCAGATCCAACTGCAGTTCCTCCTTGAGCCAATTCATAAAGCTTATTTAAACTTTTTTTAATAACATTCTCTGCATAAGAGATTTGATCATAAAACGCTAAAAATTCATTTGAAATTTTTATTGGTGTTGCATCCTGAGTGTGAGTTCTTCCAATTTTAATTATTCCTGCAAACTCAGAAATTTTCTTTTTTAAAGTTTTCTTGAAAAAAGCTATCTCAGGAAGTAATTTTTTTATCGATAGTACAGTAGATATATGCATAGCAGTAGGAATACTATCATTTGATGATTGAGACATATTAATATGATCATTTGGATGAAGTGGGGTATTTGTTGGAAGTTTTCTTCCTAACAACTGGTTACTTTTATTTGCAATGACTTCATTGAGATTCATGTTGATTTGAGTCCCAGATCCTGTTTGCCATACAACAAGAGGAAAGTGATCATTTAATTTTCCAGATATAATTAAATCACAAACTTTACCGATAATTTTTGTATGATTGCCTGGTAATAATTTTAATTCTGCATTTGCAAAAGCACATGATTTTTTTTGTAAGGCAAGGGCCTCTATAAAAATATTTTGAAAATGAAATTTCCCAATACCTATTTGAAAGTTTTCTATTGATCTTTGAGTCTGCGCTCCCCAAAGTTTCGTGCTTTCAACTTTAATTTCACCTAAGCTATCTTTTTCAATGCGAAATTTGACCATGAGTAATTAATAATATATATCAAATTCAATGAAAAATATTTTATTAATTCGCCATGGTCAAAGCGAGTGGAATAAATTAAATCTTTTTACTGGCTTTAAAAATATTGAATTATCTGAACAAGGCATTGAGGAAGCGAATAAAGCTGGGCAAAACTTCAAAAATTTAGATATTAAATTTAATATTGTATTTACAAGCGAACTAAAAAGAGCTCAAGAAACCGCTAAAATAATTCTTCAAAACCTTGATCAGTGGAATTTTTTAAATGATGAAGGAAAAATAATCTCTAACATTAACTTAAATGAAAGAGATTATGGAGATCTCACGGGTTTAAACAAAAAAGAAACTGCTCAAAAATTTGGAGAAGAACAAGTTCATAAATGGAGAAGAGGATATTCTGATCAGCCCCCTAACGGTGAAAGTCTTGAGGATGTGGTCAGAAGAGTTACAAAATACTTCGAAGAAGTTATTAAACCTGCTATTCAAAGCGATGAAAATGATAATATTTTAATCGCAGCACATGGGAATTCTCTTAGAGCACTTTTAATTGTTATGAATATTTATGAACCAAATAATATTAATTCTGTTGAACTTTCGACTGGTGTTCCAATACATGTTATCTTAAAAGATAATAAGTTTAGTATTAAAGATTAATTAATTGATAGATATAGCTTTAGTTATAGCAATCGTATCATATTACACCGTCATGTTTATCACACCTGGGCCCAATAATGCTATGTTGACAATCTCAGGCTTAAAATTTGGTTTCAAAAGGTCTCTACCACATATTACTGGTATTTCTTTAGGTCATGCTCTTCAAGTTTCATTAATTTGCACAGGTTTAGGTTTAATTTTGATTAATAAACCAGAATTTCAAATGATACTAAAATGGCTTTGTTTTATTTATCTCATTTATTTAGCTTATCAAATGATTGGGTCACTAAAGGACTATAAGAAAGATACAGGCAGACCTTTAAATATATACGAAGCTGCTCTTTTTCAATGGGTAAACCCTAAGGCATGGACAATTGCTATTACAGTTGCATCTGGTTTTATGCCTTTAGAAGAAAAGCTTTGGATAGCAGTTGTTTTCACAGGGTTGATGTCATCACTGGTAAGCTTTCCATGTATAAGTTTATGGGCACTTTTTGGAAGTTTAATTAAAAATTTAGTATCTAACCCTAAATTAAAAAGAAGCTTTGAGTATTTCTTTGCATTATTATTAGTATCTACGGGTATTTATTTAATATTAAACTAATTTTTCAAGTAAACTTAAATAACGAAAATTAATATATCCTTTTTTGGATATATAAAATTTCTCAATGCTATCTCTTTTTAAGGAATTACAAAATACTGGTAATTTTGCTTTTAATTTTTTACTTATATAAATAGTTGATTTTAGCAAATGCTCTTTATTAGCAGATTTTAAAATTCTGATAGAGTGTTTGCCACTCAATAAATCATAAAATAACAGAGAACAATTATTTTTTAATATTGTATTCAACATAGCTCTATTTTGCTCAACACACTCTACAACATCAAATAAGACTAAGTAATTTTGATTTGACTTTATTTGACTTTGTTTCAAACCTTGCATTGATAAGAATAAATCTATTTTTTGATTTGTATAGTACTTACACCCAACTGAGATATATTCTTTTTCTTCAATTATTCTGTCAGTAAATTTTTCAATATAAAAGTCAAATTTGGTTGATATATTTTTTAGTTCAACAATATCATCTGGTATTAGGGGCATTCTTGTTTCTTTTTTGACCATATTTGAGAGCATACAAATATTCATAATTAAAAAAAAATATATACTATAATCTTATGAAGTTAATTCCAGAATGGGAGGCACATGACAAATGTCTAATGGCTTGGCCATGTAATAAAAATCTTTACAACGAAATAATTAAAGATGCCAGAATAGAAATGGCTAATTTAGCTAATTGTATTTCGGATGAAGAGACAGTTTATATGTACTGTAATAAAGAGGATTATAATGAGTGTAAAAATTATATTAAAAATCAAAAAATAAATATTATTCAATTAGGACTAGATGACTCTTGGATGAGAGATATTGCCCCAATCTTTATCAAAGGGGACAATGAACTTAAATGTATTAATTTTAATTTTAATGGTTATGGAAAATACCCAAATTATTTTAATGATAATAAAGTAGGTGAATATATCTCAAATCAATTTTCTATTACTTCATATTTAAATGACCTTACTTTAGAGGGTGGTGCTATTACTTACGATGAATACGGAAACTTGTTTACCACTGAAAGTGTCCTACTTAACCCAAATAGAAATAATCCTGAAAAAGCAAAAATAGAGCAAACATTGACTAGTTTATTTGATTTAAATTCAATAATTTGGATCCCCGAAGGTTTAAAAGATGATGATACTGATGGGCACATAGACAATATTTTATGCCCTATTGGAAATAGAAAATATTTAATAGCAAAAAGTTATGATTTAAATGATTTGAATTCAAATAATTTGACTAAGATTAAATCAATTATTCTAAGTAGCCTTTCGAGCATTGACAGTAAAATAGAATTAATTGATATACCACTACCTTCAAAAATAGTTGTCAATGATAAAAAGCTTATTGCCTCGTATATAAATTTTTATTTTTCAACACGTAAAATCTTTGTTCCAAAATTTAATGTTAAAGAAGATGAAATGGTTTTTGATATTTTTAAAGATATTTTTAAAGATAAAAAAATTGAGATGATTGAAACTTCACATATAAATTATGGTGGAGGTAATATCCATTGTGTTACTATGAATGTGCCAAAAAATGTTAGTTAAGGTTGCTGCTTCACAATTTAAATCAATAAAAGAAAAAAAAGATTTAAATATAAATAAGGCTATACATATTGCTCAACAAGCATCTAAGGAAAATGTAAATATTTTCCTCCTGCAGGAGTTATTTCAAACTGAGTACTTTTGCTCAACTCAGGATAAAAAGTTTTTTAATTATGCAATTGAATTTCCTAATGACAAACTATTTGAAATTTTTTCTAATTTTTGTAAGAAAAATAATATGGTAATGCCGATTAGTTTTTTTGAAAAAAAAGAAAATAATTTTTTTAATTCTCTAGTTGTGATTAATGCTGATGGTAAATTAAGTGATTTATATAGAAAGTCTCATATTCCTGAGGGCCCTGGTTATAACGAAAAGTTTTACTTTAAACCTGGAGATACTGGCTTCAAAGTATTTAACACAAATTTTGGAAATCTTGGTTGTGGTATATGCTGGGATCAATGGTTTCCTGAATGTGCGAGATCTATGACACTTTCAGGTGCAGATATTTTATTATATCCCACAGCAATTGGTTCTGAGCCTCAAGACCCTCTATTAGACTCAAAAGATCACTGGCAAAACGTAATGAAAGGTCATGCAGCTGCAAATCAAATTCCAGTTATTGCTTCTAATAGAATTGGCACAGAAAATGAAGGTTCAATATCTGTTACATTTTATGGAAGTTCCTTTATCGCTAATCATTTGGGTAATATTGAAATTGAAATGGACAAAAAAGATGAGGGCTTTGTATCTAAGAATTTCGACTTTTCAGAAATAACAAAATACCGCCAATCTTGGGGAAATTTTAGAGATCGTAGACCAGATCTATATAAAAAAATTTGTGATTTTTAAAAAAAATTATCATATTATTCAAATTCTACTTATTTAAGAGGAGAGGTAATATGAATAAATTTTTAACAGCTCTTATAGTGCTACTACTTCCTATGAGTTTGAGTGCTAAAGAAGAGTTATTTATATACAATTGGTCCGATTACATAGCTGAAGATACAATTGCAAATTTTGAGGAAGAAACTGGTATTGATGTAACATACGATGTATTTGACTCAAACGAAGTTCTAGAGGCTAAGCTTTTAGCTGGAGGAAGTGGTTATGACTTAGTTGTTCCATCAGGCTCCTTTATGGAAAACCAAATTAAAGCTGGAGTTTTTCAAAAACTTGATAAAAGTATGATTCCAAACCTCAAAAATTTAGATCCAAGTGTTTTAGATAAAACTGATGCTCATGATCCAGGTGGGGAATACTCTGTTAATTACATGTATGGCACAACTGGAATTGGTTACAATGTTGCTGCCGTCGAGGAAAGAGGCGGAGATGTTGAGTCATGGGACATAATATTTGATGTAGATCAAATTTCTAAATACGAAGATTGTGGTGTAGCTTTCTTAGATGCACCAAGTGAAATTGTTGAGATTGCATTAAACTATCTTGGCCATGATCCAAATACAGAAAACACTAAAGCTAATCAAGAGGCACTAGAATTATTGAACAATATTAGACCTTACATAAAGTATTTTGACTCTTCTCAGTACATTGATGATTTAGCAAATGGTGAGATTTGCCTAGCAATAGGTTGGTCAGGTGATGTATTTATAGCAGCATACGAGGAAATCGAAGAGGTCTGGTATTCAATTCCAAATGAAGGAACAGTAATTTGGTTTGATATGATGGGAATTCCAGCAGACGCAAAAAACGTAGAAAATGCTCATAAATTTATAGATTATATTTTGAGACCAGAAGTTGTTGCAGAGATTACTAACTATGTGTGGTACTCAAATCCTAATCTAGTAGCTAACACAACTGAAGGTTTGATAGATCCTGATATTCTTTCAGACCCAGCTATTTATCCAACAGAAGAGACATTAACTAAACTTTTTGCAGATACAGCTGACTCACCTCAAAAGTCTAGGATATCTTCGAGAGTATTTAATAGTTTTAAAGCTTCTCAATAATTTAATAAAAGCGCAACTTTTACTTTAGTTGCGCTTTTCACAATCTTTTTATGTATGAACCTTTTTTACAAATCATAGATGTATCAAAAAGGTTTGATAATGTTGTTGCTTTAGACAAAGTTAATCTAAAAATAGAAAAATCTGAAATATTCAGTCTCCTAGGATCTTCAGGATGTGGTAAGTCAACACTTTTGAGAATTATAGCAGGTTTCGAGAAGCCTGATGAAGGAAGAATTCTACTCGAGGGAAAGGATATCACGAAACTTCCACCATATGTAAGACCTCTAAATATTATGTTCCAAAATTATGCACTATTTCCGCATTTAAATGTCACTAATAATATCCAGTTTGGACTAAAAGAAGAAAAAATTTCTAAAGAAGAAATCAATCATCGTGTTAATGAAATTTTAAATTTACTAGAACTGAATGGTTTAGAGAAAAGAAAAATCAATGAGATATCTGGTGGCCAACAACAACGTGTAGCGTTAGCAAGATGTTTAGTCAAAAAACCAAAATTACTTTTATTGGATGAACCACTTGCAGCATTAGATAAACAGCTAAGAGTACAAACACAATTCGAGTTAGTTAATCTACAATATAAGTTAGGTATCACTTTTATTATTGTTACCCATGATCAAGAGGAAGCAATGTCATTATCTGACAGAATGGCAATTATGAAAAATGGAGAAATTCTCCAAGTCGGTAATCCTGTTGAGATATATGAAAAACCGAAGGACAAATATATAGCGAATTTTATAGGCACAGCCAATATCTTTAATGTTCTTAATAAAAATAATCAAATCATCATTAAAGAATTAAATTATGAAGTTAAAAATATTAACAATAAAGAAAACTATTTTAAATGTTTAATTAGGCCTGAAAAAATTTCTGTTAAAAAACTAGAAAATCAATCTGATAATTTAAATATTGGTGTAGTTAAAGAAGTAGCTTATTTAGGGAGCTATACTAAGTATTTAATTGATGTTAATGGATTTGAATTTTATTCTTTTATGCAAAATAGTTTAGTTTCAGATAACCTTCAAATAAGATGGGATGATAAAGTTCAGATAATTTTTAACGAAACATCAATATATTTCTTTAATGATTAAAAATTTAAAAAAACAAAACGTCTGGTTTGTATTCACTCCTTATTTATGGCTCGTTTTGTTTTTTTTTGTTCCATTAGCTTTGATTTTTAAAATATCTATATCTGTGTCTGAATGGGGTATGCCACCTTATCGTGATCTTTTTTCTTTATCTGAAAATGGATTGGAGATTAATTCAACTCTTGGAAATTATTTATTCATTTTTTCAGACCCTTTCTATATTAGATCTTATCTCAATTCACTTTCACTAGCTTTCACATCTACAGTATTATGTTTATTGATTGGTTATCCCATAGCTTTTTACGTTGCAAAATCTAAAACAAATATAAGAAACATACTATTGATTATGCTTATCATACCTTTTTGGAGTTCTTTTCTTCTAAGGGTATATGCATGGAAAGTCTTACTACAAGGCTCTGGTATTATAAATTCAATTCTTATACATATAGGGCTAATTTCTGAACCAATATCTATGTTACACAATCATTATGCTGTAATTTTAGGTGTTGTTTATACTTACCTTCCATTTATGATTTTACCGCTTTATGGATATTTGGTTAAATTTGATTTAAATTTGATTGACGCATCTAATGATTTAGGTGCAAAGCCTTTAAACACGTTTGTAAAAGTTATCTTACCTCTATCTTTACCAGGAATAGTAGCGGGGAGCATGTTGGTTTTTATACCAGTTGTTGGAGAATATATAATACCAGAAATGTTAGGCGGCAGTGATAAGCTTTATTTTGGGAAGATAATTTGGGATGAATTTTTCGTAAATAGAGATTGGCCTATTGCTAGTGCGCTTGCGATGTCTGGAATTATAATACTTGTATTTCCCATAATTATTTTTCAATTAATGTACGCAAAATATAATTTTAAGAATGAATAAATTATTTTTAAAAATATTTACCCTTACAATTGGATTTTCGTTTCTATATTTTCCTATTTTAACTCTTATAGCTTATTCATTTAATGATAATAAAAGAGTTATGGTCTGGAAGGGTTTTTCTTTTAGATGGTATAAGGAATTATTTCATAATGAACAAATTTTAGAGGCTTTTTATACTAGTTTAAAAATTGCTTCTCTTTCAGCAACATTTGCAACAGTCATGGGTGTAATGATTGGTTTTTCATTAACAAGAATATCAAAAATTCCAGCCAGGCCTTTCTTTATTTTCTTGAGCTCTTCTCCTTTGGTAATGCCTGAGATAATTTTAGGGCTTTCTTTGTTGTTATTCTTTATATCATCTAACCATATTATTGGCTTTCCTTCCTCAAAAGGACAACTAACAGTCTTAATATCGCATATAACTTTCTCTGTAGCTTTTGTTGCAGTCATTATCCAATCAAGGTTGAGTAGTTACGATAAAAATATAGAAGAGGCTGCTCAGGATCTTGGGACAATTCCAAATATGATTTTTTGGAAAGTAACTGCTCCTGTAATATTACCTGCAATATTATCAGGATGGTTACTTGCATTTACACTCTCTTTGGACGATCTTGTAGTTGCTAGTTTTACTACCGGTCCCGGAGCTAACACTTTGCCAATAGTGGTTTTTTCTAAAGTTAGATTGGGATTGAGTCCAGAAGTTAATGCTCTTTCTGCAATAATAATGCTAATTGTTATATTAGCAGCAATTAGTATTTACTTAATTAATAGATCAAACATTAAGAAGTAAATATTCTCTTTCCCATGCAGTAATTATTTTATTATAGGCATTTACCTCTAAGTCTTTGATTGAACAAAATAATTCTATAAATGTTTCACCAAATATCTCTTTTGCCTCCTTAGATCTAGAAAAAGTATCTATTGATTGATAGATGCTTTCTGTCAAAGAAACATTTACGTTATAAGCAGCTTTTTTGGTCTCTGGGGTTGCTTTTAATTTTTTCTTCAAACCTAGATATCCCGCAGATAAAGTTGCAGCTATAGCTAAGTATGGATTTACGTCTGATCCACAAAGTCTATTTTCAATTCTTGCTTGGTTAGCAGAGTTAAAATTTGGGACTCTAAAACCACAGGTACGGTTTTCAAACCCCCAGTTTAGGTTAAAAGGTGTACCTTCCTCCCAAAAACCTCTAAGCCTTTTAAAGGAATTAACATTTGGTGCAAAAAGAGGTAAAAAAGCTTTTGAATATTTTTGTAATCCACCCAAATAGTTATCAAAATGTTTTGTAGTTTTAAGATTTTTGTCCACAAATATTGGTTTACCTTTTTTTAAAATTGATTGATGTATATGCATCGAGTTTCCTGGAGTATCTTCCATCGGTTTAGCCATAAAAGTTGCATACAAATTATGCTTCAATGCAGTATGTCTCAGAGTTCTTTTAAATAAAAAAACCTGATCAGCCAAGTCAAGAGGGTTACCATGCTTGAAGTTAATTTCCATTTGTGCTGGTCCATCCTCATGATTAATGTTCTCAACCTCTAATTCTTGAGTTTCACAGTAGTCATATAGATCCTCAAAAATATGATCAAATTCATTAACAGCGTCAATACCGTAAGACTGATTTCCTTTTTCAATTCTTCCAGATTGCCCACTCGGTGTCTCCAAAGGATTATCTGGATCATTGTTTTTCTTAACTAAATAAAATTCAATTTCTGGAGCGACAACTGGTTCAAGCCCTATTTTTTCAAAGAGACCAATTACTTTTTTTAAAATACCTCTAGAGTGGACCTCTATAACATTATCATTGTTATCAACAGCATCACAAATAACCTGTGCGGTTGGTTCTTCATACCATGGAACAGTTCTCAGAGTATTAAAATCAGGCTTTAAAATAAAATCACCATCTGTAGGATTTAAAATCTGATCATCTATTGAATAAGTCACATCTCTAGATACTGCTAATTTGAATAGTGCTAAAGGTAATCTTAATCCACCTGACTCAATAGAGCTTAAAAATTTTTTTGTTGGTAGTATTTTACCCCTTGGTATACCTGAATTATCAGGAATCATACATTCTACCTCTGTTATTTTATTTTTCTTTAACCAATCGACATAATCATTCATAGCTATAACTAACCTTTAAAATTTGATATTTATGTATCTGATGGATTACTCAGATAATTATTACGTAAGAACAAAAGCATTCAGCATTAATACTAACAAATTAAATGAGAGCTTACAATGTGATGTTTGTATAATTGGTGCAGGTTTATCAGGAATTTCATCAGCATTATATTTATCTAAATTAAATCCAGATTTAAACATAGTCATATTGGAGAAAAATAAAGTTGGTTGGGGCGCATCTGGAAGAAATGGTGGGCAATTATTACATGGTTTTTCCTCAGAGAATTACTCTAGCCAAAAACACACTCAAGAGGAAATTAAGATATTATGGCAATTCACATTAGACGCTGTTAGAGAAGTAAAAAAAAATATCAAAGACTTAAATATACAATGTGACTTAATCGAGGGTTATGTTTTAGCCGCAGTAAGTAAATCCCATGATGAGGAGTTAAAAAAATACGTAGACAGGCTTCAAACAAAATTTGATTATGAGTCAGTGACGTATCTACCAAAAAATAGAATGGACCAGTATTTTGATAGCCCTTATTACAAATCTGCAATGTATGACTCAGAGTGTGGTCAAATTCATCCACTTAATTATTGTCTAGGATTAGCAAGAGAATTATTAAAAAATCAAAATTGTAAAATATTTGAAGATACAGGAGTGATATCATATGAATCTCAAAAAAAAGTAATAATAAAAACTGAAAAAAATTTAACTGTTAAATCTGATAAATTAATTATCTGCTGTAATGCATATATTGATAATTTGAATAAAAGTTTAAGAAAAAAAATAATGCCTGTTAAAACTTATGTATCAGCATTTACTGAAATTCCAAATACAGAATTGAGTAAATATTTTCGAAAACCTATCACAGTGGGAGATATGTTATTTGTACTAAATTATTTTAGACTGGATTCTAATAATAATTTAATTTTTGGTGGAGGTGTAAGTTACTCTAATATAGATCCGATAAATTTGGAATTATCTTTAAAAAAAAGTATAAAAAAGATACTTCCTGGTTTAGAAAAGTTCAAAGCTTGGTGTACTTGGAGTGGGCACGTTGCCATAACTGTAAACAGATTCCCTCATATCGGTAGTATTGATAATAATATTTTTTTTGCGCAAGGATATTCAGGACATGGCTTAGCAATAACAACTATGGTTGGAAAAATGCTTGCTGAAACAATAACAAATCAGAACAATAATTTGAGCTTATTTGAAAAGTTTAGACATAAAAACTTTCCTGGTTTTGGCGTAATTGATAAGCCATTATTAGTTTTAGCAATGAGTTATTTTAAATTAAAAGATCAACTAAGCCTGAAATAACTTATTTTTGCCTAATCTAGAGTTAGGATCTAAGTGTTTTTTTAATTTTTTAATAAAAAGGTAATTTTCACTAGGTTTATATTTTTTTAATAGATAATTTTTTTTCAAACCAAGACCGTGTTCTGCTGCCACACTACCTTCACTTTGAATAGTCAAATCATAAATAAATTTTGAGAGGTAAGCATAATTCTTTTTTGAATTAGGATGTACTTTAAAATTACAATGCAAATTACCATCTCCCAAATGCCCAAAAAAATAAGGAGTAAAGATTTTATTATCCTTTACAAATGTATTTACCTTCTTAATAAAGACAGACCACTTATCAATGGGTAAAGAAATATCAAATTTTTCAGTAAAATTATATTTTATCTGATTATATACTAACTCTTCTCTTTTGCCCCATATCCATGATTTCGATTTATCATGTTCTATTTTATAAATTTTAAAATCATTTAAATTAAAGTATTTTTTTAAGTCTTTTTTGTAATTACCAATAATATTAGATTGTATCTCTATGATTAAATTGAAGTGATGTGTACTTTCATTAAATAAATAAGAGCTAGGTATTGGAAATATTATTTCAAAACTTGTTAAATTATCGAAGTACTTGTTTCTTAAAAATTTTAGTAATCGAATTGACTTATTTAAACTATTTGTTTGTATTAAATATGTAGAATTGTATTTTTTTTTTGGGATTAACTTTAAGCTCGCTCTTGTAATTATTCCAAAAACACCCTCAGAACCACAAAATAATTTCCACAGTTTTGGGCCAAAATTATCTTTTTTGAGTTTATTTAAAAAATTTAAAATAGTTCCATCACTAAGCACTACTTCAAGGCCATTTATATGATCCTCTATGTTACCATATCTCAAGGTTTGCAAACCCCCAACATTAGTTGATATATTACCGCCAATTGTACATTTATCACTTGGCGCAATATTAACTGGAAATAAAAGTTTTTTATTATTTGCGGCTTTTTGTATGGTTTTTAACAATGTTCCGCTTTGAGCTGTTATTATAAAATTATTAGTATCAACTTCTTCAATACGATTCATTTTTTTAAAATCTATTAGGATAGTTTTTTCAAATTGAGGTTTTGTGCCATCCACTCTATTAGTCTCTCCACCAATAGGTAAAATATGAAATTTATATTTGTTAGAAAATTTAACCAGTTTAGATACCTCCAAAGAATTTTTAGGGAAAGCAGTTATTTGGCCACCCCGTCTTATAGTTTTTATTGGAAATTTCATTTAGATGCTCTTCGCAATCTATCATTTATAGCGATTCCTATTTTCTTATAAGGAATAGGTGCGATACTTATATTTTTATATTGGTCGTCGTTATCTGCTAAAAAAATAAAATGATAAAGATTTTTGGCAGCTTCAATTAAATTTCTATTCTTACTTAAATTTTTGAATTGATATCTCTTGTTTGCTCCAAAGTTTATATAAGCAGATTTTTTTTTAGCATTTTTGACATTTAAATATATTTTCTTCTTGGGAGAATAATGTTTTTTTGAAGTTCCAGGAAAACTTAAATTTTTGTTATATTTACTAATAACCATATAGGGTAATATTTTTTTCACATTTTCTAATGATATAAACCCTGGTCTTATTATGTTCAATTTGTTATCAGATATTTTAATTAAAGTTGACTCGATACCAACTTTACATTTTCCATCATCTACAATTAATAAATTTGTCTCTATAAATTGCTGAAAAACCATTTCACTGTTGATTGGGCTTAGTTGTTTAAATTTGTTTGCTGAGGGCATTACAAGGGGCTTACCTACTTTATAAATTAAATTTAATGTAAATTTATTATTTGGAACTCTTACAGCACACTCATTATTTAATGTAAGAGATTTG
Source organism: uncultured Alphaproteobacteria bacterium (assembly GCA_902575065.1). Lineage (GTDB taxonomy): Bacteria > Pseudomonadota > Alphaproteobacteria > HIMB59 > HIMB59 > HIMB59. The sequence goes on from CACGPU010000004.1 coordinate 99,727, forward strand.
GGTATTTCGAGAGACTTCCTTTGTAAAACAAGAGTAAGAGGTCCAGGCCAAAATTCCTTAGCTAAAATTAAATTTTCATCATCTAACTTAAAAAATTTATCTACCATTTTTAAACTTGAACAATGAAATATTAATTTTTTTTTCAAAGGTCTTTTTTTTAATAAGAAAATTTTTTTTGCTGCTTTAATATTGGTTCCTAAACCAGCTAGCCCATAAACAGTTTCTGTTGGCAAAACTACTAATTCATCTTTTAATAGTTTAGACTTTAAGAAATGTGTAAGTTGCTTTGATAAATTTGATTTAACAATAATTGGCATAATTTACATAATTAGATATATTTTTAGTATTCAGTTAAGATTAATTAATATTATTTTACAACTTTATGAATATATGCGCCATTATTCTTTCTGCCGGAAAGAGCAAAAGATTTAAATCACCTAAACCAAAATTTCTTCATGAAATATCTGGTAAAGAGTTAATACAGTATAATTTAGATGCACTAAATAAAATTAAACAAGTAAAAAAAACTTTTATTATTTCAAGTAAAGCTAATAAAAAATATTTTATTCATGAAAAAGTATTTATTCAAAATCCAATAGACGGTACTGGTGGAGCTTTTAAACAATTTTATAAATACAATAATAAATTTGATTATTTCTTATTGACCTTAGCAGACACACCTATTTTCGATTATAAAATACTCTCTGATTTTGTTTCAAAAGGTGTAAAGAATGATGATGACTTATCAGTTCTTACACAAAATGTAAGAAACCCAAAAGGATATGGAAGAGTAGTTAAAAAAAATAATTTATTAATTAGTATTATTGAAGAAAATGAATGTTCAAACGAAGAGAAATTAATCAATGAGATAAATACTGGCATATTTTTAATTTCAAAAAAAGCTGCATTAAATTTAAAATTAATAAAAAAAAATAAAAATAAGAATGAATTTTATATTACTGATTTAGTAAATGTCTGTTTAAATAAAAAACTTAAAATGACTACTTTTTTAAATAAAGCCACAGTCATATCAGGTGCTAACACCTTAAATGATCTTAATAAATTGGAAACATTATCTCAAGATTTTATAAAGAAAAAATTAATAGATAGCGGTGTTAGAATTATTCATCCTGATACGGTTTATATAGAGAGCAATGTTAGTATCGCTCCGGGAGTAGTAATTGAGCCACATGTTGTTATAAAAAAAAATGTAAGCATCAAAAGTAATTCTATTATTAAGTCCTTTTCTTATATTGAAAATTCCACAATAGGTAATAACTGCTCCATTGGCCCTTATGCAAGAATAAGACCTGAGGTTATTATCGCAGATGACGTAAAAATTGGTAATTTTGTTGAGATTAAAAAATCAAAATTATCAAAGGGAGTAAAAGTAAATCATTTAAGTTATATCGGAGACTCATTTATAGGAACAAATAGCAATATTGGGGCTGGAACTATTACTTGTAATTATGATGGAAAAAATAAGCTGAAATGCAAAATAGGTAATAATACCTTTATTGGCTCAAATTCTTCTATTATTGCACCTGTTAATATAGGCAATAAAGTATACATAGCTGCAGGATCTGTAATTACTAAATCAATACCAAATAATCATTTTTCAATAGCCAGATCAAAACAGAAAAATAAAATTAATAATAAAAAATAATGTGCGGTATAGTTGGTATCTTAAATTCATCTTCTTTAAAGAATAACTCTATAGATATTTTAAAAAAGCTGGAATATAGAGGGTATGACTCTGCTGGCATTTCCTTGTTTTCAAAAGAACGAATAAAAACCATTAAAAGTGTCGGCAAAATATCAGAACTAAAAAATAAAGCTCAAAATGTATCAGATAAAAATTTTTATGGTGTGATAGGTCATACAAGATGGGCAACACATGGAGTTGTTAGCAAAAATAATGCTCATCCATTTGCAAATGATGATCTCACTTTAGTTTGTAATGGTATTATTGAAAACTATAGAAAAATTCAAAATCGATTTGTAGAAATTCCTAAAAATATTCAATCAGATACTGAAATCAGTTTTTACTTTCTCACCTATTTAGTCAATAAATATAAAAATTCAGATGAAGCTATTAGAGTGTTTAAAAGTGTAATTAAAGGAAACTACGCTTTTGTTATATTTATAAAAAAAAATAATTGTTTTTACTTATTAAAAAATGGCAGTCCAATCGCCTTATCACATAATAGAAACTCCTCTTACATATGCTCAGATTCATCTATTTTATCTAATTATAGTGATAAGATTTATCATCTTAAAGATGGTGATATTATTAAAATTCAGCAGTCTAAAATATCTAGTTTAAATAAAGCTAAAATACTCTTCGAAAAAAATGAAATTAAACAAAACCCATATGATAAAGGAAAATATCAACATTATATGTTGAAAGAGATTCATGAGCAGCCTGAAGTTATAAAAACTACTCAAAAAAATTATGTAAAAGAATTTTTTAATGATTTTGAAAGCAAATTTAAAAATTTAATTTTAAACAAAAAAATAATATTTGTTGGATGTGGTACTGCATACCATGCCTGTTTAGTTGGTGAGTATTACTTTAATAAATATACAAATATAGATACTTCATCAGAATTAGCTTCCGAGCTTAGATATAAAAAAATAAATAAAGACGAAAAAATTTTATTTATTTTTATTTCACAATCTGGTGAAACCATGGATACCTTGATGGCTCTAAAATATATCAAAAAAAACAAACATTCCTCTATAGTCATCACTAATTCTTTGCAGAGTAGTATGGTAAGAGAGGCTGATGTAACCATACCTACTTATGCTGATAAAGAAGTTGGTGTAGCCTCAACTAAAGCTTTTACTTGTCAAATATTGAGCTTAGCCAATCTTTCTATTGAAATTGGTAAAATGACAAATTCCATATCGAAAAAAGATTATAATAAGAATTTAGCAATTCTAAAGTTATTACCAATAAAGCTGAAAAAATTAATAAATGATTTTACACCAGAGGCGAAAAAAATTGCAAAAAAATTAAGCCAATCTGATACTTGTTATTTTATTGGAAGGAATATTGTATACCCAATAGCATTAGAGGGATCCTTGAAATTAAAAGAGATATCTTATATGCATAGCGAAGGCTTTCCAGGAGGAGAGATGAAACATGGCCCAATCGCATTGATCGATAAAAAATCATTAACAATTTGCTTATCGCCAAATAACGAACTATATGAGAAATCTATTTCTAATGCTGAGGAAATCGCTGCTAGAAATGGTAAGGTTATAATTTTATCTAGTGTTAAAATTCACAGAAAATCATTAAACACACATGATGTAAGCCTACCCAAAGAAAACTTTATTGACACACCTTTCATTTATACTATTCCTCTTCAACTCATTTCATATTATTTTGCTCTTAATGAAGGTACTGATATTGATCAACCAAGGAATCTCGCTAAATCAGTTACCGTTGAATAAATTGAATACTATTTAATATGAATATCGAAGTTGATAATGAGATTTTGGCTAGTGTGATTGACGCTCGGTTTGGTATCAAACCACAGCTTTCTTCAAGTATTGAAAAAGCTAATTTCAAACAAACTATTTTTTTCCCTGAGGATAAATTGAAATCAAATACATTTAATTCAGTGCCTTTAGACACATATGGAATAATCAATAAATCTAAGTTATTTACAAGAGAACCTATTACAGGAGAACAAATATCTTATTTAATTAATGATAATGGCTACACTGTTAAAGATAATAATCCAGATATTAAAATCCAAACAACAGATTATAAAATTTTTTATAGATTTGAAATCAATGAGACTCAACACAAATATTGCTCATCAATTTTTACTAATTTAAAATTTAAAAAAATAAATATTGTTTTTCCAAATAGCAGCACAATACACTTTTTTTCTGATAATATATCCCTTTTAAAAAAATATATTAAGAAAATTGCTAATAAAAAAATTCAAGAGAGTGATCTTATTAAAATCAAAGTCCCAACTAGTTTATCTATTTATTACTCTAAAAATAATAATACCAAAGAG